>JANTGM010000069.1 GCA_024762925.1 Kofleriaceae bacterium | reverse complement strand
TAGTTCGCGTCCCAGTTGGACGCGAACTAGCTAATTTCTGGTGTGGAACACCAGACCACAGCGCCGAAGGCGCGAAACACCACGCTTGCTCGCAAGCTAGTGAGGGCGCTCAGATGTGTTCAAACGGCGAGTTGGCCCAGCGCCTTTATTAATTCAGGCAGATTCTTGGCCGATTCGTGGGTCGCTAGCGCCTCTGAAACCGCTATCAAATCTTCGCTGGCTGCATCGCAAAGAGTGCGAGCCGCTTCGGCCAAGTCGTGAACGGGAGGGGAGTTGGGTAGTTCAAAGACTTTTCGAATGGCTTGAGCGACTTCTTGAGGAGCACCACTTCCAAGAGAAACACCAATCGATCGAGCAAGCCGTAGGTCGCCAGAAAGTGCGGCCGCCAAGCCTGCGCGGTAGAGAACCGCGATGCTGGTTTGTGTGCCCAGCAGCGCATTCTGACGCAGTAGATCTGCAGCCATCTCAGCGGTCGCCTGAAAATCCCCTTCATCGCTGTAGTAAGCGAGCAGACGTCGGAGCGTTGGCACGTGATCGGGGGCGAGATCGATGGCCCGGAAATAGGCTTCCGCCGCCAGGTCCGGATCTTCATCCGATTCTCCCAATGCTTCGCCGAGTTCGAAGAGAAGCTGAGCTCGCTCGCTGTAGCCAGGAGTGATCTGAATTAGCGCCTTGAGTGCTGCGATGGCTTGCTCGGGCTGCCGTGCTCGTTGATAGAGGCTGGGCAGCTCTTTCTTGGCGACAACGCTATCGGGAATGTCAGCGAGCAAGTCTTCGTAGCTGCGAATGGCCCCGTCAACATCCCCCAAGCTCAGGTAGAGATCAGCAAGAAAGACGCGCGCCGCTTCGAGCTGATCGATTGCTTCAACAGGGATGAGGCGCACGAGCGTTTGCTGCGCCAACAGGGCTTCTGCGTGCTCCCCAACACGAGTTGCTGCCCGACAGAGGCCTGCCAGAACTTGCGTATCGTGCGGCGCAAATTCTAGGGCCCACTGAAAGGCCTCGAAGGCCTCGCTCTCGTTGCCCAGTGCCTCGGCAATTTCGGCTTGACGGAGGGCTACTTGAGCAGGTGGCAGGGCGCTGAGTTCGGGTTGAATGCTCTGGTAAAAGTGGTGAGCTCTCGCCCAATCGCGCTGCTGGTAGCAGAGGTCCGCCAGGGCATCAGTCGCAGCAATTAGGCCAGGATCCAGACGTAGGGATTCTTCGTAGGCTCGAAGCGCCGCGTTGGGGTCCTGCAATTCATGTTGGTATGCCTGCCCGAGCTGAAAGAGCAGCTTCGCTCGCTCGGTGGGTTCGGCATCTGATGCAACGAGGCGCGCTTGCATTTCATCCACGGAGAGCAGCCCCGAACGAGCACGCTTGTCCTCGGCCTGGATGCGGGCAGCAGCTTCTTTGGCGGCCTTCTGGTCAATGCTATTGGCCTCACCAGCAACTTGGGCGTAAAGCCTGCCAGCAAGCTCGCCAAGATTTGCTTGCTCTGCATTCATTGCGGCATGACGGTAGAGTCGTCCGCGCTCCGTCGGGTCGGGGGCTAGCTCGGCAGCTTTTTGGTACATCGCCGCCGCGTCCTCATATCGAGCGGCCAGTTCGTACAATCTGGCGAGCGGGCGTGGAGCGGCGGGAATGGTGGGATCTAGCGTTAGGGCCTGCTCGTAGTTCGCAAGAGCTTGTGGTGCATCCAGGAGCTTCTCGTCGAAAATTAGCGCGAGCTCTAGGTAGAGCGCTCCGAGTTCTTCTGTGTCGCTGCTAGCCGCGATTTCACGGTAGGTGAGCTCGGCAGCAAGGGCCCACTCGCCTCGAGCCATCGCGATGGTGCGCAGGGCGTGTGAAAATCGCGGGTCCTCAGGATCGTTGGCTGCGGCCTCTTTGAGGTACTCGTAGACGAGCATGTCATCGTGGAACTCGTCACGCGCCAGCATGGCTCGATCGTAGAACAGTCCGGCGCGTTCTTGACGCGAGCTGCTCAGGGTCGTGAGCTGTTCCAAGACGCGTGCGAGCCGCTCGGTTTCTCCTCGATCTTCGTAGATTCTCCGCAGCGCGATGAACGGGCGTGGATCCTGGGGAGCGGCCGCAGCTGCAGCCTCATAGATGTCAAGCGCTTCTGGAAGGCGCCCTTGTGATTCCATCGCAAGGGCTCGGTCCAGCTCCGCCGAGAGTTCTTGGTTCGCAATGTTACCGTGTCCAGTGGTTGAGTCGAGAGTCCGCCGGAGGGCGCGGACCTGCTCTGCCACCGAACTGTCGAGTTGGAACGCCTCGTCATAACAGCGTCGCGCACGCTCATGCTCGTTGAAAATGTGATGGCAGAGTTTTCCCAGTTCGATCAGAGGATGAGCACGCCGTGGTCCCTCAATCGTACTTAGGTGAAGTTCGTAGGCGCTTGCAAGTTGAGTGTGATCGCCAGCTTCTGACAGCATGTCCGCAAGTTCGAAAAGAATGTCCGAGTCATCGGCGCGCAGCGAGAGTGCTTGCGCCATGGCGTCTGCGGCTCCGCGAATGTCATGCAGCTCATTGCGTCGAAGAAGCGCGATCTCGCGGAGTAGGGTCGCCGCGGTGTCACGATTCTCTTCAATCGCTGCGACCGAGCTGAGGGCTCGGACCAGAGCATGCACCTCGCGGGCAGTAGGCCCTTGGTGTTGTGCCAGCCGTGCGAGCTGGGACCCGCTATGGCCACCAAAGACATGCTCGCGGAGCTTTTGAACGAGACCCCGAGTAGCTCCATCCACAGGAGTGGCGGAAGCGCCAAGTCGCTGGCAGTGGGTCTGGATTGCTCGGCACAAGAGACTCGCCGCCACTTCACCATCGCCATTGGCAGCTGCGTCTTCAGCGGCCTGCTCAAGGTCGATGATTGGAAGTAACCTTGGGCCTTCGTCCTGCCCCTCTGCCTCAAGTGCGTCGAGGGCCTCTCGCATGCGGAGGGCTCCGGCATCATCCGCTAAGATGTTTTCGTAGATGCGAAGAGCCTCTCTCAATCGAGTGGTTGCGATGGCATTTGGCGCGCTGCGGGCGCCTCGCTCCAGCGACTCCGCGAGCTCTTGGTTGCGGGCGCGATTTCGATGCAGGGCAAAAAGTAGGCTGCGCCCCTCGTTTGTGAGCGTGCCAGCAAGTCGGGCAGACTCAAGCAGCTCGATGGAGGCATGATCGCGTGCGACTTGCTGGTAGAGCTTGGCTACGACGAGTCGCTCGTGGCTGGAAAGATGCTCGAGACCAATCGCCTCATACGCTTCGATTGCCTCCTCAAGACAACCGGAACTCGCCGTCTCAGATGCAAGTTGCCGCAGCGTCGCAGAGCGGCGGAGCTCGGAACTACAGGCCTTTGCTGCGCATCGCATGTGGTGACGTGCTTGGCTTGGTGACGCGAGTTTGTCGTAGTAGAGGTCAGCAATTTGCAAATGCAAGTCACTGAGAGTTTCACCGTATTGTGAATGACCTGCTTCGCCACTCTCGATTTGAGCGGCCAGTGTCTCAAGCCAGTGTGCAGCCTTTGCCGGATCGTTCGCGGCAAGCGCCATGTCGGCACATTCATGATGCAGGCTGGCAATGTGTGGAGCCAGGGAGAGCGCCTCTTCTAGCATCGCAATGGCTGTGGTGAGGTTGCCTACGCCCAAGGCTTGTCGCGCCTTTGCACGCAAGCTGAGTGCTTCATTGGTAGGGCCAGGGCTGGGGCTCTGCGGCTCTGTGGGCTCTGTCACCGCATCTTCAGAGACAGCCCCATCATCTTGCAGCTCCGCACAGAGCTCGGCGGCGATGAGGTCGCCCGGATCCAGCGTCAGCGCACGCTGATACAAGCGCAACGCCACGTCTTCTGCTCCCTCTGTCTCAAGAACCAAGTCGGCGAGTCTGCGCGTTGCCCTGTGCTCGCCCTCAACGTCCTGCTCCTGATTCGCGAGCTCAGCGATTCGTGGCAATAGCACGATCGCCCTTCGGGCCTTGCCAGCACCAAGAGCTGCTTCGACATGAAGCCAGAGGATTTCCTGGCCGCATGCTGGCCCATCATAGGGATCGAGCAGCGCGAGGGCAGCTACCCACTCGCCTTCTTCTATGAGAGCTTGGGCACGGGTGGCAACATCCTCAAGGTCCGAATGTTCAGCGGTGTGTGCGGTTTCGTCGTCTCTTACAACAGCGGTGCCACAGAGGACGTTGTGCCATCGTTGCAAATCCTTGTTCTCGGGATCGAGCTCCTCTGCGATGCGGAGGGCGACGAGAGCCCCACTGTGGTCGCCAACCTCGTTGACCAGAAGTTGGATCCGCTCAAGACTGAGTTCAATTGCTTGCTTTGGTTCCGCGTGGTGCGTGAGTCTCCCCAGCGTGTCTGCGAGAGCGACGAGGTTTGCTTGCCTTCGATAGGCCGCTGCCAGGGCAGTCCACAAGCGAAAATCGTCACGCTCTTTCGCCTCCCGTAACAAGAGCGCAGTAATCGATTTGCTCGCGACTTGTCCTGCACTTTCGATGATGAGTGCGGCCAAGTCGAAGAGCGCTTCTTCGCGTTGGGCCCGAATCTCCTCGGGGTTTAGCGAGAGTTCATCGTCGTGGTCCAAAGGGCCTGCGAGAAATTCTAACGCTTCGCTGGCAAAGGGGTGATTGCCACTCTCTTGCGCATCGCGGGCCGCAAATTGCAACGCGGGGCGATAGCTCGGCGCGATCGTGAGAACGCGGCGGTAGGTTTCACGGGCAACATCGGTTCGACCCAGTTGTTGTTCTTGGAGCTTGGCCAAACGAACGAGCAGACCGCGCTGTCTTGCGGGATGGGCCGCCATGACAGCAATCTTGCGGCTGAGAATCACCGCGAGACGCTCGTGTGCTCCTTCGTCGCGGGCAATTTGCTCAAGCGCATCGAGGGCGGGAAGGTGATCATTGGCAATGCGCAGGGCATTGTCGAGGCAGCGCTTGGCTTCATCCACCGCATTGGCCTCGCGTCGATACATCGCTCCAGCTTGGTACCAAGCATCCGCTTGTGCAGCCGAGCTAAGCTCATTGGCATCGCTCTCAGCATATCGCTCTTGTGCCGCGCCAGCTTTGGAAAGCTCTCCAAGTCGCTCATACAAAGTCGCGAGATGCCGAAACGCCTGCGCTGCCACTGGCGCGGGACACTCTTCTTGCAATGCAACGCCCTCAAGAACCGCGACTGACTCTTCCGTCCGGCCCAGTGTCTCGAGTGCGATTCCCCACTGCAACAATCGCAGATGGGGAGCATCCTCGCCTTGACCATAGAGTTCTTCGTAGGCCTCATGCACCTCCGCCCAGTTTCGCGCGCGCCACGCACAGTCTCCCAGGCAAAGCAGTGCTCGCTCTCGGAGTTCGGGCTGTGGACCGCTTTCATCGAGCACCTGGAGAGCGAGTCGTAGCGCCGCACGGCACCGCTGTGGGTCGTCCGCACTGAGCCAACCCTCTGCAGACTCGACGAATGCTCTGGCCTTATCGGCGGTTGTGCCCGAGAGATTTGCGCGTTTCTCGAGAACGTCCGCCCGGGCCGTAGCGTCGCCTAGGGTTTCGAGGATCTCTGCCTTGAGTCCCAAAGCTGCGCTCTTTGGAGCATCGGAGACCTCCTCCTTTGCAAGCGGATTGGCAAGAGCGGCGAGCGCTGCCTGCGGATCACCCTCCGCCGCCAGGATGGTGGCTTTGTGGATGTCAAGGTAGGCGCAGTCATTCGGATCCTTGTTGTCCAGCGTCAGTTCTTGAATCCAGCGCAGCTCGCCCTCAGAGTCGGGAGTTCTCTTAAGAAGAAGTCTGGCTGCTTCTCGGCGCGTCTGATCGCCTGCAAATGAGAGGTCAAAGGCCTTGCGCAGATCGTGCATCGACTCCTCTTCGCGTCCGAGCTCCAACCCAACCTCAGCCTTGCGCAAAGAGAGTTCAGCAGCTTTCTGGCGGCGTTCGACCGCCATATCTTCGTCCTCATACGCCTCATCGGGATGCAGGCTCGAGAATCGATCAATGGCGAGCTTCCAGGCCGCCAGCGCCTCGGCATGCGCTCCGCCTTGTAGGTGGATGCGGGCAAGCAGGGCGAGGGCCTCGGCTCGGGTTCGAGCCCCACCTGTTTCGGAAGCACGCAAGAGCGGAGGAAGTGCTTCTGTGGGAGTTCCCGCTTCGAGAAGACTGCGACCAAGCTCGCAGGCGAAGTACGCTTGGATCGCAGGCGACTCGATCCCCGCATCGAAGAGTTCTCGCCACAGTCGCGAAGCATCGTCGTGATGCCCAAGGCAAGCTGCGGCTCGTGCCGCGCCGCGCATTGCAGGACCATGGCTATGAGCAATGTCAAGAGCCGCCAGGAACCAGGCTTCTGCCGTTTCAAATTGGTCGGTTGCAAGGCAGCCGTTTCCACCGCGAATCAGGCATCGAAGCTGCGCGCGCTCATCGTTGCGCATGCGGTGCAGGCTACAGGCCCACTCGAGGCTTGCGAGCGCATCGTCCACCTTGCCAAGCAAGAATTCGATGTCGGCTCGCTGCTCGTGCACCTGCGCGATTGTCTCGTCGAGTCGGCAGGCGGCTGCAAGTTCAGCGAGGGCAGCGTCGGGGTCGTTTTGCTCAGCGACAAGCACTTCCGCAAGTCGCGCGTGATCACGTGCTTGGCGATTTGGGTCATGGGTGGCAGCGAGTCGCATGCGAATAAGACGCACGAGGTCTGCCCAGCGCTCTTCATCGCGGTAGCGGTCGGCCAGAGCTTCAGCGGCCTCGGCATGTCCAGGGCGATGTTCTAAGACAACTTCGTAGAGCTCGGTTGAGTCGTCTGCAGCGAATTGTCGCAAGAGGCGGGCACCTGCAAGCGCCGCTCGCACTGTTCCCTCCTCGTCGCCCACAGCTCCTGACGCTTGGCTCAACTCTCGGTAGCGGGATGCTCCACTCTCTACGTCTCCTTGGGCGACGGCGATGCTGGCAATGGCCGCATGGGCGGGGGCGAAATCGGGCCACCGGCCCAAGACCTGTCGCGCAAGCTCCAAGCCATCCATGAAATACTCACGTCGGGCGGATGCAATGGAGAGTATTCGCTCCACCAAGAAGGGTTGCTCGGGGCCGCGAGCGGCGAGCTCTCCACGGTATCCCCGCATCGCTCCTTCGAGGTCTCCATCCAACAGGAGACTGTCTGGTGCGCTAAAGCGGTTTAGTGAATCGGTAAGAGTCGCAGCTGCTTGGCTCGAGGTGGCCCCAGTTTTAGGGGTTTCGGAGAAGTGCAGCACAACTCCGGTGCTCGTCGCATTCGCAGCAACAAGCGGCGCAGTGGCAAGAGATGGCAATCGCCAGCCTGCAGCGGGGAGCGAGTGAAAAAGCGCAGAGCGAAGTGGATCCATCTGGAAATCGCAGAGACCCAAGGCGTAGGCATTGTGACTTTCACCAACCTTGAGGATCGCGGAAACAAGCCGATGGATGAGGACGGGAGCTGGCGTATCGAGGTGGCCGTAGACGCGGGGATGGCCGCACGCGATGCGAAGCTGATCGTCCTTTTCGCTCAGATAAATTCGGGCGCTGAGATCAGCCACCAGTGCCGACTCTCGGACGCGTGCCGATACGCCAATGTACGAATCGCTGCAGCGAAGAACGAGTTCGTCAACGCCAAGCGCCGCAAGCGCAGCGCCGCATCCCGAGACGTAGGAGTCGAGGTTGCTCTGTGACATGCCCAGTCGGGCTGAAACAACCTCGCTGCGAACGCGCTGAAAGGAAATGGCAGGCTCATCGTCTTGGTTGGGCAAAACGACAGCCGGAGGAATCCGCAGCTCGAGTTCCGCGAGCTCAAGCCAGCCAAAGAGCTGACGAGTCGGGAGGTACAAGTGGCGCACGTTTCCAACAGGACGGACTTCCATGCCCAGTCCCACTCGATCCGCTGGCGTTACGGGGGATTCCAACTCCATCAGAGCGGAATGATTCTAGCAAATGCCAGCCCTTGGAGCGAAGCCTCTGGCGCAAGTCTGCAAGCCAGCCGCCTCTGCCCCGAATGGGCCGCACGTTAGTTCTCTTGTGACATCAGACTACAAGGCTCGTAGGGAAGAAGCTTCTCATCCGAACTCTTGAGCATTGCAGGATTAGTCGCGATGGAGCCAGACTTCTTGAGCTTCAAGCAACGCTTGAGAACCCACTCTTCGAGCCGTTTGCCGCCTTTTGCCTGGGCCAAGACGGCTTGTAGGTCCGCTGCTTGCTCGGCGAATTGCTCCATGTCAGCTTCGCTCCGATCGGTGAGCTGCACGACCACAAAGCCATCGCTGTCTTCAACCTCATAGACTTTGCTTCCAAGCTCGCCAATGGCCATCGTTCCAAAGAGATCTGAAACGAGCGCCTCGGACCGCCCAATTCCCGCGATGAAGTCGCCGTTGCGCGTTGTGCCTTGGATGGTCTTCATCGGCGGAGCCGCTACGTCAGATGCCGGCTCTACCGCTGCTGTTGGTCCTGTTGCAGCAATGGTCTTTGGAGCTGGCGTCTTTGGAGCTGGCGTCTTTGGAGCTGGCGTCTTTGAAGCTGGCGTTTTTGAAGCTGGCGTCTTTGGAGCAGTCTCGCCGCCGAGTTGTGCGTATTCCGTTGGCCCTTCCACGACAATTGCGCCGGATTTGCCAGCCGCACCCTGCTTCATGAGTTCTTGGAGCTGCTCCGGACTGAGTTGCTGAAGAATCTCGGGAGGAAGGTTCTGTAGGTCAATATTGCCAGGCTCTGGTGCGGCCGGGAAGAGTTCCCCCAACGGAGTTGTTGCCGCGCTCACCAAAGCTGCCTCTGCAGCGGCCTTCGCCATCTTGCGAGCCACAGACTCAGGAGCCGCTTTCACAGCCAAGTCGAACTTCTTCTGCTCAAAGCTAAGCCCTTTGTCATTCTTCTCTTCGATCACAACAAGGAAGTATGCACTCTTGCTCTCGATAACGTCAGAGACTTTGCCAACCTCAAGGTCCTTGATGCCATCAACAACTTCTTGCCCATAGCCAAGAGAGGAGGCGGCGCGCCAGCCGATGAGTCCACCAAGGCTGGCGGTGCGGTCGGTGCTGACCTCGGCCGCAACTTCAGCGAAGCTGGCACCCGCTATGAGTTTTTCGCGAGCAGCATCGATCGCCGCGCGAGCTTCGTCGGGAGCTTCAGGAGTTTCTGCGGGCGCCTTTGCCTCTTCGCCCTCTGGTGCCTCTGGATCGATGTCGGGCGTAGGGGCATCGCTCTTTGCTTTCGCTATCTTGATGAGGCGAGCTTTGACACGAGCTTTTTCGCTCTCCCATCGAGGCTTGACCTGCTCCCACTCTGTCTTCAAGTCGTCTTCGTGCGATGCGACATACTCTTGCACTTCTTCTTCTGTCAGCTTCACAGCTGAGCGGTACTTGAGAACATCAAACTTGACGTAGCTAGCAGAGATGGTGGTGTTATTCTGAATAAAGGCGTCTCTAGCCTCTTCCTTGGAGACATACGCGGAGCGCACCAACTCCTGCTTCATCATGAATGCCATCATTTCCCGACGCTGCTCGTTTTTGTAGGCGGCAACGTTTGGAAGGCCAAGGCGACCTTGAGCAAGATTGGAGAGATAGTCGTACTCGAAGTAGGCATTCGTCGCGTCGTCGTCTTCGTCCTCGCGTTTGAAGTAGACTTTCGTGCCATCGATCTTGTTCCCCAGTAGGTAGAACTCACCATTGGCAATTGCCTTGTCGATGACAGCGTCCGACACGCGCATGTCCAGCTTCTCAGCAGCTTGTGCGAGGATCTCCCGTTGTAGCAAGAACTCCAGGGCGAGTGGCTTGCGCTGATCGCCAGGCACGTTGCCATAGACAAAGGGAATCCCATTGTATGCGAAGCGCCAAGAGTGAACCGAGACTGGCTCGTCCTCGACTTCGATCGCGTACTCGTTGGTAGTTCCGCAACCAAGCGAGTCGCTGGGAGAACCAAAGAACAGCACGAAGGCCGCAATGATGATTGCAAAGAGGACCCAAATAATGAGGGACCCGGTTTGTTCGCGCATTTGCTCGAGCATGGGCGCGCATCCTAAACCGCAATTTGGCGCGGATGCGAGTGCCACGGTGTCCCGAATTTGCCGACAGGTCCAAGGGCAGCACCACAAAAGGTCCAATGGGAAGGTCGGATATGTATTGAAAAGCGCTACCGTTATTGCTACATGTTGGCAATCGAGCCGGACGGCTGTCCGGGGCTGAAAAACACTATAGATTTCAATGGCATGGGAATTATTGACCCATACCCGCGGTTCTCATCATAATGCTTTTCGATTGGGTATACGGTCTCTTTTCTAACGATCTCGCCATCGATCTCGGTACGGCGACTACCCTGGCCTTTGTCAAAGGGCGCGGAATTGTGGCCAATGAGCCTTCGGTCGTGGCTGTGCAGCGGCTCCCTGGCGGCGGCAAGCGGGTGCTGGCTGTTGGCAAGGAAGCCAAGGACATGCTCGGTCGTACACCGGGGAACATTGTCGCGATCCGGCCCATGAAAGACGGTGTGATCGCAGACTTCGAAGTGACCGAGGCAATGCTTCGTTACTTTATCCAAAAGGCCCACCACCGACGGACTCTCGTGCGGCCCCGCGTCATTGTCTGCGTTCCATCGGGAATCACCGAAGTTGAGAAGCGCGCCGTTCGCGATTCCGCTCTGGCTGCAAGCGCTCGCGAGGTCTACCTAATTGAAGAACCCATGGCAGCGGCGATTGGCGGTGGACTTCCAATCACCGAGCCTTCAGGAAATATGATCGTGGACATTGGCGGCGGCACAACCGAGGTCGCTGTGATCTCCCTTGCCGGTATCGTTCTCAGCGAATCGATTCGGGTCGCTGGTGACAAGATGGACGAAGCGATCGTTCAGTACATCAAGCGCAAGTACAACTTGCTTATCGGCGAGCGGTCAGCTGAATACATCAAGAAGGAAATTGGATCGGCCTTTCCTTTGGATGAGGCACTCACCGTTGAAGTGAAGGGCCGTGATTTGGTCGCAGGTGTTCCCAAGACGCTTGTCGTTAACAGCGACGAGATTCGCGACGCGCTGACCGAGCCTGTCAACGCCATTGTGGATGCGGTTCGCACGGTTCTTGAACGTACTCCTCCTGAACTCAGTGCTGACATTGTCGACAAGGGCGTTGTGCTTTCAGGCGGTGGAGCGATGCTCAAGAACCTCGATGTTCTCCTTCGCGAGGAAACCGGGCTTCCCATCATGGTTTGCGAAAATCCTCAACTCGCTGTTGTGCTCGGAACCGGGCGCTCCCTAGACGAGCTCTCTTTGCTCAAGGACATCGCGCTGCAATAGCTTGGCTGGCAGCAGCGTATTGCAAGCGTGCTCCTCAAGCGCAAACACCTCGATTACGCCCTGGCCGGGCTGCTCCTGCTCCTGCCGGCTGTCATCTTGCGTTCGAGCTTGCGCGAACCCGCCAAGCAAAATGGTTTTGACCGCGCCGTGTTGCGAATCTCCTCGCCACTGCAGGCGGCCGCTTCCTGGGTTGTCGGCGGACTTGGCGGCTTGTTCTCGGACTACGTTTGGCTCGTCAATGTGGAAGACGAGAATGACGAGCTCCGCGCAACGAACCTCCGCCTTCGTGAAGAACTCGGGCAGTTGCGGGGCGCAGCTGCCGATCTTGCCGTCTTGGAAGAACTCGTAGATCTCAAGCGCAGCACACAAGCCGAGACCGCGGCCGCCCATGTCATCGCTTCGAGCATCAACTCGCACTTTCGCGTCAATCGCGTACGAATCGACCGCGGTGACGCACAAGTCGAGGTTGGTATGCCGGTGATTAGTGCTGAGGGCCTCGTTGGTCGCATCTTGCACTCCTATGGCACGCACTCCGATGTGCTGCTGGTGTCAGATCCGCAGTCATCAGTCGATGTCGTGATCGAAGAAACTGGAGGGCGAGGCCTTCTGAAAGGGGTGGCGAGTGATGACGCATATTTCTGTGAGATCGAATATCTCGAGCAGGGCAAGGCCGTCCGCGTTGGTGACAAGGTAAAGACCAGTGGTCTTGGAAAGCACTTTCCCGAGGGGCTGTTGGTTGGGGAAATCGCTACGGTCGACTCCGCTCGACACGGCCTCTATCAAAAAGTCACGGTTAGGCCTTCGGTAGATTTCTCATCCCTTGACACCGTGCTGATCCTCTTGGCGCCGCCACCACCTGCCGACCCTTCCCGCGCGCAAAACCGAAAGTCCAAGGCCGCCAACGGCGTGGAGCCATTCTGAGATGCGCCTGGCCGCCCAGATCGCTGTTGCGTATTTCTTGCTGCTTCTGCTTGGGGCTGTTTGGCGCCTCTTTCCCTGGTCAGAGTTGGTGCCGGATGTTGCTGTCCTGATCGCCGCCTACCTCGGGCTCACAGCACGAGAGAGAGCTGCTCCGTCAGTCGCTTCGGCAGTCTTCATTGGCTACCTTGCCGATCTGCTTTTTGGGACTCCGACTGGGCTCATCGCGCTCATCTCGGGTGTGACCTGTTCTGCGTGTCACCTCATTCAAGGTCGTTTGCTCGTTCGCGGTTCCATCTTCACAACGGTGTTTTCTGGGTTGATTGCTCTCGCCGCAGGTCTGTTCACGATCTTGGTTCGCAGCTTTGCGGGCTTGTTGCCGCCAGGATGGAGCGGAGAGATTGGCACTCTTGCCCTCAGTGTTGTCATTACCGGTCTGCTTGGGCCTTTGGTCTTTCGAACATGCCGCTACGTGGACTCGCGCTTTGCGCGCACTCGACGTGAGCGAGACGCGGCCGCCTCGGGGATGATCGGGTAGCGCATGCCACTCATCGACGGGCATAAGAAAAACTCCCAGTCGCTCATGCTCGTGCGCGAGCGCTTGCGATACCTCATCGCGATCGTCTTCATAGCGTTTGCCATTCTCGTGTCGCGGCTTTGGCAACTCCAGGTGGTGCGTGGTGAAGAGTATTTCCGGCAGACGCGTCGCAATGTCGTTGATACCCGCATGCTGCCCTCGGTGCGCGGCAAGATTCTCGACCGAAACCTCGAGCCCATCGCCGACAACCGCCCAGCCTTCAACCTCTACGGCAAAGCAGGTGACATCGACGAGGAGGCCTTTGAACGAATTTCGCGAGTCTTGGAGCTCACGGCAGATGAGCGTGAAAAGATGCAAGCCCGCATCGAGACAGCACACAAGCGCAAGCGGCGCTCCGCGATACTCCTTCTGGAGGACCAATCACGGGATCGAGCGTCGATGGTAAAACAGGAAAGCCATCTTCTGCCCGAACTCTATGTGCGCGATGAACCATATCGTTACTACCCGCATGGGAGGGCGCTGGCGCATCTTGTTGGCTATATGAATCAGATCACCGCTGCCGAGTTCGATGAGCGCGAAGCCGAGGGCTATCAGTCGACCGACTTGGTTGGACGATACGGGCTAGAGCGCTCTTGGGAGAGCTACTTGCGCGGCAAACGGGGAATCGAACGCTTTGTAGTGAATGCCAGGGGCGAGCGTATTGAGGGGCCCGATACTGATGGCCTCATCGAGGGGGCGCGGTTTGTGCCGCCTGTCGCTGGGCACAATGTCATTCTCACAATCGATCTGGCGCTGCAGGAGCACATAGAAAAACTCTTACGACGCAGAGCAGCCGGTGCAGTGGCTGTTATCGAGGTAAATTCAGGGCGAATTCTGGCACTCGCCTCAACGCCGAGCTTTGATCCCAACGTAATGACCGGCCATCTCACCCGCGAACGCGAGGCGCAGATGCTCTCGGATCCTCGCAAGCCGTTTATTGATAAGACATTGCGCCAGTACTACCCACCTGGATCGACCTACAAATTCGTCACGGGTTTGGCCGCTCTCAAGGAGAGCCTTGTTAGCGCCGAAGAGCCCCTGAGCTGCACGGGGGTTCACAAGCAGGGGCACCGGGTCTTTCGCTGCACAAGCGCACACCAGAAGGTCGATTTCCAGGAGGCTATTCAACACTCCTGCAATGTGTATTTCTGGAAGCTCAGTGAGCGCGTTGGCATTGACTCGATGGCTCAGATGGCCCGCGACTTTGGATTTGGGGAGCCAACCGGACTTGGCTTAAACGGCGACGCTGCCGGCCGCGTTCCAACGAAGCAGTGGTATGAGGAGCGCGACACGTTCAAAATTGGGCACACGCTAAACGCAGCCACAGGGCAGGGGGATGTGGAAGTGAGTGTGCTGCAGCTTGCGATGGCGTACGCAGCAATCGCCAATGGACGAAAGCTCTTTGTTCCACTTCTCGTCGACCGAGTCGAGAGCGCCTCAGGTGACGTCGTTGTGCAGTATGAACCGCAGCTCAGGCGGCTGGTTGACGTGTCTGATGAGTCCTTGGAAATCGTGAAACAGGGCATGTGGCGTGTCGTCAATGAAGTCGGGGGTACCGCTTACGACTACGCTCGTTCCGATATGCTGGAGTACTCTGGAAAAACCGGAACTGCGCAAGTCAAGTCGATGCGACGGCGCGATGATGACGAGAACCTAAAGGACTGGCATCCAGATCGAGACCACGCCTGGTTTGCTGGATACGCTCCAGCAAAAAATCCCGAGATTGCCTTCGTCGTTTTGCTTGAGCATGGAGGTTCAGGTGGCAAACACGCAGGTCCCGTCGGCAAAGCGATTGTGGAGGCGTACTTCGAAGGGCGTGTTCCAACCACAGAGGACAAAGGGGAAACCCCATGAGACGCAAAGCTGCGACACTGCTCATCCCCGGGCCTCGGGTTGGTCGATCTCGCTGGCGAACTGCCTTTGCGGACTTTGATTGGGTACTACTTTTTCTGGTCGCGATAATTGCTGGCCTTGGCCTCCTAAATCTCTACAGCGCAACCTATGCGACGGCACACTCCGTGAAGTTCACCCAGCAAATCATGTGGGTGGCTCTTGGCACACTCAGCTACTTTCTCTTCAGCATGATCGACTACCGGAGCTTGCGTCGCTGGACATGGGTTGCTCACGTTGGCGTGATCTTCGGCATTCTGGCGGTTCGCTTCTTCTTTGAGGCTGTCAAAGGTTCGCAGCGCTGGATCATGTTGGGGCCAATTCGCATCCAGCCAACCGAGCTTGCGAAACTCGCCGTGATTTTGTCGTTGGCGCGCCTTCTCCAAGACTGGGATGAGCAAATCATCGACAAACGCACTGTTGCCTATTCCATTGCTGCGCTGATTCTTCCCGTGCTGCTTGTGGCTTGGCAGCCCGACTTGGGAAGCGCGAGTCTGCTCGGACTCATCATATTGTCGATGAGCTTGATGTTGGTGCAGACCATCTGGCCCATCATTGTCACCATGCTCACTGGGCTCGCCGCACTGCCTCTTCTTTGGGAGCGCATGCATTCCTATCAGCAGGGGCGAGTCTTGGCGTTTCTCGATCCTGGAGCGGATCCGACGGGGGCTGCTTGGCAGACGAGTCAGTCCGTGAAAGCGATTGGCAGCGGGCAAATCTCGGGCAAGGGTTTCATGGAGGCCACGCAAAACCACTTCAACTTCCTACCCGAACACTGGACCGATTTTCCGTTCTCTGTTTGGGCCGAGGAATGGGGCTTTCTTGGTTCGGTTGGCTTGCTGATGGTCTTTCTCTTGCTGATCCTCTGGATTGCAAATGTTGGACTGCATGCTAAGGGAAAATTCGGACAGGCGATTTGCGTTGGTGTTGCGGCGATGATCTTCTTTCACACTGTCGTGAACATCTTGATGGTCACAGGTTGGGCACCCGTTGTTGGTGTGCCTCTACCGCTCATTAGCTACGGTGGATCGTCTGTTCTCACCATCATGACCGGGCTCGGGCTTGTTTCTTCGGTCTCCAAGCGGCGGCGAGAGATTTAGGGCAAATCAACTCGCATACCCCGAAACGAGAAAGAGGACGCCTTGCACAGACGCCCTCTTCGTTGCAGAAGTATTGAAAGCTGCCTACATGTGTTTCTTGAGCTCAGCCTCAATTTTTGACTGAGGCACCGCGCCAACGATCTGGCCTACAACTTGACCGCCCTTAAAGACGAGTAGTGTAGGAATCGAACGGATGCCGTATTTCTGTGGGACGTTTGTGTGGTCGTCGATGTTGAGCTTGCCAACCTTGACTTTGCCCTTGTACTCCGAGGCCAACGCCTCAACAGATGGAGTAATCTGCTTACAAGGCCCACACCACACTGCCCAGAAGTCAACCAGGGCAGGTATGTCGGAATTGATGATTTCAGTTTCGAAGCTGGAATCGGAGAGTTCAAGGACGTCTTCACTAGCCATTTCGTATTGATAATCACCAGGTCCGGGCCCCGCAAGCCTTACCCTGCTGTGAATGCTTCTTTCTGCGCAGGCCGCGATTGCACCAACTCGTAAACTAGGAATATTATGACGATCTCGGAACTTTGGGGATTCCTCCGATAGGACCGAGATCGCAAACTCTGGTGATTTGACTTATGGCGCGGCTCTTTATCTCACAAGAACGTCTCGACGAATGGACGATGGATCAGAAGGCAACTCTTAATGCGGGTCGCCTCACCCTTACAGAGCTTGGTCGCACGTTCATGGTTGTGCCTGCAGTGAGGTTTCTCAAAGTTGCAGGTGACGAACCGGATCCAAACGACTTGATCAATAGGGTGAAGACCGAGGAGGAACTCGTCGAGCTGGGTGCAGACCTCTACATGAATTCGGTGATTCACGGAGACATTGCGTACGACGTGCAGCCCGGATTTGTTGGGCGCGCTGAGCCCAAGAGCGGAGCGTAGTCTGCTGTGGCGGCCGAGGTTGTAACGACCCCGCCTCAGATGGCGTTCTATGTGGCAATGACATCGTATGTCGTGGCCTCAGTACTTCACCTAAGCAGCCTGGCGCAGGTTCCAGACTGGGTTGGGCGGTCAGCTCGGTGGGCTGTCATTGTTGCGTTCGTCGCACATGGCGTTGACATTGGCTGGCGAGGCGTTGAACACGTGCATCCTGCGACCTCTGTTCGAGAGGCTCTGGGGTTTCTAAGTTGGATTTTGATTGGTGCCTACCTGGTGCTCTCCAGACGCAAAGGACTCTCAGTCCTCGGCGCGTTTGTCGCGCCCTTGGCGTTGGTTGTATTGGCCACGGCTCGGCTCTCGCCCTCAGGCGACGCGGTCACTGGCCTCAGTAGCCTTGGGCGGTTACACATCGCCAGCGCCACTGTTGGCGTAGCGGTCTTTTGTCTTGCAACCGTCGTCTCGGTGATTTACCTAATGCAGGAGAGAAACCTCAAGAGCAAGAACTTCGATGGGATTCTATTCCGATCGAGCGCTTCGCTTGAAACTCTAGACAGGCTCTCTGCGCGCCTAGTGGCAATTGGGTTTCCGATCTTCACGATCTCGATGATGCTTGGCGGAGTCTGGGTCGCACAGCGCGAGCAGGGCTTTGGGCGTATCGAGTATCCAATCGCTGGAGTCACCTGGCTGGCGTTTGCGGCACTCATGCTGGGTCGCAGCATGCGAGGCCTTCAGGGTAGGCGGGCCGCGCTGCTCACCCTGCTCGGATTTGGCGCCGCGATGTTGGTGCTTGCGCTCTACTTTCTACGCCGATCGGTGGGGATCTAGCGATGCCTAGCGAACTGTTTGTGGTCGGCACTAGCTGGCGCTCTGCACCCGTGAGTGTTCGTGAGAAACTGGCGTTTCACGACGAGGAACTGGAGAGCCATCTAAAGAGCCTCGTTGCTCATGAGTTCATCGAAGAAGCCGTTATTCTCTCGACCTGCAATCGCGTGGAGATTTACGGCTGCACATCGAAGACAGCTCCCGCGTCTGCTGTAGCCCATGCCGCCGCCGAGACTCGTGCCTTCATCTCGCAGTCTCGTGGCTACCCGGCCGAGAAACTCAGCGAAGTCCTCTTTGAGCATCTGGAAGAAGATGCCATTCGCCACATCTTTCGAGTGGCTTCAGCGTTAGACTCGATGGTCGTCGGGGAGTCGCAGATCCTAGGTCAGCTCAAGTCGGCGTTTGGCGCTTCGTCAAACTACCAAAGCCTCGGCCCTGTTTTGGGACGCTGCATGGAGCGCGCATTCAGCGTCGCCAAACGCGTTCGAACCGAGACCGGCATTAGTCGTGGCGCCGCAAACGTGTCCTCCGTGGCTGTCGAATTGGCCAAGCGCGTGTTTGGGGAGCTGGATGGAAAATCGGTTCTCGTGGTGGGAGCGGGCAAAATGAGTGCACTTGCTGCTCGACACCTGCGAGCCGATGGCGCTGCACTTATTCGCGTTACCAATCGATCGCCCGAGAAGGCCATCCGACTTGCCGAGGAGATTGATGGCATCGCCTGTACTTGGGAAGACTTGGAAATTGAGCTTTCCAAGGCCGATGTCATCATTACCTCCACGGGAGCCCGCGAACCTGTGCTCACCAAGAAGATCATGAAGAAGGCAATGAAACGCCGGCGCTACAAGCCTTCCTTCCTCATGGACATTGCGGTGCCTCGCGACGTAGAAAGTGCTGTGGGCAAACTCGAAGGGGTCTATCTCTTCGATATGGATGACCTCGAGCGCTTGGTGTCTGAAAATCTCAAAGAACGCAGCCGTGAGGCAGACGCGGCATCGTCACTCATTGAGGGGGAAGTGCGACAGTTTCATCAATGGATGCGACAACAGCACGTGGTGCCAACGATTCGCAGCTTGCGCTCGCACTTTCACGAAGTGGCCGCGGCCGAAGTTGAAAAGGCCATGCGAAATCTGGAAAAGGCGAGCACTGAGCACGAACGCCAAGAAGCTCTGCAGCGACTCGGAAAGGGAATTGCGAACAAGCTCCTGCACGCTCCCACAACAGTTCTCAAGCAAGCGAGCGACGCAGAGACGTTGGCTGACTCGGTGTCCCAACTCTTCTCGCTTGCAAGCGAAGACGAATCCGAAGAGAGCAGCAAGCCTGCACTGAACCAGGCCGGGCTGGCCGAACCTGCGGGCCCTGCAAAGAAAGCATAGACATGAAGAAGCTCACCATTGCCACTCGTGGATCCAAGCTCGCTCTTTGGCAGGCCAATCACACTCGCGACCGACTCATCGAAGCTGCTGGCGGCGACCTGGAGGTCGAGCTCTTGGTTCTCAAGACCAAGGGTGACAAGATTTTGGATGTGCCATTGGCCAAGGTTGGTGGCAAGGGGCTCTTTGTCAAAGAGATCGAAACTGCGCTTCTCGACGGTCGCGCAGACATCGCCGTGCACTCGATGAAGGATGTCCCCGCAGAGCTTGAACCTGGTCTACATATGGTTGCTGTCTCTGAGAGGGCAGAGCCCCGCGACGCGTTTTGCTCAAGCAAGGCGGACTCGTTAGCAGCACTGCCACAGGGAAGTGTTGTGGGTACTTCCAGCTTGCGTCGTGGAGCTCAAGTCCGAGCGCTGCGTCCCGACCTCAAGATCAAGTCGCTGCGTGGCAATGTACCAACTCGTTTGGACAAGCTGGATGCTGGCGGCTTCGATGCCATCATCTTGGCTGCGGCAGGTCTTGAGCGTTTGGGCTTTGCAGATCGAATTACCTCGAAGATGAGTCTTGAAGATAGCCTTCCAGCAGTTGGGCAGGGAGCTTTGGGAATCGAGACACGTGAGAACGATGAGGAGACCAGCGCACTCGTCTTCAAGGCGATGAATCACGAAAGGGATGCAAGTCGCATTGAAGCGGAGCGCGCATTTCTCAATGCTCTTGAAGGTGGTTGCCAAGCACCTATGGCAGCATATGCGCACTACGATGGGGAAACGCTTGTGATCGATGCCCTGGTTGGCGAGCCTGATGGTTCACGAATCCTGCGAGCAAACCGCCGTGGACCTCAAGAGCAAGCGGCCGAGCTAGGTCGCGGAGTTGCTGCAGATTTGCTTGAGCAAGGAGCAGGGCCGATTCTTGAAGCGCTTATCGAAGCGTCAAAGACAAACTGAGTTTTTTGGATTCGAGAGCACGCGACCGCTACAATTTATTTTGTGGGGAAACGTATGCTCAGAATCACTCTCTATTCGGCGCTGACAGCCTTGGTTGTTCCGTCGCTTGGGGCTTGTGCTGGCTCGACCAAAGAGTTGCGCACTCAGCAGAGCAAGCACGAGAGCGAGCTTGCGGAATTGCGCGCAGAGGCCAGAAAAGAGCGAGTACGACGGCGCGACCTCGAAAAGCAACTCGCGCTAAAGAAGGCCAAGGAGAAGCGCTCGCGAAGCGCAACTGTCGTAGCGGAGCGCCCGAATCTGCCGGTCAAATCAATTGCTCCTCAAGTGCGAGAGCCGCAGGTGCTCTCGTCAGAGCACGAGCTGCCCGACGACTACGAGATCATGGGGATCGATAGCGAAGGTACCGAAATCGTCTACGTTGGTGAGGCAGCCAGCGACAAGGTTATCAAAATTCCACCTAAGAGTTTCTCTGGTGTCGATGACGATGACGCCGGCTACGTCTACGACGATGAACCGATGCGCCCTTCACTTCGTACCGCGCGCGCAGCAGTCTCAGCGCGGGCTCCAATTCCCGCAGCGTCATCCCGATTGCCAATTACCACCTCGGTTCCCACCATTGAGAGCCAATTGCGACAAGCGCGAGGCACGATTCCAAAGAATCGTGCGCGACCATTTGGAGACCCTCGAGCAGAGTACAAGCGCTACTACGACGCCTTGAAAGCGGGCAACCACTCCTATGCAGTCACCGGGTTTCGCAACTTTGTCCAGCGATTTCCGCACCATGACTATGCGGATAACTCCCAGTATTGGTTGGGAGAAGCGTTCTACGACCAGAAGCGTTACAAGAGTGCGCTAGTCGAGTTCCGCAAAGTGGTGGACAATCATCCTGATGGAAACAAAGTGCCAGATGCACTTTTGAAGCTAGGCTATTGCTACAGCCAAATTGGCGAAGGTGACAAGGCCAAGTCTGTTTGGCAGCAAATCGTGCGTGTGTATCCCAAGAGCAATCCTGCATCCCTCGCAAGAACGAAACTCGCGGAGCTTTAGGAACCAACCAAAATGAGTCAGTGCAAATCAATCGTCTTCGCGTTCTCGGCATTTTCCTTAGCGGCGCTTGTGCTGTCGCCCGGCGTGGCTTCGGCCCAGCCCGAGTCGCTGACCATCAATCCTTCAACAGGCGTTGCTCCAACGCCACCTGAGGCAGCAAGCGCCGCGCCAGCGGTGCAAGGTGGCCCGGGCGCAGTTGAAGGTGAGGCTGCCGGCAATGCCTTCTACGGCGAGTATCTTGAGGATGTCGATCTTGAAGACAGCCGCAATCGTCATTCGGGCACGGTGCCAACAACACACACCGTTGTAACCGGCGATACCTTGTGGGACCTCTCCGCGTATTACTTTCACAACGCGTGGAAGTGGCCAAAGGTCTGGAAACTCAATCCCGAAATTGCCGATCCGCATTGGATCTATCCGGGCAACATCATTCGACTTCGCGAAGGTGGCAAAGACCTCGAGCCTGTCGTTGCGATGAATCGCAAACAAGCAACGCCGATTGTCGCTGCGTCTCGAGGTTATGGTTTGCGCCAGTCAGCCTACGTGGACTTAAAAGACTTGAAGCACGCGGGCACCATCGATGGCTCTGTTGCTGAAAAGTCGCTGCTTTCGGTCGGTGATTCGATCTACGTTACATACGGCAAGAAGGTGCCGGCTGTGGGCACGACCTTGGCCGTCTATGGGCGAGGAAAGAAAATCCGACGTGGCGGCAAAGCTGTTGGTGCGTACGTAGAGGTTGCTGGAGAGATTCGCATTACGTTTGCGAAGAAGGGAAAGCGCGCTCGAGCGGTTATCACTCGGTCGATTGATCCCATTGAGCGCGGCATGCGCACCGGTCCACTTAAGCTCAACTTTAAGCAGACCAAGCCTGTTCCAAGCGATACGAAAGTTGATGGCACAGTGGTCGACCTCATCGGACCAGATGAGCTCATTGGTGCCGAGGCTGCAGTCATCATTAACCGTGGAAGCAAGGATGGCGTTCAGGTTGGGAATCGCTTCCTCGTTGTTCGTCGTGGCGATGCCTACCAGCGAGTTCTGTCACCCGGTGACAATGTTGGGCAGAAAGACAAGGATTACCCTGCGCGAGCGATTGGCGAAATCATCGTCTTGCAAACCGGGGAGCAAGCCTGTCTTGGAGTGGTGAGCTTTTCCGTTCATGAGTTTGGCATTGGAGACCGAGTCTTCATGCGCAAAGGTCAGTAGCGCACAACGTGCCATTCCACTACCGCGTTCGTATCGCTTACAAAGGTACGAACTACCATGGGTGGCAGGCGCAAACCGCCGATGTAACAGAAGAGGCGCTGCCCTCCGTGCAGGGCACGATCCTTCGAGTATTGCGCAAGGTCGCCCGATATCAAGAGTGCACGATCTCGGGAACCAGTCGCACAGACGCTGGGGTTCACGCGCAAGGTCAGGTCGGCAAGATAACACTGCCAACCGATATCGATCCTCCAACGCTCCTGCGGGGGCTCAATTCCATGCTACCGGAGAGCATTCGCATTGTTTCGTGCAGGCGTTGCGCACCTGAATTCAATGCGAAACAAGGCGCGACCCGAAAAGAGTATCACTACTACTTTTCCCAATCTTTGGTGATGAACCCACTCATCGCTGACATTGTGGCACCGATCGAAGGCCCGCTCGACTTAGCTCTTTTGGAGAAGACTGCACAGATCTTTGTAGGTGAACACGACTTCTACAGCTTCTGCCGACGCTCATCGAATGCTGCGACCACCGTTCGCACTGTGTACGATTGTGGCCTGCTTACCGTGAGTGATGACAACCTAATGAGGGGCGTGAGCATTCTGCGCGTCGCTGGCAATGGCTTTCTCAAGCAAATGATTCGCTACATGGCGAGCAGCCTATTCGCGGCAGCCCGGGGCTCTGTCTCTGCTGCGGAAATTCGGGAGCACTTGCAGACCCCGCAGGACTCGAAACTGTGTGCCAAAGCGCCGGCTCACGGTCTGCACCTGGTGAGCATCTCAGGCCTATAACTGCTGTCCGAAATCGTCCGGTAGCGCGTCTTGCCTTTGGCAGCCATTGTCGGCAGGGCATGGTTGCGAGATGCCCACAACGATCTCACTTCGTCGCAATCATCCCGGTTTCCCCTCACGCCTGCGAGACATCCAAGGGTGGCCGAACGTCTTGCACTGTCATGGGCGGCTTCGCCAGGACGGGCTGGCGGTGGCGTTGGTCGGAGCGCGGGCAGCAACAAGGCATGGGAGGGAGCGCGCATTGGCCTTCGCGGGTGAATTGGCAGAGAGCGGTCATTGCATTATTTCGGGAGGAGCACTTGGCATCGATTCAGCCGCGCACGAAGGGGCCTTGCGTGTTGGTGGCATCACCACTGCGGTGATGGCATGTGGGCTCGATCGTTACTATCCACGTCGCAATCAGCGGCTCTTCGAAGCCATCGTTGAGCGCGGAGGAGCGGTGGTGAGTCCGTACGACGAGGGATGCGAGCCATTGCGCTGGCGCTTCGTGCGCCGCAATCAAGTCATCGCTGCACTGGCAGACCTGGTACTCGTCGTCGAAGCCGGTACAAACTCTGGGTCGCTGCACACGGCTCGCTTTGCGCTTGGGCTTGGACGCAAGCTGGCCGCTGTGCCGGGGAGCCCCGGATGCGAGTTGCTCTTGGCGGAGGGCATTGCCGCGGTTGGGAGCGCAGAGGACGCCAAAGCAGTCTTAGCGGGCGAGGCCGTTACTTGTTCAGCGCAGCTTCCCAAGGCTGGCTCAGTGGCCGACCGGGTGCTGCGAAGGCTATCCTCTCATAAAGCGCTCGCCGCAGCAGACCTCCACGAAGAACTCGGAATTCCTCTGCGGGAAGCGCAGCGCGCATTACTTCGCCTGCAACTCGACTTGCTCGCTGTGGCGCTACCAGGACAACGCTATCGACGCTCCAAGTTGGCGGCTCACGTTCTTACCACCGACTAACGCCAGGCTGAGAAGAAGCAGGCCTCTTTTGAGTAGCCGAATTGTGCCAGCGCGGTTTCATTGCTCTCAATGTCAACCAAGTGGTCCGGATTCGAATGATAGTAGCGACAGTAGATTGTGGCTTCGGCATCACCCGAGCCAATGTCCCAAGGTGGTGTCGCCGCAGGAAGTACGTATCCCAAGGTGCTCTCCGTCGTATAGCCGAGCTGATTGGCCTCGCCCTCATTGAAAGTGACCAGGTGATTGCTCCCGTTCGCGCTTCTCTTCTGGTACAGAGCCACAGATCCGGGGACCTGATCGATGTACACAGAAAACTTCTGAGTCTCAATCACGTACCCTGGCAGTGGCGTGGTGCCAACCGGCTTGTACATATGATCCACTCTCGCAGAACTAAAATGACGTTCCAAAGTGGTCGTGCACGCAACCGTATCAATCCCGTCTACGCAGTCGTCATCAATCGCATTGCATGTCTCTTTGGGAGCGATGCAGGTGTCAAAGAGGCAGCTGTCGGCTAGACACACTGTGCTACCAATGGTGTTGCAAGACGTCTCGCAGGTGCTAGGGCCCGCGCCTTCACACTGCTCGATCGGTTGCACTTCTCCATCGCCGCAGTCTTCAAACTGGCAGCCAGCGCTGCACCCGTCGCCATCCTCGGTATTGTTGTCATCACACTGCTCGGGTCCAGAGAACACAACGCCGTCTCCACACGTTGCGACCGTGCAACGCACACAGGCGTCATCGTCCAAGTCGTTGCCATCGTCGCACTCCTCGTCAGAGGTGAGAACGCCATCACCACATCCGGGTGGCACCTCTCCTATGCAGTCGGCGCCTTGGCAGTCTTGGCCCGCATCTGCCCCACCGCCAACTTCTGGCGCACAGCCGAGCATCGGCAAAGCCGCCAAGAGCGCAGCCAAGATCGAAATTCGCGACATGTGTTGGTCTTCCAAAGCAAAAGTTACGCCACGTGGGCTTGGCAGATGGGCGCGTCAACGTACTGAAATCTCGCCGCGGAAACTTCGCATACCGGGGACTTGGGATGTGGCTGGAACCCAGAATCCCAGTTCCGGCGTAGGAGGTGCGCCTACAGCTCTCGCGCCGAGCCTGGCGGCAAGCTAGCCTCAGCGAATATGTGGACCGAGCCTGATGTCATGGTGATTGGTGGCGGCCTCGCCGGCGCGGAAGCGGCTTGGCAGCTTGCCCAGCGAGGGCACAAGGTCTCTCTCGTGGAAATGAAGCCGGTTGCAATGTCGCCAGCACATCAGACACCACTGCTCTGTGAACTTGTGTGTTCCAACTCGCTGCGATCGGATGAGCCAGTGGCTGGTGCCGGCTTGCTCAAACAGGAATTGCGGCGCGCGGGCTCTATGGTCATCGATGCCGCTGATGCCCACGCTGTTCCAGCAGGTTCCGCATTGGCGGTCGAGCGCTTTGGCTTTGGGCGCGCGGTCACAACAAGGCTCGCTTTGCATCCCAATGTGCGCATCGAGCGGCGGGTTGTTGATGACCTTCCCGCGAAGACGCCAACTATCATCGCCACCGGGCCCCTCACTGGTGGTGGCTTGGCCACAAAGGTCAGAGAATTGTTCGGAGGCGACAGGCTCTTTTTCTACGACGCCATCGCACCCATCGTCGCAGCCGATAGCATTGATCCCGAGCACTCCTTTCGCGCCTCTCGCTGGGGTAAAGGTGACGACGAGGGGGGCGACTACATCAATTGCCCACTCGACAAAACCCTCTACTACGAGTTTGTCCGAGAGATTGCAGCCGCTCGCAAGATTTCCGCGCAGGGCTTTGAAGAGATGCGATTCTTCGAAGGATGCTTGCCCATTGAAGTGATGGTTCGCCGGGGGGAAGATGTCTTGCGTCATGGACCCATGCGACCCGTAGGCCTCGACGATCCCAAGACTGGGCGTTGGCCCTATGCGCTTATCCAACTGCGTCCAGAGAATCAGTACCTCACCGCCTACAACCTGGTGGGGTTTCAGACGCGCATGGCCTACCCAGAACAGAAACGCATCTTCTCGATGGTGCCAGCACTCGCAAACGCCGAGTTCTTGCGATTTGGTTCCATTCATCGCAACACGTTTGTCGACTCGCCGAACATTCTCGGCGATCAGATGCAGCTGCTTGCCCAGCCAAATCTTCGTTTCGCCGGGCTCATTACCGGCGTCGAAGGCTACGTGGAGTCTTGCGCAATGGGGCTCTTAGCTGCGCTTTTCACCGATGCCAACCTTCGCGGCAAGACGCTTGAGGCGCCGCCCGAGACCACAGCCTTTGGGGGCCTCTTTAACCACATCCACAGACCTCGTGCGCGCAAGGAGAAGTTCGAACCGACCAATATCAACTTTGGCCTCATGCCGGGCTTGGGCTACAAGGCCAAGAAGAAGGAACGCAAGAAGCTCATCGCCGATCGCGCCTTTGAAGATTTCACGCCGTGGGTGCAATCGGTGCTTCCGGTTTCTGCCAGCTAAGACTATCTTCGAGCGAACGCCAAGTCGGATGCGCCGTTCTCTCTAAGAGAAACTCTGTGGTAGCCGGCTAGCGGATGGGCGTGCTATTCGCTCTTCTCTAGTGCCGGAACCAGGAGCATGGAACCCTCTCGCCCGCTTCTTGCCCGCTGGCATGGCCAGCGCTCTTCGTTGCTCAGCTCCTTCCTTACCCGGTACGGTTGTCGTTCGCGCTTTCCAGAGAACAAGCCTGCTTCGCGAGAGGAAATCTATGCTCCTGAACTCGGCACCGGATGCCTCGCCACCAAACCAGGCTCCTAGCGTGCCTCTGGTGTGCAGTACCTTGTCATCGCGAGTCGCCGGGAACGACAGAGCGCGAAACTCGCCCATCGACTGGCTGGCTGCTACCGTGGATCCAGATGACCTTCGTGGAGCACATCACCGCGTTTGCGCAACACCTTGACGTTGAGCGTGGGTACTCCAAGCGGACCATTGCAGCCTACAAGCGGGACTTGCGCGAGTTTGGGAGACTGTACGAGGCGCGCGAGAACAAGCCACCGAGGGTCACGCGCATTGACAACTTCGATGTTCGCGCGCACTTGGCGGAACTCTACGACAAGAACCAGGCATCGAGCATTTCGCGCAAGCTCTCAAGTCTGCGCACCTTCTTCCGGTTCCTGCTCGCTCGCGGAATTGTCGATTCAAATCCGGCGGCCTCTGTTCGCTCGCCAAAGCGCAAGAAGGCATTGCCCCGTGCCCTTGATGTCGATGACGTGAGTCGCTTGATGGACGCGCCGGTTCCCCTCTCCGAGACGGCGAGCGAGAGTCCAGCGCTGAAGCTGCGTGACCGGGCGATTTTTGAAGTGCTCTACGGGGCGGGGCTGCGAATCTCCGAATGCTGTGGTCTCGATATGACGGACATTGATCGAGATCGCTACAGCGGCCGACAAGTGAAGCAGGTTGTGATGCGGATTCGCCACGGCAAGGGCAACAAGGAGCGCATCGTGCCCCTGGGCTCAAAGGCGATGGAAGCACTCGAGGCCTACCTTGTAGCTCGCCCAACCCTTTGCGATCCGCGCACCAAGACGCAGGACGAAGCGGCACTCTTTCTCAACTACAGAGGGGGGCGCCTCACGCCGCGATCAGTGCAGCGCCATATGGGGCGCTACGTCGTTGAAGCTGGGGTTCCCGATGCAACTCCTCATGGCCTTCGCCACTCCTTTGCGACCCACCTTCTCGATGGCGGTGTCGACCTGCGATCGATTCAGGAAATGCTTGGCCACGCGAGTTTGGCGTCCACTCAGGTCTACACAAAGGTCTCCCTGGACCACATCATGGGGGTCTACGATGCGGCCCATCCACACGCCCAGAAACGCCAGAATTCCCCCAGAGCTACCGACGAGCGGAGCCCCTCTGGGTGTGGTACGAATTCCGTCGATGACTAGCGGCGGCCCCGATCTGAAACCCCTCTTTCGATCCACAACGATCCTGGCAATTCGACGCAGGGGGCAGGTTGTCGTTGTCGGCGACGGACAAGTTAGCCTTGGCAACACCGTTATGAAAGGTGGAGCACGCAAGGTGCGCACCATGCAAGAGGGCAAGATTCTCGGTGGGTTTGCTGGCTCCGCGGCGGATGGACTATCGCTCTTCGAACGTCTCGAAGCAAAGCTCGGTGAGCATGGTGGTCGTTTGCGACGAGCTGCAGTCGAGATGGCCAAGGACTGGCGCACCGATCGAGTGATGCGCAAGCTTGAGGCGATGCTCATCGTCGCCGACATCGAGGGCATGTACCTGCTTAGTGGCACCGGCGATATTATCGAGCCGGACGACGGCCTTGTGGCAATTGGCTCAGGGGGCAACTACGCACTTGCGGCGGCCCGCGCCCTTTGCGAGCACACCGACCTCGGGGCTCGAGAAATCGCCGAAGCTGCTATGAAGGTGGCGTCCGACATTTGCATCTATACAAACTCCAACTTCACGATCGAAGTCTTAGGAGAGTAGCTATGAGTATCGATACGACCAATCTCACCCCTTCCGAAATCGTTAAGGCGCTCGACAAATACATCGTGGGCCAAAAAGCGGCCAAGCGATCGGTTGCTGTGGCACTGAGAAATCGCTGGCGGCGGCAGCAAGTCGAGGGTGAGCTTCGCGATGAAATTTCTCCGAAGAACATCATCATGATTGGGCCAACCGGAGTTGGCAAAACGGAAATCGCAAGACGCCTCGCCAAACTTGCCCGTGCGCCCTTCGTGAAAGTGGAGGCTTCCAAATTCACCGAGGTCGGCTACGTGGGCCGTGATGTTGACTCCATCGTTCGTGACCTCATGGAGGTCTCAATAAAGCTCGTGAAAGAGGAAGAAGCAGAAAAACTCGCACCGCGTGCGAGAGAGGCTGCCGAGGAGCGCCTTCTCGATTTGCTCTTGCCCGCCAAGGCGACCTCCTTCTCCGATCGTCCACCAGGCGGCAAGATACCGACGGCAAGCGCGACCGTCGCCGTTCCCGAGAACAGCACGCGAGAGAAGCTTCGAGGCCTTTTGCGCGATGGCAAGCTCGATGATCGCGAAGTCGAAGTCGAAATCAAAGAAGACGGTCGCGGTTTCATGCAGATCTTTGGCGGCAGCGGTGTGGAAGAGATGGGGCTCGGGGGGCTCAAAGACATGCTTGGCAACATGGGGGGAGGCAAGACAAAGCATCGCAAGATGAAGATCCCCGACGCGCTCGAGGTGCTCGCCGGGCAAGAGGTTGAACGGCTTGTCGACAACGATGCGGTTCAGCGAGAAGCAATCATTCGGGCGGAGCAGGGGGGAATCGTCTTTCTCGATGAAGTCGATAAAATTGCGGTCTCAACCGAGAAGCGAGGCGGAGCGGAAGTCTCGCGCGAAGGGGTGCAACGCGACCTACTCCCAATCGTCGAAGGATCGACGGTGACCACAAAGTACGGACCCGTCAAGACCGATCACGTGCTCTTTGTTGCGGCAGGAGCGTTTCATGTTGCAAAGCCATCGGACCTCATTCCCGAACTTCAGGGGCGCTTTCCAATTCGCGTCGAACTCGAAGCGCTCACCGACAAGGACTTCGTTCGCATTTTGACGGAGCCTCGCAATGCGCTCGTCACCCAATACAAGGCGCTCTTGGCCACTGAGGAAATCACGGTGGAGTTCGATACCGAGGCGATCGAGACACTTGCAGGTCTTGCTGCCCAGGTGAATGCCGGTACTCAGAACATCGGTGCTCGTCGCTTGCACACCATCATGGAACGTTTGCTCGACGAACTGCTCTTTTCCGCGCCCGATATTGGTGCACAGACCGTCAAGATCACGACAGACTACGTCAAAGAGCGCCTTGACGACTTGGTGGAAGACGAAGAGCTAAGCCGCTTCATCTTGTAGCGCATCTTGTAGCCTGCGCCGGCCTAATTGCCGGTCTAGGCTGCTATAGTGCGGCCATGGACAAGCTGAGCGATCGCCTGGTTTGGCTCGACATGGAAATGACGGGCCTCGATCCGGTGCGCTGTGTGCCCATCGAAGTTGCAGTCATCATCACCGACGGTGAGTTGAACGAGATTGAAGGTGCAAGCTATGAGGCTGTGATTCACCAGCCTGAGTCTGCCTTTGAAGGCATGGCTCCTATCGTTGTCGAGATGCACACCGATAACGGGCTTCTCGATCGAGTCCGCGCCTCGACCACGTCCCTCGCCGATGTTGACACTGCCATGGCCACGCTCATTTCTAAGAACTGCGAGCCGGGAAAGGCACTCTTGGCCGGCAATACAATAGGCCAGGATCGCCTCTTTATTCGTCGGTACTTTCCGGAAACCGAAGCAACGCTTCACTATCGCCAAGTTGACGTTTCGAGCTTCAAGGAGATGGTGCGTCGATGGTATGGAGGGCAGGCGCTCTTCGCCAAAGTGAGTAGCCACACCGCTATGGCCGATATTCGTACGTCGATAGCCGAGCTTGCCTACTACCGCAAAAACCACTTTCGCGACGCATAGACTGTTGTGACTGGTTCGAGTGAACGGGCGCGAGTCCTCATCGAGGCGTTGCCCTACATCAAGGAGTTTCGCGGCAGCACCGTTGTCGTGAAGATTGGTGGAGCCTCGCTCGAGGACCTGCGGCTGCGTGAACGCTTCGCCCAAGACCTAATTCTTCTTAGTTGGGTTGGAATCCGCGTCGTCGTGGTGCACGGCGGAGGTAAGCAGATTAGCGGCATGCTCGATCGTGTTGGCCTCGAACCAAATTTCATCGATGGTCAGCGCGTCACCGACCAGGCTGCTCTGGAGGTTGTCGAGATGGTGCTGGGCGGAAGTCTCAACAAAGAGATTGTTCGGCTCATCCAGCACAATGGCGGTAAGGCGATCGGCATTACGGGCAAAGATGGCGGCATGGTTACAGCGGTCAAGAGGCCCGGTGAGCCCGACTTGGGCCTGGTTGGCAACGTTACCAGCGTAGATGCCGCCGTGCTCGAACACCTGCTTGGCGAGTACATTCCCGTTGTTGCTCCCCTGGCTGTCACTAGCACTGGGCAAACGCTTAATATCAACGCAGATCCGTTTGCTGCTGCACTAGCCATTGCTCTGGGAGCGCGAAAGTTCGTTCTCCTCTCCGACGTGGAAGGTGTGCGAGATGCAACGGGGAGTCTAATAACAACTCTTAGTTCTATCCATGCTCGTGAGCTCATCGACGATGGCACGATCAGCGGCGGCATGATTCCCAAAGTCCAGAACGCGCTGGATGCGGTTGATGGAGGTGTGGGTAAAGTCCACATTATTGACGGCCGCGTTGAACACGCGCTTCTCTTGGAGGTCTTTACCAAGGGCGGTGTTGGCACTCAGCTTCTGCGAGAAGCGTTGTGACCTCGAACAGCCGAGCCCCGCAGCGCTTGTCTATCACGCATCAGTCGCTCGCCACTGTGTCACCGGTTCTCGTGTCACCGGTTCTCGTGTCACCGGTTCTCGTGTCACCGGTTCTCGTGTCACCGGTTCTCGTGTCACCGGTTCTCGTGTCAC
>JANTGM010000068.1 GCA_024762925.1 Kofleriaceae bacterium | reverse complement strand
GACGACCTTGCTGGGGCAAGCAAGGATCTGAGCAACGATGAGCCGAAGGCGTTCAAAGGCCGAAGAACCGAGCCAGGGCGTTCTATGCCTCTGGATCGCGCACTAGTGTGCGATTGATGAGGATTCGAACCCGCCTTTGCGTTGTCGCACTCGCCAGCGTTCCACGGTGAGTCTCGTACAGTGTCTTCCATGATCCGCTATGCTGCCGGCGCTATGCGGCAATCAAACTCGCGTTCCCCAAACTGGCTACCTGTACTGGCAACGGCCTTACTCGCAACGGCAGGGTGCACCGAGAAACCCAATACCTCCGCAAACTCGGCCACCCAACCCAAATCAGCCACAGCACCTTCCAAGGTGCCCGCGCAACCTTTGCCCGCGTCGCCGAAAGGCACGTTTCGAGTTTGTACCAAGGGCAACTTTGGCACACCACCCAAGTCATCATTCGCCCACAAGCGAAACAAGGTAATCGCCAAACTTGGACGCGTTGCGCACAGCGCTCAGGATGTGATCGTTAGGCCAGGTGACGCCGTCACGATTCCGGGAAAGTTTGCCTACGGTCGAGTGAGCAAGGATTTGGAGGACGAAACAGTGGTCGTCTTCTTGGATACCTGCCAAAGCTACGAGGCGCTTGGCACAGTTGTCACGGATGATGATGGGCGCACAGCGTTCGAAGTGAGTCCAGATGCAGTGCCGTCCAATCCCGGCATCTACAACATCACGCAAGTGGTGCGAGGTGATGCGTCGACGGTTACATCGCGGCTAACACTTGCTCCAGAAGGAACGAGGCTTGTGCTCTTCGACATCGATGGCACCCTCACGATTAGCGACGCTGAACTTGCAGATGAAATGAAGGCCGAGTATTTCGACGAGCTTTACTCTGGCAAGCGTCCAGCAGAGGCTTACCCAGATGCCGCAGCGCTGACAAAGGCCTGGGCTGCGAAAGGATACCTCTTGGTGTACATCACGGGGCGACCCTATTGGCTAGCGAAGCTCACTCGCGCTTGGTTGGAAGCGCAAGACTGCGCCCCAGGCCACTTGCATACAACCGATCGAAGCCGCGATGCTCTCCCCACGCGAGGCAGCGTTGGTGAGTACAAGCTTGCATATCTCAAAACGCTGCTGGATACCGGTTACAAGATCGACTACGCGTACGGCAACGCCGAGTCTGACATCTTTGCGTATGGCAAAGCAGGCATTCCACTGGAGCGAACCCACATCATTGGCGAGCACGCCGGTAAGAAAGGGACAAAGGCTCTTCAAGGTGACTATACCGAACATCTCTTATGGGTGGCCGAGCAGCCCGACGCTGTTCAGCCGTTTGCACTGGCCACTCCGTAGTGCGCAGCTCTAGAACTGAAACGTCACATGCACGATGGTAGTGATGTCTTTCTCCTAAGACGCATCCTGCTGTTGACGCGAAAGTGCGTCAGAAGCAGGGAGCGCGCGATGTCTCGAGACGGTTTCCGCAAACCGCTCCGAGAATCGGGGAACGCTGAGCGGAGGCCTTAGGCTACGGGATGATTTGAAGTTCAAAGACGTCGCCACCAGCTGGAACATCCTCGATGAGAGTCGCTGTCGTGTCTTGGTCAGCCGTTGCGAGGTCCGTCGTAACAAAGACCTCGGTGTTGTTGTTCGTTCGCAGGTCTCCTAGCGCGAAGAACGTTGATGAATCGGAGGTGAATGCCACCTCAACGACATCTTGGTTGTTGGCAACCACATCGACGTTCCAGATTCGGACACCGCCTGCTGCTCCAGTCGCAGGAACGATGTAGCCCGCATTGTCGTTGTCGAGGTCACCGATATTGCCGGGCCAATCAGCAGTGATGCCGAGCATCGTTCCATCGCCGCTCCATCGAATGGCGTTTGGCCCAACAGGGCCGCGCGTAGACATGGGAGTTGGATTGTTGACCGCAATGTTGGACTGAAGTGTTGCTGTGCCACCAAGCGGCGCAACGTAAACTTGGTAGAGAAACGCGGTTGGGGAGTCTGCACTAAATGCGATGCTCGCTCCATCGGGCGAGATGGCGAAGGTTCCGCCTTCTGCAGCGCCTGCGCCGTTGGTGAGTGCGGCCAATGCGGGGACAATCTCAAGGTTCTGCCCATCGGGATCAACACGGTAGAGCTTGAAGGTGCCCTCATGGTTGCTCTTGAAGTACACCTTGCCACCACCAAACCCAGCGGTGTTTCGCACCTCGGAGCCGTCGACTAAGATATTGTCTGGGACCAGCGAAACTGGGGCTGGCACGGGCAACGTGACATCGGTGATGTAGAAATTGTCCACCGTATCGTTAACCAAGTCGCCGCGGTACACAACATGGGCATTGTCAGTCCAAACGATGGTTTGTGCGTCCTGAGCTGCATTGTTCGGGTTGTGGCTCACGAGTGCAGGAGCGGCTGTGCCGTCGGCAGGCGCAGCAAAGACGAGCTTCTCACCATCAAGCAGCGTGTCGGCAATATAGGCGAGCTGAGTTCCATCCGGGGACCAAGCAATTTCGCTAAACGTCACGGCGGCATCCGCCGAATCTAGAATGGTGACTGGCGTGCCGGTGCCATCGATGTTGGCGACGTAGAGAGTTGGCGTGCCCCCATCGTGTGCAATGCCAATGGCGAGCTTGGTTCCATCGGGCGACACAGCAACCGATTGAATATCGTCGACCACGGTCACGCCCGTCATCGTGAAACTCGAGAGTCCAGCAATGCCATCATAAATGCGAACTTCATCGACACCATTGGTGGTGAAGTCACCAAGCCAAAGAGCACGCTGCGATTCTACTTGCACAGCAGCATCTACATCGATTGCGGCGTCGAAGGCTCCAGCGTCAGCAATGGCTGCATCAACCGTGGCCGCCGCGTCAAAGGTGACCTGGGGGGCGGCGTCTGCACTCTCTGAGTCGCTCGATCCACATCCAGCCATGAGTCCAAAAGCCAGTGCGCCTGCGCCCGCAAGATTCCGAGCTGGGCCAAGACGAGATGGTTTCGTGGTGTGCTTGTGCATGCCTCGACTCTAAACTAGAGCCCGCAGTTCCCCCAGTCCTGCAACTCAGTTTCGACCGTATCGAGAACCCGCTTGCCCCGTGGGAAGGCCCCAAGCCCATCCTGTGTGTAGCCAGAATTCCAAAGTGGCGCTTCTCATAGTCAACGAAGAGGTAGGGCCCACAGGCTCCACAGAGACGCGTTTCACATAGCCCACGATCTTGTAGCCCACAGTCTTGGTTCTCGATGGCCCCAAAGTGGCCACCCACCGTGAATCGCGAGTGCCGTCTACGGGGAGTTTCATCGGCTACACTGCTGACACGAATGAAACACTTCGATGTACTGATCGTAGGCGCGGGCATTTCGGGAATCGGCGCCGCCTATCATTTGCAAACAGAGTGCCCAGGGCGCAGCTACGCCATTCTCGAGGGACGAGAGAATCTCGGAGGAACCTGGGATCTCTTTCGCTATCCCGGTATTCGCTCGGACTCAGACATGTACACCCTCGGCTTCTCATTCAAGCCATGGAAGGAGCAGCGCGCGATTGCTGATGGCAACGCAATTCTCCGCTACCTGCACGAGACAGTCGAAGAGAACGGAATCGAAAAACACATCCAGTTCTCTCAGCATGTTCAGAGTGCTTCGTGGTCGAGCGAAACGTCAACGTGGACCCTTCGCGTGCAGACCACTGAGGCGATTGTGGAGTACTCTTGTAGCTTCCTCTTTGCCTGTAGTGGCTACTATGACTACGAAGAGGGATACACACCGAATTTCCCTAAAATCGATGCGTATGAGGGCACAGTTGTGCATCCTCAGCATTGGCCCGCGGACCTGGATTACTCGGGCAAGAAGGTACTCGTCATCGGAAGTGGTGCAACAGCCGTCACTCTCGTTCCATCACTTGCAGAGACAGCGGCGCAAGTAACGATGCTCCAGCGCTCGCCAACCTACATGATGTCGAGGCCTTCCGAGGACGCAATCGCCAAGCAGGTTCGACGGTTCTTGCCAGAGAAGGCGGCCTACAATCTCCTTCGGTGGAAGAACGTGGGTATCACGATGCTGTTCTACAATCAGTCAAAGAGCCGCCCTGCAAAGATCGCAAAATTTCTGATCAACTCTGTTCGAAGAGAACTCAAGGAAGGCTACGACATAGAGAAGCACTTCACTCCGAAATATGCGCCATGGGATCAGAGAGTCTGCCTGGTCCCCGATGGAGACCTTTTTAGAGCTCTCAATGATGGCCGTGCTTCCATTGTCACGGATCAGATTGAGACATTTACTGAGAGCGGAGTTCGACTTAAGTCGGGCGAGTCTATCGACGCAGACATTGTGGTGACCGCCACAGGTCTCAAGCTAAGACTCATGGGCGGCATCGCAATCCATGTCGATGGAAAGCAGGTCGACGTATCCGATAGCATGATGTACAAGGCGATGATGTTTAGTGAAATTCCAAACCTCGCCCAGTGGTTTGGCTACACGAACGCTTCTTGGACTCTCAAGTGCGACCTCACTTCGGAGTATATGTGTCGGCTGCTAAACCACATGGAAGAGCATGGTCACACTACGTGTGTTGCGCGCAGCAATTCTCGCGTAGAGGAGCGACCGTTTGTCCCTCTCAAAGCGGGCTACATCGAGCGCGGACGACATCTGCTCCCAAAGCAAGGAGACCGTGCTCCATGGAAGCTCAAGCAGAACTACGCGTTCGACATCGCAAACATTCGATACAGCGATGTGGATGATGGAGTCATGGAGTTTTCGTAGTCAACTCGCGACTCCGCTGGTGTTGCTAGCGGGGGGGCCACCACTCGACCCAGGAAGAGGATCGCGCCGCTCTTGGTCTTCGATTGTGGACATGAAGGGTCGATCAACGACGAAGGGAGTCAGGTTCGAGCCTACCTCTCAGCTGCACGCATACCGCGGAGGATGACAATCGCTGTGTACACAGGTACTCCCGCTAGCAGGGCGAGCCCTCCATACTTGAACGGTTCAATGTTGCTCTGTGCAGACTTGTAGAGCAAAAGCGCACACAAGCCGAGAGCTGCAACGGGAATGGCTGGGCCCAGTGGAAGACGAAACGCGGCTTCATCTGTGTCGCGATCACGCTTACGAATTTTTATGAGAAAGGCTGCTAGGCAGGTTGAGATGTACTGGGCAAAGCGTGCCACGACTGAAACCAATGCGAGTGTCGCGAAATCAGAAATCGAAACGGCAATTGCCGCCGAGATTACGAACATCACAATGAGCGCAACGTGAGGCACGCCTTTCGGGCTCACGAGTGAGAGAACTCGTGGCATATGACCATTCTCTGATAGAGCAAAAACGCGTCTGGGACCGACAAAGACTTGCGCCGAATTGACACCGATCATTGAAATCAGAATACCGATGGCAACGATGCCCGCTCCGACGTCTCCCATGAAGAGTTTGGATGCCGCCTCAACTGGGGCGGGATGACCCGCGAGCCCAGGAAGAGTTCCGGTAGCAACCACCAAGACACCCACGTAGACGATCACACAGACAACGAGCACAGCAATAAGTGCCAAAGGAACCGCGCGGCGGGGATTTGCCATCTCGCCGGCTGGAACCACGAGTGCTTCGAATCCTACGTATGCGTAGAGGATGAGCAGTGTAGCTTCAAAGAAGTTTGCCTCATAGCCCATGGGTGCGAAGGGGGTGAAGTGCGACGTGTTGATGTATGCAAGGCCAACTCCGATGAACAATGCGAGCGGAAGGAGCTTGGCAAGCGTGAAGAAGTTTGACACTCGCGCGCCCATCTTCGCTCCCAGGAGATTGATTCCCGTCAGCACGCCCATGAACGTTACCATCGAGACGTCTCGCCAAATCCCGTCTTCAAGCGCGGGAATGTTGGCCGTGGCTGCGACTGCATCTGCAAGACCGTTGACCATCGCGGCCCATGACGTAAGCGTAACCATCAGCACCATCCAGCCTACGAAAAATCCCGTAGTGTCTCCGAAGGTTCGCAGTGCGTACAAGTAGGCTCCGCCCGTGCCTCGAAACTTGCTGCCCACCTCTGCGAAGCAGAGAGCAATGAGCAGCGAGAGCAACGCCGCGAAGAGCAGTGTGATGACCGAAGCTGGCCCCATGAGTCCCGCGGCTTTGCCAGGCAGCAGAAAGATTCCCGTTCCAATGACACCATTGATGCCAAGGGCGACAACGTCGGTGAGCGAGAGCGTTCGCTTGAGTTCCTGCCCCATGAATCTCCACCATCGTACGCGACGCTACGAGAAAAGCGCAGGCGAGCCATGCCAAAAGCGCCAGGAACAGAACGTGTCTGTGAGCCGAAAGTCGCAAGGGCCCAACCACTCTTGTGGCTGAGCCCATCTGCGCTGGAGCACGGTCAACTACTTGCCGGTCAGCTCATAGTTTGAGCTCGCGTTCCACCCACGAACCATCACATGCACCTTGGCGGGAGTTGAAATCTCAACAGAGCAGCTCTCGTTCGAGCCGTTCAAGAAGGGGCGACAGTCGTAGTTCCGAGTACTCGGCTCTTGCCCAACTCGGATGTAAAGATCGGCATCTTCGTCACCGGACAGTGCGAACTCATATGTGCCCGACGCAAGAACAGGGGTCTCAAATCGGTGCTCCTCATCTGCTGCGACCTTGCCACTCTCATCAAGTCCAGCCCATGCATCAATTGGGTCGGTTGGGTCTTCGCCAAAACCGGGCACATACTCATTGTCTTGCTCTCCGGAGACAAGCACGACTTCAGCCGAGTCGATGTTGCGGAACATGCTCTCGTAGGTCTTGGGGTCCTCATAGCTGAGCAGTCCGTTGATGAGTGCCAGTGAAGCATTTGGCATCGAGCGAAAGAAGCTCGGCATCGCATTGGTCACAATGTCCATGTACTTGGTGCCGTTTGGATCGTCCGAGTTCACAGCAGCGTGAGCTTCGGCTAGCGCTGAATCAACGTAGGCGTAGGTGTCGCAGCCATTGATAAAGACGATGGCATACTGTCCCGTTTCCCAATTGCCTTTGCGAGCCATTGCGCGAACGTTGGCACCAAGTCCAGCGTGACCATTGTAGGCAATGAGGTCGGCGCTCCCCGTGAGCTCCTCATAGCGATTGTTGAAGCTTGTTGGCGCGGTGCGAATGTTGTCGACGAGAAGAGCGACAACCTCGATGCTCTTTCCATCGCCCAAGTCAGCCGAGAAACTCACTTCAGGCACATCTACGCCTGGGCTGAATGGAATGTCCAGGGGCACCGACTTGAAGCCGTCTTTGTCATCGAGTGCATTCTCGATCGTGCGAGCGAACTTGTTGTAGGCCGCAATGCCTGCGTCAGAGCCGCTTGTCGCGCCATCCTCATACTTGCCAAAGATCGCAACAACCTTGAGAGCATCGTCCTCCCACACTTTGTGGTACTCGGGAAATTTGCCCGTCGTGTTGATAGAGCTCAGAGAAACCGATGCAGTGGTTTCCATGATGTCCTTAGAAGCAATACTGCAACCCGAACGCTCGGGTCGATAGTAGTACCACATGCTACCTTGATCGACGTCGTGTGCACCGAAGTCAACACAGCGATGTCCGTAGTCTTCGGCAAACGCATCGAGAGCACTGAAGCCCATGTCCGCGGGAAGCTGAAATTCATAGGTTGATGGAATAGAACTTTTCTTACCCCAAGCAACGGGAATCGATGCATGATAGCTGATTCGCTTACGACCGTTCTCATTCTCGACCGTGACGTCGGAAAGCTCTAGCTTGTCGAGGCGCCCGACCGAGTTGTCTCCATTGAGATGGCCGATGGTATAGAGCAATTGATCCTCAATCTTCTGATTGGGATTGAACGATGAGTCGGAAAGAAGCGTGCCGTCGAATTCGAAATCGAGAAAGACAGCCTCAGCGCTAGAGTCCGCCTTTCCGTTTCCTCCTTTCACAAAATCGCCCTGCTCAGGAACAATCTCTGAGCTACATGCAGCGAGCGCGAATACGGCGAAGAGGGAGGGGAGAAGTGCGGTGCGATTCATGACCCTAGCTATGTAGGCCCAGCCACCACATCTCACAATTCGGATATTCTGTAGGGCCCATTAGGAAAATCGAACACTCCCCCAATACCCTATATTTTCAGCAGCATAAAAGTGTATCGCTAGGCTCACACAGTCCCCATTTAGACGGTCAGCCTCGTGCAGCCCTCTCCTGCAACGAGCAGAGCGCCTATGCTTCTTTACTCAAAGCCTTGCACTTTGGAAGAAGAGACCGAATGACCGAGTCAATTTCTTCCATCTGCTCTTGTTCAAAGTCACCCGCTTTTAGGCTCTTGATGGCGGCGAAGAACGGTGCCCAGCGATGGCCGCAGGCTGTGTAGAGCGCCTTAAACTCTTTTTGCCCTGTGTTGTAGACCTTAAAGCCCAAGAGCGATGCATTGTTGGGCCGCCAAGACAAGTCGAGATCGTACTGCAGCGCTTTGGTAATGCGCATCTTCTCAGCGAGTTTCTCTTTGTCGCTCTTCCCGCTCGCATATAGCACTTCCAGGGCCGCGTAGGCTTCTGCAAAGCGCACCCCGCGCTCTTGTGAGCGTGCTGCTTCTTCGCGATAGACTACGACTTCTTCTGAGTCCTCACCAAAACGCCACACGAGATACTCGTCTGCCATGGTATCGCCAACGAAGTTTGCGATGCTCTCGTTTAGGGTTGCTTGATCATTCACAAGAAGATTGGCGTGGGTGAGTTCGTGCAAGAGAATGTTGCTCAGATAGCGAAACGCATCGTCCCCAGGTGTAAGCATGGTTGAGAGAATGGGATCATCAAGCCAGCCGCCTGTCGAATAGGCGTGTACGGGTCGAATGTAGACATCGAGGCCGCGGTTCTTTAGCCGTTTGCGAATCTGCAGTGCTTCCGCTTTGTCGAACCAACCGAGATACGGGAAACTCCCAACCAGAGGAAACGTCCAAATCTCGGCCTCAAGCTCCAGCGGCTTCGCTGCTGCTAGAAACCAAACGACCTGCCCGCGATCGACTTCTACGAACTGCTCGTAGTTGCCTTTGCTAGCCAGTCCGCGCTTCTTGGCGAACTTCATGATGACTTGGCTCTCTTTAAGTAGAACTCTGGTTCGCTCGTCGGTGTTCGGATCGTCGATCACATCCCCAATAGGGCGAGCGAGGCTCCAAAGCTCCGCTTGCCCAATACCAGCCTGCACCACATAACGTGTTTGCATGCAACTGCTCAGAAAGACCAGGAACAAGGAGACAGCAAACACGCGCATTGCGATCCATGCTAGCAAGCCCGGCATGCTAAGATGCGTGCCGGCGCCACAAAGCGTTCGCGAACTTCTTACTCTTGATGCTCAGAACCCACGTAAATGCGATCTCGATCGCGGTCCTTTCTTGGATATTGGTAGTCGCGTGCAATGCCCCGGAGGTTGGCAGCGACGTTCACAGCCTGGCCACCGAAGGCCGTTGGCGTGCTCCGGCCCACATCCTGGCTGAGGGCGATACGCAAACAGTCACCTACACAGGAGCGGGTCCGTGGTTTGAGGATGAGCGAAGCTGCCAAGGCAGCTTTACCGAGGGAGGTGCCATCTTGCGAGACTACTTGCTGGCGTACTTTCCGCAGATTGACGTCATTGGCGGGTATTCGTGTCGACCGATTGTGGGCAACCCAAGCCAAACCTCCGTTCACGCAACGGGGCGCGCACTCGATCTCATGATTCGCACCACAGCGGATGACGATGCAGACAATGATTTGGGTGATCCGATTGCACATTGGCTCATTCAGAACTCGGAGCTGATCGGCATCCAATTCATCATCTGGGATCGAACCACTTGGGGCGCCGAGAGACAGGCGGGGGACAAAGAACGTGAGTACGGTGGGGCGAATCCGCACCTCGATCACCTTCATATCGAGCTGAGCACCGAAGCTGGTGCGATGCAAACTGCCTGGTTTGCAAGCGATCTTGAGCCACCTATTCTCGACAGCTGCCCGCCAATGCCATCCGAAGGCAGCATCATTGATGATTCGGATGCCTGCACACAGCTACTGGGCCCGGGGCAATTCTGGCGAATCGAGAGCGGCCAAGGCTACGGCGACACGGTTACCTGGACAAATGCCATCGAGCGTGACGAGCAAGGCAATTGGGCCCGATGGCAAATTGTGCCAAGCGCGGCGGGAACGTATGAAGTCGAAGTCTTCGGGGGCTCAGAGTTTTCCGTACACAAGGATGCACGCTACGAACTTGTGCACGATGGTCAAAGCAGTGAGTTCTCCGTTGATCAAAGTGCCGTAGATGGTTGGCACTCCCTGGGCACGTTTGAGTTTGCGGTAGGCGGAGGCCAAGGTCTTGAGGTGTTCGACAACAGTGAATTCACTGTCGCCGATGACCAGCATGTAGCGGTTGATGCAATTCGCGTCTCAGCAGCAGGTGGGCCCAAACCGGAGCCGGAGCCCCCAAATCCTGGCGAGGAGCCCAACAAGACAGGCGGCCTCATTGGCGGGTGTGCAAGCAATGGTCAACAGGGAGGACCTCTCTCGAATGCCCTTCTACTGAGTGTTTTCGGGCTCTGCTGGGGCATTCGCCGGCGCTACCGGCAAACCTAGATCATCGAGCCAAGGCTCATCATCGACACCAAGCCCCTCCGCAATTCGATTGATGTAGTTGAAGAAAGAACACACTTGCACGCAGTCACTAATGGCTTCATCGCTGTAGCCGCAATTGCGCAGCAAACCAATGTCTGAATCAGAACATTTCGCAGGTTCGAGAGTAAGACGCACACAGTACTCAAGCAGCGCGACAAGGCTTTCGTCGAGACCAGCCTGGCGCCAATTGCGAGCAAACCTGGTCACCGATTCTTGGTCATCGACCTCCGACCGGAGATCATAGAGATGCGCCTTAATTCAGTAGTGGCACTCATTCGCCTGCGAAGTGACGACAGCAATCATCTCTCGCTCCACCCTGGATAGCTGAGAATCGCCGTACATGACTTGCCCGTAAAAGCGCATAGAGTCTCGCAACGAGGCTGCGTTGAGACTCTGCACAGCTACGATTTGCCACAGCCGTCCAGCAGCCTTTTGTCGCGTATCAAATACTCGGCGCAAAAGTCCACTAGCATCCTCTGGGTCGATCTTGCGAACATATGCCATCGCAACAGTATTTCTCCAAGGCGGCTCATCGTCAATGCGCACCCACCAGTGACAACGCAGCGAAAGCGTGGGACAAGAGAACCTGTGAAGTTGTCGCACCATGATGCGAGTGAAGACCGCCGAAGTTCAGCCTTCAAGAGAGCGCTGACGGAATGGCGAGGTGTGCGCATCCGTGTTTTGGTCGCGCTGACCATTCTCATCTGCGGAAGTGCAGCAGAGGCAAGCAACAATGTCCTACTTGTGAACCCAGAGGATTCGCTCTTGCGTGCAACTGAGCAAGCGCTTCGGCCCTGGGAGATTGCGATTACGGCTCTTTCCTCAGAAGAAATCGTACCCAGTGAATCGATGCCCGGTGCTCGAGATCGTGCCAGGGAGTTGTGTCGCAACCATCAAGCACGGGCTGCCGTTTGGATCACCTCGAACGCTAATGGCGAGGCACTTTGGATCTACGATCAACAGACTGATCGTGTTGTCGTGCGCAAGTTGCATGTGCGAGTTCCTCTCGGAGATGCAGACGCCGCTGCGATCGCGCTCTCGATCAAGACACTCCTCATGCACACTACTGCAGCACCACCGGATCGGCGCTTCGGTGCCAGTGCGAGTGCAGCGGCCCAAGCGAATCCCAAACTCCCACCAGCAGCCGCAAGATGGCAGATGCACAGCGAACTCTTGGTTCGCAGAGGGCTTGTTGACGGACACTCCGATGCGCGAATTGGGTTTGGACTCTTTCGGGATATCCAACCACTCCAACTTGGCATTGTGCTCGCCTCTGGGCCAGGACACAGCGTTGACTCCTTGGCATTTCAAGGACACTTTGTTGGTGCTTCGCTTGCACTTGAGGCACGAATTCGTCGGCCCTGGCGACACTTCACCTGGTTGGGGCTTGCACAGGTGAGCCTACATCGCGCACATCTGAGTGGGACACTCTCGCCAGAGGGAATCTCGGTGGCTAAAACCCGCTTCAACCCAAGCGTGGCTCTTGGCGTTGCATTGGAAGTGCCGCTCAGCGTGGCGCGACTTGGCCTTGGCTTGCGCACCCGCTACTACACGCGAAGCCAGCGCTATCTCGTTCGAAACACTGCAGTTCTTGATCTTCCGACCACGGATCTAGAATTGGGGATATTTCTGAGCGTTCCCCTCTAGATTCTTGCCACCTTTTTGCGCGGTGCACGCACTATGGAGAACCAGGAAAACGTCTGAGTTCGCACCCAAAGGATCTTCGCTACATGAACCTACACCGCACGTTACTCGCTCTTGTGATCACTTTTGCCGCCGCTTGCGGTTCATCGGATGTGGCTCTCGATAGCGACGCCAATCCCAACGCTGTTGCCGACGCGGATCCAAACGCGCCTGATGCGGATCCAAACGCGCCTGATGCGGATCCAAACGCGCCTGAGTGTTCAGCGACGGGAACCGAGTGCAACAACTGCATCGATGATGATGAGGATGGCGTTATCGATGGAGCGGATCCTGAGTGCACAGGGCTTGAAGACAATGATGAGGGCAGTTTTGCTACCGACATTCCTGGCGACAATATCGATGCCATCAAACAGGACTGCTTCTTCGACGGAGATAGCGGCAGCGGAAACGACGGCTGCGATCTGCACGTATGTTGCTTCCTAGAACCATTCATAGACTGCTGCGAAGGGAATGAAACCCCGCAGGCAGATGGCTGCATCGATTTCACGGGCCCAAAGTACGATGCGAATAAGTGCACACCGACACAGCAATGCATCGACTCGTGCTCTCCGCTCACGCCACCTGGTTGTGATTGCTTTGGCTGTTGCACCATCTGTGAGGGGGGAAACTGTCAAGACGTACTCACCAACCCCGCCATCTACGAACAAGAGAACTGCGATGGACTCGACAACCCAACCGAAGGACAGTGTTGTGAGTCGGAGAATCTCGACGCCTGTTACTCATGCACCAAGTCTGATGAGTGTGGGCCAGGTGGCTGCAACGATGACCCAAACGACTGCATTCTGTGCCCAGGCCAGACGGAGGCAGATTTGCCCGACACCTGCAATGAGGCAGAGTGTCCTGCAACAAGCACCACATGCACCCTGACGGAAGACTGCGCGAGCGACGAATACTGCTCAAACGGCTGCTGCGTTGCGAGCATTATCATCAACTAATCCGTCGCTCCTTTCGACAATCATGAGTCCTCAGCCCAATGCGATCGCGGTTCAGCACGACGATGTCGAGCTGGCTACTCGCTGTGCCTCAGGTGATCGCTCCGCTCAACTGCAACTCTTTCACGATCACAAATCACGGGTGCATGCGATTCTCTATCGCATTCTTGGAAGTAACCGAGAGATTGAAGACTTGGTGCAGGATACCTTCTTAGAGGTGTTTCGATCGATCGAGTCGTTTCGCGGGCAAGCTCGACTTGGCACATGGGTCTCAACCATCTGCTCTCGCGTTGCATTCGCCCACCTCAGTCGCAAGAGACCCGCAGTGATCGACGTAGAGACGGTCCCAGAGATGGTAACCGATGCACCAGAGTCGGATGCGATTGCCTTCTCGCGCGAAGCGGCTCGCCGGCTCTACGCAGTCCTCGCAAAACTCGACCCCAAGTATCGCATCGCCTTTGCACTCCACGTCATCGACGGCAGAAAGATGCAAGACGTTGCCGCACTGATGGAGACCACACTCGTGGCTACAAAGAGCCGTGTTTGGCGCGCTCGAAAGGAAGTGTCCAAACACGCCCGCCGTGACCCGTTTCTCGCAAGCTACCTCGCATCCCAGGAGCCATCATGACGGATTCGTTTCAAACCCCACCTCCGATCGAGGATCTCTCTGAGATCAGCTGGAAGCGTGTCGAGCAAGGCCTCATGAATGCTCTCGACAGTGCCCCAGCACCGCAAGTCGCGTCGACGTCACTTCGTCGCACTCGTGTGGTTGGAGCACTCGCACTTGCTTGCATGACTGTAGCAGCAGGGGGTTTTCTGGTTGTCTCAAGGCCGGACCGCAACTCGGATGAGGTAGCTGTCAGTATTCAGAGTACTTCTGAAATTTCAACCCAGGACTCCCCTACTAGCATCGTGTTGAGAGGAGCTAGCCTTGAGGTGCATTCCCACTCCGATGTTGCCATCGAGCAGCTTGGTGACAACCTCGCGATCCAGATCGATGAAGGAGGCATCACGATGCACGTTGAGCCGCGAGATCACGAAGCTCCGGTGACCGTGAGCGCCGGAAATGTTCAAATCGAAGTGGTTGGAACAACGTTCTCAGTATATCGGGAGATGAGCCAAACCCACGTAGTTGTTGCGGAAGGCATCGTTGCTGTGAGCCATGGCGACAAGAGAGAACTCGTTCGCGCTGGTGAGCAGTGGCCGGCGCAGACCAAGACCACGGAAGCTAGCGCGATTGCTTCGAGCCCAGTGCAGAAGGTAGATCCGGCTGAAGACCAAGAGTTACGACAAGCGCCAGGCAAACCAGTTGATGCTCGTGCGTTGTTCGAGCAAGCCGCCGCGAAGGAACACTCTGCGCCAACCGAAGCCCTTCAACTCTACCGAAGGGCAGCTAAGACACGTGGCCCATGGGGCGCAAACGCGCTCTTTGCCCAAGCTCGACTCTTGTTGGCACAAAGCAAGACCAACAAAGCCAAGACCCTCTTGCAACGATACCTCCGCCGGTTTCCCTCCGGGCCAAATGTCGCCGATGCGCAATCGTTGCTCAAGGAAATCGAATAGAATGCGAAGCACACTAGAGCGTATCTCACAACCTCTTCGGTCGTCTGAGTCCCGAACTGCGGCGCATCTCGGCGTCGCGAAACCTTGCCGTAGAGCCACTATGCCCGCGCTCTCGATCCTGGACCTGTTAGCAGCTCGGGCCCTCATACTCGGTCAGGGGTTATGAGATACGCTCTAGCCTCAGTAATTTTCCTATATGTAGCAACTGCATGTGGCAGCGACAACGATGCGGACGTTCTGGGCATTGGAGCTGAATGCATCGCGATTGATGAATGCGACGAGGAGACAAACCAAGAGTGCCTTGCCGACTTCAAGGGTGGCTACTGCGGGATCAAGGACTGCCTTGATAATTCCGACTGCCCAGACTCTTCTGCATGTGTAGCCCACGATGATGGCAGCAACTACTGCTTTCGCACCTGTCTCGACAAAGCTGAGTGCAACGCAAATCGCAGCGATGACCAAGAGTCCAACTGTTCGTCGAATGTCACCTTTGTGGAAGAGCGCGACGACAATCTGAAGGCCTGCGTGCCTCCGTCGAGCTAGGTGCGAGAGCGCCAAAGCCAGAGCGCGAGAAGCAGTGCGACTACAAAGCCCATGAGCGCAGCCATCCAGAACCGCGATATGGACGCTTCTTCTCTCGGTCGCGACCGCTCGATCGGCGCAAATCGAAGTTCACTGCGCCCATCTCGCAAGAGCTCAAAAAGATAGCGGCGAGCTTTGTTCCAGGTTGCGCCGTCTTCGGGAAAGCTCACGGAGGCATTCGCATTCACTTGGTCCACCACGCGAGGCAATAGTGCCTCTAAGAGTTTATCGACTTGTTCCCCAAAGCCTTCAGCGCGAGCCATGGCCAGGTACTCCACGTCCTCAATGCCCCGCCGCCAGTTCTTGAGCCGAATCGAGGGCATTGGGCCGGCCTGGCCCGCATCGCTATCGGGGAAGAGCAAGTCGCGTCCTGGGTACATCAACAAGCCATCGCCGTTTACTCGGTCACCATGACGATTCGTGAAGTTCAGTGCATTCTTCCCAACATCGATCGCACCACGCTTGCCCTGAAAATCATAGTAGTAGGTAGCTTCCCAATAAAACCAACGCGCGATTCCAAGCTTGTATTGGATCCAGGGGTTCACACGAGGTGAGACCGCCACATCATCAATGGCGAAGGATCCAGTAAATGGTCGCTCTCCATTATAGATCCAAACCGTCTTGCCAGCAGCGCGCCCCAACTCGGCATTCTCTCTTGAGTACATGCCAGCCAGCTCGGCGAAAATGTCCGCCTCAAGTTTGGCGGTGTACATCGTCGTGACAAACGAGGGCATGGGCCGCGACGCTTGTGCGCGGCGGTTAATCTCGGCCCACTGGTTGGCCTCGGGTTCATCCATTACATAAACAAAGACATCCTTAAGATAGGGGTATTTCTTAGTTTCATCCAGAATAGTCGCCGCTTGCTCGTGCGAAAGCTCGCCGCCATAGGCGTGAAGCACCAGGACATCAAGCCCTTTGCCCTTTCCTGGCCCTCTGTAGCCGTGCGCCTCAGTAAAGGCGGAGCCAGAGAGCAGTGCATCGAGTTCACCATCAATTGTTTCGTGTTGGCCGAAGAGCGATATCCGATGCTGTCTCGCGAGTTGGTAGTGTCGTAGTCGCAGCTTCCGTACAGCTGCTTCCTCAACGGTTTCGGGATCAGAATAATACCTTCCCAACACGCGTTCATCGACGTCTGTCCCTGAGAACCAAACCATAGACCGAGCCTGAACCTCGTCGGGCATTGTGCGGTCTAGGAGCTCAACTTCCAGTTTCAAGTTGCACCGCACTCCACACGCTGCATCCCCCAAGACCGATACGCTGCCGCTGTGCAAGCCCGGCTTGGCCGATGGGTCAATCCAGATGTCTACCCAGAACACCTGCTGCCCGTTTGGCGGAATCACACTCCCAGCCCCTGGCGAAAGCGGCACCAAGCGATCGGGAATGGAACCAACTGGCACATTCGGCTCAGCGGCACTTCCCGCTCGCCAGACCAAGCCGTGGGACCGCTCGTGGACCACAACGGTGTCCTCGCGAAAGACCTGAATCTCGCCAATAGCCAGACCCGTAAAGTTCAGGGAGACATCACGTGCCCCCCCGCCTCCAGCACGCACCACAATTTGAAACGAGAGAGTCTCATTGCGCATGCCGAAGAGCGAAATTGGCCCAGGCGGGGGTGGCGCTGCATCCGTGCGAATCTTCTCGCCGTCTCCGACGCTCCAGACCGTGGAGACTTGCGCCTGCCCAACACGGGGACTGGCAAGAGCAATCATGGACACGGCCACAGCCGCCAGTGTCTTAGGAATTCGCACGCCAAGTCGTACCGCAGGTTGTAGAGTGTGACTAGCGCGAGCGAATCGATCTGATACCCACGAGTTTCCGAGACTTGCAGCAAACCAAATCAATGTGGGAATAGTCAGAGCACTGACATCGGTATTCCTTCTACGTTCCATCTCCACGAATTCGAGGCAAATAAATGAAGCTTCCAAGCACACTCTTCCTGGCAGCCTGCACCGTCTGGGGCAGCTCTGCCTTCGTTTCCACTGCCCACGCGAAACCCAACTCATCTTCCAGTACGCTAAGCGTCACGACATCACGGGGACGACTTGGAGCGCAGGTCATCACGATTTCCGAAGATCTCCGTCGTCACTTTGGCGCGCCAGCAAATGTGGGCCTTCTAGTCGATAGAGTCTTACCGGATTCACCAGCGGCAAAAGCTGGGCTCTCCACAGGTGACGTGATCGTTAGCGTACACGGTTCATCCATCTCCGAGGTGTGGGACATCTTCCAAGCTCTGAGCAGCTCGAAGAAGAATGACAAGGTGAATGTGAAAATCATTCGCAACAAGAAACCACGAACACTTCAAGTAACCCTCGACGCTGATGCCGTTGGTGGGTCGATGCATTGGGGAGGTCCCATGGTGAATCCGTTTAGCGACAATGGAAGCCCTTTGGGAAAAGGCCAGTGGACTCCCGATTCGATGTTTCGAGACGGCGGTAAGAACTTTCCCTTCGCGCCCATGCAGAGGCACACACAGGACGACTTACGCGAGAAGGTTCGCAAGCTTGAGAAACGACTAGACAGACTGGAGGGGCGCAAGAACACTCACAAGGCCCCTACGAAAAAATCCCCCAAACAGTTCAAAGGCGCTGCAGGGGGAACTGGTGGGCGAAGCTAAGGTTCGCAGTTAGCGGCGGTGGTCACGCCGACGAAGACCTCGGTTCTCTCGGCGCCGTTGCCTCTTGTCTTGTCGCCGCTGCTTGCGTTGACCTCGATCGTTCTGATGCTGATTCCGCTCGGTGGCGCGTTGATGCTGTCGGTGGACACGCTGCTGTTGACGTTGAACACGCCCATGTTGACGCTGAACACGCTCATGTTGACGCTGAACACGCTCATGTTGACGCTGAACACGCTCATGTTGACGCTGAACACGCTCGTGAGCTCGATTGACACTGTCTCGATTGATCCTGTGTTGCGTACGTCGCTGAGCATCCCAAACCCTGCGCTGATTTCGCCGCTGTCGCGCTAGGTCATTCACGCGGTAGATCTTGTGGCGACGTGGTGCTGCTCTTCGTGCACGCTCCCAGTGCCCCTTGACCCAATTTCCACGAGCACCGCGATGGGCTGCGACCCAAGTAAAGCCGCTGCGGTTTGTCTCACGCCAACTTCCTGCAACCCATGTGTTGCCGTTCCAGAATCCGGGTGACCAGGAAGAGTTCGCACGAAGCTGCGAGGGTTGCCAGTGGCCAGGGTGCCACTGACCATAGCGCCAGGAACCGGCCTGCCAAGTGAACCCTGCCCGCGAAGAGTCTCGCCAGAATCCCGCAACCCAAGTGTTGTTGCGATCCCAATAGCCCGCGACCCAAGTGGAACGATTTCGCTGTTGAGGAGTTTGAATCGGCGTCCAAAACCCTGCGACCCAAGAATTGCCGCGCCAACGACCGTTGGTCCAAGTAAAGCCTGCACGCGTTTGTGGACGCCAATGCCCACTGACCCAGAAGCCGTCGATACCGCGATGCCCAGGACTCCAAACATGGTTGCGCTTTTGCCGCGGTGCTTGCCAACCCGCTTCGACCCAGACATTGCCGCGGTAATGGCCATCAACCCAGTTGAGATTGGGGCGCGAGCGCAGTCGGTAGAAGCCCTCACGTTGAGTCCCATCATGGAGCACTTGCGCGTCCACCCAAACGTAGTCAAGGTCGGGGGCTTCAACATCAAACTGGACCGATACCGACGCATCGAAGTCATCGAAGAAGCGTGGATCTTCGTCGAAGTCCGAATCAAAATCCGCGCCGAAGTCTGAATCAAAATCCGCGCCGAAGTCTGAATCAAAATCCGCGTCGAAGTCTGAATCAAAATCCGCGCCGAAGTCTGAATCAAAATCCGCGTCGAAGTCTGAATCAAAATCTGGATTGAACGGTGCCGCAGGTGGAGGCGGCGGCGCAGGCCTATACCTTTGAGCGGCTGCCTCGGGTGCGAAAGAGGTGACGGTAGCGAGGGTGCAAGCGAGCAGCAGAGTTCTCATGAGTTTGGCTTCTTGTGGGAGAGCGAGTGTGGAGGGCTTGTTCGAGTGTGGAGGGCTTGTTCGACGAAGTCGCCGAGGCGGTATTCATCTAGCAGGAGAATCATCTGGGAAAGGCCATCAGTCAGAGCCGGGCGCCAGCACCGAGGCAAGCCCAAGCTGGATGCCACTCTGAATCAAGCGCAAGACGCTCTCGACCTCGCTCGCACCAAGCTGCAAATGCGAGATCATTCGACTCTTGGTCTTCACTTCGAGTTCGGCATGTGCCTTGTTCACCCATCGCATCACCGTTGTCTTGTGCACGCGATAGAGCGCCCCAATCTCTTCGAGCGTCATCTCGTCCAAGTAGTAGTGGCGGAGCACATTTGCTAGGCGGTCTTCAAGCTCACCAATCGAGCTCTTAAACGCTTCGCGAAAGGCGGTCCGGTACAGCTCCTTCATGTATTGCAGTTGCTGATCATCGTTTTGATCTGGCATCGCAACCAAGAGTTGTTCGTCGCCTGCTGGCACCGGCGCACGGCCAATACGCCGGAGTTCATTTAGCCCTGTCCGCAACCCCGTCGCGTAGACCCAAGAGCGCAGCGAGCCTGTGCCTGCGTAGTTTCCGATCTTGGGAGTTGCCCCATTGCTTCCGGGAACCAGGAGCTTCATCCGAACTTGTTGGCGCAACTCATCGCTCTGCTCTGGACTCATGGAGAGCTTGCGTCCCGCAGCAGTGACCAATCCAAGCATGTCTTGTTCAAAGCGGTCGACCGCCGACGCATCTCCCAATGTGCAGCCGCGCGCCAGCAGTAGGTCTGCGGCATGCACTGCTGCCACCTCTTGCTCTACCGCGCGAAAACCGGGCAAACGGGCAGCGACATATCTCACGAAATCCACTTCGGAATTGAGTAGGTCTGCATGACCTTCACGTGCCTCGGCCAGCAAGACCTCGATCGCGACTCGCAGGCGCGACTCCTCGTACTCGGCGTCGTCTGCCAAGGCTCCAACAAATTCGGAGAGAAGCGGGGAAGAAAGTGTCTCGCTGGGCAAAGAAGTCACGGGCCTTTGGCGGCAATCAGTATACGCTTAGTTTGCGTTGAGCTGACAAGCCTCGAGCTAGCTTGTCTGCACGCTCCTCAAACAGCCCATTTTGTCCTGCCTATCTCCTGAAATTGCCGTCGACTTTGTTGTTGGAGCCCTACCCGAGCCTGCTGCCCGGGAGGTTGAAGCCCATATGGCGCGATGCCACGATTGTCGGCGCCTCATCGTTGAGATTGCCAAAGCGGGCAGCGCACCAGATACGGAAGTCGATCCGCCAAACGCGGCAGCGCTGGCAAACACGGTGCCTCAAGCGGGCACTCCTGTAAGGACGCCGTGGAAGAACCGGGGCAAAGTAACCGCTCTGGGAAAGCGAAGCGCGGTGCAAAAAGCGAATCCCACGTTCGAGCTGCGCCGGGGTCTCCAAGTTGGGCGTTATACGCTGCTCTATCCGCTTGGTGAGGGTGGCATGGGTTCGGTCTATGCAGCGTTTGATCCCAAGCTCGACAGACGTGTTGCCCTAAAGTTTCTGCGCACGGATTTGTTAGGCACCGGGCAACAGGCACATCGTCAACGACTCGTTCGCGAAGCGCGTGCGCTGGCCCGGCTCTCGCACCCAAACGTGGTGAGTATCTACGATGTAGCCGAAACCGATGGCAGTGTCTTTCTCGCCATGGAACTCATCGATGGCACGAACGCTCGCGTCTGGCGCGAACTCGGCAATCGCTCGCAAGCGCAGATTCTAAAGATCTACCGCGAATCTCTCATGGCACTCATGGCCGCCCATGAGCAGGGGATTATCCACCGCGACTTCAAACCCGACAACGTCATGGTTGGTGCCGATGGCATAGCTCGTGTAACCGACTTTGGGCTCGCACGTGCGGCGATGCTCGATGTCGATGTGCTTCTCGCCGACGCCGAATCGCTAGGAGTGAACTGGGAGACGCTAACGCAGACAGGCTTGGTGCTGGGAACTCCCAGATACATGGCACCAGAACAATTCCGAGGCCTCGCAAACGAGCTAACCGACCAGTTCTCATTTTGCCTCTCGATGTACGAGGCTCTATACGGCCACTACCCGTTCGGAACACGCACCGCACGAGATCTGGACGTGAGCAAGCCACTTTCAGAACAAATCTTAAAACCCCTCACAAGAGGGCGCGTATCCGAGTCTCTGCGTAAGATCATCCTAAAGGGCATGTCGCCTGATCCCAGCCAGCGCTGGCAAAACACGGCAGAGATGGACTACGAACTAGCCCACGCACTTGATGCGAGCGGACCTGGTCTGCGTTGGGGTGCGATGCTTGGCATTGGACTGGCAGCAGCAGGGGCGGCTTTCTTCTTCGCTCCATCGCCCCCTTCAACTGTGCGAGACGCTGACGACAAGCACGACTACGCGAGCGAGATTCGGACGCTAAAGAAGCAAGTGGCGCGCAATAAGGCAGTGGGCCTTGAGCTGGCCGAGACAAAGATCCGAATGCTCGAACTCGAAGCAAAGCTGGAAGACCGAGACCGACAGCTCAAGATTCGGGACCTCATTGCGGAGGAAGAAGCGCTGCGGCGAGCAACCAGGCAAGACACACCAACGCCACTTTCGATCCACAGTGTTGAGCGCTCTGTAACGACACGACTTTCCGAGGTTCTCGCTTGCTACGAAGCCCACATTTCCGGTGACGAAAACGAAGAGATTCGCGTGCGTGTTGGTATCGAAGCCAATGGCACTGTTCGCTGGGTGGCGCCACCCTACATGGGAAACTACAAAGCGAGCCAGTGTTTGAAAGCCGCTCTTGCACGTCTCACCTTCCCGTCGGGCGAGTCCGACACCAGTGCAACCCTGTTTCTGAACTTCTCTCGCCTAGATTCCGGACTGCTTGCGGTCAAGATGCGCGCGAAGACCCGCAACGCAATGCTGGGTCGAGTGACTGTGGATGCCAGTGGTCGGGTGCATGTGGACTGCGATCCAAGCAATCCCTTGTGCGGACTCTAGCTCTTTCTCGCACTTTGTGCGCCACTATCATGCACTTCCCTACCCGTGAGAGAGGATGATCATTGCTATACTTGCGCTCCTCTAGATCCTACGAACCCCTCAATTGAAGTACTGCAATACATGTGGCGAGGTCTACGCGTCCAGGACAGAAGTATGTTCTGCCGATGGTGCACAGCTTACCGAGTGGAATCGATCAATGTTTGCGGGTAGCGACTCTCAGACAAGTTCGGTGCGGCCTCAGCAAGACTCACAGTTTACTTCGGCGCGCCAGGAGGAATCTCAAGTCACGTCTGTACAAGCTTCCTCTGATGCACGGGGAAAGAGCCAGCTGAGCACTGGGGGCGATGTTGGCGAGCACACCGATGTCATCGATACTAGGGCTCACGAAACGCTAACGGATTTCAGCTCCTCGGAAGACCGAGGTAGCAACGTTGGGGAGCTGGTCTGCTACGACGATGAAGCGGTGGCGGGGCTATTCGAGGGCATGCTGATTAGCAACCGCTATCGACTCGAAACACAGATCGGCACAGGTGCCTTTGGTGTTGTCTTCGACGCATCCGACATCGAGACCGAAACACGCGTCGCGATCAAGTTGCTTTCACCAGCACTGTGCGACGACAAGAGAGCACTTGCACGGTTCCGCAGAGAAGCCATCGCCGCTAGTCGCATCCAACATCCAGGCATCGTCGAAATTCACGACTTCGGAATCCAGGACGAGGGCGTTAGCTACATCGTCATGGAGTATCTCGCTGGACGAGACCTTGCGATGTTGCTCGAACAAGAGCCCTATGTTGCAGCCCAACGCGCGGCCAACATCATCCAACAGTGCGCCCAAGCGCTGGCATCAGCACACGATGAAGGGGTACTGCATCGCGACCTCAAGCCCGCAAACATCTTTCTCGTCCAGAACGAGGATCTCACTGAGCGCATCAAGATCCTCGACTTCGGAATTGCCAAGGACCGCAGTTCTAACCCGCGCACAGCTGACCTCACGTCTGCCTCCAAAGTGGTGGGAACGCCCTACTACATGGCTCCGGAGCAAGCACAGGGGCAGGCGCTTGATGCGCGTGGTGACATCTACTCGCTCGGGGTTATCCTCTATGAGTTGCTCACTGGAAAGCGACCATTCGAGGGGGGATCGGTTTACGAAATTCTCCTAGCCCATGTTGGTGCGGATCGCACCCCGCCGTCCAAGGCACGCCCAGACCTGGCAATCGAGCGAGAACTCGACCGAATTGTTCTGAAGGCCATCGACTCAAGACCTTCGAAGCGATTCGCGTCAATGCAGGAGTTCGCGTCTGCTTTGCGCTCCTATCAGCACTCGTCTGCGGAGCGAGGGCACAAACGCGGCCAACGCGTTCGCCTTGACGCTACGATACCGACTACGTCACCAGGAGCGGACTTCTTTCAAAGTCCCAAACAGCGCCAAGATCGACGCAAGAAGGCAGTGTTTCTTTGGGGGGCGATTCCGCTTGCCATCGCAGCCGTGGCATTCGCACTTCTGCGCTCCGATGGCGAGCCAAGGGCAAATGCAGAAACGACTGAAGCGACAGGGTCTGAAAAGGAATTGAAGCTAGAGGCCGCCAAACCAGCCGCATCGTCCGCTGCAAAGCCCATCGAGACGGCCAGTGTAGCACCTAGAGCAGCTCTCCCGAACCCTACCCCTGCTACGGCCGTGGACGTTCCCGCGCCTGTGCGCTCAAAGGCAAAGTCACGGTCGAAGTCGAAATCTCGCTCGAAGTCTTCCTCTAACAAGCGTCGCAAGAGTGAGAAACACAGGCCAAGGAAGCGGCGCCCCAAGGGCATCGAGGAATGGTAGCCCGCCTCTTCAGCTTCCTGATGCTGTGCTGCCTCCTCGGCATTCCGCACTCCGCCACGGCGAAGAACGAGACTCTTGCGAGGACGGAGTACAAAGAGGGCTACAAGGATCTTCAGAAGAAACACTACAAGGCGGCCCTGATTCACTACGAGACCTCGTATCGAGAATCGCCACGGCCCAGAACCTTGTTCAACATTGCGCTGTGCCACGAAGGGATGGGCAACTTCGAAGAGGCCATCGCCAAGTTTCAGCAGTTCATTCAGGAGGCCGAGGCTCGCGACGCGTCCTTCCTTTCGGAAGCACGAGAAAAGCTCAAAGCTCTCAACAGTCGAACCGGCGCACAGGTGCATATCATCTCCAGACCCACAGGAGCGACGGTTATCATCGACAACCAAGTACGCGGCCATACACCGCTCCGTCTCCACCTCAACTCTGGACAGCACCTTCTCAAAATTCGCCGAAGTGGAGTAAGAACGAGTTCACGCAAAATTACTGTTCGCGCAGGTGAGAATATTTCTGAGACATTCCAGCTCGATTCAGTTGGACATTTGCGGCTTCGCGCCAAGCCGAGGGACGCGCTCATCCGCCGAAAAGGCGTCGACGATGTGGGCACCGGCCTTTACGAAGCGGATCTAAGTCCAGGCCGCTATGACTTCGAAGTGAGTCTTGCAGGATACCGGACCCGCGCTCTTTCCATAACCGTGAAGGCCAAAGACCGTCTCGACAAGAATGTGCAACTGGAGGCGCTTTCCGATACAGGAGAGCTCCGAATCCAAGCAGATCAGCGCGGCGCTCGTGTGAGCATCGATGGTTTGATTGTTGGCTCCACTCGCGATCACGATGACTCTGGTCCAAGCCTAGAACGACGGCTCATGGCCGGCTACCACGTCATCTTTGTCGAATATGAAAATGAAGAGACTTGGCGCAAGCGCGTTCACCTCTCGCCGGGCGAGACCCTCCAGGTGAACCTCTCCTATCAACTTGGATCGGTGCGTAGTGCCGCGAGCTGGAGCCTGAGTGCAGTTGGCACCGTCGGCGTCATCGCCGGTCTTACACTGGGCGTCCTTGCAGTCTCCGATATGAGGAGCGATTCGCAAGAGCAGAATGATCGCGGGGACGATCGAGCAAGAACCGCTGGACTCCTGCTAGGCGTTGGAGCCGGTGGGCTCCTTGGTGGACACTATCTCGGCAAGGGCAGCCTCACCGCAGGGATCGAGCGCAGCCACGAGTAGCGACCAAACGCAGCCTCTTTCTTCGTTTGAAGCCAAGCAGCGGCTTGCGTGACCGAATTGGCCGACGCGGAACGTGACCGAGCCAGCGATCTGCTCCTCCTAAACCATTCGCTGGTTGGGCTCTTCCACCGAGACCCTACTCGATATTTCCCTTCCCAAGACCGAGTTTCACATCTATGCCCCCCTTGCTGTGCGGAACTCGGTAGTCTCAGAGCGTGGATACGCTGGAGCTAGAGCAGGCCATTCGAGAGAATCCCACCAATCTCCAGAACTATCTGGTCTACGGGGATGTGCTGCAAGAGCGAGGAGATCCGAGGGGCGAGCTGATGGCATTGCAGCACGCCCGATTGCTCAATCCACAAGACAAGAGGCTACGAGGGGCGGAGACGGCATTCATAGCAGAAGAGCAAGAGGCTCTCCTGGGGCAGCTTGTAGAGAATCTGGATAGTCTGCATCTGGATTGGCATATGGGCTTCATCCGATCCGCACGGGTCTTTGGCGGGGCTAGTCTGAGCAAGCGGCGCCCTCTGGAGCGAGTTCTCGAGGAGTTGTTCGACCACCCCTCGTCAGTCTTCTTAGAAGAACTCTGCCTCGGCTCGTTTCGCTGGCGTCGACAAACCGAGCTTACGGCCGCAGAGCTTCTGGAAGGCTTTGCAGAGCGTTTCTCTGGTTTGCGAAGCCTCTTTCTCTTTGACGACTCTGTGGAGAGGGAGGGCGACGTTGGAGGACTCTTCGGTCCAGACTGTCGGTTGGAGGTCTTGAGCGTAAGTGGCGCATTGGGGCTGGGCGCTTCCATCGAAGCACCGGGCTTGCGAGAGTTGCATCTTCATCATGCAGAGGAAGAGGACATGCAAGCGAGCCTGGAGGCTCTTGCGTCCAGCGAACTCGCAGGAATGGAAAGCCTCTCTCTGTGGTGCCCGGATGGAACGGAAGCAGACGAGATCTGGCCCGCACTCGTGAACAAGAAACTGCGCACGCTGCGAGTGTGGAATCTAGAGGACGGACTACCCATTGTTGACAAGCTCCTTGCATCATCGCAACTTGAGCAGCTTGAGATTCTCGACATGTCTGGTTGTGGCCTTGATGGAAGTGCCGCGCGAACGCTTCTCCGGAGTCGGGGGAAGCTCGAGAATCTTCGGCAACTCTGGCTTGATGGCAATCACCTGGGAGAAGGGGATCGGGAGGCGTTGGCCCGTGAGTATTCGAATCTCCGCGCTGAGGAGCAGCTCCCTGTAGATGAGGTCTTGCCGTACTGGTCCGATGGAGAAGAACCATCACTCCTCGCCTGCAAAGCTCTGGCAATGCTCCCGGAGAGTCCATTTGCCGAAGAGGCGTTGGCGTATCTTCGAGTCGCTCCACAGGGTGGTCGTATGCTCTACAATCGCGCGAGTTTGATGATGCTCGAAGGGCGCTACGACGAGGCGCTTCCATTGGCCCGGGCTTCTGTCGGGCTACCCGATCCAGTGTTCATCAAGATGGCGTATGACAACGTGGCAATTGCCCACGGCTATCGCGGGGACTTCGATACTGCCATTGAGATCGCCAGGCGTTCGTTGCTGGTGTATCCGAACAAGGCCAATCCCTTCGCCATTCTCATCGATGCGTTGCGACACCAGCGTCGTATGGAAGAAGCCCTTCGAGAGGTTGAACGCGGGCAGGGTTGTGTCGATGGGACCCCAGAGGGGATGGCGCTATTGCAAGACTGCATGCTCACCTATGTGGTGGATGGGAATCCGGCCGCTGCTCTCCGGCTGTACAACGCATTTCTCGCGGAGCATGGAGCGCCCCGTGGGACCTTAATGGCGTGTGCGTCCATCGTCCATTCGCATTTGGGCGACAGAGCTTCGGCACATAAATGTCTTCACCGAGCCGAGGAGGCAAACTGCCGCGATCCCATCGTGGAGCACGCGACCGCCTGCCTCTTTGCACTTCAGGGCAAGCAAAAGAGCGCTCGCCTGGCGCTGGAGAGAGCGCGGAAGGCGGGCTACCCCGAAATGCATCTGTGCCTCCACGAAGACCCGCTGCTTTCGAAGCTCTAGGTCCGCACGGCTCCCGAGCAGTCCACCAGGCTTCCCGGCGCTCCGGACAGCAGCTGGTCTCGATGCTCGTCCGGCACCTGGGCTTCGCTGGCGGTGGCTTCGTCGTAGACGACGTAGATGGTCTCGGCGCTCACGAGGAGGGCGTCGTCTGCCGGGCGGCGCACGTTGGCCAGCAGGCAGAAGGAGGTGGTGCCAATGGTCTTGGTGCAAATCTGAACGTCCAGGACTTCGTCGAAGTGCGCCGGTGCTCTCCACTCCAGGCTTTGCCAGCCGCCAGTCAATGCCACCGTCTTGTGGGTCGACCGAGCCGAAGATGTACCGTGAGTGCTCCAGGGTAGCAATATCGATGGCGAGCTCGATGTGGCAGTGGCTGTGGCAGTGACCGGACACAAGCTCCCTGGCAAGAGGCGGTGGCAGTGGCCGGACACAAGCCCCCTGGCAAGAGGAGTTGCCTATCTAACTCACTGGAAATACTAGGCGCACATGTGGGCTTAGTGTTTGCAATACCGGACATTGTGCGTCCTCAACTCCCCTTCCTCGTAGCCTCCCTCCTTCTCGCGGCCTGCAATGCAGCAGGTGATGCTCCCTACTCAGGGCCAAGTGGAGGAAAGGCGGATTCCGTGACCACTTGCGCGCCAGGGCAAACCTGCGTGGATATGACGTCCTACACAGTCGCGTTCACCAATCCCATTTGTGACTCCTACGAGTACAACCAACCCGTTGCCAATGCGCGCAACACGGGCACAATTCTCTCGAAGCCAAAGAACGTTTTTTGTACCTCAGAAGATTCCCTAGCCTCAGGGACGCGCGCAGAGAGCCCACAATCTCGCTTGAAGGCCTTGGTTGAGAGCACACAAAGCGGTGACGAGCTCTTTCTTAGCTACCTTTCGTTTTCAGATGACGTGATTGCAACGGCTTTGTGTGACGCTGCTGAGCGTGGCGTTGATGTGAAGTTTGTCCTCGACAAAGACAACACTCGGGCGCAGACACTGCGCGGATGCGGCGCTGACGTGATGATTCGCGGACACCTTGGAAGCGTTGGCTTTCAGCACACAAAGCTTGTGATGGTGAATCCACACCAAGCGAATGACTCAAGCGGTGCACTCGATGATGACGGTGCGATCCTCGCACTTGTGAATGATACTTCTGTCGGTTTTGAAGAACTCGACATTGATGCACGCCTGAATGCGCGAGCAGCCCGCAACATCATCGCACACCGAGATGGTTCCGATGCGACGCCTGGCACCGCCGATGACAATCTCTTTGATGACATCGATGAACTTGATGGGGTCTCCCATGTTGGAACGTCCGCTCTCAGCGCCCTTCTTCAGTACGCCACAGCACAGGGCTTTGCTGGCGGCACCGATACCGTCAGCATGGTCTTTGGCAGCGGAAATCTCTCTTCGGGAACACACCTTCACCATGAAAACTGGCATTTTGCAGAAGTTGCCCGTGAGAGTTACTTTGTCCAAGACCACGTTTGTCTTGTTGATGCCCTTCTCGACCCAACCGAAGAAAGCACCAATGGTAAGGGTGGCTTCCGAACCGCTATGAACACCTGCCGTGACAACATCACGGTTGAGCAAGAAGAAGACCTGCAAGCCTTCTTCATTCCCGCCCTCGAAGACCGCAACCGCATCCGCGCTCTCATGCAGCTTGAGATGCACAATGCTGGTTCTGTTGATATCGCCGCACACCGCTTTAGCTGGCGACAACTTCTCGATGCGATTCACTTCCAACTCCAAGACGAGCCAAGCTTTGAGGCACGGCTAGTCACTGATGATGACACCTACTGGCTTCAGCCTCTCGTCGGCGCTCCAGTTGTTGTTGGTTTCAACACAGAGAACGAAGCCGAAGAGATAAGCAAGCTCATCGAATCTGGTGGCGGCGCTACAGGTGACTTTGATGATGACAGCCGCTTTGCAGTCAAGTTCATGGAGACCAACCACCGCGGACGACTGCTACACCACAACAAGTTCATGATTTTCCGCAACGATGCGGGGCAAGCAACCTCAGTAATCTTCGGAGCTCCCAACTTCACAGGAACCGGATTCGGTTCCAACCTAGAGAACGTCTACTTCGCTACCAAGCCGGAAATCGTTGCCGCGTTCGACCAGCAGTTCAAGCGCTTCTGGGGAGACTCCGCCGTGACGGCTCAAGACCCAGAGCCACCACGTGCTACGGCCCCTGCGGACATGCCAATCGAAGACATCGATCCAATCATGCCGTAGCACCGTCAAAACGCGCTGAGCTAGTGCGCGATTCATGAACATAGTTTGAAAAGATCTAAGCCTAAAGATCGGCACCAACTGCGAACGTAAACGAATAGAACAAGTCCGAAGCGGTCCCGCCAGTAACGGTGTGAGCGTAGCGCTCTGCGGAGATTCCACTGCTGAGAAAGAAACTCTCCGAAATGCGGTATTGGGCACCCAGATCGATGTCGAGACCACTAGCGGAGTCATCGGGGAAATACGCAGCGCTACCAATATCACCTGTGGCTAAGACCAGACGATAGCCCACTGCTCCGCCAACCTGTAGTTTGGGATTGAGTGGGTGCCAATATCCCGCTCCGACTCGGAAGAAGTGATACCCAACACTGGGGATACCCGAATCTGCCATCGGAAGGTCGTCTATAGAAAAACTCTGATTTCCATAGTCCAACTGCGCAATAAGTCGCCAGATCTGGTAGCGGCCACCAATGGCGAGGGCGTGCGTGCTGGTTGGGAATGCGTTTCCTGTCTCGTCGTTTGACGAGATGCTTCGGGGCACCGTTATGCTTGCAGCGACGGAAAAGTTCCTAGCAACGTAGTAGCTACCCATGATGTGGGCAGTGGCGGTAATGGGCAGTGTGTACTGTGGCTGCGTTGGCTCCAAGTCCCCGCCAAAGCGGAGGCGGCGAGAGATCGTTCGCAACCCCACCGAGACCTGCGCTCCCAAACCTGCAAGCCCCGCGCGCGTCTCTCGGTCGTCGTCATCGTCGTCATCGTCGTCGTCGTCGTCATCGTCGTCGTCATCGTCGTCGTCATCGTCGTCGTCATCGTCGTCGTCATCGTCGTCGTCATCGTCGTCGTCATCGTCGTCGTCGTCATCGTCGTCGTCATCGTCGTCGTCGTCGTCTCGCGTCCCGTTTTGGTTCTTGGCGTTTTCTAGCTCTGCCTTCAGTCGGCGGTAGGCATTTTTCCGCACGGCCCGCTTGAGCGCTGGCAGATTGCGCTTAGAGATAACTCGGGATCCAAGCCGCTCTCCGTCGGCTGAGAACACGGTGAGTTTGAGGCGATGCGCTTTGCGCGTCTTACTCGCAACGCCTGCAACTCGTGCAGTAGGGTTCGAGTCACTGCGGACAATACTCAGCCCACCGGCTTTGAGCGATGCAACGACAGCCTTGCGAAGTATCGCAGCACGTGGACCTTCAAACTTGTCCACACTGATGTTGTCCGCAGCCGCCTCCCCCCCTACAGCGAAGAGCACACCATAGGTCACGACCACAATCTGAAGGAGCGCTCGGAGCGAGAAGTTTGGGATGACTACCTTCTTGGGCATTCCTTAGGTTTACCGAACTTTCTGGTTTGCCCAAACACCATTGGCACTTCTGTCGAAGTCAGATGGATCGTTTATCTGGAAATCGGGCAGGATCGCGAGTTGTTGCGACTCTTCCAAGATCCCGATGGGGGAAACTCTACTAGTGTGCGGCTCAGAGGAATAGAAATGTCCTGGCGACGGGAGCTCGTTCTTTGACAAGGCGCGAAGGACGACCTTGCTGGGGCAAGGAAGGATC
>JANTGM010000067.1 GCA_024762925.1 Kofleriaceae bacterium | reverse complement strand
GATCCTTCCTTGCCCCAGCAAGGTCGTCCTTCGCGCCTTGTCAAAGAACGAGCTCCCGTCGCCAGCACATTTCTATTCCTCTGAGCCGCACACTAGATGGTAGGAGATAGGGGAAATTCTTAGGATGCATGCGAGGTTTGAATGGCTCTTGCGTGAGCGCGTGGCGGGTGTGATAGCACTTGTTGTCGCGTGCACCTTGCCAGCGTGCGCAATCGGCCCAGGCCAGGCGCCGCCCTCGCAGCGACAAGCAAGCACTTCGCCTGCGCCCCATAGCTACGATCCGGCCAGACCTTTTGCGAAGGGGGATCGAGCTGCTCCTGTGTCAGTGATGCAAGAGACTCGACAACCCGAGCCAGGCCTTGAGCAAGGCTTCATACACTGCTGTGGTGATGTGGATTACGCGATGCAAGTGGACTGTAGCGATCGATTGATGCGATGCTATGAAAACGATCTCAGTGGATGGCAGCAAACCTATGGTCGTAGCTGCAAAGAAGCGCTGGGACAGGGCTGCTATGAGCAGGGGTGCCTATCGGTGTGTGATGGCCCTTAAAGAGTAGGCTCATCGTGATACTGTCTGGCCACGATGCCTCATCCACTCGGTCGTCACTTGGTGCTCCTCGGTTTCGTCCTGATGGGCGGCTCTGCATGTGCAACTGCCAATGACACAGCTGGCACCCCAGATGCATTCCCATCGCGCACAGACGGGAGTTCTGGGATGATCGACGCTGGTGCATCACCCGATTCTGGCGGCTCCTCGGCGTGTGACCAAGCGCTGGCTGGCTTGCGCTTTGATTTTGAGGGAGGCGCCGAGGGCTTCGTCCACAGTCCTATGCCCATTGCCTTAGCATCGGGCGTTGATTGGACCTTCGATCATTGGGAGCAGGGCTCGGTGACTGCTGGGCGCTCTTGCATCTCGGGGCAAGAGTGTTTTGGCACCAACCTCGATGGGAACTACATACAGTGCCAACGAGCATATCTGGTGTCGCCAACGATCGACCTAAGCGCATGTGCAGCTGAGTCTCGCGACGTCACCGTTAGTTTCCAACACAACTACAACTTCTGGACGGGCAATGAAGGTGGCCCAAAGTTTGACGGCGGCCTTGTCGAGATCAGCGCGGACGGTACGAACTGGCAGTCAGCGACCGTGCTCTACCCAGGAACAATTGCGATAAATCCAAACATCGGTTCGTTTGCATGCATCGAAAACGAGCCAGGTGAGTTCTACGTAGATGGCAAAGACGGTTACGTTGGCACTAGCAATGGTTGGGTTAGCGAGAGTTTTGTGATTCCACAAGCGCTCGCCACGGTAACGTTTCAAGTCCGATTCGTTTACGCAACCGGAGTCTCATCCCAAACTTCGGATCAAATCGAGAGCATGGCTGGAACAGAACCAGGCTGGTTTCTCGACAATCTGCGTCTCCAATAGCACATAAGCGCTTATTAAAGCTGCGGCGGAATTGGTGACTTTTTAGACCTTAGTGGCAAGTCGTGTTCCGATTGCATGGCATGTTGAGTCCTGAGGAACGTCGCAATCGCAGAATCTACTATCAAGCGCCAGTAGGTGGTGTCTTGCTGGAAGATAGAAGAGTTCTGAACATGGTCTCGACGAATCTCAGTAGAAGCGGCATGTTCGTCGACCTCGCCGATGTACCTCCCATCGGATCCGAGCTGGTTTGCAATCTCGCCACGTGCGGCGGCCAATCCGCCATTCAGATTCGAGGGCGCATTACATGGCACAATGGTGCAAGTGGTGTGGGGATCGAATTTGTCGACCTCAGCGATGAGCAGGCTGAAGAACTCAGTGGTCTCATTGGTGATGGCGTAGAAGTCCCCCTGGGTGAACAATCCGCGGCTGTCTACGAGCTGATGGAGCTCGAAACTGCAGATACCTGCAAAACCGTGGTCGACGATGCTGTGGACGCAGCCCTTGACGCCCAAGTCGATGAAGCCACCGACGATATCGGTGAAATGCCAAGCCTCGATCAGGGAATCGAGCCGCCAGCACTTCCAGCTGAGTCCGAGCCGGTTCCCCGATACGCTTCAGTGGCCGAGCCTGCATTTACGTTGGGCGAAGTGCGCGCCGAACTGCCAACAGAGGACACCGATCGGATTGTGGCTCCAAGCCGCGAACGGCGCTCTTGGCTACTGGCGGCGGCAGTTGGAACGATCGGAGCGGTTGCAATTGGAATGGCTGGCCTTGGGCTCTTTGGTTCAGACGACTCGGCTGATGGGCCAGTTGTGAACGAGGCACAAGCGCGCGATGACCAGCGACAGAAGGTGCTTGCGCTTGTCGGAGACCGTTCGCATGAGTCAACGGCCACCGAGCGAGACGAAGCCATCAAGCGTATTCGGGCAGCCGCATTGGACGAGGCGAGCGCTGAGCACGGCGAGGATATGGCGGTTGGCGGCCCAGTCTTTGATTCCCCTTCGGTGGATGAAGGGCCAACAAAGCCCGCTTCTAAGGAACTTGTGCCAACCCCAATACCAGCGCCCGAGAAGAAGGCGACACGGCTCGTGAAACGCCAGGTTCTTGGCGGAGTCGTCGTTCGGGAAAGTTCTGAGTCACTGATTGTGCGCCTGCCATTTACTGGAACGACGGAGCAAGAGAGCCACTACGTCATGAACGAGCCACCGGCACTTGCCGTAAATCTGCCCTATGCACAGCCCAAGAAGGGCTTCTCGCAGAGTCTTGAGCCGGAGAGTGAAGCAGTGCGTCTGCTCTGGGTCCGGGAGCGCCTGGGAGGATTGCACTTTCGTGTCTTCTTCAAGGGAGAGCGGCCCACATGCAAAGTGGAAACAGCGAAGCAGGAGCTAGTTCTTCGCTGCAAGTACTAGCGGTGACGACAAACTCCCGCCACGCAAGAACAACGGTCCGCAATTGGCCAATTCACTTCTACGAATTTCCCTCAGAATTCTTAAGTGGCTTTGAGGCGACTTGCGACACAAAGCACACCGGCTCGCAAGTCCCCGGTTACCACAGCTCTATGCCGTTGGAGTGCTCGCAAACCGGCACGCAAACCACGCTCAAGGATTCGACCTTGCGGCTAAGTCGCTCTGGCGATTCCCTGGTGCGCGCATTCGGCGTGTGATGTATGTTCACGGGTGACTCGTGGACATTTCGCTGCTTGCGAACAGAAACCTGGTAACCAAGTCGCAACCGCGCTTGTACAAGGCCCGATATGACAGGAAACCCAGCGCTTCGTACCCATTCTAGAACCGCAACGATGTTGCGTACCTGCATCGTGGCCTTTGTTGTGATGGCCGCGTTGCTGCTTCCGACGTCAGCACAGGCAGCGCCCTTCTCGCCAAAGCGCGTACCAGCACAGGCCGAGGGGCTCATTCACATCGACCTGGAGAGGCTCCAGTCGTCGAAGCTTTGGTCGGTGGTCAAAGGCCACCTGCCCAAGGAGGTGCGCTCTGGCGAAACGTCAAAGGTCAGCAAAGACCTCACTAAAGCCTGGGAAACCTTGGGGGAAGATGGCATTGAGACGTTGGCGCTCTCGATGCTGGGCAGGGCCCGCAGCCTGACTGTGTGGTCCGGTGCAAACGACGACTTTGCCCTGATGCTCGATCTGCCGATGGCCTCGGCCGTCCTGTCGTCCGCACTTGATTCCGGTGTTAATCTTAAGAAAACTACCTACAAGGGAGTTGACGTATACGACTTGGATTCCGCAAGCCTGGCTGTTGAAAACAGCACGGTCATCGTTAGTAGCAGCCGCGATCCCGTTGTCACTACGGCAAATCTCATTCGTGGAAAGGGCCGGTCGCTCTCGAACGAGAAACTTAGAACGCTTGGTTCTGCCCGCTCAGAAGGAATCATTCTTGTCGCAGGTTTTGGCGGCAAGCTGATGGAGGCTTTCAAGAAGCAAGCAGCATCGGCCGCGCTCAAGACCGACATTCAGTCGATTCTCTTGTTTGCCGGTGAGACGAATGGGAAGTTCTTTGCAGAGGCGGAAGCGACTGTTGGCTCGCCTGCAACCGCGACAAAGCTTGGGGCCATCGCTACAGGACTATTGGCGGTTGTTGCGCTAAGCGGAGACGAGCCCGAGCTACAAAAACTCGCAAGCGCACTACAAGTCACAAACACCGGCAGTACTTTGACCGCTCGGCTTGAGCTCCCCATCAAGGTGCTTCTTGACATCTCCAAGAACCTCTAACAACGAGCGCGTTGAATCTCTTGAGTCTCTCGCACGACAAGCTCAGCAAGGCAACACCGAGTGCCTCGAGCGCATCGCGGAACGCGTGCGGGAGCCGCTGCGTTGCTTCTTGGTTTCTCGGGTTGCGCACGAGGCAGACGCCGATGACCTCGCCCAAGAGACGCTGCTCAGAGCGTTCTCGCGTCTCGAACGCTATGATGCAAATCGCCCTTTCAAGACATGGCTCTTCACGATTGGAAAGCGGCTTGCTGTCAATCAGGGGCTTGCAGACAAACGTCGAGAGACACGGCACTCAGAAGCACAATTCATATCTGCACCTGTCGAGGCTTCGTTGGAGCTCGATATTTGGAAGCGCGCAAAAGCCACACTCAAGCCCGAGGCCTACCGTGCAATTTGGATGCGGTATTGTGAGGAGGCAACCGTGAAGGAAGTAGCCAACGCGCTCGGCCGAACCGTCGTCTCCACCAAGGTTCTACTCTACCGTGCGCGCAAGCGCCTGCTATCGGAGTTCCAAGCATGATGTGCGCAAGAGTTCGGTGGAAGCTATCCAATGCAGAAGGCGAAGCGCCGAGTCCGAGTGTCATCCTTCACCTTAAACGCTGCGAAACATGCGCCACATTCCGTGCGCAACTTGCCGAGCTTGAGGGAAGTCTCAAGGCCGGGCGGCTCGGGGCGCCGCTTCCAACACGTACAAAACGCCGGGTGGCCCGATGGCCTGTGCTTGTTACCGGAGGCTTGGCTGTGGCCGTCGCGATCGTGCTTTATGTGCAAGGCAAAGTAGGGTCGCAAACGCCGCACAGCGCTCAGTCAGGCGATCTTGCTCGAACCGCATTCGCTCCATCTGCGCCGGCAAAAGTGAGCGGAGTGAGTGAGCTTTTTGAGGGTGCCCATGCACAGCTCCTCTCGGGCGTACGAAAGCTTGGAGAGGCTCAGGATCCATTAGCCCGCGAATTGGCGGCTTGGCGCAGTGATGGATTGCGCGGCCTAGAGAGTATTCGGAATCTTGGTCGTGATGACAACGGCGCCCTGTAGGTGCAGCAGGAGTCACAGAGGCGCGCCAATCAGTCGTAGGGGCCGATGTTGAGTCCCCTAAGCAAATCCGTGTCATGCTTGTTGGCATGAGGACAGTGCGCAGACTGCAGGTGGCCGCACTTGTTGTCTGCCTTGTCTGCCTACCGCATCGCAGTGCTGTTGCCGAGGCTGCTCCGACTTCTTCCGAGGAAGCGGCAAAAGCCCCAAAGAACGCCAAACGTCGAACAACGTCGGTTCGCAAGTCTAAGACCAAGCGCAAGTTGGCTCGTAGGAGAAGAGCTCGCAAGCGTCGGGCAGCTCGCAAGCGCACAGCTCGTGCACGCAAGACACGTCGCAAGAAACGCGCAAATCGGCCAAGCGGATGGCAGTGGCCTCCAACCGAGGCAATGCGCGAACAGGGCAAGGTGTGTCTCAAAACGCTCACCGAGTTGGGTGTTAGTTGGAAGCGCGCGAGGCACCGCAAAGGCGTGACCACACCGATCGTCGTGCCTTCTCTCACCTTCAATGAGGTTGTGCTTGCCCCAACCTTTCGAAAACCTCCCTTTGTTATGGACTGCCATCTTGCCGTCGCCCTCACAAAGGCTGCGCCGCAAATCGAGGCGGCTGGTGTATCCGAGCTTCGCTTCTCGAGCATCTACAGCTATCGCAAGGTGAAGGTTGGAGGCATTGAGAAGAATACGCTGAGTCGGCACTCTTATGGGTTGGCCGTTGATGTCTATCAAGTGAGAGATGACAAGGGCGAGGTCTTTGTGGTGGAGGACGACTATCGAGACGACGCAGTGATTCAGAAACTAGAAGATGTCTTAAATCAGACAGGCTTGTTCCGGCTCGTGCTCAGCCCAGCCAACGACCCAAAGTCGCATTCGGATCATCTGCATCTAGAAGCTCGGGTAGCAAAGCTGAGAAAAGAGCGTGTGAGCAAACGCCGCCGAAGGAAGCGCTTGGCCCGAAAGCGCCGCGCTCAACGCAAGAGTCGCAAGCCCTGAGCTGCCGCTCTTGCGCGCGATTCTAGAGCGCGATTCATGAATATAGAACGCTCACTGGTCTTCTCGCCCGCTGGACAAACTGGCTCAGCCAGTCTTCTTCGTTGTTCCTCGGTCGCTTGCCCCAGCAAACTCCCTCTTCCCGCCTCGCCAGCAAACGAGCTGACTTCGCGATTCACGAATCAATGTCCATGGATCGCGCTCTAGAGTTCGCCACGCAGAAACGGTTCGAGGGCCTTGGCGATTCGCGCGCCGCGCTCTCGGCCGTTCTGTGGATTGAATACTCGGAACGGATTGAGAAGGGCACTTGGGCGCAGGGCGTCAACTTCGCCGCGGGTGCACTCAACCAGAATCGCTGTGGCCTCATACGCTTGGTGGAGGTGATCGATTTCCATGCCGTGAGCGAAGGAAACACCGGGGACCCAACGGGAGACCTGTCGAATCGTGTAGGGACCGAGCCGTTCCTTGAGCGTTCTTGCCACACGCATGTGCTGCTCACGGGCCACTGGTGACTTCCAAACGCCTCCCCACGGCATAAGGATCATGTTGCCAATGCTGTGCAGCGAGAGCGCGATGTCGAGGTTTGCGTGTTTTGCAATCTCGTCGAGAGTATCCACAATCGCGGCGACCTCGGGCTCAGAGCACGCTGCGGGACCAGAGGCGTTGTGCCCGGCAACGAGTCCACGGCTTGCTCGAAAATGCGTCGGCCAATTTCGATTGAGATCCACGCCGTTGCGATTGCTTCGAACCCATCTGCGCTTCCGCGCTCTGAGGTTTGCCTCTACATCACGAAAACCATCGGGGTTGGCGAGTGGAAAAAAACACACTTTCCTGTTCTCAGAAGGATTCTTATTCTCGAGTCTTGCCAGCCCGTACGCTGTTTCAATCCCGATCCACTCGATTGGATGAAGTCCGGAAATCGCGACGCTCACGTTGGGCGCCTTTGGGTTGCCAATCTCTACCATCCACAGAGGTTCACCCGCGACGGAGGTGCCGATCTTGTGGAACCGGGCGCTTTCAAGGGCGAGCCAGTCTGTCAGGAGTTCGCGGTACCCACGGTATTGGACGGGGAAGCCCAAAGAGCAGTCGGAGAGAGGTTGGGCTTCTGGGAGTTGCTCAATGAACTCTGCGAGTAGCTTGAGATCTTCTGTTGGCGCTACCGAGCTTGTAGCGATTTCTGCATTCGAATGTCGGTCCATCGTTTGCCCTTCCACCAAGTCGCCTCTGGGATACGTGCGATTTCTCGGTAGCCAAGATTCTCATACAGGGCGCGGGCAGGGGCGTTAAATTCAAAGACACCAATTTGTCCCCACAAGGCGCCATGCTCGCGAGCGACTTCTTCAATGTGGCGCATTGCCGCTTTTCCTAGTCCTTGGCCGCGTGCCTGCGCCTCACCAATCACAACACCAAACCACGCAGTCTTGCCTTGTCGGTCATGAAGATAGGGTGGGTCCATCACCAGATTCACTTCGCCAACCAGAACCCCGTCAAGCTCGATGAGATACCACAGTCGTCCAGCCTCAAGAGCCGCAGCAAGCTTGGTCGCTGTGTTCACAAGCGTGGCGGGGCGTTGTGCTTGTTGCTTGCTTGCGAAGGGACGAAAGAGGTGCCGTATCTCGGGATCGTTGGCCCAGCGCACGAGTGAAGATAGGACTTCACTGTCGTCCTTCTGAGCTACTCGAAAGTGAATCAGAGGAGCCCAAGCTCCAGCATGGCTTCTTCACTCATGCGGTCTTTGGTCCATGCAGGTTCCCAACTTAAGTGAACATGGCTGTGCTTCACACCAGGAACGAGCCCCACTTTGTCAGCGACCTCCCGCACGATGTGATCGGCGACTGGGCAGCCGGGCGCCGTTAGCGTCATTGTCACATCGACCACAGCCTCGTCGCTGATCTCGATATTGTAGATGAGCCCAAGGTCGTAGATGTTGAGAGGAATTTCAGGATCATAGATGCACTTTAGCGTCGCCACTACGAAGGTGTGCATCGCGTCTTTGTCAAAGGGCCCTGTTGGCTCGATTCCCGTACCGCCATACGCCTCGAGTTGCGGTGGTTCGATGGGTTCGGGATGGTTCTGAACCGTTGGCAGAATATTGCGGCCAGCTTTTGGCTTCGCTCCAATCTTATTGACCTTCAGATGCTCGATATCGCTACTCATACAACTACTCCGTTGTGACGATTTCGCCGTCGTTTGCGATCGCGTGTTGCATCGTGTGCCAAGCAAGCGTGGCGCACTTCACGCGCATCGGAAACTCAGCGACACCCGCAAAGACTGCGAGTTTTCCCAATAGGTCCTCATCGATCTGGCCTTCACCCATGACGACATCATGGTAGTTCGCAAAGATCTTGTTGATGTCTTCAACGTTCATGCCCTTGACCATTTCGGTCATAGTTGAGGCGGCGGCCTGGCTTATCGCGCAACCAGACCCCTGAAAGCCTATGTCGACAATCGTGTCGCCATCGAGAATGAGTTTCACGGTAAGGTTGTCGCCGCACAGAGGGTTGTTGCCCTCAGCCTCGCGGTTGGCCCCCTCCGGAAACCGGAAGTTTCGAGGCGCCTTGGAGTGGTCGAGGATGACTTCTTGGTATAGCTCGCGAAGATCAGAATTCATGAGAACATCTCCTGGACAGTTCGGACCGACGATATCAGTGCATCGATGTCGGCGCGATTGTTGTAGAAGGCGAGGGATGCGCGGGCTGTGGCAGGAACTCCGAAGGCCTTCATTACAGGTTGGGCACAGTGGTGGCCGGTTCGCAGCGCAACGCCCTCGGTGTCGACAATAGTCCCGATGTCATGGGGATGTGCGCAGTCAAGAAAGAACGAAAGGACGCCCATGCTGTGCTTCGCAGTGCCAATTCGGCGTAGTCCCTTGAACTCGCGAAGCGCTTCGTCCGCGTAGCGGAAAAGCTCTTCCTCGTGTGCTTGCACAGCCGCCCAGTCCAGAGTCTGCAAGTAGCTGAGAGCGGCACCCATGCCGATAACGCCAGCGATGTTCGGCGTGCCGGCCTCAAGTCGATTTGGAAGCTCGGCGTATGTGGTCTTCTCGAAAGTCACGCTGCGAATCATGTCGCCACCACCTTGATAGGGCGACATGGCATTCATGACGTCAAAGCGACCATAGAGCACACCAGTTCCGGTTGGTGCGTAGAGCTTGTGACCGCTGAACGCGTAGAAATCGCATCCAAGGTCTGTGACATTGGGCGCCATGTGCGGGACGGCTTGCGCTCCATCGATGACGCTGATGGCATCGTGGCTCTTGGCGAGCGCACAAATCTCTTTTGCTGGCAGCACCGAGCCGAGTGCGTTTGAAACGTGAGCAAAGGCGACAATGCGAACGCCGCCTGCCTTCAGGTGCTGCTCGATTCGCTCCAGTGGCACCTCGCCATTGTCATCGATGTGCGCTACGACAAGCTCAGCACCGGTTTGCTCGCAAACCATCTGCCAGGGCACGATGTTCGAGTGATGCTCAAGTCCCGTAATCAGCACCTTGTCGCCCGCGCTTAATCGTGGGCGTCCATAGCACTGAGCCACCATGTTGATGCTCTGGGTCGTGCCGCTAGTGAAGATGATCTCAGAAGATTTCTCTGCTCCAAGAAACGCCTGAACTTGCTTTCGCGTTCCTTCGTAGCCTTGGGTTGCCCGTTGGGAGGGAAGATGGACAGCGCGATGAATGTTGCCACAGTCCCGTTCATAGACCTGGCTTACCGCCTCGATGACCGCCTTCGGTTTGAGCGCTGTGGCCGCACTGTCGAGGTAGACCAGTTTCTTGCCGCGGACCTCTTGATGCAGGGCAGGGAACTCTGCCCGGATCGCCTCAATGTCAAAGTCACTCATCTACTTCGCAAGCTCCGCAATGTCATCGCCATAGGGCAGTCGCGAAAGCAGTCGTGCAATCAGACGTTCTTTAACGGCTTCAACCTCAATGCGATCGAGGATCGAGCGCACAAACGAGAAAGTAAGAATTGAGCGAGCGTGGTTCTCATCGATGCCACGTGCCCGAAGGAAGAAGAGGTGGTCGGGATTGACGGAACCTACCGTTGCACCGTGGCTCGCACTCAGGTCATCCGAGTCGATTTCTAGGTGCGGCTTCGTGTTCACCGTTGCAGTGTCCGAGAGCAGCAGATTGTGGTTTTGCTGATGAGCGCTCGTTCCCTTGGTGCCTTGATCGACGATGATAATGCCGTCAAACACAGCGTGCGCACGGTCATCGATTAGACCTCGGTATTCTTCTGTACTGGCCCCATGCGAATCAGCGTGGGTGATGAGCGTGTGATGTGCCACGTGCTCACTGCCAATGGCGTGGTACATGCCATCAAGGTTGCATTCAGCTCCGGGTCCGGCCATGCGAGCTTCAATCTCGAGGCGAGAGAGCTTGCCTCCCATCGCAACCGAGCGCGAGGTGTAGGTTGAGTTGCGATCTTGCAAGACACCCAGGGTGCCGAGATGCGTGCTGCCATCTCCACCTTCCATAACTCGAAGATGCTCGAGGCGTGCGCCATCAGCGAGGTGAACCTCGGTGACTGCCGTGCACACATCGTCCTGTCCCGGTTTGGAGAGATATGTCTCCACGATGCTGATGTTGCCGTTGGGTTCCACCTCAACGAGCAGGCGCGGATATGAAGCATTGCCATCTGCAACGTGCACGATGTGAATCGGCAGGCCTTGGTATTTGGCATTAACGCGCAGCACGAGGCCATCCTCAAAGAGTGCCGAGTTGATGCCTGCGAAAAACTCTGAGTGAGCGATTTTGCCGAGTCGACCCTGCAATGTGTCTGGGGCGTCTTTCAGCGTGTCGGCTAGCGACGAAACGCTAAGGCCCGCAACGCTGGCGAAGTCACCAACTGGGACACCGTTCACAAGGAAGAGCTTGAGCGTGCCATCGTCTCCGAGCAATTCGGTGGCCCATGCAACCGCCTCATTGCCGGACGTGGTCTTGGCGGCGGCAACACTCTGGTTGCCGAGGGCGCGAACCGAGGTGTAGCGCCACGCCTCGGTCTTGCCAGTTGGCAAGCCAGACTCCACAACACCGGCACTCGCTTCTTGTCGAAGCGCGGTGAGCCATGCCGGATCGCTCTCACGGGTGCCCAGAGTGGCGAGCCCTTGACTGTCGAGAAAGGCACTCATGATACGGCGCGTCCTGTGAACTCGGCGTACCCATTTGCCTCGAGCTCTTTGGCGAGATCCTTGTCACCGGTGCGAGCAATCTGGCCATTGACGAGAACGTGCACGACGTCTGGCTCGATATAGTCGAGAAGGCGCTGGTAGTGGGTGATGATGAGCATGGAGCGCGCTTCGTCCCGAAGTGCATTGACTCCCTTGGACACCGTCGCAAGTGCGTCAATGTCGAGGCCAGAGTCGGTCTCGTCGAGAATCGCGAGTTTGGGCTCGAGCATCGCCATCTGGAAAATCTCGTTGCGTTTCTTCTCGCCGCCAGAGAAGCCTGCGTTGACTGCACGCTTCACAAGACCGTCGTCAAGCTCCACAAGCTTGGCCTTCTCACGGGCAAGCTTCATGAAGTCCATAGCGTCGAGCGGGTCTTCGCCTCGTGACTTGCGGACTGCGTTGAGAGCAGCCTTCAAAAAGTAGACGTTACTAACGCCGGGGAGCTCGACCGGATATTGGAAGGCCAAGAAGACACCAGCACGGGCCCGGTCTTCGGGCTTCTTTTCAAGAAGGCTCTCACCGTCGAAGATGACTTCGCCTTCCGTGATTTCGTATCCGTCACGACCAGCAAGGACGTGACTAAGGGTGCTCTTGCCGGAACCATTTGGTCCCATGATGGCGTGAACTTCGCCGGCTGGCACCTCAAGGTTGATGCCTTTGAGGATGCTCTTGCCGTCTGCGGTTGCGTGAAGATTTTTGATGCTAAGCATAAGTCTGATTTTCGAGTGGGGTTATCCAACGGCTCCCTCAAGGCTTACCTCGAGGAGTTTCTGTGCTTCGACCGCGAATTCCATAGGGAGTTCTTTGAGGACTTCTTTGCAGAAGCCATTGACGATTAGATTGACAGCATCTTCTTCGCTGAGGCCTCGTTGGCGACAGTAGAAAAGTTGGTCTTCGCCGATTTTTGACGTTGTGGCCTCGTGCTCAAGAGTTGATGAGCGGTTCTTGACCTCAACGTATGGGATGGTGTGAGCGCCACAGCGATCGCCGAGCAGGAGCGAATCGCACTGGGTGTAGTTGCGAGCGTTCTCGGCATTCTTGCCAATGCGAACCTGACCACGGTAGGTCTGCTGTCCATGGCCTGCGGTGATTCCCTTAGACACAATGGTCGAGCGCGTTCCTTTGCCAAGGTGAATCATCTTGGTGCCAGTGTCAGCTTGCTGATAGTTGTTGGAGATGGCGACAGAGAAAAACTCGCCGACCGAGTGGTCCCCTTTGAGGATGCAGCTCGGGTACTTCCAAGTAATCGAGGAACCCGTTTCGACTTGGGTCCAGCTAATCTTTGCGCGGTCACCTTCGCAGAGGCCGCGCTTGGTTACAAAATTGTAGATGCCACCGACGCCGTCCTTGTTACCTGGGTACCAGTTCTGAACCGTCGAGTATTTGATCTCGGCGTCCTTGTGAGCAACCAGTTCGACGACTGCTGCGTGGAGCTGGTTCTCGTCGCGCATGGGAGCTGTGCAGCCTTCGAGGTAGCTAACGTGGCTGCCTTCGTCAGCAATGATGAGTGTGCGCTCGAACTGCCCAGTGTTTGCCGCATTGATGCGGAAGTAGGTCGACAGCTCCATGGGGCAGCGAACGCCCTTTGGGATGTAGACGAAGGAACCATCGGTGAAGACGGCTGCGTTGAGCGCCGCGTAGAAGTTGTCGGTGCTTGGAACGACCGAGCCGAGATACTTCTTGACGAGTTCGGGGTGTTCTTCGACAGCTTCGGAAAAAGAGCAGAAGATGACGCCCATCTCTGAGAGTTTTCCCTTAAAGGTCGTTGCGACGCTAACGCTGTCGAAGACGGCGTCGACAGCAACACCGGCGAGGGCCGCGCGCTCGTGCAGAGGAATGCCAAGCTTCTCAAACGTCTCGAGAATCTCTGGGTCCACTTCGTCCAAGCTCTTTGGGCCCTCTTTGGGAGCGGCGTAGTACGAGATAGACTGGTAGTCGACCGGAGCAACATTGACCTTGGCCCACTTCGGCTCGGTCATCGTCGTCCAAAGTCGGTACGCCTTGAGGCGATACTCAAGAAGCCATTCGGGCTCGCTCTTCTTTGCAGAGATGAATCGAATGATGTCTTCGCTTAGGCCTGGAGGCGCGAAGTCTTGTTCGATATCGGTAACGAAGCCAGCGTCATAGTCTTGGCTTAGTCGGTCTTGGATTTGTTCGGTGCTGGACATGATTACAAAGAGGCGCTTAGAACGAGGTCGATTCGCCGCAGCCGCAGCTGCCAGTGGAATTCGGGTTGTGGAATTTGAAACCCCGGTTCATCAGGGTGCGTTGGTAGTCGAGAATGGTGCCCTTTAGCAGCTTCATGCTGCGGTAGTCGACATAGACTTTGACTTCATCCGAAGTGAGCACAGTGTCTTTGGCCCGAGGTTCGTCTTGGTCCCATTCAAAGGTGTATGTGTAGCCCGAGCAACCACCACCGCGAAGGCCTACGCGAATGGCCTTTGGAGGAGTGTCGAGCTTGGACGCCTGTCGGCGAATCTCCTCAACCGCAGCAGGAGTCACAACCACGCTCTCGGGATTTGCGACCACTCCTTCGTCGGACTTCTTGTCCCGGTCGGTCGCTGGGGCGGCATGCAAGCTGCCCTGGGTATCGCTATGCAGGAGCCGCTTGCTCATCCCTCACTCCGAAGCTCTTCTGTGGCGCCATGGGTTGCTGCCTCTTCAGGAGCCTTGCCAGCCACCGCCTTCAGAACCACTGGAGTCGCTGTTGCTGTTGTGGCCCGGTCACTCAAGCCTGCGAAAAGATGAGGTACTTCATCCGGGGTATGACCTTGCTGAACACAGTCCTTACAGTTGGCAGGCGAAAGATCACTCTCGCAATTGTGGCAGCCATCGAGGTAGTTGAGCGCCTCAATCAAGTCAGCCTCGCTTCTCCGGAGCTTGTTGAGCTGGGTTTGAACCTCGGCGAGCTTCTCGGTGAAGACAACTCGGGCCTGACTTGTGGCAACGCGCCCAGTGGCAGCCTTCTCGAAGTCGGCTACGAAGACCTGAATTTGCGCGAGCGTGAAACCAATGCCCTGAAGCTTGACGATCCACCGTGCTCGCTCAATGGAAGTCTCATCGTAGAGACGAAAGCCCCCTTTGCTGCGGTCCACAGGCTTAAGGAGCCCGAGTTCCTCGTATAGGTGCAGGGCTCGGACGGTCTTGCCGACTCGCTTGGCAAATTCGCCCACTTGGAGTCGTTTTTGAGGTTTGCTGGCTAGTTCGGACATTGGGCTGGCTCCATTGCGAGGGGGTGTAGGGCTCATTTCTAACTCTTGCGTAAGGATTGATTGCTTCGAGATAGACTATGAAGAGTGAAACCTTTCTTGTCAATCAAACCTTGCCGTAAAGGTTAGAGTTGGTGGATCGACAGAGTTCATCAGTCCCCCCTCCTTTGTGAGAGGGATTCTCCGGCCAATGATCCAGCGAACTTACTTGCCCATGAAGGACCAATCTGAGCAAATCAAGGAATGGAAGCGGCGCCACCAGATCGCACAGGCCAAGTATTGGTCGATCGCTATCAGATTACGGGTGTGCTCGGCTCTGGTGCGATGGCTGATGTCTATGAGGCACTCGACCAACACAGCAACATCGCTGTTGCGGTGAAGCTACTCAATGAGGACGTGCGCGATCGGTCGGCGTATCACGATCGCTTTGAACGTGAGGCGTTGATAACGGCAAAGTTTCGCCACCCAACTTGCATTCGAATTCTCGACTTTGGAAACACTGCCGATGGCTTGCCGTTTCAAGTGATGGAGGTTGTTCGGGGCGAGCAGCTCGCCGACATTCTCGATGCCGAGGAGCGTTTGCAGCCAGCTCGCGCACTGCACATCTTCAAGCAACTCCTTTACGCTTTGGCCGAGTGTGGCAACGCGGGAGTGATCCACCGTGACATCAAGCCCGAGAATCTTCTCATCTATCACAATGAAGGTCAGAGCGATGCTGTCAAGCTCATCGACTTCGGCATCGCAAAGCTCATTGGTGAGGCGGCCGTTGGCCACGAGAAGCTCACGTCCGTAGGGCTTATTCTGGGAACGCCTCACTATATCGCTCCTGAGTGGATGACAAGCGACAACGTTGATTGTCGCGCGGACCTCTACTCGGCGACGATTCTGCTGTTCGAGATGCTCACCTCTGCGCCACCGTTTCTGTCTGAAGATCGCAAGGCGCTGATGAAGATGCACCTTAATGATGAGCCGCCAACGTTGCGCGAGCGCATCCCGAATGAGAAATTCTCTGATGAACTCGAAGCGATGGTTCGCAAGGGGTTGGCCAAAGACCCAGACGATCGCTTTGCCGATGCACGCGAGTACTTGCAAGCGCTGAATGCTCTCGGTGTGGGCGAGGTGGCGGCGCCTCAGCCACATGCAGCAACTCTTGCTCCTGCCAGCGTTGGCCACTTGAATGTACCTGGGCACCCTCGCATGCAAGCGATGCCTCGTGGGACAACATCGCGCCGGTTCTCTCCGGTTCTCTTGGGGGCAATCGCACTGCTCGCTCTCGGAGGTGTTGTCGCGCTTGCTCTGGTCGATCGTGGCGAAGGCGCCAGCGATTCCAGCGATGGCGGTGCGGCGGTTGTGGTCAAGGGAGATGCCAGCGCGACTGCTCCCGCTCCTGATGCCACCGTAGAGGATGGCCCAGACACCAACCCCGTGCCGGCTGTTCCCATCACCGATGAGCAAGTGGCGGAGGTAACTGCAACGTGGAGCGATGCTGGGTTAAAGGTGACCGGCTTTGAAAGCGACTTTGATGACGAACTGGCAAACGGTTCGTGCCGCTACGGCAAAGTTGATGAGCTGCGCGTGATTGTGTGCCTTGCAGCTCATGATCCCATGAAGAGCAAGAGCGTAAATCGCAGCGCACCAAACGAAGACACTCCTCGCAGGTGGCGTGCCCGAATTGCACGCGGCGACTATCATGCGCGTGTTCAAGACGTCGGGCGAAACAAGAAACGAAAAAAACTGCGCCGAAAAATCGAGAGCCTCTTCAAGAAGCGATAGAAGCTTTCCCTATGTACCCCGAATAACACCGAGGGAGTGGACAACACACACCTGGAACGATTCGACGAGGCTGAAGCAAGCGAATGGGCAAAGCGCGCCCACGTGGTCCCCGCGCCCTCCATGCGTGCTCCCATCGAACGCAGCATCGCAGTGGTGGTGGTGGGTGAGCGCTTCAAAGTGAGCGGAGGAGGGGACGATAGCTCTGCGGCGACCCACTACGTGACCATGGCGGGTCGTGATGGCAAGCGCGAGGAGTTGAAAACCACCGAGAGTGTCGCGGCGCTGGTAGCGCCGGGGACATTGGCTTAGCGGTGAAGCGCATGCGGATGTTGGTGGCGTTTCATCGCCCGTGATGGGCTTTTTGCACCCAGATTTGGATTTGCACCCGCAAAGCGTGGGACATTCAAAGCATGAATGCCAAGAGTGGTCTCTTTCTCGCGCTTCTCTCCTTGGGACTTGTGGCAATGCCCGATAAGGGGTTTGCGGCCGATGACGCAGAAGAGGGTAACGATGAGACGAGTGAGAGCGAAGCCTCCAAGGAAAAACCGGTAGAGAAACCCGAGGTTTCCAAGATCGAAGCTGTGCCTAGTGCGGGATACGGTCATCACGGCTACTACCTTAGTGATGGCGATGCAAACACGCTCCAGATCAAAGGGCGGCTGCAGGTTCGTGGTCAGTACACCAATCTGGATCTGGGCGAGAGCCGTGCCCACAGTCACCAGTTCTTGTTGGCGCGGGCGCGTTTGTTCCTGATGGGGACCGCGTTCACCAAGCGACTCTCCTACAAGGTACAGACGCATTTCGATAGAGGGGATGTTGGGCTTAGAGACTTTTACTTAGACTATCGGGTGGGTGAAGGCGAGACGCGGGTACGCATGGGCCAGTTCAAGATGGCATTCTCGCGCCAGTTCATTCAGTCAGCTGGGATTCTTGAGTTCGTCGATCGAAGCATCGTCAACAACTACATCGGCAACGGTCGTGACATAGGTCTGCAGCTTCACAACGGTATCGATCTTCTGCCTGCAACGGAGTGGTCAGTTGGTGTCTTCAACGGGACCGGTGACACGAGCACGTTCACGCCAACTACGGTTGTTGACCCTGTCACAATGGAGAGTGAAATCGTCAATGGGTCGTTTTCGAATGTGCCCAACAAGATTCGACCAGCCGTTGCTCTGCGCATTGGTCACAACAACGAGGCCATGCGAGCCGAAACTTATAGCGAGTCGGACATGACAAACGCGGGCTTTCGTTACTCCGTTGGAGCAGCGGTCCTGACGCACTTCCGCTATGGTGCTGGGGCTGCGAGTACACGCGCAGGCGTGGACTTCCTGGTCAAGAGTGAAGGCATCTCAGCCAGTGGTGGCATCTTCGCTGACATGCAGGGGCCCAAGGTGGCCGATCTTAGTTACGCGGGAATTGCCGCCTATGCGCAGGCAGGCTACATGCTCAACGACACCAAGCAGCTTGCCTTGCTCTACGCGACGATCGCGAAAGATGGTGGCGACAATGAACAAGAGGTGAGCATGGCCTTCACACACTTTGAGTTTGGACACAATGTGAAGTGGCAAGCCGATGTCACGCTGTTGCACACCGATTACGGCGTCAAGCGCCAGGACATTCGGGCCCGCAGCCAAATCCAGCTAGACTTCTAGCGCGACAAGAGGATTCGTGGCAGCCAGTTGGGTTGACACATCACGCATACGACCTAGGTTACCTCGCATGTCGATTTGGCGGATGGTGTTGGCGGCAGCTGCCGTTGCGGTGCTGGGCATTGTTCTTTGGCGCACCGCGAGCGACTCTTCCGGCAGCAAAGCCCCAATTACCGCGGCGATAGAAACTGGCGTTGAGCATGAGTCCGCGACACAAGTCCGCAAACGCTCGCCCCAACCACAGCCACCAAATCATCGAGACACAGAAACGCCAAAGGCATATCCCACCTACCCCAGCAGCGATGCCCGAAGCCGATTGCGAAAGGCAATCAAACAGGCTCGGAGTCGACGTCTCGCCGCCAAGCCAGAGCCCGCCAACTCGGATGCACCGCTACAGGTCACGCCACTGCAGCTCGCCAACAAAACGGGATCCACCTCCGAGTGGGAAGAGCAGGCGCTGACTACGCTTCGCGAACTGTTGGGCGAGTGTTACGCGCTTGCTGAGGAGGAGGAACCGGGGCTTTCAGGAACGTTTGGGCTTCGGTTTTCGCTCACAGCAGAACCAGAAGTTGGCGGACTGGTCGAGGGGCTCTCGGTGATGGAGGACTACTCCACCATTGAGCAAGCAATGATGCGCGAATGCATGCTCGAGTCGGTCTACGCCCTTGAGCTTGAGCCGCCGCCCGAGGGTGTTCAAGTGGATCGGGAACTCACGCTGCGTTTTGACGAAGAGAGCGACTAGGAACTTTTCCTAGGCATGCACTCGCTCGCGCGAATTCGGTTCTGCTAGCGGCCGGCTCTTGCGAAAAGCCCGCAGTGGCATTGACGTTGTTGCCCGATCCCGAGGAATCATTGCTTCGATCGCATCGTCCGCGGCAGAGTTCCCAGTTGGCCACGGTGGTGTTTGGCGACGGGAGGCGTTTTCGATCGCTTTGGCCACCTTGGTTTCACAGGAAACCGCCTCCGGCGTGTCTGCTGGCGGTTTCGCCTTGGTTGGGGCTCTCGTTTCTGCCTTGGTCGCAAATCCTTGCGTTTCAGCGCATCCGCCCATGCCCAGCGAGCATGACAGCCAGGGCAGAATTTACTCGCTTGGTATGGCGAGCATCTATCAGATGCCGGGGATTGTTACGCAGCTAGTGGGGTCTGGATAGCAAGCTGGGTCGGGTAGGCAGACATCTCGGTCCGTTCCTTCTTTTTGATCCGGAGCGCACTCGCTCAGTGCGACAGTGATGCCACCCAGATCGACGGAGCACTGATCATCGCTGCTGCAGGGGATCGTGCACTCACTAGCACCCATGTAGGTAGCGCATACCAGCCCTTGCTGGCATTGATCATCACTCTCGCAAGGAAGGCGAGGAGGCTCTTCTGGAGGCTCTGGCGTCTCAGTGGGAGTCGTTCCGAAGCGACAGAAGGCGAGGTCTAGATAGCCAAAGGTGTCTCCATCGCAATAGAAGCCATCGGGGCAAGAGCCACAAGTCTCGGTGCAGTAGGAAGGCGGATTGTTGCCATCAATAATGGCGACGCACACATCTCCTGCGCATTCATCCGGGGATTCGCAGGGGCCTTCACCGGTACTCATCAGCGAGCCACCACCGCCGCCGCCGCCACCGCCGCCGCCGCCACCGTCAGCGGAGTTTGCACTGCCTCCGTCGTCGCCGCCACAAGCGGCCACTAAGCCTAGGGAAAGTACCAGCGTGGGCAAGAAACTGCGCAGTGGGGGGAAGGAGGCCGATTTGGAGAGGGAATTGATCGTTCGAGTTTTCATTTGGCTGCTCCGACGGAAGCGGGACGCGGTGATTCATCTCTTCAAACGTTTTTTCAGAGACAAGCTCGTTCCCTTCAAAGCGCCGACTCACAGGAAGTCCCAGAAAATGTTTTTTTCAGAAACGTGAAAATGCACCAATGAAAACTTGGGGGGCGCGGCACTAACCATTTGAAAGACAGACTTGGTCGTCTGATGAACCACAAAGGAAACAAGAATATGCTTCAATCTGGAATTCGATATGTTGGCGTACTGAGCATGTTGCTCGCACTTGGCTGTACTGCTGAAGAGGAGATCGATACCGATGAGACCGCCCTGCGCTCAGAATCAAGCGGAGAATTGATCTACGCTGGCGAGTATTGGCAAGACCTGGGGGAAACCTCATTTTGCGAGGAAGCCAATGAGCTGGCTACGGCGAACGGAGTGCACGCACTAGAATTTGACATCGAGGTGAGCTGTGGTCAGGCCGCGTTTAACCACTCACTCTCGTTTGGGCACTATGGGTGGCTGCCCAGCGCCGAAGGAGTGGGCCTCACCCCCCTGGTGATAGCCTCGCGTGATGGCACAGTAGGGGTGCCAATGGACCTATGGGACGCGTACCAGGGACTTGACGCCGAAGCACCAGAGTATATGGGAACCATGGCCAACAATGAGCTCGCTCTATCTGAGCATCCCCCCCTCTCGATTGGTGGAGCGGAGCTAGACGTCGATATCGGAGTCTTGGCAAGCGAGGGAGCGTGCTGGCGAGGCACTGTGAATGCAACGTCGGACTACACAGACGACGACGGAACGGTCTATCCAGATTGCGAGTTCTCGGGAACGATGACACTGGCACCGGTTGACGCGGTGGCCGGATCCGGAACTCTCTTTATCATTCCTATCGCTGACTAACGAAAACGTCCCGATGCTTCTACTCCTCACTCTACTCTTCGGCATGATCCAAGGTTCACCAACGGTGAGTCTCGTGGTCGATGTAGAGCCTGAACATGAGGGAAGCATCGTGCCGGACCTTGTCGCTGCGCTTGGGCTCCGCGGTGTGACCGTTGTAAACGATGGCGCGACTCAATGGCGCGTACATGTCGCGCAAACCCCAGCGCACAAGGCGGTTGGAGACGCGGCCGACTCAGAAGACTTCCAGATCTATCAGGTCACTGTCTATGGGCCCAATGGCAGAGTGCATGGGCAGCGGGTTGTTGCTACCAAGTCGATGACGTCAGCCAACTGGGCGCGAGTGCTAGCGCTGGCGGTGGTCGAGATGCTGGCTCAACCAGCGCAGGAGCCTGTAGAGCAAGTGGTGCTCACGCCTCCCGAATTGACCCTGCAGTGGCCTCTCCATTTGGAGTCCGCCTTACGCTATCGCTCCACCAGTCGCGTTGGCCTAGTCGGTGGAGTTGGTAAGCGTTTTGGTGCCTGGGAAGTCGCTGGTGGGGTGGCAGTGCACGTAGCATTCAATCGGGGCGACGAGTTTGGCAATGAGGCTGATGCCTTTGTGCCGGGAAACGGCCTAGGCACGTACGTTGGAGTTGCGCGGCGCCTAGCACAGTGGGAGCGCTGGGAAGCTTGGTCTGCAGGAGGCCTTGAGGCAGAACTCAGTGAGGCCGTGCTGATTCGTGGGAATAGCGCGGTTGCGACAAGCGAGGCGTTTGCTACCCACATGCGCATCGGCCTTGAGCTTCGCGTTGGAGAAGGTCGAAATCGACCGATATTCGGGCTGGGATGGCGGCAGCCGCTTCTCAAAGCCCAGTGGCAGGACCGCAGCTATCGCGTATCGGGAGCTGTCGTCGCGAGCATGGGATTTCTCTTGGGGGCTCCATAATGCGGTCACTTGCGCGCGAGACGATGAACTGATGTTTGATCGGCTTCGCCTGCGCCGCGCTCAGCGAGGGGACCGTCGTGCCCTCGACGCCATCTTGCGGGACCTCCTGCCGCAAGTTCGCCGAACGCTTTATCGCATGGCGTCATCAGAGTCAGAGCTTGACGATTTATGCCAGGAGGCTCTTGTTCAGATCGCTTCTTCGCTACCGAGTTTTCGTGGGGAGAGTGAGCTTAGTTCGTGGGCGCATCGGGTCTCCATTCGCAGTGCCTGGAAGTTCTTGCGAGCGCGGAACAATGTCATTCTCATTTTTCCCACAGAGGCAAACGAGGTGGGGCCTGATGGCCCTGAGCGTATGGAGGCTCGTGCTGCGCTTGGGCAGTTGCAACGACAACTTTTGAAATTGCCGGCCGCGCAACGAGTCGTTTTTGTGCTTCGCGACGTTCAGGGAATGACTGCTGTCGAGACTGCCGACGTATTAGAAATACCCGTAGGAACTGTTCACACTCGCCTGCGCTCCGCGCGCAGCAAGCTTGCCGAGACATGGCGACCTGAAGCCAGCGTTCGCGATGCAAGAGCATCATCACTTAGCACTCGCGGAGGTGAGTTTTGACTCAGCATGACCCCGAAATACACCTGGATTTTGAATCCTTAATGGAAAGCGCAAAACGCTCTGGCGCTACCAAAGGCGCCACGCACCTCGTGGGCTGTGAGGTTTGTCGCTGGCGCGTTGAGCAGCTCGTACAAGAGCTGGAAGAGCTGCGTCAAGCCCCGCCTGTGTTGGATACTGCGCGACGGGATGCGCTCGTTCAAGAGGCTCTCGACGTGGCGTTGGCCTCTCGAGTACCGCAATCAAAACGAGTTCCCCGCAGTGTGGTCATGGTGGCCGCTGCCGCTTGCCTGCTCGCTGTCGGTGGGACTTGGTGGTGGGCATCGAGTGAGCGAGAAAACCACCCACCACGTGTGGCGATTTCGAGCAGGCAAGCGAACTCCTCGGAGGTTCGAGGAATACGAGAAGGAGATTGGCTGAGAGCGTCCTCTGAGGGTGTGGAACTCCAGATCGGCTCTTCTACAAGTCTCTCGATGTTGCCGCAAAGCGCAGCTCGAGTAGAACGAGCGCGGTCTAAGGATACGCAGCTTCGTGTTACATCCGGAACCGCAGTCGTTCGTGTCACTAAAGGTCTGCCTCGGGAGAGTGTGAAGGTGCACACGCCCGCCGGAACGGTCAATGCAGTCAATGTGAGAAGCTCGGTCTTTGCGGTCCAAGTTGCGGCCTCTGAAACGCGAGTGACAGTGGCGCAGGGGGAGGTGGAGGTCCTCAGAGAGGGGGCGCCCCGTGTCGAGATTCGTCAACATGAGACATTTTCTGATAGTGGAGAGAGGGGCGATGTGCGCCCTGCTACCATCGAGGATCTTGCGAATTTCTCTGTTGTGGCGGTAGCTCCGTCTGGCCCCGCCGATGATATTGTTCAAGTGGTCGAACCTAAGTCGAAGCGCTCCCGCCGTATCGCTTCTAAGCCTTCGGCAGAAGAGAAGAACGCGTCAGAGCGCAAACAAAGGTCAACGTCACCCGATGCAGGAGTAAGGAATGGCCCCCGTGAGGGAAGGACGACGTCGGGCCCTGTCAAGGCGAGAAAGCCTGAGGTTGAGCCGCCGCCCATCTCTGAACCGGCTGTCGCTACCCCGCAAACCAACGAGGAGCGAGCGCAAGAACGCTATGTCATTGTTGAGAAGTTGCTTTACGACGAGCAATACCGGTCGGCAGAGCGGGAGCTGGAGGCAATGATCCGAGAGTTTAAGGCGACCGAGACGGGGCACCTCGCGATCTTCGAACTTGCCCGAGTTCGCGAACGGCACTTGGGGGACACAAGCGGGGCCAAGCGCTCATACAGGCAGTACCTGCGGCTAGGGACAGCTACACCACTGCACGGTGCTGCGATGCAGGCTCTCTGTCGTCTCGCACCGGATGAAACGCTCTGCGCTCAGGAGAAGAGATAGGGGTGGCTTCAACATCGATCTCGCGCAGCTGCGGGAGACGGGCAAAGCCCTCGGCGACAGATGACCGATGAATCACGAAGCAGACTGGCAGAGCCAGTCTGTCTAGTGGGCGAGAAGACGAGTGAGTGTGTTCTATGTTCATGAATCGCGCATTCGACTGCAAAGTTCCCGCTTTTGCAAAACGTGAATCGAGAAGAACCTATGAATCTACCAATGCGAATTTCCCTCTTTTTCCTCCTCGTTGGATGTAGCCAACAAACGTCTATGGACGAGGCGCCAGCGTCCCAATTGGATGCAGGCTCATTGGCGCCTGATGCCCAGCGCGAGGAGTCGGTCGTAGAGACGCTGGTGAGCCGTGACACTGACGTGTATGGGCTGGCTGTTGATGCGGAGTTCGTCTATTGGGCTCAAGGCGACTCGATTTGGCGTGTACCTCTCGGTGGTGGTGAACCAGCAATGATTGCGAGCGATGTGGGCGCGGCCTTTCATGGCGGACTCGACGTCCATGGAAACTCGGTGTATTTCGCTAATGTATTCGATAGTGGTGGATACATCGGACGAGCTCCCAAGGCTGGAGGCTCGGTAGAGGTTCTGGTGGATGAGGGAGGAGGCACAGTTCCCTGGGGCATCGCCCTGTTGCCCTCGAGAGTCCTATGGACCCGATTGAGCGGAGGTGGCGGCTTGTGGAGCTGGCAGCAGGAACAGGAGCCAACGAAGCTAGCAGACACCTTCTCTTTTGATATTGCGACCTCGGGAGACTTCGCGTTCGTTGGATCCACTCTTGGCGAAATCAGGCGTGTGGCGCTTAGCTCGGGCCAGGTAACGGACCTCACACCGCTCGGAGACTTCAGTGTCCAGGGGCTCGCAGTCGGCGACGGATCGGTATACTACCTAGCGTGCAAAGGGGTGCAATGCGCAGAGGGATCCTTGCAAAACGTTGCTACAAACGGGGGCAGTCCCGAGGTGCTTCGAAGCGAAGCAAGCAGACCCAATTCCATAGCAACCAGCGATGGAGTCTATTGGACAGAGTCAGGTCGTAGGGAGGGCGGTATGCCTGTTCCCAATACAGGCGCGCTGTGGTTTCTACCCTATGGCGGTGAGGCCGTGATACTCGCGGATGGCCTGGCGTTTCCGACACGGCTTGTCGTGGCAGATCGTGTCGCGTATTGGTCGGATGGGGTGGATCGACAAATCAGTACACTGCAACTGTAGTGCTGGAAAGCCTCATACAGTCACAGGTCGAGGCCGCCATGCCTTCGGGCAGCTTCGACTCGAGCGGGCGAAAGCAGGCACGCATGCGAATCGTTGCACGGTGGGCAAGCCTCGTCTCTCGATGTTGCCAGCTGGGTGCTCTCGCTCAGCACTGGAGGGCTTTCATAAAACGTCTGCACAAATGGATTTACCCGACCCTCATCGACACGAATCAACTCTAGTCTGAGTTGCAAAGCATCGTTGGGAATCACTGATTGAACAACTCTCAACTTCGGTTTCGCTGATCCGCCTGGCGAGTGTTTCTACATGTGCAGATAGGGGTGTTGGTTGTGAAGACAACGGAAGCCCTCATCGTAGGTTGCTACGTTCAACCTCACCTGCTGCAGCACCTATCCAAAAAGACTGCGACGCTCCATCCAAGGTCCCCTCTAAGATGTGTACAATCCCATATCCATTCCCACCGAAAGGAACACACCCATGATTTCAAGACTTTTGAGCCTATCTCTGATCGGAACCCTCTTCCTCTGCGCCTGCGGCAAAGAAGAGAAGAAGGCCACCGAGGGGGCGGCCAAGGCGGGGGAAAGTGCTGACCTGGGCTCCAAGGCGACCATCACTCTCGCTCAGCTGGACAATCTCAAAATCGATGTGGCGAAGGACACTGAGCCTAGCATGATGGGGGCGAGCGTTATGATCATGTCCATGGAAGAGAGCTTCACGGTTGAGGCCGAGAGCAAAGGTCAGCCCACAACGTTGGAAGCAGCGAAGAAAGAGGCCACCGAGCTTTACAATGCAACAGACCTCCAGGAAGAGACTCTCCCTGACGGTTGGCTCATCACCTACAAGAATGCCGGTAGCATGGGCGATAACTACTGGCTCAAGGTGCGCCGAGAGATTGGCGGCAAGGCCTACACCTGTGGCACTTCCGTAGGCAACAAGACCCTACGTGATGGCGCCATTGCGGCCTGCAAGTCTCTGCGTCCGTAGGGCCGGGTTCAACTGAATTGGTGGGCCTGTGAGCCCTACTGTCACGGGGTTCTTTCCTCCGGAATCGTGCGCTTTTTACGGTAGTTCAATCGGAGAGAAGTAGCCCTTAATCATCGCGCCGACCTCTGCGAAACGCTTGAGATCCACTTTACTCTTGTTCTTGGTGTAGACGATTTTCAGAGGCCGCACCTGTCCTTTTCGCAACCGCGCGAAGCCAGCAAGGTAGCCTCGAAGCAGGTCTCGCATGTCACGTCCACCATTCCAACTCCTGCGCAGCTCGCCGCGGTAGAAGGGCCAGTCCATGTGCAATGTTGTTCCCATCGAGTCGAGTTCCCAGCGAACATGACACGCCGTGTTTGCGTGGTTCATATAGTTTGGTGAGTTGTAGAAATCCTTTGGGTATCCGGCCAAGGTGAGGCGGCGAAGGCTGGTGCGTTCAAGCACAGCAGAAAAGCTTGCAAGGTCGAGCAGGTTCGCGCGATTGCGTATTGTGAGGGCCTCGAGCTGTCTCATGAGCTTGCTCTCAAAGAGCCAGTCGAAGTCAGCGGCATCCATGTCATCGCGAAAATACACAGTCTCGATGTCGAGTACGCGCAGGGCCTGCAGCGAGCCGACCTTAGCAATGCTTCGCCAGTGCTCAATATCGGAGACAGCGTGCTCTTGCATCTGTTTGTCGTGATCGTCCTGATAGCGGCGGCGCGTCCGAGCGAAGGTGGCTTCGGCTTTCTCACGATCAAAAAGATGGCTCTTGAGCTGCGCCAAAGGCAGAGGAGCTGGCAGCTTTGAGATGGCTGCGATCGTCTGGGCATCGGGGCTGTGGAGGTTTCGCAACGAGTGTTGTGCACAGTGCAAAAGCAGCTTCGACTCATTGCATCCATCGATGGTGGTGACGAGGTTCCACAAGGGGTGGTCCAAAAGGCTCGCCCGTTGCGCTTCGGTCGAAAAGTGAATACGGCCACCGGCGAAAAGACCTCTCTCGAATTGCGGCTTGTCGACCACCGAGTCCAGGGGGCGAACCCACGAATCGCCATGTTCACGAATCGCGTCGCGTTCCGCTTTGCGTTCCTTGCCGCTTTGCTTACCCGAGCGCAGGGCCTTGTACTGCATCGCGATAAACAGGCCTTGCGGATCGCCCTGTTCCTGTAGCCAGTCGGCGTACACTTGCCTTGCTCCGTCATCCTCGGGTGCTCGGGTGATGTCGGTGAGAAAGGCATCGCGCTCGCTGTCACCATCGCTGTGAACCAGTGTCTCGGCGCTCGATGGAGGCCCTGCCAAAAGCGTCTCGATCTCTTGCTTCAAGAGTCCAACGATCGAAGTGAGCTTGGTTTCCAAGGCAGGTGGATGCTCTAGCTTCTTGCAGTACTTCTGAAACCGGTCCTGCTCTTCGGACTCATCGGTGATAGGTGCGTCGAGAACGCGGCCATCCCCAGACTTTGCCACCAATCGATACGCGGCTGTTTGCATGGCGCGTGCTTCGCTAGAGTTGTAGGACATGGCGACTCTGAGCACTGGCTTGGCAATTCTCGGATCCGGAGCAAAAGCCGCGAGCTCTACAAACTGTTTGCGCAGAAGAGGAATCGTAGATCGAGATAAGGCGTCGAGAAGCAAGCCGAGGTCATGAGACCGTCGGTGCATCGCGGTGTCGAGCCACGCATCGCGCATTGCCCGTCCCTTGCCGGGAATCTCTGGAAGGGCGCGGTCGAAGTGGGAAGCTAGTAACTCAACCAGCGTAGCGAGTTCGCGTGAAGGGGCCACAATCCAGGCGCGACGAAGCTCATTGAGTGCGGGCAGCGGGTGCTCACTTTGTAAGGCACGTTGGGCTCGTTGTAAGTGTTTTTGTGGCATGGAGCAAACGGTAGCAGCGCGGGACGGTGAGGCCAAGATGGGCCACTGAGCACCCTGCCGCTGTTTTCTCGCAGACACCAGCCTCCACCAAACGTCTTCCTCCATGCGTAGACACGGCCGTTCGAAAACCCATGCTGGTGGCAACGCGTCTGCAAAACTCGGCGGAGTTGTGCAGACGCCCCTACCGCTCGAATTGATGGAGACTCGAACAGACGCCTCTGCCGCTCGAACTGGCGCTTGCTCGACTCGCGCTTGCTCGACTCGCGCTTGCTCGAACTGGCGCTTGCTCGACTCGCGCTTGCTCGACTCGCGCTTGCTCGACTAGCGCTTGCTCGACTCGCGCTTGCTCGACTAGCGCTTGCTCGACTCGCGCTTGCTCGACTAGCGCTTGGACTTCTTCTTGCGCTTTTTCTTCTTAGGCTTTGTCTTAGGAGGCGCTTTGCCGCCCAGTGCCTCTATCTGCACGACCGCATCTTCCGCTGCAGCCGGGTCACTTTCCTTGGTGAGTTCAAAGAACGTTCGAAAGGCTTGGATCGACTTCTCGTTGCTGTGGTTGAGCCGGTGCATGTGTCCAAGGTCGTACCAAGCCTTGGCCATCTTGGGATCCAAGTCTGCCGCTGCCTGATACGCAGTAATCGCCTTGTCCACTTCTTCAAGTCGGCGATACACAACACCCAGGTTGAATTGGTACTGCGCCGAGCTTGGATCGAGTTCTACCGCCTTTTTGAGTACCCGCTCAGCATCGGCAAAGCGCTTGTCCACCCGATAGGCGATGCCAAGGTTGTTTGCGGAGACCGCGTCCGTGCTCTTGTACTTGAAGGCAATCTCCAAGTGTCGAATTGCTTCCTTGGTTTTTCCAAGTTGCCGCTTGATGGTTCCCAGATTTGCGTGAATGTCAGGGTTTTTCGGATCGAGGTGACACGCTTTGACGAGCGCCACCAAAGCATCTTCTTTGCGGTCTGCTCGGTAGTACGCCATTCCAAGATTCGACCAGAGCACGGCATCTTTGGTGATGAGGCTTGTGGCTTTCTCGTAAGCAGCAACGGCCTTGTCCATCTTACCGGTCTTCTTGTAGAGGTGGCCGAGAGAAGCCCACGCCATGCCATGGGTGTCACGAGCAGCCACAGCAGCCTCAAAGGTGGCAATCGCGTGGGGAATCTTGCCCTGTTCTTTTAGGGCGATGCCTTGCTTGTAAAGCGCAGCCGCATCGTCCGCCAACGCTGTGGGTGCTGAGGCGATGCTGAAGATAAGGGCGGCTAGAATCGTAACGATGGTGCGTTTCATGGCGTCTCCACCACCACACTACCACCAAGTCGCCTGTTAGCTTTCTAGTTCGCGAAGTGCAGTGCTGCAACTGTCGATATCTTGGCCCAATTCCTCGAGGTTTTCGACGATTGGAGCAAGGTCGACAGCTTCTCGAGAGGCGTTGGTGCTCTCAAGGTTGGCGACTGCCAGACGCAGTCGCTCCATGGCGGCCAAGTAGTTGTGCATTCGAGCCAAGACGCGCTCGCGATTTTTCGAGATGCCGCTGAGGTATTTGAGCTGTTCGGCCAACGCGGCACGCGCTTGCTCGTACTGTTTCACGACGACTTCGTCATCAGCCTTTTCGATGCGCGCTTCAAGCGCTTCCATCCGTTCAACCAAACTATCCGCCGTCGTGTGCGTCGAGCGAGTATCAGCTTTGCTCCAGCGTTTTGCTGTGTTCATCAAGCGAAGAACAGCCTCTTCGAGAATCTCTCGATTTGCATCGTCTTCGCAAAGCTCACCCTTGGTCTGGGTCCACAGTCCGTTTCCTCGTTCGACAAGCTCGGCGATCTCTCCAGAGACGCTGTCTTTAAGTTGGCCATGCACAGTCGCAACAGCGTCATGCTTCAATTCCACATGACGAGGCACAAGGGCAAAGATGCTGGCCGCGGAAATCGCTAGGCCGGAAAGCGCGGTGCTTCCCCAAGCTGGAAGCGCCGAGAGTTCGCTTGCACTCATGACTTGCATGGCAGCATAGCGAGCAACAAGTAGAGCTCCAGCTCCAGCCACAACCGAGAGCATGAGCTTTCGCCCGCGAAGCCCGGATGCGAAGGGAAGGGCAACGATTAGTGCGAAGAGAAGGGGACCGACATTTCCGCTGCCCCACCGAGAAGTCGCGATGAGGGTTGCACCACCCAGAGCTGCGATTAGACCACCGGCGATGATTCGAGATGTCTTGGCACCAGAGATCGCCGTCATAGCAGCAACAGCAGCAACGGTTGTGGCGAGCGCTACGGTCAGCGATGGGCCGCCGGGCAACGCTGCCCCGACCAAGGCTGCCAGGGGCCCTGCAATGGCCAAATACAATGCGGCGCGGTGAAAGGTTTCGTGGTTTCTGAAGCGCAGGGCTGTGGACATGAAGGTAGATACGCGTGGTAGCGCAATTCGATCTGCGCAAAGTGCCATGGGAGTTTTAGCGATGCTTCCCGGTGAGATATGGTCGGGCTGTGAGCGCGGCAGCCCCAGATTTGCGAAGTATCTTGCCCAAGCAGCTCCTTTTGGATGGAGGCTTTGGCACCTCCTTGATGGAACGCGGGTTGGACGTCACAACGGAGGCCACAGCTTCCTGGAACCTCACGCATCCTGAGGATGTCTTGGCTGTTCACCGGAGTTTTGTGAGCGCTGGAGCTGGTGGCTTGCAGACGAATACCTTTGGGGCGAACCGACTTGCGCTCGCTGGTCGCGGTGCGATTGATGTACGTGAGTGTAATCTCGCTGCGGTGCGTCTGGCGAGAGAATCGGCTGGTGAGAACGTTCTTGTGATTGGGTGCATCGGGCCGACCACCCAGATTCCGCCACCCCAGGGCGAGGCCAACTTAATTGACTTGGAAGAGGCATTTGCCGAGCAAGCATCGTTTCTTGCGGACGGTGGCGTCGACTTCTTGCACATTGAGACGATGGCGCACCCCAAGGAGATGCGCGCAGCCCTTCGCGGGGCTCGCGAAGGTGCTCCAGAGCTTGCCGTCGTGGTTTCGATGAGTGCGAGGCGCACAGCTGATCGCTACAAGACAACACAAGGCTTTGCTGTGGAGTCGATGCTGAAAGTTGGCTTGGAAGAGCAGGCTGATGGTTTGGGTGCAAATTGCATGCTCTCACCTGCCGACATGTTGGATCTTACGAAGATGCTGGTCGCTGAATCGGACGTGCCCGTGTTTGCCCAGCCAACGATTGCCCCCGATGGCGGAGCGCCCCTGTATCCCGATGAGTTTGCTGATGGCGTTGCCGCGCTCTTTGAGGCAGGCGCAAGCGCTGTTGGAGGTTGTTGCGGAACTGGCGCTAAGGACCTGGACTCGGCCCGCCGACGCCTTGACCGTGGATATCGCTAGGAACCGCAAGAAAACGAGTCGACCCCTGCTAGTGCGCGATTCATGGACATTGATTCGTGATCGCGAAGTCAGCTCGTTTTCTGGCGAGGCGGGAAGAGGCTGGGAACAACGAAGAAGACTGGCTGAGCCAGTCTGTCCAGCGGGCGAGAAGACGAGTGAGCGCGTTCTATGTTCATGAATCGCGCACTAGTGTGCGACTCAGAGGAATAGAAATGTGCTGGCGACGGGAGCTCGTTCTTTGACAAGGCGCGAAGAACCGAGCCAGGGCGTTCTATGCCTCTGGATCCCACACTA
>JANTGM010000066.1 GCA_024762925.1 Kofleriaceae bacterium | reverse complement strand
GCTCACTCGTCTTCTCGCCCGCTGGAGAGACTGGCTTTGCCAGTCTTCTTCGTTGTTCCTCGGTCGCTTGCCCCAGCAAACTCCCTCTTCCCGCCTCTCCAGCAAACGAGGCAACTTCGCGATAACGAATCAATGTCCATGGATCGCGCACTCGTGCGTATCTCACAACCTCTTCGGTCGTCCAAGTCCCGATCTCCTGCGCATCTCGGCGTCGCGAACCCTTGCCATAGAGTCACTATGCCTGCACTCTCGCTCCTGGGAGCTGTCCTCAACTCGGGCCCTCATAGTTGGTCAGTGGTCATGACGCTCTAGGCCTCGCAGGCGAGCTTCGCGAAATGCGGCCGGCCGGCGAGATACTGCGATGCTAGGGGCCCGGCCTCTAAGAGACAAGAAATCCGGTCGTAGAGTGCACTAAGGCATTCACCGACGTCGCGACTTGTGCCACGCCAGCGGCAATCTCACTCGTCTCAGTGGTATCGCTGGTTGCGCCTGAGCTTAGTTCTGCGATGTAGGCGTTCACTTCCACCAAGGTAGCTGCTTGCTCCTTCGCGAGACCGGTCACTTCACGAACTGTGCGCTCCACTTCGACGAGGTTTTCTTCAATCGATCCAAAGTGTGCAATGAGTCGTCGGTTGTTCTCGGCGGTCATCATCGACTGTTCCAGAGTACTGTTCATCGCCAGTTCTGTTGCACGAGCAGCTTCAGCACTGCTGTTGGCCAATGCTCGAATCTCATCAGCGACAACGGAGAATCCTTCGCCCGCCTCGCCCGCGGTTGCTCCTTCAATCGAGGCATTCAGCGCTAGCAGATTCGTTTGTAGCGAGATTTCATTTATGGTTTGAATGATGTGTCGCGCCTCTTCCGCCTGAGAGCTCATGTCGTCGATCGCAGTGGTTACACGGCCGAGGCTCACGGTTCCGTGATCAACAGCAGAGATGCTCGTGGTTGTGAGGTGGATCGAGCCATCCGCTTGTTGCGCTACTTCGAGGCCGTCCGAAGATGCACTCTCGATCATCTTAGAAATTTCCCTAAGTTGGATTGCGCGTTCCTCCGTTGTGTAGACTTGAGTGTCAGCGGCGTGCTGCAGCGTGGAGGTATGTGTTTCGAGTTGGGCGGCGGTGCGCGCAATCTCTCCGATAACTTCGTCGAGTTGACGAAGCGCTCGGTTGAAGTCATCTTGCAGCGTGATGTTTTCCCCGTGCGCTTCGCGAATCCAACGGGTCCTTAGATCTCCTGAAGTGACTGCTGACATGCAGGTCGCTATGTCGGCATTTTGTTCTGCCAAAACTCCAACAAACTCATTGAGCTCTGAGGCAATTGCCCTGGAACCAGCGTCCTCGATGTCTAGTTCGACACGGGCACCAAGGTCACCAGAGCGAACGGAGTCGAAGAGTGCCCGCACGTGCTCAAGGGTTTCTTTGAGTGAGAGCTGATCGGCAAGTGCCTCTTTGTGTGAGACATTCGCAGAAGTGACAGCGTCTTGCATGCGTTCCTGTGCGCGTCGTTGGAATCGACTAAGAAGAATACTGGAGTTTAGAAGAATCGCCCCCGACGATGTGAGTACGAGAATTCGCATCACGCCTTCTGCAACGACCGGTGGACCACTCAGTTCTAGCGAGCTTGCGAATAAGAGCCCCGCGCCAACGAAAGCATGCCAAATGCCAAGGAGGATGGCTGCTCGCAGGCTCGCCAACATGATGAGCCACAAGGGCAGAATGAAGAACCACGTCATAAACGGTGCATTCGCTCCGTCGCGCATGACACAAGCAACAAAGACCCAGAACTCCGCCCAGAGCGTACAGGCAACAACTGCCCACGATGAGCCCAAGCTGCGTGCCAACAATGGGAGGAGGAGACCTGCAGGAGCCACCATGAAACTGATGAAGGCCAGCTCGTAGTCGCCAAGGACGACAAAATACGCCGACATAAAACTCGCCAGAAGCAGGGTAACACCCCGCCACAGTGCAATAATTGTCGCTTCAAACTCGATCTTCAGTTCCTGATTGGCACGCATCTATGCCTCCCTCTCAAGCAAGTCGTGCATCTCGAGGCGCTTGCCAACGGTAAGGGACTCGTTTGTGTCTGCTGTGCGTAGCGAGAACTTGCCAGTGAGCATTACAAGGGCGTCCATCGCATTCTCCAACTCATCAATAGTGGCAAGAGTCTCTTTGTTGGTTTCAAAATCTCGGTGCGCGGTGCTCGCGAGTTCTCCAAGGTCGAAGTTCACGTCGGTCAACGTCATCACTTGGTCGTTCGCAGAGTCAGCAACTTTGGCAATCGCTGTATTTACTTCGGCGATGCGTTCCCGGATCGAATGAAAGTGTTTGATTAGCTGTTTGTTGTCAGCAACCGCAACCTCGGCACTCTCCACGGTTCGCTGCATGAGCGCTGAGGTACCGCGAGCAGCGGCAGCGCTTCTGGCGGCGAGGGCACGGACTTCGTCGGCAACAACTGCAAAGCCGAGACCTGCATCTCCAGCACGTGCAGCTTCAATCGCGGCGTTTAGTGCCAAGAGGTTCGTTTGAAATGCAATCTTGTTGATGCGCCCAACAATTTGCTCAGCACCAGACGCTCGATCACTCATTTCTGCAATCGCACAGGAGACGTCATCGAGGCTCGTGGCTCCAACATCTACCGCCTCGCTACTGCTGGTCGCAAGCTCCATCGCGACGTTTGCACGCTCCGAGATGCGTCTGCCTCCGTCAACGATCGTGCCAAGCATGTCAGAGATACCAACAATTCGTTCTAGGCGTGTTTGCGCGCTAGCCAACTGTTCTTGGCTGCCACTCGAAAGAACCACGGTGTGCTGTGCAACTTCATAGCTTGAGTTTGCCACCTGCTCCATAGCATCCCCCAGTTGCTCGAGAGCGGTGTTGAAGCTCTTCTCCAAGTCGGCATACTCGCCATCAGAGTCGACTTGCCACCGAGTTGCGAGATCGCGGTCTCTTACTTGCGCCATGCAGTCACGCAAGTCGGCGTTGCGGTCCTCGATTGCACTCATGAGCTGATTGATTTGAATGCGTAGTTTGCGATCGGGGCCCGAGGACATTTCCATTGGCATTCTGCCCCCAAGGTATCCGTTTCTTGCGTGACTAAGAATTGTTCGGATAGAAGCTACCGTGTCCTTCATGGTTTCGCGCTCGCACCCAGCGATGCACTGGGCTCGGTCGGCACTCCGATACGAGGACTCAAGGGCAATGAGCATGTCGGTGTGCGTACGCCAGAGCAGCATTCCCAAGATGATGATGGCGACTCCTGCTTGCATCGACATTGCGGTTCGCCAATACATGACGTGGCCTTCGGGGAAGTACGATGTTGTGAGCCCCCAATACTGCACCCCCCCCAAGACAACAAGTCCAATAAACTGAGTGATGAGAAGGATCACCGCAGATCGCGTGCTCGACATCGTCACGAGAGCCAGCGGCATGGTGATCAGTGCAGGCAAGAGCGGAGAATGCACACCGCCGGTGAGCATGGCGGCCGCCAGAATGAGAGCGGTGTAGCCATGGGTCAAAACGACCATCGACCTACCGAGTCCAATTCTGCGACCCAAAACCGGAGTGCCTACTGTAATGGCGACAAATACCAGAGCAATGCTGGCAAGCAACCACTGGCTGCCGATGAGGAGAGCTACGGCACTTGCGGCTCCACCGAACACACCGATGCGCAACGCCCAAAGGACGATTAGCTCCAGTGCCTCCGCTCGTGCTTGGTCAAGATTATAGGCGTCGCTCCCCATTCTCGGATCTGAGAGTCGACCGCTCTAGCGGCATCTGAAGCAGCGGGATCAGCGCCCAAAATGCGCACTTAGTACCCCGCTTAGTGCTGGACGTGTGTCTGAACCGTCAATGATTATCGTTAGATCTGTAACAAGCGAAACACCGACCGGGCCCAGGACCCACAGCGACCAATCGATCGCGCCACCGACGATGGGCGCGTTGTCAGAGGTGAGCCCCATCTCAATTGCGAGCTTGAGGGCGAGCTGTGGCCTCGATGCGCCGGCCTCGTAGAGACCACTCACCAAGATGCTGCCCTCTTCGTAGCCCCGATACCCCCGGTATTCCCCGCGAGCGCCCCAACGCTGCAGAATAGAGCCAGGAAGGAGGTCGACAGCAATACTTGGTCCCCAAGGGGCAGGGCTGCCAGCAGCGACGTACAACCCACTTTGCAGGACCAGGTGGGGTTCCCGTTTGCTCTCTGCCCTTGCTGGCTCAACCGTGCAAAACAACCCAGCCACAGCCATCGCCGCAAAGAGCGCACCCTTGCCAAGCTGGTTCCCAATTGCGGTGGAATCGCACAAGTGGGGATGATAGATGCTCCTCTCAGCGTTTGGGAATTTATGGATTACATTGAAATCGAAGGTGGAGCACAGCTTGAGGGCGATATCACTGTTAGCGGGGCAAAGAACGCAGCGCTTCCGCTCTTGGCAAGTGCCCTACTCGCGACTGGTGAGAGCACGTTCACAAACCTTCCCGATCTTGTCGATGTTCGAACCATGAGCAAGCTTCTTGCGCACATCGGTTGCGAGGTGGGCGGGACTGAGCCTGGGGCGCCAGTGCCCACAGGTGCTCGAAATATCACGATCAAGCCGCCAAATTCAGACCCCAAAGGCGCTCCGTATGAACTTGTGAAGACCATGCGGGCCAGCGTGCTGGTGCTCGGTCCGCTGCTCGCTCGTTATGGCTATGCACGAGTTTCGCTGCCCGGAGGTTGCGCAATTGGAGCCCGTCCCATCGACCAACACCTCAAGGGGCTCAAGCTCATGGGCGCCGAAGTTGTGTTGGAGCATGGCTACGTGGAATGCAAAGCCAAGCGTCTACATGGAGCCATGATTCTGCTCGACATGCCAACCGTCACAGGGTGTGAGAATCTGATGATGGCTGCAGCGTTGGCCGACGGTGTAACCGTGCTTGAGAATGCTGCGCGCGAACCGGAGATTGAGGACCTGGCTATGGTGCTCAACAAGATGGGCGCTCGCATTCAAGGAGCAGGCACCTCAGTCATTCGCATTGAAGGAGTCGAGAAACTCCATGCCATTGAACACGCGATCGTGCCCGATCGAATTGAGGCCGGAACATTTCTGGTTGCCGGTGCACTCACTCAAGGTGACCTCTTCGTGCGCGGTGCTCGCGCCGATCACCTCGATGCAGTTCTCGCCAAGCTGCGTCGAGCCGGAGCCGCCGTCGATGTGGAAAGCGAAGGCATTCGTGTTCGCGCCGATTCGCGGCCATCACCGCTCGATATCACCACACAGCCACATCCGGGCTTTCCCACCGATATGCAGGCGCAATTCATGGTGCTGAGCTGTCTGGCAAATGGGCAGAGCGTGATCAAAGAATCGATTTTTGAGAATCGTTTTATGCACGTCTCAGAACTTTCCCGAATGGGTGCGTCGATTCAAACTGATGGCCGAGTAGCAATCGTAAAGGGCGTTGAGCAGCTCTCAGGTGCCGAAGTCATGGCAACCGATCTGCGAGCATCTGCCTCGCTGGTGATTGCAGGGCTCGTAGCCGAAGGCACAACAACCGTCCGCCGCATCTATCACCTCGACCGAGGCTATGAGCATATCGAGAGCAAATTGAAGAACGTGGGCGCAACAATCATGCGCAAGCACGGAGGTTAGAACATGGGAGGGAAAGCACGCAGAAGTCCACAGCCCACCAAGCCGTTAGTGCTTGCCCTCCCCAAGGGGCGCATCCTCGAGCAGTCAGTCGAGATCTTTGGAAGGGCCGGCTATGACCTGAGCCCGGTTCTCAGTAAATCTCGCAAGCTGGTTCGCGACTGTGGCCCGCTCCAGGTCTGGATCTTGCGATCGTCTGACGTGCCGACCTACGTTCATCACGGGGCAGCCGACTTGGGTGTTGTGGGTTCTGATGTCCTTCGTGAGCAGAGTTTCGAACTCTACGAGCCGCTCGATCTTGGCATTGGCAAGTGCCAGATGATCGTCGCCGAACGGGCCTCGGCTCCGGTGGATGAGCGGGCACAGGCGCACTTGAGAATCGTCTCGAAGTACCCTCGCACAACACGCCGCTACCTGGAGAGTCGTGGGCTTACAGCCGAGATCATCAAGCTCTCTGGCTCGGTGGAGCTTGGGCCAATAACCGGGCTCAGCGATCGCATCGTTGACATCACCGAAACTGGCGAGACTCTCAGGCAAAATGGGCTTGAGATCGTCGACACTGTCATGGACATCTCCACGCGCTTGGTGGTGAATCAAGCCAGTCTCAAGCTTCGAGCCCGCGAAATCGCGCCTCTCTTGGAACGCCTGGGCGAGCAAGTAGTGTAGTCTTTTCCTGCTAGTGACTACGGATTTGAGAACCCAGGTTGCCGCAGATTTGCGGTTGCACCCTCGCGTTGCCTACCAAGGCCTGTGCGCCAACCCTGCCGCCGCCGAAGCGATTGCCGCAGCGCTGCGTCCCATCACGCCGTTTCGGTCCGACTATGTTGGCGCGATTTGCATTCTCGATTGGGATCATCGTCTGCCAAGTAAGGCTCTCGCGCTGCGTATCTATGCCTACTACGACAAGAGCAGTTTTGATGCTGGGCAAGAGGCGTACGATGACAGGCTTGAGAGCATTGGCGATAGCGATCGCTTTCCCGAGTTTGATGTTCCCGACTTTGACTTGCTCGCTGCGGATGAAGCGTACGAGATCGAGATTAGCCTCGACGGTTCGATTGGACGCAGTCGGCTCACCTCTGCTTGGCGTCGTAACATTGCCGTCGAAGATGGAGATGCTGCCATTGCCGTTGTGCGCGAGTCCGAAGAATTTATCCTTCTGCAAAAAGAGAGTGTCGATCGGCCTGCACATCTCGGCGACCTAGAAGCTGTCTCCTGGACGCCACCATGCGAATCCGAACACAATGAGTGGACCCTCGATGTTTGGTTTCTGCAGGCTTTCGATGGCCGTGTTGGAAGCGGACGAAGCTTTCTTGTCGACCCAGCGACGAACGTGGTTGTGGCTGTTCGCGACTTCTCAGTTCGCACGGGCTAGCGGCGGCGTCTGTCTCCGCCGTTCGCGCCGTCTCAGTTCGCGCGAGGTCGCGGCTCGGATGGCAGCGGGATTGTTGGAAGCGAGACGACAGCCGCTAGGTGAATTACCGTAAATGGAATCGGTATCTCGGTCATGCCGATGCCAATCGCGAAGGCCACCAAGATGACAGCCATGATGCCCGCCGTTCGTCCAGGCCAACGGCGACAGTGACCAGTAACAATCGCCGCCATTGCCGAGAACGGAATTGCAAAGAGAAGTAGTTCATCGGTGTAGGCGGAACCGGTCTGGGAAACTCCCAAGGTGCAAATGCCCGCGGTGGCCGCCAGTGCCATCGACACCGCCGCACTCGGTCGAATAACCCAGCCACTCAACATTGCGCCAAGAAAGGCGACGGGCGCCGTGATCAGAAGGTTGTCATCAGCGAGCGCTCCTCGTTGGCCAAGTTGCACTGCAAGAGCGACAGCAACCAGAAACGTGCCACCCATAGCAAGGCGGCGCGCTCGCTGCATTTGTACGGCTGGTGAGATTTGCGGGCCCGGCATTGGCGCTGCATACCACGAAGAGGTTGCAGATCCAGCGAGATTCACAATGCCAGGCGTCTGTCTAGCACCTGTCCCAGCTACTCACGTCCATGGCGCTTATCGCCCAGACACTCGCCCAAAAGTCGAGCAAGATCGAGCACCTGCTGTGGACGCTGGTCAGGGTTCTTGGCCAGAACTGCGGCGAAGAACTCGTCGATTCCCTCGGGCAGGTTTGGGTTGCGCTCCCGTGCAGATGGCACAGCAGAGCGCACATGTGCCAAGGCCATCTTCATCGAGTTATCCTCGAGAAAAGGCCGCGACCCTGTGAGCATCTCAAAGCACATGAGGCCAAGTGCGTAGATATCGCTGCGGTGGTCGACTGGGCGTTCCTCAACGATCATCTCCGGTGCCATGTAGGCTGGTGTTCCCACCGTTTGGCGCTTGCCCGTGAGCGTCGGATCATTCGGCCCACGTTCGTCGAGCAGCTTCGCAAGTCCAAAGTCGAGCAACTTGAGAAAGGGCTGCAGCGGAGTGGGCACATGGCAAAAATGCACGTTCTCGGGTTTGAGATCGCGATGCAAGACGCCTGCTTCATGAGCTTCGTGCAACGAGCATGCAATCTGGTTTGCGATTGAGACAACTTCGAGCGGCGGCAGAACAATGTCGTCCTCGAGCCGTTCGCGAAGGGTCTGTCCTGCCAAGAGTTCCATCACGATATACGGCACGCCATCGGGGGTTCGACCAGCATCGTAGAATCGAATCGTGTGAGGTGAGTGAAGCCTAGAGACCGCATCCACTTCTTGTCGAAATCGCCCCTCGGCAGTTTCGTCGACCACCAACTCAGCCTGTAAGAGTTTTACTGCCACGTTGCGTTCCATGGACGTCTGCTCGGCGACATAGACCCGAGACATGTTGCCCTTTCCTAGCAAGCGGGCAATTCGATAACGTCCACCCACCAGACTTCCAAGAACTGGGTCGATTTCCTGTGTGAGCGCCTTGGAGTCTTCGACGAACTTTGGGCGCTTCCTGGTTTTTTTCTCGGGCACCTCGCCCTCTGAGTCGAGGGTGCCGTCTTGAGTTCTAAACTCGTAGCCGGTCTTGGTGTCCTCACGAATCGCCATGCGCCTGCCAATGATAGCAGTTTCGGGAGGGTTGCAGCGGAGCTAGAAAGAAACGCTGAGGTTGGCGTCGAGCATGACTCCGCTCACCGTTGCTTCTTCGTAAGCACCGTGGCTGTACGACACCTGGCTTCCTATGGATAGCGTGTTCCCCAATGGGTATAGGGCTCCAATTCCGAGTTTCACGCCCAGGGCACTCTCAGAGTCGACCATGTTTGAGATTGCGAGTCTTGTTGAGTGGATGCCAATGATGCCCTGTGCGTAGGGACGGAGGTTTCCCTCGCGCATCGGGACGACTCTCAGTCCAGCACCTACAAGTGTGGTCGAGAAGTCGAGGTTTGAGGACAAGCCCGACTTTTTCACGATTGCGCTGTAGTCGAGTGCCCCAATCAGAGCGAGGGTTTCCGTTACCCGATACCCCACTACCGCGGAGACTCCTCCAGAAGGTTCCGCCGCGTTTTCAAAGTCGCCCATTGGAATGAGAAGGCTTGGTCCCCCTTGGACAAAAATCGTATTGGTCCGCACGACGTTTGGCTGCTGTGGGTAGGCCTGGGGCTGCTGTGGGTAGGCCTGGGACTGCTGTGGGTAGGCTTGGGGCTGCTGTGGGTAGGCTTGTGCTGGCGCAGGTGTTGCTGCAGGCGCTGGTGCTGGCCCAGGTGTTGGTGCAGGCGCAGGTGCTGCTGCAGGCGCTGGTGCTGGTGTTGCTGCCGCTGGGCCTGGTGGCGTTTCGGGCACAGCTGGTGGTGGTACGGGCTTCGCGACTGGCTGTGGTACTTCGTTGGTTGGCTGCGCATTCGCGACACTGGCGAGCGAAACAACGGTGATACCGAGCGTGAGTCTTGGCCACATGCCGCCCTGATAGCATAGGAACGAGGCGTTGCCCACCGGCATTCGCAGCAGCTACGCAGGGTTGCGATGGAGAGCGGCCGCAACGGTGCGCTGCAAATGAGAGCGCATCTCTGACATTGAGATTTCGGTGCCACCAAGTTCGGCCTGCACGCTCGTCATGACCGATGAAGAAAATCCGCATGGGTTGATCCGCCCAAAGTAGCTAAGGTCGGTGTTCACATTTAGGCCAAGCCCGTGAAACGTGACCCACTGGCGACAGGCAATTCCCATGGAGGCGAGCTTGCGGCCTTGCCTCCAGACACCAGTCTTGCCCTCTTCGCGCCCTGCATCGATCTCAAAATGAGCGAGGGCATCAATAATGCCTTGCTCCAAATTGCGCAAGAAGAGGTGCAGATCGCGCTCTTCCTCTTCAAGCTTGCAGATGGCATACATCACAAGCTGGCCGGGACCGTGGTACGTAACGTCACCACCGCGCTCAATCTCAATGACGGGAACCTCGCCGGCAGCGAGAACGTTGTCTTGTGCTTCACGCCGCCGACCTAGGGTGAAGACATGCGGGTGCTCAACCGATATGAGCATGTCGCCACACTCGTCTGCTTGTCGTTTGCGAACGAGCTCGCGTTGGCGCGCTAGGGATTCTTCGTAGTCGAGAACTCCCCAGTCAACGAGCTCGATTGCATTCATCAAAGCCTACTTTCGATTGATGATGTGAATTGCCTCGCCGAGTGTTGCGGCTGCGGCTTCCATCATGACTTCGCTGAGTGTGGGGTGTGGATGAATGGTGAGTGCGAGGTCGTGGAGCACGGCGCCCATTTCGATTGCCAGCGCGCCCTCGGAAATGAGGTCGGATGCGCCATTGCCCACGATGTGGATGCCAAGTACTTCGCCGCTGTCCGCATCTGCCACCATCTTGCAGAAGCCATCGGTGTCATTGACACTCATCGCGCGTCCGAGGGCTGCAAAGGGAAACTTGCCGACTTTGAGCTTGTGCCCAGCCTCCGTGGCTTCGAGCTCGGTGAGCCCCGTTGAGGAGATTTCGGGATCGGTAAAGACCACCGCAGGAATCGTGCGTACGTCCATTGCGGTGTTGTGCCCAGCGATGAGCTCTGCAACGACCTCGGCTTCCTTTGTCGCCTTGTGCGCCAACATCATGCCACCAACAACATCTCCGATAGCGTAGATGCCAGGCACGTTGGTTTTGAGCTGATTGTCGACCTTGATGAAACCGCGTTCGTCGGTGTTTACACCCGCAACGTCGAGTCCGAGTTCTTCTGAGTTTGGTCTACGCCCCACACTCACCAAAATCTTGTCGGTGTCGATGGTTACTTCGCCCTCTTTGGTTTCGACGGTGAGAACGGCTTTGCCACCACTCTCTTTCCAGCCCTTTGCTTTTGCGTTGAGCAGTACTTCGACGCCCATTTTGCGAAGCTTTGTTGCGACGACACGCACACAATCGGCTTCCATGCCAGCGAGAAGCGAAGGCATGGCTTCGACCACAGTTACCTTGCAGCCGAGCTTGGCAAAGACCGTTCCCAGTTCGAGGCCGATGTAGCCTCCGCCAATAACAACCATGCGCTTTGGAACGTCTTCAAGTGCGAGAGCACCCGTCGAGTCGATGACATACGTTTCATCTGGGGTGAACCCGGGAATCACGATGGGGCGAGAGCCTGTCGCAACCACAACGTTCTTCGCGATGATCGTTGTATCGCCGTCTTTTCCCGAAACGATGACCTGATGACCTCCGCCCGATCGCTTGCCGAGGCGAGCTGTGCCGTAGACAAGCTCACTGCCGTTGGCCTTGATGAGTTGGGTAACGCCACCGGTGAGCTTCTTGACGATGCCACCTTTCCAGCGCTGCATTGAAGGCATGTCGACGCTGACAGCGCCGTTCACTTTGATGCCGATGGCCTCCGACTTGCCCATCTTCTCAAACGTCTTTGCCCCGTGAATGAGCGCCTTGGAGGGGATGCAGCCGACGTTAAGACACACGCCACCAGGCTCTGCCTTTTCGACAACAACCGTCTTGATGCCAAGCTGGCCAAGACGTATGCCACAGGGGTATCCCCCGGGGCCACTACCAATCACCACTGCGTCTGCTGTGCGTTCTTTGCTCATCGTTGGCGTCCTTATAGCAGTCTTTAGAAATCCAATGCCAAGGTCACCTGGCACCAGTTGTGGGCGTGCACGGCTTTGTCCGGCGCGCTTGCCTGGCGGGTCGCACCAGGCAGAGAGTTACTTCGAGAGAGTTTCTTCCAGAGCGTCTAGTTGCTCTTCCAATCGCCACCAGGTGGTCTCAAAGACATCCTCGATTATGCTTCGCAGCAAAGGCATGTCCACGTTGCGCTGACGGTCGGCAGTTTCGCGAACCGTCATTTCGATCTGCGCCACCATAGCCTCGTGCTCAGCCTCATTCATCCAGCCATTCTTCTCTAGGAAGAGTCGCATGCGAACCAGCGGGTCGCGCTGGTTGCGCCAAACCTCGGTGACACTCTCGTCCCGATAGCGAGATGGATCGTCCGATGAGGTGTGTGCGCTCACGCGGTAGGTGAGAAGTTCGATAAAGGTTGGGCCATCGCCGCGGCGCGCCTTGTCGACAGCATATCTGCTCACTTCATAGACCGCGAGAATGTCGTTGCCGTCGGCACGTAGCGATTCGATGCCGTAGCCAAGCCCTTTGACCGCGATGGTTTCCGATGCGGTTTGGCCTGCGCCAGGTGTCGAGATGGCCCACTGATTGTTTTGGCAGACCATAACCACAGGGCACTTTCGAACGCCCGCGAAGTTCATGGAGACGTGGAACTCACCTTCACTGGTGGCACCATCTCCCATAAATCCCATGCACACTTCCGAGCCATCTCCAATGGCTTGGATTCCCATTGCGATACCAACCGCGTGAGGAATTTGTGTAGCGATACACGAGGACATGTTCACGTAGCGTGTTGCGGGATCGGATGGGTGCAGCGGCATCTGACGGCCCTGCGTTACATCATCTGCATTGCCAAAGAGCTGAGCTACAAACGACTCAAACTTCATTCCGCGGTAGAGACCAGCTCCATGTTCGCGCAACGCTGGAACCAACCAGTCTTGCGGTTCAAGAGCTGCAGCAGAGCCAATGCTGGCCGCTTCCTGGCCCAGAGTCTCCGCGTAGAAACCGATCGTGCCCTGGCGTTGGAGCGCCATGAACTGCTTGTCCATCAGACGTGTCCACAGCATTCCTCGGTACAGGTCGGTGCTTAGGGTCTTGTCAAAGCGCGTCGTATTGGCCGGATCGAAAGTGCCATCCTCGTCGAGGAGTTGAAAGAGGCCATGTGCCTTGGCTTCTTCATCCAACGCAAAATACGAAAACGCTGGCCCGGTCGGCACAGGTGGAGGCACGGTTCTCTCCGAGCTCTGTGACTTTTCGCTCTGTCCCTCAGCCACGGTGCTTGCTCCGGGGCGTGTGAATCAATGAACGTGGAGCAGGCAACTACACCATCTCCATGAACATCATTGTGGGGTCTTCGAGCAGCGCCTTCACATCTTGCACAAAGATCGCGCCATCAAAGCCATCGACCAGGCGATGGTCGAGGGAGATTGCAAGGTTCATCTTCCAGCGAATCGCAATCTCGCCATTAACGACTGCAGGTCGTTGTTCCATCTTGTGCACACCGAGAATGCCAACCTCGGGAAAGTTAATGATTGGCGTCGCCATGAGCCCGCCGAGCTTGCCCAGCGAGGAAATCGTAAATGTGGAGCCACTCAAGTCTTCGCGGGTTGCGGTGCCCTCTTGCACAGCCTTTGCGAGTCTTGCGATTTCTTCGGCGATCTCGAAGATCGAGAGCTTGTCTGCATTGCGAACCACGGTGACAGCGAGGCCCTGCGGACCCTGCGTCGCGACACCGATGTTATAATAGTTCTTACGAACAATTTCGTTGGTGCTCTCGTCGAGCGAAGAGTTAAGGCTCGGGTGCTTCTTTAGGCCTGCAACAACAGCTTTGATGATGAAGGGCAGGTAGGTTAGCCTGACGCCGCGCTCTTCGCCCCGAGCTTTTGCACGATTGCGAACTTCGACGAGATCATTTGTATCGACCTCTTCGACGTACGTGAAGTGCGCTGCGGTGAACGCCGAGCGAGCCATGTTGTCGGCGATTCGCTTGCGCATGCCGCGGAAGGGAATACGCTGCTCGTCGCCACCCTGCGCGATTGCCACCGGTTGTCTTGCAGGAGCCGCTGCCACAGGAGCCGCGGATGTGCCATTTTGAAAGTTCGTGAGATCATCAGTGGTGACTCGACCGTTGCGACCGGTTCCCGGAACGCGACTGATATCGATGCCCATTTGACGCGCCTTGCGGCGTGTTGCAGGCGTAGAGAGCACGCGTCCCCGGTCTGCGGTTGCATCGATGACGACAGGTTTGTTGTTGGATGGGATGGACGCGACAGCACTGGCCACATCCACTGCCTTGAAGACGGTCGTCGTGGCCCCCGCCGCCGCTTCATCAAACTCAGCTGCAGCATCATTCGCCGGTACGGGAGCTGGCGACGCGCCGTCTTCGCTGATCACGAAGAGCACTTCACCAACCGCACACATATCACCTGGGCCGTACTTCAGCTCTGCAACGGTTCCGGCTCGAGGGCACGGGATTTCAACGGTTGCCTTGTCACTCATGACTTCGACAATGGGTTGGTCGAGAGTGACGGTGTCACCAACGGCAACCTTCCAATCAACAACTTCGGCCTCGGTCATACCCTCGGCCAGATCAGGAAGATGAAACTTGAACGACATGTCTACCACTCCAACGTTTTGCGAATTGCACCGAGAACGCGATCTGCATTGGGCAGGTACTCGTGTTCGAGGCTGTAGGGAAAGGGTGTATCAAAGCCGCAAACGCGCTGAATCGGGGCTTCGAGGTGGGCCATACATCGCTCGTAAAGCGAGGTACAAACCTCAGCACCAAAGCCACAGGTTTGGGGTGCTTCGTGCACCATAACCGCGCGTCCGTTCTTGGACACCGACTCGGTAATTGTCTCAATATCGAATGGCATGAGAGTGCGAAGGTCAATAACCTCGCAAGAGATGCCAATCTCGGCAGCCTTGGCGGCGGCCTCTTCGATCACCGAGACCATGGCACCGTACGCGATAAGCGTCACTTGATTGCCTTCGCGAACCACCTTGGCCTTGCCAAGTTCGACAGTGTAGTCCTCTTCGGGAACCTCGCCGCGAGATGCGCGATAGATCTTCTTTGGCTCCATGAAGAGCACAGGATCGTCCTGCCGAAGCGAGGCGAGAAGCATGCCTTTGGCGTCGTAGGGATTTGATGGAATGACAACCTTGAGGCCAGGCGTGTGAATGAAGAGCGCTTCGGGTGATTGCGAGTGATAGTGGCCACCGCGAATGCCACCGCCAACCGGGGTGCGAATCACAACGGGACATGGGTACTGGCCGCCAGAGCGGTAGCGGAACTTGGCGAGCTCGTTCACGATCTGGTCGAATGCCGGAAAGATGAAGTCACTAAACTGAATCTCGGGAATTGGGCGCATGCCGTAAACAGCCATGCCGATTGCCGCACCAATGATGCCGGCTTCTGCGAGTGGCGTATCGATAACGCGCTCTTCTCCGAATTCATCGTAGAGACCGCTGGTGGCGCGGAAAACGCCGCCAAACTTGCCAACATCCTCTCCGAGGATGATGGACTTGGGTTCAGCTGCCATCTGAATGCGAAGGGCATTGTTGACGGCTTGGATAATGTTCATGGTCGGCATAGTTCTTGGTCCGAATCTACTGGTTGGAGTACTCGTTGGTTTGCGATTTGTCGCGCACGAGTCGCTAGTTGTGGTCGTTCGCCTTAATTGTGGTTCGCCTTAGTTGTGAAGATGCGGGTTCTTCGTACGAGCTTGCGAGAGTAGGTACTCTTTTTGCTCTTTTAAGTGCCATGGCAGATCTTGGTAGACGTCATCAAAGAGCGTCTCAACATCTGGTTCGCCATGTTCTTCGGCGAGTTTGAGATACTTGGAAATCTCGTCGTTGTAGCGGTCTGAGATGTCCTTCTCCATGCCCTCGGTCCACAGTCGCTTGCCTTTGAGGTACCCGCGCAAACGGTTGAGAGGGTCGCGCGGTCCCCAAGCTTCGGGCTCCGCTGGGTTGCGGTAGACGCTGGGATCATCTGAAGAAGAGTGTCCTTCAACCCGGTACGTAACACACTCGATGAGGGTGGGTCCTTCCCCTCGGCGGGCACGGGCAACCGCTTCGTTTGCTACTTGAATGACTGCGAGAATGTCATTGCCATCAACGCGTATTCCGGGCATTCCGTAGCCCACAGCTTTACTAGCAAAACTCTTAGCAGCGGTTTGCTTCTCGGTTCCTGTCGAGATGGCCCAGCCATTGTTGCGAATTACGAAAACGCATGGCGCTTTGCTAACGCCAGCGAAGTTCATTCCAACGTGGAATTCACCGGTGGAAGATGTCCCCTCGCCAAAGAAGGTCATGGCGACTTGGTCGGTGCCACTTGCCTTCATGCCCATGGCAGTTCCGACAGCTTGCGGAATCTGTGTGCCCACAGGCGAAGAAATCGAAACACAGTTGAGCCAGTTTGCTGAGTGGTGCACAGGCATCTGCCGACCCTTGGTGGGATCGTGCTTGTTGCCAAAGAGTTGATTGAGAAATTGCTCAATCGTTAACCCTCGCCAAAACCAGGCGCCTTGCTCGCGATAGCTTGGGTAAACCCAGTCATCGTCGCGAAGGGGAAACACCGAGAGGTGTGTGGCTTCTTCCCCCAGTGACTTCATGTAGAAGCCGAGCTTGCCTTGTCGCTGAATTCGCATCATGCGGTCGTCGATAATGCGCACCATGAGCATGGTGTCGAACAACTTGTGCAGCTGCTCATCACTAATCTTCGGCACACTGGCGCCACTGATGACCTTGCCATCATCATCGATAACTCTTCGCAAATCGTCTTCTTCTTCTACCGCTGCAACTTCTACCGCTGACATGGCTGGCCTTCCGCTTGGGGTTTGTGGGAGCTGTGGAGACATCGAATACAGTCCCGTGGTGGCGGGTGTCAACCGCGATCCGGGGCTAACCCTGAGAGCGGAATTCACCTTTAGCTACGGGAGGTTGTGCCGCGCTGCGTCGCCTGTCGGACCCGATTGTGAACACTGTTCAAAGACGAGGCAAGGCGGGCTCCAAGCCTCCGAGATCCCAGAGATTGTCACCATTTGATGACAAGTTTGGGGCTTGGGGGCGGCAGCTGTATAACTCCGGCCAACTCTCAACCGAGATCTCAAGCGATGGCCAACAAAACCTGGAATAGTAGTGAAGTTCGCGAGCTCTTTCTGAGCTTTTTCGAAAAAAATGCCCACCTGCGCATCCCCGCGGCAGGCTTGGTTCCCAAAAACGACCCAACGCTTCTCTACATTAACTCAGGGATGGCGCCGCTGAAGGACTACTTCACCGCAGCTGCGAAGCCACCGCAGAAGACTCTCGTCAACGTTCAAACTTGCATTCGAACTCGCGACATCGATGATGTCGGCGACCGCCATCACCTAACGCTCTTCGAGATGATGGGCCAGTGGTCGATCGGCGACTACTTCAAAGAGAAGGCGTGTCAACTCAGTGTTGAGTTGCTCGTTGATGGATACGGCTTCGATCAAAGCAAGCTTTTTGTCACCTGCTACGGCGGTGATGAGTCGCAAGGAATTCCGCGCGATCAGGAAAGTTATGACGCTTGGCGTGCACTCGGATTTCCAGAAGAGCGTGTCGTGTTCTTAGGACAAGACAACTTCTGGGGACCTGCAGGAGAGAGCGGCCCCTGCGGACCGTGCACAGAAGTTTTCTATGACACCGGCGATGCCTACGGGCCAGCCTATGTGCCTGGTGCCGAGTTTGATTCGAGCAGCCGCTACATCGAGATTTGGAACGCTGGCGTTTTCATGCAGTACGACAAGCGCGCCAACGGAAAGCTCGATCCTCTGCCGTTTAACTCGGTGGATACAGGCTCCGGCCTCGAGCGCATGACGATGATCTTGAACGGCCTTGATACCGTCTACGAGACCGATCTCATGAAGCCGCACATGGATGGAATTGCGGAGCGTTTGGGCAAGGCATCCACGGTTCGCGACTGTCGCATGATTACCGACCACTTGCGGGCCGCGACCTTCATCCTTGCCGAGGGTGTGAAGCCCGGCAACGATGGCCGCAACTACATCCCGCGACGCTTGCTTCGCAAATGCATTGCGGTGACAACGCGTGCTGGCCTTCCAGAGTTTGACTACGATGGCCTCATTCACGGCATCGTCGATCAAATGGAGCCATTCTACCCGCACCTTGGCCAAGCCCGTCAGACGATCTTGAAGTCGTTCAACGCGGAGCGCGTGGAGTTTGAGCGCACGCTAAGCCGTGGCCTCAGCAAGCTCGAAGGCTACTGTAAGGGCGAGAAACCGCAGATTAGCGGCAAAGACGCCTTCGACCTGTTTCAGAGCTACGGGCTGCCATTCGACATCATTCGCGATGTTGTTGAGGAAAAGGGCGGTGGCACTGATAAGTCGGGATACGATGCTGCATTTGTCGAACATCAGAAGATCTCTCAGGGGATCTCCAAGAAGGCGGGCACTGAAAGCCCATGGCCACAGGACGACGCGCCGTATCGCAACCTCGATGATACTGCCGCCGACTCAGAATTTATCGGATACGACGGCATGGAGGGACAAGGCTGCGTGCAAGTGCTGCTCGTCAAGGGCGAGATTGTCGACAAAGCGGAAGAAGGCGCCTTCGTCGAAGTCATCGTCGATAGCACTCCGTTCTACGCTGAGAGCGGTGGACAGGCGGGCGACCAGGGGCGCATCAAAGCGCCATTCGGCCAGCTTGAGGTTCTAGACTGTCAGAAGGTTGTTGGACGCTTTCGCGTGCACCGCTGCAAGGTGACGGAGGGCAGCGTCTCGAAGGGAGATCAGCTCACGCTCACTGTTGATGAGAGCACGCGTCGTGACTCCATGAACAATCACAGCGCGACGCACATCATGCATGCTGTCTTGCGCGACGTTCTCGGTGAGCACGTCAAACAGGCTGGCTCGCAAGTCGACGCCGAACGTTTGCGTTTCGACTTCGATCATCCCAAGAAAGTCACACCAGAAGAACTCGCAGAGATTGAAACTCAGGTGAATCTGCACATTCGCCAAAACGTCGAGCGCTTCACGCTGGAGACAAGCTACGATGACGCCGTGAGCAAAGGCGCCCTCGCGTTCTTTGGCGATACCTATGGCGAGCTCGTTCGCATGGTGAAGTTCGGCGATGTCTCGACCGAACTCTGCGGCGGCACCCACGTTAAGCGCACGGGCGACATCGGTAGCTTCCGCATTGTCTCCGAAGGAAGTGTTGCAAGCGGCGTTCGACGAATTGTCGCTGTCAGCGGTCGCGGCGCAATGGAGTACACGATGCAGCAGGGGCAGATGCTCAATGCCCTCGCGCTCAAGCTCAAGACCAAGGTCGCTGACATCCCTGAGCGCATCGAAGCACTAACCGCAAAGAAGGCAAAACCCAAGAAAGCCGCTCCTACCGCCGATTTGAGCGGCCAGGCGCAAACCTCCGAATCGGGAACCAAGTACGTGGTCGCTCGCCTCGATGGCGGTGAAGCCGCCGACATGCGGGAAGAAGCACTTCGCATTGCTGACAAGATTGCTGGGGTCGCTGCACTTCTTGGGGAAGATGAAGGCAAGGTACGCATGGTGATCGCCGTGGCAAAGCCGCTTACCAAGGAGCTCAACGCCGGAGCCATCTTCAAGAAGGTCGCACCGATCATCGATGGCCGGGGTGGTGGCAAACCACACCTTGCGCAGGGTGGCGGGCAGAACCCTGCAGGCATCGACAAGCTCATCAGCGAGTTTCCGAGCGCGCTCTAGCGACTCGGTGTACCGCTCGGCTCGAACAGGCCTGGTCGCGACACAACGTTGGCTACTTTGGCCCCTATGCCGCAGAGCTTCGAAGCGGCTCGCACTTGGGGGGCGAGTTCTGGTCGTGAGCCGAAGACTGTGGCTGCGATGAAGCTGTATCGTGAACTCGCCGAAGCTAGGACGAGCTGGCAATGAACTCGACGATCTGCTCTGCGGCATCAGGACGGCCAAGCGCCTGCATGGCATCAGACATATTCTTACGCTTGCCTGCGTCCCGCAGAAGCCCGCCGATAGACTCGGCCATGCGCTTGCCATCCTCTGGGCCCTCTTGCTCGAGCATGAGCGCGGCACCGGCGTTCACCATTTCCTCGGCATTGAGTACTTGGTGGTTGTTGGCTGCGAAGGGATAGGGCACGAGGATCGCGGGTTTGCCGACAATACCGAGCTCGGCAATGGTGGTGGCGCCCGACCTGGCAACGATCAAATCTGCGGCTCGGTATTCTTCTGCCATGTCGCTTATGAAGGCGCGACAGTCAGCTTCGATACCAGCTTCCTTGTACGTCGCAACGGTAGCGTCAAGGAATGCGGTTCCCGTCTGATGAACGATGCTGGGGTGCAATCCCTCTTCGGCCAATAGGATCAGGGCTTGGCAACACATCTCGTTCACGGCCTTTGCGCCTTGAGAACCGCCAAAGATAAAAAGGCGGAGGTCGTCACTCGTCGCTTTGGCATCGCTCTGCAAACTACCGAGAATTTGCTTTCGAATCGGGTTGCCAACAAGGACGCTCTTCTTTGCGCTGAAGAAGCTCTGCGAGTGGCCAAAGCTCAAGAAGATCTTGCGAGCAAACTTGCCCAAGATTCGATTCGTGAGTCCAGGAATGGAGTTCTGTTCGAGAATGGCCGTCTTGATTCCCATGAGCTTTGCTGCAAGCACCACGGGGCCCGAGGCGTAGCCGCCAACGCCAATCACAGCATCGGGGCGAAAGCGCTTGAGGATCTTGCGGCTTTGCCATAGCGACCCGGGAATGCGCAGTGCGCCGCGTACGGCACCAAGGGCACCCACGGTCTTCAGGCCGCTTACCTTGATGAGTTCGATGTTCCAGCCGAGTTCGGGAACGACACGTGCTTCAATGCCCCGGGCGGTCCCAACAAAGAGCAACTCCGCATCTGGTTCTCGCTCTAAGAGTTCTTCTGCGACTGCGACTCCGGGAAATAAATGTCCGCCGGTTCCGCCCCCAGCAATCAGCAGTCGAGTCATTCCACTACCAACACAGCGCGTTTCTTGCGGCGAGTTCCGCCCACCGAGTTCACAAGCTCTCGCTCTCGTCGCTTGGCGGGGCGACACTGGCCGATATTGAGCAAGAGGCCGGCGAGGTACATCGAAACCATGAGCGAAGTGCCGCCATAGCTAACGAATGGAAGCGTAAGACCCTTGGCGGGAAGGATACCCAACACCACGCCTGTGTTGATGAGCGCCTGGTAGGCAAAGGCCAAGGTGATGCCAAAGGCAAGGTAGGAACCAAACGAATCACGCGCACCTAGGGCTGCGCGAATGCCGCGCCAGATCAGGATTGCGAAGAGAAAGAGAACCAGCGAGATGCCGACAAAGCCCATCTCTTCGCCAATGCTCGACATGATGAAATCAGAGTGTCCTTCGGGCATGTAGCCGAGTTGCTGTCGACCCAGTCCAAGGCCCGATCCCGTAGTGCCGCCAGAGCCGATGCCGATCTGCGCCTGCACAACCTGGTAGGCAACACCCTGCTTGTAGGCTTCGGGGTTGAAGTAGGCCATAAAGCGCTGCAGGCGCCAGGGAGTGCCGATAATCATGCTGTACGCGAGGGGGGCGGCTGCCAGGACTGCGAGAGCAAGATACGAGATTTTCGTACCTGCCACAAAGAGCATGGTGAGAGTAGTTGCTGCAAGAATGATCGAAGAGCCCAAGTCAGGTTGCTTGAGTAGTAGCCCCATCATGATGGCGCAAACCAACAAGTGCGGAACAAATCCGACGCTAAAGGTCTTCACCTTGTCGGCCTTCTTGCTAAGGCTGTAGGCAAGATAGGTGATGAGTGACAACTTGGCGAGCTCTACCGGTTGAAACGAAAGTGGCCCAATCATGAACCACCGCCGCGCACCATTGAGTGTTGCGCCAAAGAACAAGACGCCAACGAGCATGCAGAGCGAGATTGCGAGCAGCGGATAGGTCCAGCGCCGAAGCCAGCCGTAGTTGCCTGAGCTGCCAATCACCAAGGCGCCCATGCCTAAGACCAGCCACGCCAATTGGCGTTTTAAGAAGAAGAGCGAGTCGCCGTGTTTCTTAAGTGCATAGACCGCACTCGATGAGAAGACTTCAACTGACCCAACGACCAAGAGCCCAAGAAGAGCAGCGAGCAACCAAAGGTCCATGGGGCGCGATTCGATCGCCACAGCCGGCACCTCGTTCTTGATACGTCCCTCCATGCCTCCAGTGTTTATCGGGCCGCTTCTATATGGCCAGTTTTTTGCCGACTTGGTGGTGCGTTGCTGCTCTTGGTCGAAGACGCGGTGCTCGACGATTCGTACCTAAACTTGGCACGCTGGTGACCGATTCGCAGCGCATGGGTATTGCCAAGACGTTCTTCATCGGATTCTCGTTCACCCTGGTAGCGGCTTGCGGAAACAGCACGCTCGACGAAGTCGAAGCAGCCAAAGACAAAGTGTGTGCATGCAAAGACAAGGCGTGTGCCATCAAGGTCAAGAAGGAGACCAAGGGGCTGCGCGACAAGATCAAGGACATGACCAACGAGGACAAGCTCAAAGCGATGAAGTTTGGCGAGCAAGCTGCTGCTTGCTACCAGAAGCTCGGCTAGTGTCTAGCTAGAGAGCGCGTCGACCGCAGCGCGAAAGGCCATGCCGCGCTCGCCAAAGTTCTTGTACATGTCGTAGCTCGAACAGGCTGGGGATAGCACAACCGCTTCGCCCACACTCGCAAGTTCGGTGGCCTTGCGAACCGCTTCCAACATATCGCTGGCTTCGACGATGGGATAGCTTGCGCCGGCCTCCTGTGCGGCCTTGCGAATGATGGGAGCTGCCTGGCCGATGAGCACCATGCCAGTGGCGACATCTGCCAAAACAGAAAACATATCGTCGTAGGAGCCACCTTTGTCCACGCCACCCGCGATGAGCACGAGTTTGCGAGGAAAGCCCTTGAGGCTGGCAGCCACTGCGGCAACGTTAGTGCCCTTGGAGTCATCAAAGTACTGGATGTCTGCGCTGTTGCCAACGAGCTCCATGCGGTGCTTCTGTGGTTTGAACGCTCGTGCGCCCTCTCGAATCGCGCCGGGCTCGACACCTGCGAGGCGGGCGCAAAGATAGGCGGCCATGGCGTTTTCCATGTTGTGATTGCCAATGATTGGCAAGTCGCTGATTGGGTAGTGCTCGACTTGCTTGTCGATGGTGATGAGAAGCTTGTTCTCTTCTCGATCTATGGCGGCCCCGAGAATGGGAGAGGCATCCTCGGTGGAGTCAAAAAGATGAACCGTGGCAGGGGATGCGCTGGCTCCTTCGATGGTTCGCGCATCACAAGCGTTGGCGATCGCATGATCGCCTTGCTGAAGCCATGCAAAGACCCGAGTTTTCATCGATGCATAAACGTCGAACGTGCCGTAGCGATCGAGGTGATCGGGTGTGATGTTTAGGCAGGCAGCAATCTTCGGGCGAAAGCTATTGCAGGTCTCGAGCATGAAGCCTGCGACTTCTGCGACGATCAAGCCGCCTTCGCAATTGGCCTCGTGATCGACGGCTTCAATGAGCGGATGATTGCCAAGGTTGCCGCCGCAAAACGTTGGGCGCCCAGAGGCTTCGCACAACGAGCCCGCAAGGGCGGTGGTTGTCGACTTGCCATTTGTGCCAGTGATTGCAATGAGCGTCGCACCTGGGTGAAAAAAGCGATACGCGAGTTCGATTTCGGCGATGACTTCAACGCCTGCATCTCTCGCCGCACGTGTTGCATCAAGATCGGGAACGCCAGGACTCATCACAACGAGGTCTGCACCAGTGAAGATGCTTTCGGTGTGTCCACCCAAGTCGAGCTCACAGTCATTGAGCTGTGCGATTTGCGTCTCGAGTTTCTCGGCGGGCTTGCCATCACTCACGGTCACGCGTGCGCCACGCGCTCGACAGAAGTTGGCGACGCAAATTCCGGTCTGCGCTAGTCCGACAACAACAACATGCTTGCCTGTGAGATCCACGGGGCGACCCTATCGCAGCTTGAGCGTGCCTAGGGCAACTAGGGCCAGCATGATGCTAATGAGCCAGAAGCGAACAATAATTTTTGGCTCTTCCCAGCCCTTGAGTTCAAAGTGGTGGTGAATCGGTGCCATGCGAAAGACGCGCTTCTTACGCATTTTGTAGGAGCCCACTTGAATGATCACACTCAGAGTTTCGAAGACAAAGAGGCCGCCAACGATAAGCAGGACGAGTTCGTTCTTGGTGAGAACGGCGAGCATCCCGATGGCCGCCCCCAAGCCGAGCGCACCAACGTCTCCCATAAAGACGCTCGCAGGATATGTGTTGTACCAAAGGAAACCAATGCCGGCTCCGAACATGCTTGCGCAGAAAATGGCGAGCTCTGCACTGCCCGGCAGGTGCGCGATGTGAAGATACTCGGCGAGATTGACGGCCTGCACTTCGCCACCCACAGTCACCATGAGCGTGGTTTGCACGCCAGCGATGTAGGCCAAGATCATGAAGGTGCCGGCGTTGATCACCGAAGGACCAATGGCTAGTCCGTCCAAGCCATCCGTGAGATTGACGGCATTTGCAGTGCCTACGACGACCATGCTGGCAAAGACGATATAGAACCACATGGGCAGGATGTAGTGGCTTTCGTAGAAATTTGTGAAGGGCAGTTGAAACGAGAGCGCCAGGTCGGTCGGAAGCGTGTTGGACGCGAAGAAGAAGGTGAGGGCCGAACCTGCGATGGCAAACTCTGCAAAGAGGCGAATCTTTCCCGAGAGGCCCTTGGTGTTTTTCTTAGTTATCTTCATATAGTCATCGACAAAGCCGATGATGCCAAAGCCCATGGTGACCAAGAGCGTGAGCCAGACGAAGCGGTTCTCGAGATCGCACCACAGCAGCGTGGAAAACGCGAGCACAAAGAGGATGAGCGAGCCGCCCATGGTTGGCGTGCCAGCCTTGGCCTGGTGGCTCTCGGGACCGTCGTCGCGAATGACTTGACCGATTTGCTTGGAGCGAAGGCGATTGATGAACCAAGGGCCCATCAAGAACGACATGGAGAGCGAGGTAATTGCGGCGGCGAGAATTCGCGTGCTCAAGTAGCGAAATACGCGCAGGAACCCAAGGCCATCAATGTCGGAGAGTACGTCGTAGAAAAGATGAAAAAGCATGTGCTACCGGTCGGTTTGCGCCTCAGTTTGCATGGAATCGGCTACACGCTCCAGTTTCATGCCTCGAGATGCCTTGAGTAGGATCCAGTCTCCAGGCTCTGTACAGGCAAGTGCCGCTCTTGCCGCAGCGAGTGGATCGGCGGCAGACCAAGCCTCGCCGCCCGTCCCGCTCGCGCCCTCAACGATGCTCTTTCGAAACTCGCCCAATGCAACGACGGGAATTTTCAGCGAGGCCGAGTGCTTGCCGATACGCTTGTGGGCCGCCGAGGACTGCTCACCGAGCTCGAGCATGTCACCGAGAACTGCGAATGCCGCGCCGCCTTCACCACGAAGCTCGGAAAGCGTTTGCAGAGCAGCTTCCATGGAGGCGGGGTTGGCGTTGTAGCAATCGACGAGAACGTTGCGTCCCGCAATCTCGCGAATCTCGCCACGCATATCGGGTGCGCGCACACTAGCGATGCTCTTGGTGACGTCCTCGGGCTCGGCACCTGCAGCGATCCCCGCAAGCAAGGCACAGCACGCGTTTATTGCGTTGTGCTTGCCAACAAGGGGCAGCGCAATGGTGTAGTGCTTGCCCTCATACTCGACGACAATTTCGCAGCCACCCACGCCTTTTGGCTCATAGGAGACCAGGCTCAAGTTGGCCTCTGGTTGCGGAGACTCGGTTGCATCGGCAAAACTGAGTTTGGTTTCACAAGCACGTGCGAGGTCCGCCAGACGAGGATCGCTTTCGGGATAGATTCCAATTCCACCACCCGTATGGCAGCCATAAATCTCCCCTTTGGCGCGAGCGATCGCTGCAGGGGAGCCAAGTCGTCCAACATGCGCTGTGCCAGCATTGGTCACAACTGCAACATCTGGCAGAGCGATGTCTGCGAGGTAATCGATTTCGCCAAGTGCTCGCATGCCCATCTCGATGACGGCATAGTCGTGGTAGTCGCGCATTCCAAGAAGTGTAAGTGGAACGCCTGTCTCGTTGTTGTTTGAGCCCTTTGCGGCGTGAACTCGACCCGTGCTGCGCAGTGCGGCTGCCAGCAGATCCTTTGTTGTCGTCTTGCCTGCGGACCCAGTTATGCCGATGACTTTTCCACCCCATTGTTGTCGGTAGCGTCGTGCGATATTGCCCAGAGCCTCTCGTGGGTCTTCAACTTCGATAACAGTCGCGCATTCAAACTGGCCGCGCCCTTTCTCCACAAGCAAGCCCGTGGCTCCAGCATCGAGGGCCTGTTGGCAAAAGTCATGGCCGTCGAATCGCTCCCCTTTGATGGCAACGTAGAGGTCTCCTGGTGCCGCAGATCGCCCATCGATGACGATTCGGGAAAACTCTGAGCTTGGACCTTCGCGCGTGCAGGTTCCCTGTGTCTCGAGCAGTATGCCGTCTTTGGAGAATGACTTGCGCACCTCGCAGGCCGCCCTCGCTTCTTCGCGATCATCGAAGTGCTCCTTCTCGGTTCCGACAATCTGATAGTCCTCGTGACCTTTGCCGGCGATGAGCACGACATCGTTAGGGGTTGCCTCGGCAATCGCCGCTTGGATGGCAATGCGGCGATCGACATCAACAAAGAACGCGTCGGGGACTGCTGGCGTAATCATGTCGAGGATTGCCTGCGGGTCTTCCGTGCGAGGATTGTCGGAAGTAACGAACGCGAGGTCTGCTGCCTGTGCGACGGCGGCACCCATTTGTGGCCGCTTGTCGGGATCGCGGTCGCCACCACAACCAAACACACACAAAAGCCGCGCCTTGGTGATGGGGCGCAGCGCAGCTAAGACATTTTCTAGTGCATCAGGCGTGTGCGCGTAGTCGACAAAGACGTTGAGCCCGTGATCGTTGTCAACGCGTTCGACGCGCCCAGGCACGCCGTGCATCTCAGAAATACCCTTGGCGATGATGTTATGAGGGATTTCGAGCGCTTCCCCAATGCCAACCGCCAGAGCAACGTTATCCACGTTGTAGTGGCCAATGAGTGCTTTGGAGCGGATCTCAAGGGTTCCTGTAGGAGTGGCGATTGTGGCCTCGATGCCGTCAATTGTGGACGAGAAGGACATCACGCGTATCTCTGCATCAGCGTCGGGCTTCCGCGAAACACGGAGCACCTTGGCCTTGCCAGCCGCCCTGGCCATAAAGGAACCGGCCTCATCATCGATGTTGATGACGCAGGTGCCGCCAGGTGCGAGTTGATCGTGAAAGAGCCGCGCCTTTGCATCTCGGTACTCTTCCATTGTCTTGTGGATGTCGAGATGGTCCTGGCTTAGATTGCTAAAAGCGGCAACGTCGAATTGTGTGCCAACGAGCCTGTCCATGTGCAGGGCGGCCGACGAAACTTCGAGCAGAGCCGTGTCGCAACCCTCTGCCTTCATCGTAGTGAACGCGTCCTGCAAAACCAGAGGTGTCGGAGTTGTGTAGGGTGCCGGAGTTTCTTTGCCGTTCCAGCGGTAGCTCACTGTGCCCAAAACTCCGGGTACCTTGCCAGCGGCAACCAGCATTGCCTCGATGAGGTAGCTCGTGGTTGTCTTGCCATTGGTGCCTGTGATGCCAATGGTTGCCAGCGAATCGGCTGGGCGCCCCGCCGCATGTGCTGCAAGGGTTCCGAGCGCTCGACTAGCGTCGTCAACTAGCAGCTGCGGGATTGAGACATCGAGCAATCGCTCAACCACGAGGGCAGCGGCTCCCTTCTTCGCGGCGGCTTTCACATAGTCGTGACCATCCACGCTCATGCCTTTCACAGCTACGAAAAGTTCTCCCTTGCGAACTTTTCGTGAATCGTCTTGAACGCCCGTTAGCAGGGGCCCTGCATCGCTTGCCCCGTGGAGTTCTGCATTGAGCAGACTCGCAATGGTTACCAGGCTCATGGAATGCAAACGCACAGAGGGTGTCACTGCATTCGAAGAATCAGCGTTGGTGTTGGCGATTTCTCTCTTCTTGAAGCCCACGACGTGCGCCGATTCTATGCCCTCGGATCGGACCGGGCCTCTTTCTTGCCATGCAAATCGGCAAATTATCTGCGCAAAAACAACTAGTTGTGGGTTTTGCGGTGTTTGTGAGCAACCGGGAGAGGTCCCTCTCGATAAGTGCGGCGTGTGTAGTCGAAGCCAACGGAAGCTGCAGGACGATACCGCTGGTTCAGTCCTGGTCGAGTACACGGTGCTAGTTGCGCTTGTCGCTGTCGGCGCCTCGGCAGCCATCTATGGCATTGGTGTGCCTTTGGTCGCTCGCTATCAGTTTATGAAAATGCTGATCGGTCTGCCGCTTCCGTAGCGCTTCGCTCGCATCCCTAACCCTCAACTCGGAGAAGAACAATGACTAAGAAAAACACGAATAAAGAAGAGTACGACGAAAATGGCAGCCTGGTTCAGGACACCCGTGGCATGAGCACCGTGGAGTATCTGATTCTGCTTGTTGTGATTGGCGTTGCCAGCATCACTCTTTGGAACCAGATGGGCACCAAGGTGAAGGACATGGCGACCGAGTCGAACACGGCGCTTGGAACTGTCAACTAACCCATGCTCGCTGCCCTCCCCATACCGCACTTGGTCGCCTTGGCACTCGCTGCCATCGCGGCCGTTACCGACGCTCGCACGGGACACATTCCCAACGGGCTCACCTTGCCGCCGCTGGTCATCGCACCGCTGGCGTACCTCATTTTCGCAGGGCCCCATATGGCCGCGTTTAGCGCAGTAGCTGCCATTCTATGTAGTTTTCTGCCGTACTTGATGTTTCGCAAGGGTGCGGCGGGTGGAGGCGACGTAAAGCTCCTTGCCGCCCTCGGAGCGGTAGCGGGCGCTTCCTTCGGCATCGAAACGCAGATCTTTGGTTTTGCGCTGGCGGCATTTGCCTCCTTGGCGCTACTTGCCTACCGCGGGCGTCTGTTGGCCACGCTGGGCAATGCGCTCTTTCTTGCCATCAACCCCTTCCTTCCCAAGCGTTTCCGTCGGGTCGCCCCACTAGAGGCGATGAGCACCATCCGTATGGGTATTCCATTTTTCCTCGGGGCAATCATAGCCTCTTGGCTGCGAGCATAGTCGATGCGGTCGATGAACAATGTGAGAGGCAAGCAGCGTGGAGTTGTCTATGTAGAGTTTCTCTTAGTCTTCCCGCCGTTGTTCATGCTCTTCCTGGTGATTCTCCAATGGAGTATTCTGGGTGCGACAAGCTTAGGAGTGCGGCATGCTGCCTCTGCCGCTGTGCGCTCGGCCACCGTGGTGCTGCCAGACGATCCGGCCGCATACGACGGATTGCCTACGTACATGGTGCCCGTTGATGGCAGCTGCAGTGAAGGCTTTCTCGGCAAAGCCGACAAGCTGCTCGGTACCTTGGGGCTTCGAACCGGTGGTCTTCCAAAGGACGGCAAGTGCCCAGGAGGACCGAGAATGGACGCAATCCGCTTTGCTGCGACGATTCGAATGATTCCCTTTGCGCCCAACGCTAGAGGTCTCTTGCCCGAGAGCGTCACAGGTCCTCTCGAATCACTGGGCGCGGCAGGTTGGATCGCAGCAGCTACGATCTATAGCTATGGCGCGACGTCGGTCAACATCATGTTCGCTCGCGACAACGACACACCGATGCTCACCGTTGGAGGACGATTGGCTTTGGACTCGACTAAACCGGTGACGGTCCGAGTGACATATCTCGCGCACTGCGGCATCCCGATTGCGCGGTATTTGATGTGCGACTCAAGCCACAGCCTCAACACTGGCAAGAATGTCGAGTTCTTGAACGACATCAGCGAAGGGAATTTCTCGCGAGCAGCCGCAGTAAGCAAACGAGTCAAGCGAAGCGTTCCATCGGTGCAACTGCTGTCGCGCGGAGTGGGCAACCATGCGCTGCTCGCTGCGCTCATGTTGTCGGGAGAGCGCTTCATGATTCTGAGCGCAGACGCCACGTTGCCAATGAACTCCGCTCCGTACCAATACAAGGAGAAGCAGTAATGAGAGTTGTTCGGAACACAGATGGCGCGGTAATGGTCATGGCGGTCTTCATGGCTATGATTGCGATTGGTGCTCTCTACTACTTGGTCGGCCTTGGAGACGCAATTGTGGCGCAAGAGAGAATGCAAGATGCTGCTGACGCGGCCGCCTTCTCCTCCGCGGTCATTCATGCACGAGGCATGAACTTGTTGGCGCTCCTCAATCTGCTCATGGCGTCCGTTCTAGCCATTCTCGTTCTGCTCTCGATGCTGGCGTCGCTCTTCAAGATGGGGATTGCCATTCTCACGATTGCTTCCTTTCTCTTCCCGCTCGCTGCTGGTGGGATTCCGCCTCTTGAAACGGCGACCACAACGGCACAGGAGGCGGAAAGGATTGCGCGACCTCAAGTCGAGAAGGTGCTACGAGCAGGACATGCCATCCAAGGCCCGCTAAACCAAATGATTCCTCTAATGGCGAATCTCAATGCGATGAAGTTGGCTAGGAATAGCTACCGTCCTGTTGTGTCGGCGGCAATCACGTTTCCAATCTTCACAGGCATGCCGACTGTCGATGGAGACTTCGACACGCTTTGCAAGAAGGCCGGTGACATCGCCGGGAAACTCGCTGTCTTTCCGATTACGGGCACCCTGCGGGTGATTGGAAAACTCACATCAAGCCGGGTGACTGGATTTATCGCCCGCCCCTTGGAGCGAATGGCAAAGAAGGCTGGAAGAACGTACGCGCAGTTCTATTGTGGTAGCGGCCCTAAGCCCAAACCCATCAAACACACTGAGGAGGAGCCGATTCCGCATCTCAATTCCCACTTGCGAGTTGCCTGTGACAAGGAAGAGAGTGGCGCTTGTAAGAAGTATTCTGAGCAGCTGGAGAGCGTTCGCAATGCCTACAGTGAGGAGAAGGGGATTTGCGAGTCGGAAGGCGCAGTACACGAGCTCTGCGAACAAAGAAGAAGACGTGCTCGAGTCGAATGCGAACCTGGTACCGGTCCACAGAAAATTGACATCACTTGGCGCGCCGCAAAGAAGATTCGGAGGTTTCGTCTCGTTGGAGAAGCTCCTGCTCAAAGAGTTGTCGAAGAAGAGCCGGAAACGGTCGGCCAACCCAGAGTAAAGACGGACAGCGCTGGCGCCGGCAACTTCGCCTTGCCTTTTGCCTGTAAGGGGCAAGGTGGCGGGTTCTCGTCGAGCCCGATGACAAAGTGGGACTACGATCTAGAAAACCCGGTCTGCCATACCAAAATTGACGTGCCAACCGTGGGCGACTTTCGCTTCAGAGACGCCGATCTCATCGAGAAACCCATCACCGAGATCACGGATGTGCTCAGCTGCACTCAAGAAAAAGTGCTCACGCTCAATGTGAGCGGCGAGAAGATCGATGGCGATCTCAAGAAAAACACACCACGGGAGATGTGCAACTGTGCTGCGCTTGGCGAGGAAATGTTTCAGATTCGCTCCATCGTGAAGGGAGACGCTGAATCGCTCACCGCCCAGTCCAGCAAGGCGATTCTCATCGCTACACAAGGGCGTGGCGTTGATGAGAGTGCAGTTACGAACGTCGGTAGTTTTGCTGGCGGGTTCGCGGCAGCACAGGCCGAGTTCTATTTTTCCGGTGATGAGAACAAACCCGAGTTGTGGCTTTGGGAAATGAAGTGGAAGGCTAGACTGCGCAGGTTGAGCTTTGGCGGCCCGCAATGGAACTGCCCCGAAGAGAAGAACACGTGTCCTGGCGAGAGTGACAAGAACCCCCGCCCTGGCGAACGTGACGCGGCAAGATTTGGAGCGCTACGGACGTTTCTCAAGGACAACATGAATGCAGTCATCGTCCACTAGTGTGGGATCCAGAGGCATAGAACGCCCTGGCTCGGTTCTTCGCCCTTTGAACGCCTTCGGCTCATCGTTGCTCAGATCCTTCCTTGCCCC
>JANTGM010000065.1 GCA_024762925.1 Kofleriaceae bacterium | reverse complement strand
CTCAGATCCTTCCTTGCCCCAGCAAGGTCGTCCTTCGCGCCTTGTCAAAGAACGAGCTCCCGTCGCCAGCACATTTCTATTCCTCTGAGCCGCACACGAGTGTTGGTGAGCCAAGCCCAAGCGTGGCTCACCGCATTGAGATCAGTAGCCAAACAGTTGGCTCACCTTCATGACCTGAATCTTCGCGATCATCGCAGCGGCCGCTAGTGCTTTGATGTCAATGCGCTCGCTATCACCGCTGATGGCAAAGATCGGAGTGGCCTTGGTGCGAAGGTTTGCAAAGGTCTGCATTTGTTCCGCGGACGTTCTGTCCAGCGCGTCAAAGAGCTTTGGCCTTGGGTCCTGCAGCTGACCTAGATCCTCCCACGCGTAGACGGAACTCGCACGGGACCGCGGGGGAATCCGAGTTTTTCTGAAAAGCGCCTTTGAACTGGCCAGTGCCGTTTGGAATCGATTGCTCTCGACGCGAAGAGGTGCAATGAGGCTGAGAAGTGTGGAAACCGCTTCCACACTCTTGTCTGCTTGCGTTCCCAAACCAGCGATCACCGCACTGTCGTCCTGCGTTCGGTTGCCTTTGGCATAGAAGGCGAAGGCTGAGTAGGCGAGCCCACGCGCTTCTCGAATCTCTTGAAAGATGAGACCACCCATGCCGCCACCAACATACTGGTTAAAGAGGTTGGCTTTCACACGCTCGTCGAAAGGAAGCGGAGCTGCTGGGAAGCCAATGCGAATCTGCGCCTGCGCAACTTTCTGGTCAACGAAGTAGAGAGTCCGCTTGCTGCCTGTCTTGGCATAGCGAACAGGCTTCCGCTCTTTCGGAGCTGTGTGTTTCTCTCCAAGCGAGATTTTGCTCGTGAGTTTGTCACTCGATTGCGGACCAAAGTAGCTTGTTCGGTGCTTGTAGTTGGGGAGCTTTGCAATGAGACGCATGAGGTTGCGATCCTTTGCGCGGCTTAGGCTCTTGTTGCTCGGAACCTTGAGAAAACTCGACTCCTTGCCGAAAAGTGCGTAGTCGGCGAGGGCACGGCCAATGACACTCGGCTCATTCATCGCATCCTTGCGCTTGCTTAGCGTGTTGGCCAAGAGCTTGTCTCTGGCTCCATTTTCGAGCTTTGGCTTCCCGATCCACTCTCCGAGTAGTGCGAGGCTCGCCTCCATGTTGCGGTCAATGCCCGAGACATTGATTATGGCTCCATCGGTTCCGCAGCCGAAGTAGATCGACGTTCCTATGGCGTAGAGCTCCTTCTGAAGAGCCGCAGCGGATCGCTCACCGGCTCCACTCCGCTCAAGAAGGTCCATTGCAAAGCATAGAAGAGGTTCTTGGCGTTCCCCAAAATCGAATTCGTAGTCGATTGAAAAAAGGTCGTTTCGTTCGTTGGCTACCGCAATGAGACTGCCAGCAGGAAGCGCACTGCGTGTGTAGTGCTTGCCATCGATGAGCCACTGGGGCTCGAGGTCCTTGACAGGAGCGTCCTTGATGGCTTTGGCGTAAGGGCTCTGCCTGCTGGAGTCGATCTTGATTGCGCTAATTGAAGGCTTCTCAACTTTCTGCGATTGAAAGTCGCCACGCACGCGCTTGATTACCACTGGCGCATCAGTGAGGTACTTGTTGGCCACCCGCATGACGTCTTCTCGTGTGACGGCTCGCAGCTTGTCCTGCTGTTTTACGACCTCGGCCCATGGACGTCCCTCGATGAACGCGCTCGTCATGAGTTCTACGCGAGCACCATTGGACTCCAGTTGGCGCTTTCGTGAAATCTCACTGTTGATGATGATTGCGTCGAGGTCAGCTTGCGTGAAATCGCCGGCTTTCAGTTTGGCAATGACGCCGCCGAGCAGAGTCTCGACTTCTGCCAGGCTTTGTCCATCACGAGCGGTCCCATGGAGCACCCAGAGGCCAGCCTCGCGCAGGGTTTGGCCGAATGAGCCGGCCGAAGGCAGCTTCTGCGAAAGAACCAACTCAAGGTTGAGGAGCCCGGTCGAGTTGTTGTCGACGATGAGGTCCATAACTTCGAGGGCGGTCTCATCCTCGTGCCCGGCTGCAACCGTTGGCCACGCCATGAAGATGCTCTGCTCACCCGGAGCGACAATCTCAATCTCTTGTCGAGCAACTGGCGGCTGCAGTGTGGACGCTGGCAACTCGGGGAGCGCGCGTGCTTCCATCGTGCCGAAGCGTTTTTCCAAAACCGGCAGGGCGGTGGCTGGGTCGATGTCACCTGCCAACACAATCGCCATATTGTTTGGGCGGTACCAATTCTCAAAGTACTCGACCATGTCCGAGTAGGCGGGGGTTTTTAGATGGTCAGTGAGGCCAATTGTGGGTTGGGTGCCGTAGGGATGATTGGGATACATCGCCTTGCCCAGGGCTTGAAAGATACGCGCTTGAGGGCTGTCGAGTGAGCGGTTTTTCTCCTCATAGACGCTCTCGAGCTCTGGATAGAAAAGTCGAAACTGCGGATCCGAAAACCTCTCGCCCTCAACCTGGGCCCAGGTTTCAAAACGATTGGTGGGAACCGTGGCGATGTAGACGGTTTGCTCATCGCTGGTGAAGGCATTGACTCCATCGATGCCGAGCGACGCGTAGAGATTGTCGAATTCGTTTGGTACGGAAAATTCTGAGGAGGCCAGAGTCGCAGCATCGATCTTTGCCAAGATGTCCTTGCGCAGACCTGCGTCTTTGGTCTCTCGGAGTTTGTCGTAGAGAGAGGCGATCTTGTCTAGATGAGGCTTCTCTTTGGCGAAGTCGAGCGTGCCCATCTTGCTCGTGCCCTTAAAGAGCATGTGCTCGAGGTAGTGAGCGAGACCTGTGGAGTCCGCCGGATCGTGTCGGCTACCAGAGCCAACCGCAATCCACGACGAAATGCTAGGCGCCGCACGGTCAGTGCTGATGTACACCGTGAGTCCATTGGAGAGTCGATGAATCGTCACACCCATTGGGTCGCCATCGAGCGCCGTAGGAAGCAGGGCAGGGCCTTCGGCGATCACGCCTTGAGCGTCGCTGGGCGTCTGTTGGGGAGCAACGGGCTCGGCCGTGTTTGAGGGAGAGTGAAGATCCGTCTTGGGACCGCAGCCGAGTGCCAGAAGGCCGACCAGTAGAGTGCATCGCGTCATGGACATAGTTTTTTCCTCGTGTTTCGAAACGTCGCGAAACTCTACATGAAACCGGAATGCCAAAAACTTGCATTGAGCAAAAGCTGTCAGGAATTTGCCGCCTTGATCTGGGCTCCTTAGCATCTGTAGAGGATGGGGACAGCAGTTTCTATACGGGATCTACGAACGTGGATGCGCTGGCTCCTGCGGGTCGCCCTTATCGCAGCGATTGTGCTGGTCTTGAGCGCCCTGCCATATCAGCTGATTGGGGGCACAGGCTCTGGAAAGCTCGGGGCGATGCATCAGGAACTGCATCGAGTAGAGCTTGAAATCGCCAAGACGAGCGACGAACTCGCTTCGCGCAGACGGCGTGTCGATGCTCTCAAGAATGACACAAGAACCATTGAGACGATCGCAAGACAGGAACTCCACATGCTCTATCCGCATGAGAAGACGCTGCGGCTTGGGGATGTGGAATCGCACAGCGGATCGGAGAAACCCCAATGACAAGTCGCCCTCTTCGTCGCGCACTTCGCGTCACTGGTGGATTTTGGGCTGCCGTGTTGGCGTGCACAGCTGTTGGCCTTGGTGTGGTGGACCAAGCGTCGCCACTTGGCGGCACACATCCCTCAGCGGTTGCTGTTCTGTTCTTCGCCTCTGTGGTTGCGGTACTCATCAGCGCGCTAACTCGTCGCATGCATTTCGTTGCGCCTACCGCAAGGGCGCAACGCGTCTCGCGATGGATGCGGCTTGCTCCGTCCTTTGCCGATTTGGAAGTCGCCCTCGCGTTGGCGGCTGCGACCTATGCGCTCCTGTCGGTCACGGGCGGGCTGCACTCAGACCTCTATCCACTGTTGTACGCGGTCGTGGCGTTCTCGGCCACATTTCAGACACGCTTGGCCGCTGGGCTCACGATAACCGCAGTCGTTGCCTTAGAACTTTCCCTGCTTCAGCGCGCAGGCAGCGATGGTCTAGCGCCGGCCATCTATCACTTCGTCTTTCTCTTTGGAGCTCTTGCTGTGCACGCGCTTTTCCTTCGGGGGCTCGTTGCTGCAAATCGCCGTGACCACGACATCCGAGTGCGAAGCGAGGTGGTCAAACAACGGGAATCTGCCCGCGACTACCGTCTCATCTCCGTAGCCCTTGGCGCCGAGAGTCGCGCTCCTCGAACTCGCAGAGAGGAAGAGCAAATCCTCCAAGCGGGCTCTGTCGCAACGATTTCGGCTTCCATCTATCACAGCCTCTCTCTGCTTCACCAGGCTCTGGAGGCGCGCTCCTGCGTTCTTCTGTGGCGGGGGGACAGTGACTCGGAGCTCAAGATCAAAGAAGTTGTGAGTGACTGTGATGCGATTACCGAGGAACCAACGATTGCACTCTCTGGTGTGCTCAAGGCCGTTGCTCGCGATGGCCAAGCGCTCACCATGGGGCACTGCAAGCCTGGACAAATCTCGTACTACGAGGGAGCGTTTGATGCTGGTGCGTTCATGGGAATTCCCGTTATCCAGGGCAAGCATCTCCGCGGCATTCTCTGTCTCGATCGGCAAGCACCATTCACCGAGAAAGAGCGTGAGATTGCCGAACGCGCAGCTCAGCAGGTGCTTGTGGCGATTCGCTCAGAACAAGTCTTTAGCACCGTTGAGAAAGCCAAGTATGAGCATGAGCGCTTCTACAACGCCTCGGCACTCTTGTGCAGAGCGCTCACCATGGAGCAAGTCCAAGACACGGCGTTTGACGCGGCAGCAGCGATCGTGGACTACGATATCGCGGTGCTAACGCTGCACGATGCCGACCGTGCTAGGCATCGGGTTACAAGTGTTCGCGTAAAGGATGGCGCTCCAGAAGTGGTCAACGTGGAGCGATTGCAAGGCCTGGAGTTTCGCGACAACGCGGGCTTGGCCTCTATGGTCGTGAAGAACAAACACTACCTACCCACAGGTGGTGCACCCCGCGACAGCAGTACGCCTGTCTTCAACAACAAACTGCGCTTCCAATGCGAATCGCTGCTCGTCTTGCCTTTGCTCAGCGCTGATGAGGCGATTGGCACGCTCACCCTGGCGTCCCAGCGTCGCGGTCAGTTTCGCAAAGACGTGCGTGAGATGCTCGGTGTTATCAGCAACCAGGTTGCGGTCTCGATGCAGAATGCGCTGATGTACAAGCGCATGGAGACCATGGCGACAACGGACGGTCTCACCGGGCTCACAAACCACCGCAGCTTCCAAGAGCGCTTCGCAGACCTCGTGGAGCGTTCACAGCGACATGGCCATCAAGCGGCGATGTTGCTTTGCGATGTCGATCACTTCAAGAACGTCAACGATACCTATGGGCACCCGGTTGGGGATGAAGTGCTTCGCCAGGTCGCGAGAGTACTCCAGGAAGCAGTTCGCAAGATCGATATCCCCGCTCGATACGGTGGCGAGGAGTTTGCCGTTGTACTGGAGGCCACCGATCTCGAAGGAGCTCTTGGGTTGGCAGAGCGAATTCGTGAAGATGTGGGCGCTCTAGTGCTCGACTCGGAACAGGGAACCTTTGGCATCACCATGTCGATCGGTGTGGCATCGTTTCCTGCTGATGGCGCTGACCCGCCTGAACTCATCGAGCATGCGGACATGTCGCTGTATCACGCGAAAGAGAGCGGACGAAATCAGGTGGTTTGCTATCGAGATTTCCAAGCAGCTCGCAAGGCGCGCAAGGCATCGTAGGCAGCACAAGGACCCGATCCCGGGAATTCCAGGCCCCTGCATGCATTGACAAGAGGATTGGACGGCCGGAATGATCCCAGCTTGTCCAAGAAATACTACGTACTTGATACGAACGTGTTGTTGCACAACCCGGGCTCGATGTTCGCCTTTGCCGACAATCACGTCATCATTCCGATTTACGTCATCGACGAAATCGACAACTTCAAAAAAGACCTGAGCGACCTTGGGCGTAACGCCCGGCAGGTTGCGCGACAGCTTGATAGTCTCCGTGAAGGTGGTTGCCTGAGCGATTCTGTTGCGCTGGAAAACGGTGGCACAGTGACGGTTGCCCTGGGACATCGCTCGCCGCTGAACTCACCGGGCGACTCGCGAAAGATGGACAACCTGATTCTCGAGGTTGCCCTTGAAATCCGAGATCAGAATCCGGAATCGACCACCATTCTCGTCACTAAGGATGTGAACATGCGTGTCCGCGGAGATGCGCTTGGTCTCAACACCACCGACTACGACGAGCAGAACATTCGGGTAGAAGAACTCTTCAAGGGGTGTTCTGAGATTTTAGTCCCAGGAGCTCTCATTGAGGAGTTCTACGCAGAAGGCAGTATTCACCTTGAGGACGACCTGAGTCCCAACCAGTATCTCTTGCTTCGCAGCGAGGAGAATCATGGGCAGACAGCGCTGGCCCGCTACGACGAGGAATCCGCGAGCGCAAAGCCAATCAGAAAACTTCGGGAGGGCGTCTGGGGAATTCGCCCACGCAATAAGGAGCAGCACTATGCACTCGATCTATTGCTCAGTGATGACATCAAGCTCGTCACTCTGGTTGGCAAGGCCGGCACAGGCAAGACGCTCTTGGCCCTCGCAGCTGGCCTCCAAAAGTGTCTCGAAGAGCAGGAGTTTCACAAGCTGTTGGTCTCTCGTCCCATCTTCCCGTTAGGTCGTGATATCGGCTTCTTGCCAGGGGATATCGAAGAGAAGCTCAATCCCTGGATGCAGCCGATCTTTGACAACATTGAACTGCTGCTTGGGATCAACCAAGGCGACAAGAAAGAGGGACGAAGCTATGCTGAACTCCTCGAGCTTGGCTACATCAACATCGAGCCCCTCACCTACATTCGCGGAAGGTCTTTGCCATCGGTTTATATGGTTGTCGATGAGGCCCAAAATCTAACTCCCCATGAAGTGAAGACCATAATCACGCGCGCTGGTGAGGGCACAAAGATCGTCTTCACAGGGGATCCGTACCAAATCGACAATCCATACATCGATTCAAGCAACAACGGTCTCACTACGTTGGTGGAGCGTTTCCGCAAGCTCGGCATCGCCGGGCATGTGACCCTCGAAAAAGGAGAGCGTTCAGAGCTTGCCGAACTGGCTACGCAAGTTTTGTAGCGGCGTTGCAATGGCGAGTGTTGCATCTGGCTTGGCTGCCCAGCAAGGGCATGCCGAACCAGCTGCGAAATGTCGCATTGCAGTGCCCGCAAACGTACGCCTCATTCAGGGCGAGATGTCAGAGTTTTACCTAGGTCTTGTTCCATCCGATGGTTTCACGGTTAGCGCCAGCGGGCCACTGAGGGTCTCCCTGGTGGCACCCGAAGACTCTGGCATCGTCTTCAAGCAATCTGAGCTGCGCAGAAAGCACGCCTCCGATGCGCAGAGTTCGGCGCCCAGATTTCCTTTGCTTGTTGAAGGAACCCGCGTGGGCACCTCCACAACTCACGTGTCTGCGCGGTTTTGGCTGTGCAAGTCGAGGCTGTGTCGCCCACAGTCGATCGAGGCCCAGTTGGTGGTGCAGGTGGCGGAGCCTTCGCAAGATAGCAAGTGATATCAGATGGTTACCTTCTCGGAAGATTGACCATTCAAGGCAACGGAGGTAAAAGACTAGAGAGGCGCGGCATGCTTAAGAAAATTGTCATAGCGGAAGACGATGACGCGATTGCCCACATGGTGGGGATGGCGTTGGGAGACGCGGGGTTCCTGTGCATTCGTGCCAGGGACGGGCAAGAGGCACTTCAGATAACGAAGATGCACCAGCCCGATGTCTTGGTGCTGGACATCATGATGCCGCGCATGGACGGACGACAGGTCGCGAGCAAACTCAAAGAAGATGTTCTGCTCTCAAAGATACCGATCCTAATGCTCACTGCGCTATCCGACGTCGATAGCAAGGTCGCGGGTCTTGATGCTGGCGCCGATGATTACGTTTCCAAGCCATTTGATTTGCGAGAGCTCGCAGCACGGATTCGAGCGTTGATCCGCGCAAACCAACGAGAGCGTGATCGCAACGGCACCTCGGACTTGCCCGGTTCTCAGGGGATCGACGAACACATTCAGACCTTGCTCAGCAGCTCCGCCGATATGGCGGTTGTGCAAATCGGGGTTGATGACTTCAGCGAGTTTGTGACGCGCATCGGTCACAGTGATTCGCTCTTTGTGGATTCACTTGCCTTCATTAAATCGTTGGCGAACTTCATGCTCACCGAGTTGAGAGCACAAGAGGGCACGTTTCTCGGTCATCTCGGTGGCACAGACTTCATTGCGTCCTGCGAAACGTCAAAGCTTGCGGGCTTCTTGGCGTCGCTCCAAGAGGGCTTTGACGCCAACTGGCCGGGCTGGGTTGGCGGCGCAACCGAGGAAGGCGTCGCTCCGCTGCGCTTGGTCATTGGTGCCGCCAAGACTGGCGACGTAGACAACGAAGATGCCTTGGGAGAACGACTCGCGTCCGCCACCCGAAGCGCGCGGGCAGCTGAGGGCTCAAACCACGTCATCTGGTCCGAATAACTCTGGCTCGACAGGCGCGTCCATCGAAGAAGATGTGACCGCTTCGGGCAACGCATCCTCAGCCGACGTGGATGGGACCGCCCAGACCCAATTGAGTGATGGAGCCGTCCCAAGCTTCGAAACCGGCGACGCGGGGCCGCAGCAGCGGGTGGCGCAAGTTGGCATGATGCTCGGTCGCTATGAGCTTGGGAGCGAGCTTGGCGAGGGAGGCATGGCCTCGGTCTTTGCAGCGCGGGACACCAAGCTTGGTCGTGACGTAGCCATCAAGGTCATGTTTCCACACCTGGCACGTCGCAAAGAGGCCGCCTCGAGATTCAAGCGCGAAGCGCGAGCAGCAGCAGGGCTCGACCATGAGCACATTCTCCGAGTTTTTGACGTTGGTGGAGGCGAGGTTGAGGACGGGGTGTTGGTGCCTCCTTACATCGTTCTAGAGCGCATTGATGGCGCCAGCCTCGACGATTTCTTTCAGGATCGCGATGCACCAATGACAGAAGTTGTAGCTGCGATAGGAGTGGCATTGTGTCGCGGACTCGCGCAAGCACACGCAAGCAACATCGTGCATCGCGACATCAAACCAGCAAACGTGATGGTGACCAAGAAGGGGCGCTTGGTGCTCGGCGACTTTGGTGTCGCGAGAGTCGGCGATGACGACTCAGTAGTGACGCGTACAGGTGCTGTTTTGGGAACTCCCGCATATATGTCACCTGAGCAAGCATGCGGTGAGAAGGTGGATTTCCGATCGGACCTCTACTCTCTTGGAGCTTCGCTGTACAGAATCGCGACTGGCTCGGTGCCCTATGCCGGATCTGCTGCGCAGATTGTTGCGGGGATTCTCGATGGCAAGCGGATTCCTGCAGAGCAGCGTGATCCTCGAGTCGGGCGCGAGCTGAGTCGAGTGATTGACAAGCTCATGCAGAAGGAGCCTGAGGAACGCTATCAGACGGCCGAGGAAGCTGAGGCTGCGCTGCTTGAAATCGTACATGGCGGCGGCTATGAGGACTGCGAAGAACTCTTACAAGACTATGCTCGCGATCCGGAGGGGCAGACCGAGCGAAGTCTTGACGACGTCGTAACAGCAAGCCTTGTGCGTGCTCGCAGGCTCTCGGTAGAGGGCAGGGCGCCGGCCGCTCTGGCAATCGCCGACCGTGTGTTGGCGCTGGCACCTGACAATGCGCAAGCACAGGCGTTGTGCAATGACCTTGGACGCAGTAAGAAAGATCGCCGCCTGCTTCTCGCGATTTTTGGGCCGATGGTGGTGACCGGCATAGTCGGTGCTGTGTTTTGGGGGAGTCGTCCGGGGCCAATCTCTTCCTACGCAGATGCCGCTCCGAGTGATGCCTGGGCCGCTCCAGCTGACGCTATTCCTCCAGAGGCAGCGAGCATCGTCGCGGCTGATGCTGCCCAGGTCGCGGCCGATGCTGCCAAGGTCAGTGCTCGAAAGCCCGACTCTCGTCCTCGAATCAAGCGACGCCCTGTGGACGCCGGCATTGTGGTCGCGGCGTTCCCCCAACCGGATGCGATGGTTGCCACAGTGGCACCCGTTGCTCCCGCTAGTCTCATCGTGGACGTCCTGCCTTGGTGCGATGTATGGATTGACGGCAGTAAACGACAGCGCGCCTCTAAGAAAACTTCCTATTCACTTCGTCCGGGGACCTACCAAGTTGAGTGCAAACAGCCGGGCACCGACATGCAATGGTCCAAGACGGTCACGTTAAGTGCCGGCGAAAAGCGCACCGTGAAGGGATCGGTGTTGGCTCCAGTTACCATCGCCGCACGACTCTCAGAGGGAGATGCTGTGATGGTGGGAAGCAAGCGAATCGCCAACGGCAAGAGCGCAGTCGTTCCCGCTGGTCGTCATCGAACGCAGATTTGGAAGAAGGGCAAGCCGCAAGGTGACGCCAAATTTATGGATCTCCGCACAAGCTGTGTAATGCGAGATGAGCCATTGGCCTGCTCGAGATAGCAATCCCGGCGTCGAGAGTTTCTGAATCGAGAGGCCTTTGGTGGGATGTGGGTGATTTAGAGAAGCTTGCCCAAGCCGCCGGGCAGCTTGTCAGCAACTCCAGCTTTGGCTAGCCAACCTGGAACCTCAGAGGCGTTCTCTTTTAGAAACGCCACGACCTTCTCTGCCGTCTCCTTGTCAATGCCAACTTTTTCCGTGAGTCCTGCAATAAGTTCTTCCATGATGCCGCTGATTCTATGCCGGAATGGGTGGCAGATGTCCGGACAGGAATGTCGCAAATGCGTGGCGATGCGCAATCGAATCAGCCTGTGATCGTGTGATTTTGCCCTGTTGTGAAGGGCAAGCGAGTTGCAATATGATGGTGGCAATCGTGTTCAAGCCTCGAAATATGCGCTCCATGCTGGTGGGATCTCTCATGATTGCAGCAGGGGGCTGCTTCTTCACGGAAGTTGTGAACGAGGCTCCAGTGGCGGGAATTCGCGTCATCACGAATGCTCAGTACATCGGTGAAACCATGGTCTTTGATGCCACCAAGACCGTCGACGATGTGAAGACGCAACTTACTTGCGAGTGGACCGCTTGGCGCTGTGAGGGAGATGCGCCCCAATGTTCAAGTCTCGTCGACACAATGCTCGGCGATATCGATGACAGGTTTGAAGTGCTCATCGAGGGACATGAGCGCATCGAAGTTCAGCTTCGGGTGACTGACGAGCTGGGGGCGACCCGACTTCAGCCCGACTTGCTTTCCATTGACGTTCAGAACCGAGCCCCTGAAGTGAGTCTGCAAGTGACAGGCGACAAGGAAGGCTCCACCAATGCCTACATCTTGCATCGTCCAATCAACTTGGTGATCGATTTGGATGGCGGCGAGCTTGGCACAGACGCCGATGGTGACGAGGTCACCTACACTTGGACGCTATTTCCGCCACCGAACTCCGATGTGACCACTCGCGGCTTTGAGGCGGTCGGCGATGAGGGCTACATCCTAACGCCCGATGTGAGTGGGGCGTGGGGCGTTGAGCTTGTTGCCGAAGATCAGTTTGGTGGGAGAGCGTCTGTTCGCCGCGACATGTTTGTTGGACCCGATGCTCCTCCCTGCTTACAAGCTCTCGACCCCATCCCAGATCCATTCGGCTTTTACCTCGTTGAGAGCAGTGACGGGCCCAGGTCATTCTCTGTGTTGTCGGTGCTCGATGTGCTTGACCCATTCCCCGGGCCCGTGGCGGATGACCCAGCGATTGGCGAATCCACCTTCCGTTGGTTCTTGAAGGAGCCAGGTGCGTCCACCTTTGTTGAAATCGACGGCTACACCCAAGAGAGCTATGCCGTCGATCCGTTGGCATATGAGCCGGGGGATCGATTGGAGCTCCGAGTGGAAGTTGCCGATCGGGTTCGCGGTCCCGAGCGCGAACTCGGCTGCGCCGACAACGCTCGTACCTGCGAACTCGTAGCTGGCTCCATGTGTTACCAGCGCCAAACCTGGGGAGTGCAAATCCAATGAGCCGACTCTGCGCATCGTTCTTCTCTCTCTTCCTGATTGCCAGCTGTGGTAGCGACTTTGCCGACGATGGGGGCAACACTGTCGATGCTGGCAATGGCAACGATGACGCCGGTGCTGTTGGGTGCTCACTCGCGCTGGTGGCTTCGGCCAACCCGGCGGTGGGGCAACCGGTGGAGGTGACGGCATCGGTTGAGGGCAACTCGTTTGGCCTTCAAGAATTCACTTGGACGATCGATCTTGGTGGCGTGATTCAGAGTATTACTGAGCTGGCGGATCCTGTGGATCGCATTTCGTTCACTCCGCAAGAGGCCGGGCCCTATCGAGTTCTTGTCGAAGGCACAGTTGGCGGCGACTCTTGTACGCCCGCAACGTTAAATGTCGGCGTCGTAGCAACGGGTGCTCGCGTCGCCTCCTATCGCATGCGTGTGATGCCGGCTGGTGGAGCTCCGATGCAAGATGTGTCGATTGACGTCTATGGTGGAGCAGACTCCGTTCTGCCAGTGAGCGTGCTCGCGCCAGGCGACATTGCCACGGGGCGAATTCTGGATGCTGGTGGGGCTGGGGTTTCAGCCTACGTTCGCGCTCGGTTGCGTGATAGCACATCGCCCGCCGACTATGAGGCCTTTTCAAATGGCACCGGTGACTTCTCGATGCGTCTACCGCCGGGACGCTTTGATGTCTTAGTGGTTCCTCAAGACGGTTCACTACCGGCGGCTCTCTTCTCCGATCGGGCACCAGCTGAGATTGGAACAACTCTGAGTCTTCTCGCTCCAACGACTGTGTCCGGGCGTGTGCTTGACGCGAGCGGGTCAGGCCTTGCCGGTGCTCGTGTGAGCCTGCTCGTCGACGGTGCGCGCAGTACCGAAGCAACCACAGCAGCCAATGGGAGCTTCTCCGTCTTGGCTACCGGCTCCTCGCTAACGGGCCTTGCGGTGGCGCCCCCGCCGAGCAGCGGCATGCCCTCGTTGCGGGCTGAGGCGCTATCCGGGCAGACGGTGAATTCGGCAAGTGATGTGGTCATCCGATTCTCCAATCCGAGCATCTCTGCTACTGTGGATATCAGTGATTCTGTTGGCGCTCCCATGCCAGGTGCCCATGCCGAGTGGCGTGCAGATCTTCCCGCCGCGGGAACGGTCAACGCAGGCAGCGTTGAAGCAGTTGCTGGCACATTGCGCGTCGAGGCGACTGCCGATGGAAGCGGCCGAGTGCAAAGCTCGCTTGTGGCTCGCACATCCAGTCTTGTCGTGCGGTCAACAGATGGAAGCGAAGCTCGCATCATGAGCGACATTCCATGGGCGACGGCCCCGATCTCCGCATTGAGCCTACAAACGTTGGTCACAGTGCCCGTTGCGACCAGTGTGCTCGATACCGGGGCAGGCGGAGCAAACGTGGAGGCGTCTCCAATGGGCCTGTTGGCTCCTCAAACGGCACCAACGAGATCGACGACCATCGCGGATGGCAGCACATCACTGGCACTCATTCAAGGTGGCTCCTATCGGCTCACGGTCGGGCATCCAACTGGCGGACAGCATGCGCAATTTCTCACAAACGTGCAGGCAGGTTCGATTGGACCAATTGCGCTTCCCGGGACAGTTCTCGCGCAGGGGCAGATAGCCATTGGCTCTCCAACAGAGAGTGGAGCCGGAGCCCAGGTGCGGCTCTATTGTGACGATTGTACGGGGGCAGACGCCGAGCGGGTGCATGCATCGGCTGTGGCTGATGAAACCGGCCGATTCACGTTTCGCGTATCCGATCCAGGCGTTGACCCAACCTAGGGGCGCCATCGTTGTACACTCAGAGGCGAGTCATGCCCCTTAGCAGACAGTTCGTCGCCACGCTGAGCATCGTGGTTGCTTGTGTCCTCGGTTGTCTTTTGCAGGCACCGCTTGCACATGCACAATCCGAGCAGGTGGCCGTTCTGCCCATGACGACGACTTCGCGCTCTCTCAGAATTTATCGTAATGCCATCCCTGTGGCTTTGGCGGCCGAGATGACAACGCTGCTCGGTGTTCCTGTCCGCGCAGTCTCGTCCGCAGCGGAAGTCGGAAAGCGCACCACGGTCATCGTTGACGGTCGTCTGGTCGCTCGCTCGAGGGATAGAGTTCAGCTTGACGTGCAAGTCCGTCGGGCAAACACAGGGCACGCTGTTGCGACGATTTCATCGGATGTTGCGAACGCCACCGACATCGATCGGCTGGTGGGGGAGTTGGCAATCGCACTTCGACCGGTGCTCGCAAAGGCGCTAACACCCGAGCCCTTTCACTTACCGACGACTGTCGTGAAAGGAACCGCAGTCTCGCAAGAAGAAGCGGCAGATGCCAACGCTGTGAGCCCAACTCGTGCCGAGGTCTTACTCCTACCCGCTGCCGGAAGGGCCGCCGACGGAATGGTTGCCGTACGCGAGCCCGCAACTCAAGCGGCCGCGCATACGCTGGCCCGCATGGGGCTCTCGGTAGGCACGAGTACGAGACACGAGGGAATTGCAAACCCCGTTGAGGTTGTTGCTGAGATGCGAGCTCTCGGAAGCAAGCATGCTCTCATGGTGCAAGTGCTTTCGGTCCAGTTCTCCTACGCAACAGTTCTCTCGGCTCGCGGGCGAGTACGAGTTGTTCTGATCGCCGAAGATGGGCTGGCCGTTCTCGATACGAAGGTCTCAACTGACACTGTCGTGGGCGGGCGGGGAGAGCGTCATCAGGCATTGGTCTATCGAGTCGCCGAGCAAGCCCTTGACATGGTGCAGCCCAAGATCAAGCGAGCGTTGGCCGCTAGACCGCCCCACGTCAGGGGTGGCACATGAGAGCAATCGTACTGAGCCTCTTGGTGGTCTTTGTCGCACAGAGCCAGGTGAGCTATGCACAAGAAGACGACGCTTTGGGCATTGCGCTGGCGGCCAAGCAGTTGGAGAGCGGCGAGTACGAAGCTGCAGAAAAGACCATTCGGCGAAGCATCTTGAAGCCGCTAGAAGATCGCGCCGAGGCCTACCGAATTCTTGGGCTATCGCTTTTTTACCAAGAGCGCTTCTTGGAGGCTCGTGCAGCCTTTCTCGAGTATCTTCGTTCCGAACCTGATGCTCATCTTGATCCGGCGTTGGTTCCACCGGAAGCCATCACGCTTCTTGAGGATGTCCGTGCGCGCAACTTGGCCGAGATTGAAGCGCTGCGGCCAAAACCAAAGAAGAAGCGATACCTGCTACTCAACCTGGTACCGGGAGCTGGGCAGTTCCAAAACGGTGATTCCACAAAAGGTATTGTGATTGCTGTTGGCTTGGGATCGCTCTTGACGGCCAATATCGCGACGTATTTTTGGCTTAAGAACAATTGCGATTCGGAGACACGTGTTTGTGGAAACCCCGATGACGAAGGCGCGAGCAAGGCCCGTGACTACCAGACCGTCAATCAGCTGGCAGGTTTCGCCGCGATTGGCGTTTATGCGTACTCAATCGTCGATGGCTACTTGGGCTATCGTGCCGCGGAGCGAGCTGAGAAAAATCCCACTCGCAACCACATGCGCTTTGGGCTCCTACCTCGCTTTGGTGGAGCACAAGTTCGCTGGTCGTTCGATTTCTAACGGTGGGGGTTCCGCACCATGGTTGGCATGCCGCAGTGCGGGGCGTGTGGTCGGTCAAGGGTAGTGAAGGGTGCAACAGGCCGGGGGTAATATGCCTCGAATGCTCTTGAGCATGCCCCCGGTGTGACGCTACTCTGCCAAAGGACAAGGGATGCGACGACCAGTTCAATTTGGCAAGTACCTGCTGCTAGGACGCATCAGCGTTGGTGGCATGGCCGAGGTCTTCAAGGCCAAGAGCTTTGGCGTGCAAGGCTTTCAGAAGATCATTGCCATCAAACGCATCTTGCCGTCGCTTGGCCGCGATGAGGATTTCATCACAATGTTCATCGATGAAGCCAAGATTGCCGGCCAACTTGCCCACGCCAACATCGGCCAAATCCATGAGCTCGGTCAAGTTGATGGGGCCCACTTCATTGCGATGGAGTACATCTGGGGGCGAGACCTTCTGCAACTGCAGAATCGCTTCAAGAAGCGCGGTAAGAGAATTTCTATGTCGGCCGCAAGCTTCATCGTAATGAAGGTTTGCGAGGGGCTGCACTACGCTCACAAGAAACGAGATGTTCTTGGCACACCCATGGATATCGTGCACCGCGATTGTTCTCCTCAGAACATCGTGATCTCGTTTGAGGGTGAGGTAAAGCTCATTGACTTTGGCATCGCACGCGCTGCATCTCGCTCGTCCCGTACCAACGCTGGTGTCCTGAAGGGCAAATTTGGCTATATGTCACCGGAGCAGGTGCGCGGCTTACCTCTCGACAGAAGAAGCGATATATTCTCTCTCGGTATTATTCTGTTTGAAGTACTAACCGGACGACGCCTCTTCGACGGCGAGAGCGACTTCTCAACCCTAGAAAAAGTTCGCAACGTTGAGGTCGATGAGCGCCTATTGGACGAAGCGGGAGTGCCACCTGCGCTAAAGTCTGTCGTTTTACGGGCGCTGGCACGTACACCTGAGGCCCGCTATCAGTGGTGTTCTGAGATGCGGGACGATCTGCGCTTGTACATGCAATCGATCGAAGATGCGTACTCCTACCGAAGCCTAGGGGAGGAAATGCGCGCAGTCTTCTCGGATGAGCTCGTTCGCGAGCAAGAGCTCATGGACATCTACGCGCAGATTGGCCCTGAGGGGCTTCCTGCGGAGGATGAATCCGTGGAGAGGCTGGTGAGCCTCGACGATGTGGACCTTGCAGACTCCTCCGATGAGTCGGTTCTCGATGCCCTAGATTTCATTGAGACGTCACCACCGCCGCTGCGCCGCGCGAGTTCAGGTGGAGTCGACGGTTTTGAGGACAACCCAACAGAGATTTTCGGCGAGATCGAAATGGGTGAGCTCATGAGCCAGATACCGGCCGCAATTCCGCCTGCCAAGTCGTCTTCTCCGAAGGAGATCGAAGTACCCGAGACTGTCGACGTGGCAGAACTCTTCAACGACAACAAATTCGACCGGGGACTCTCACAGCCTCTTGTCAGTGCGGACGATGGCGCCAAGATTGTTGTCGCCGACACAAGTCGCGCGAACGTTCCGTCAGCAAGTGCACTCGTTGCTTCGCTTCCCAAATTGGAAGGGCGGCGGCCCAGTGGAACGGCTCAGGTGCACCGAGCTTCGGTTCAAGGCACAGTTCGGGGCGCAGCGGCGAGTAGCAGTGGCTTGCATCCCATTCCTCCGCAGCCACCCCATCGAACCGGAGAAGTGCCACCACTCGGTACAGGTGTCACCGTGGCACCGACGATGGGAACCGGGGTACGTCCAAGGCCCGGTGGCTTGGGGCGTCGCAATGCCCTGGTTGGCGTTAGCATCGCTGTCGTGATTGCCCTTCTCCTGCTCGCGGTGCGCGGCATCTTCTTCGCTGGTGATGGAGGGCCCGATGCGAACGCTCCACGTGCAACCCTCGTGGTTCTCGTTGGCGACAAAGAGAGCGCAGATGTCTTTCTAGGAAAGGATAAGGTTGGTGTGGTTCCGCCAGGAGACGCGCTAACCGTAGATGCGCTCAAGCCTGGCACCTACGATATTCGGGTTGAGCGAGATGGCGCTGCTGCGTGCAATGAGACCATTTCTGTGTCTGCAGAGAAGGCCAAAGTCTACAGCTGTGACTTCTCGGCAGCCCGACAGGGCACATTGCTCATTGAGGATCTTAGAAGCGGAGACCACGTCGTTATTGACGGAAAGGCTGTGCCCCAAGAGGCGCTTGCCAAGCCGCTCTTGCTTGTGGCTGGTCGCTCGCACTTAGTGGCGGTTACGCGCAACGGAAAGCTCGTCGACGAATTTGAAGTGACCGTGCAGCCCAACAAAGAGACGAGACATGCAGTGCCGGTCCCAGTCGTGGCAACCGATGCCGGCGTTGCCGAAATCGACATGAAGCCTGACATCGTGAAACCTGGTGACGACGATGCAAAAACACACGATGCAAAAACTTCTGTTGGTAAGGCGAAGTCATCAGCTCTGTTGGATGACGAGCCAAGCGAGCGCACATCAAAGACCAAGCCACCAGAGGATACGACCAAAGATCCTGCCGAAGCAGCCCCTGAGCCCAAGGCGACTGGCCCCGGCTACCTCGTGCCATGGACCCGGCCGTGGGCGCGCGTGCATATCGATGGCAAGGACACAGGCAAGGTCACTCCTGTCGCGCCAAGCGCCAAGATTCCACTTTCACCAGGCTCTCACAAGGTGACCTTTGTTGTCGGCAGCAAGAAGCACAACTTCACTGTCGAGATCGAGTCGGGAAAGACAACCAAGCTCTCGAAGATCCTAGAGCCCTAGCGCCTAGGTTTGCAGAAGAACGCACGAAACCAACAGTACGAGTGCGCGATCCATGGACATTGATTCGTGATCGCGAAGTCAGCTCGTTTGCTGGCGAGGCGAGGAACAACGAAGAACTGGCTGAGCCAGTTTCTCCAGCGGGCGAGAAGGCGAGTGAGCGCGTTCTATATCCATGAATCGCGCACTAGGTGAAGTTCTTGTCGATCGTGCTCGGATCAACCTTGCGAAGTCGCAGAGTTCGGCTCTTGCGTCCACGCATCAGTCGCTGACGAACGCGCTCATGCTGGCGCATTTTGTACGCGTCGTGGTTGTTTTCGCCGAGCTCATTGGCAATGGAGGTTTGCTTGTCAGCGATCTGGAACTCAGTGAGCACAAATACAACGTGACCATAGTCTGGGCGGGCTTCGGCGCCAAAGCTCTCCACGCGCAGGGGCAAATCTGCAACAAAGTTGATGATCTTGTAGTTGGGCGCAGAGAATTCGTTCACTGGAAGAGCTGCTGTTTTCTGCTGCTGCTGCTCGAGTGCGTGGTCGGATGGCGAGCGACTCTCATGCGGACTGCCACCGCCGCTCTCAAGTTCGCTCACCGGAATTAGGTGATTTACCGACTCGCCGGGCACCACGTAGTTGAAGGGGATGAGTCGTCGGTGAAGTGCCGCCATAATCGGCAACAGGTCAGTTCCATTTCGAACGATCATGCGAAATCGGAGCTTGTCATAGATGCTCGCGGCTAGGGTCGAGCGCTTTGCGATGAGCTTTGAGATCAATGAGTCGCGACTCTTGCGGCTCCACTCGAATTCGATGATGGGAAATCCCTCCGCGCGAAGCTCTTCGACGACTTGCATCACCTTGAGTTCGATAGCGCTGTACATCTTGTCGTGTGATATCGACAGCCTTGTCGCAAGCTCACGTCCTGCGAGGTGGTGAATGATGTGCATGACCTTGAGAATCACGCAGGCCCACACTTGGTGCCGACCCGCCTTGGACGCCACCAGGAAAATGTCGCGGGCAGGCATGCCATCCGCAATCGACTCAGGGAACTCAAACTCGAAGTTGTGCGTGAGGTAGTCGACAGCTTGATGGCGGATGTCTTCGAGGCGCAGCATGTCGTCCTCGTTACTAGAATCAAACTCATTCACCCGAAGAAAGCGGTCGACTGCCTCATAGTCATGAAAGTCGAGCTGATGCCAGTCGATGATTGAGCCACCACGCAACAGAAGTCGCACCGCCTCAAGATCTTCAATGCCAAGTTCAGACGCCTCGAAGAGGCCAGCTATGTTCGGAGGCGGTTCCACAAGCGGGCGGAACGTACTCGATTGAGCGCTCTCAGTCCGGTCCCAAAGTGGGAATCTTCTCGGAAATCCTGAGAGGTTACAGACTAGCGAGATAGTCGCAGTGTGGCTGTAAATAGGCTAACTGCGAGAAGTCCAACAACAACATTTCCAATCACTGCAATCATTCGTTTACCTTTTTAGCGGCCAAGCCGCCTCGAATCCAGAAAGTGGCGGGACACTACGCGCTTTTTGCTGGTCATGTCACCTAGATGGCCACCTCCTCGTCGTTTTCCTCTACGATTTGGAGCATGCGCCGCTTGTGGATGACAACGCTCATCATGGCGACACTATTCGCGAATGCCTCGAGAGCCACCGCGGATCGAGCCAATGCCCGTGAATTCGCGCGAATCGGAACTGTTTTGGCGGAATCGGGGGCTCCCAAGGAAGCCTTGCGGTTCTTCCAACAGGCAATCGAGAGCGATCCCGACTTTGCAGAGGTTTACGAACTGGCGCTTCCCCTTTGGTTTGAGACCAAGCAGGAGGCGCGGGCGACAGCAGAGCTTGAACGGCTCACATTGCGCTGCCCTCATTGCACCTTCGCCTGGTACGCGCTCGGAGCACTGTACCGGCGAGCCGAACGCTACGACCTTGCGATTTTGGCCTATGAGGCATTCCTGGCGCGGAGGCCCAAAGACCCGGATGCGGTATTTGGATATGCCATGGCCTTGGTCGCCACAAAGGACGACCGGGCAGGGGTAGCTCTTGAGCGCTATGTCGCGTTGGAGTCTCGGCCTGAGCGCATGGCGTATCGTGAACAGGCGTTGCGACTCATTCGGGCCCGGGAGGCGGCAAAGCCAAACGTCGACCGATTGCTACGGTATCTGGTTCCATTGAGGGCTTGGGTCCTTGTGTTTTGGCCAGCTAGCGACGCTGGCGACGACGAAGCCCATGGGTTGTAATGAGTGACCAGGCGAGAAAGGCCCCCGCTCCCTTGGTAACCCACCAAGCGATGTCTGCACGCTCAAAGTCGCCGCGCCCTTCAAGCACAATAGCGATTGCTGCCCCTGCAATTCCGATGGAAACAAGCATTGCTTGTTGACCAAGCCGGTACAGGACTTCGGTGTTTCGATCGAGATTCTGAAATCGTACACTCAGATCTCCTGTGCGGGCTTGCTTAAGAAATTTTCGTACGTCACCGGGAAGGGCAGCAACCGAGACCGCTACGTCTTTGGTGGTGTCGACAACCAACGTTGACCAGTCGCCATCATCACCGAGCACAAAGCGCTCGAGGTATGGCCGAATGACCAGCATGGGATTCATGCTCGGATCAAGTGCCGTGCACAAGCCCATGAGGAGCAACAGTGTGCGCTCGAGGAGAATCCACTCTTTGGGGACATGGAAGTTGGCCGTGAGCTCGCGAAACGAGATGTCCATTCGTCGCAAGTCGGCGAGGTTCTCGAGACTCTTTTGTGGGTCGAACTTAATGTCTTTCAGGTTAAGGGCGTCGAAGGATATCTGCTCTTGGAAGTATGCGTGGAAGTACTCGACGACACGTTCGAAGAGCGCCTCGTCGCCACCCTTAGCGACAAATCCCATCCCTCGCATCGCTTTAACAATGCGCTGACTATCATTGGTGATGACTCCCGTGATGAGGTCGGCAATGCCTCGTCGCATCTCAGGAGAAATACGCGCTACGGCCCCGAAATCGAGGAATACGACGCTTAACCCGTTCTTTGAACTGTTGCGTACCAACAGGTTCCCGGGGTGTGGGTCCGCGTGATAGATGCCGTCTGTAAAGATTTGCTGGCAGTAGGACTCCACAACCAAGCGGGCGAGTTCACTTCGATCCACATTCAGCGTATCGAGCGCCTCCAAATCCGCGATCTTTACGCCATGCTCGAAGTGCGTGGTGAGCACGCGACTGGTTGAGAGGCCATCGACGATGGTGGGAAAGCAGACATCACTTCGTCCCTCAAAGTTCTTCTTAACATTGTTGCAGTTCTCAGCCTCAAGTTCGAAGTCAAGCTCTTCGAGAATCATCAACTTGATCTCTCGATACATATCATTGAGGCCTTCGTAATGCACAAAGCGTCCAACGATGGAGAAGATGCGCCGAAGCGTTTTAAGATCGCTGTGAACAACTCTCTCGATACCCGGATACTGCACTTTGACCGCAACCTCGGTGCCATCGTGCAGGGTCGCCTTGTGTACTTGGCCGACAGAGGCCGAGGCAATTGGGCGCTCTTCAAACGTTGCATAAAGATCGAGCGGGCTCTTGCCATCGAACTCTTCACGGATGCGTTCAGCAATGCTCTCAAAGCTTCGAGGGGGCACGTTGTCCTGAAGCCCTTCTAGTTCCTTGAGAAACTCCGCCGGCAAGAAGTTGGTCATGATGCTAATGAGCTGGCCGACTTTGATGAAGAGCCCCTGCAGTGCGCGAATGGTGCGTTCGATGCGTCGTGCGTTGCGGCGATTTTTTTCCCGCAGCAGGCGAGCAATGGTTTCTTCTGAGCGAAATCGCGATTGAAATCGCAGTGAGAGGTAGCTTGTGATTACGACGAATGTGGTCCAGTAGGCGCGAACAAATCGCAGACGTGATGATGGCGGCATGGGAGCCGCGATCTCTTCTGGCACACGCGCGAACGCTGAGTACGATTCGGTGATCGGGCGAGCTGTGGCCACACCATTCTCCCTGGCATCACCAAGACTTTGCGCTACTTGTTTGGGCGCTTCGCGATTGCTCTGCTCCATGGAGGCCATGCTTGGCATATAGTAGCGCGAAGCAGTGGAGCTCCCCTATGGACGAAGTCGACGATAAAGAAGAAATTGAAGAAGAGGTCGAACAAGAGGTCGAAGACGGCATTCCGGATGCGGTTCGCCGTCGCCTTGAGACATTTGTGCCGGAGTTGGTCCGCAAGACCTTCGCGGCCGGGCTTGGTGCAGCCTTTGCCACAGAGGAGGGCATTCGCAAGATCACCAAGGAGATTCCACAGGCAAAGGATGTTGTGGACTATGTCGCAAGCACTGCTGGCTCAACCAAAGACGACGTGATGCGTGTGATGGCTCGTGAGACTCGCGAGTTCTTGCAGACGGTGAATTTCTCAGAGGAGATTGCCAAGATGCTCACCATGCTCTCCTTCGAAGTCAAAACCGAGATCCGCTTCATCCCGAATGACGAAAAGTTCGGAGGCGTCGAACCCGATGTGAAGGCCAAGGTTCGCGTCAAGCGCGACAAAGATAGCAAAGATAAAGATGGCAAAGAAAAAGACGATGCTCACGAGGCGGAAGAAGAAAGCACCGAGCGCTCACGAAGTCGCCGACGAAGGCTCACCTTTGGTGGCCAACGCAGTGACGAGAGCGATGATACGTAGCGCTTTGGGCCATGTGCGCCTGTAGCTAGAGCGGTGGGTTCGAGATCTCTGGCATGTTTTCTAGCCGGATCTTGGTTCCCACATCGACACCATGGCTCGCTGTCCACCCGCCGTTCACCTCGATGACATAGCGGGTTGGAATGCCAATGCTTCGGCTCTCCAAGCTCAGCGGTACCGTGTCTCGTTCCACCCCTGCAACGACCATGTCCTTGGTGACGAAGAGCATGTCTAGGGGAATGAGCGTGTTCTTCATCCAGAAGCTGCGAACTCGATCGCCACCAAAAACAAAGAGCATGCCTCGTTCGGGCGCCAGGTGTTGTCGGTGCATCAAACCGCGTTGAATTCGCGCGGGTGTGGACACCACCTCGAGACCAATCCGCTTGTCTCCATCGTTTGTTTCAAAGATCACCGCCGTGTCGAGTTCTGGCTCAGAGGGAGGTCTTGCCGCTACCTCAGAGGGGTGCTTGGGAGCCGTCACAGGATTGTCAGAAGAATGTCCCAGGGCATTCTCCGAAGCGGGGTCCGCATCTTTGCTGCAACCAATGGCAACGATTGAAACGCACACGAGTGAGCACACGGCAGCTTGCATACTGGCATGATACCGTAGTCCCGTGACGTGGGGACGTGATGCCAAGGGGCGAGTGTACTTGGTAGGGGCGGGCCCTGGTGATCCAGGACTGCTAACCTGCAGAGGGCGAGAAGTGCTTCAGAAGGCCGAAGTGCTGGTCTACGACGGATTGGCCCCGATTGAACTGCTGGCGCACACGTCCGCAAATTGCGAACACATATACGCGGGGAAGAAGCGCTCACCACGCGGCAAGCCGTTTTCGCAAGAAGAGATCAATGCTTTGTTAGTCGCGCGTGCCGCCGCGGGGCAGTGCGTAGTTCGTCTCAAAGGTGGCGATCCATTCGTCTTTGGCCGCGGTGCCGAGGAGTGTCAGGCGCTCGCGGAGGCAGGCTTGCCGTTTGAGGTTGTGCCGGGGGTTAGCGCGGCAACCGCAGTGGCAGCATATGCGGGCATTCCTTTGACGGCTCGAGGCATTGCTGCATCGGCGGTCTTGGTGACCGGTCACGAAGCCTCTGGCAAGAGTACTGGCGCTGTTGATTGGAAGGCTGTGGCTGGCCATCAGAGCATTGTACTCTTTATGGCGTGGAAGAAAATTGGTGACTGTGTAGAAAAACTCTTAGATGCGGGCAAGTCGCCTGACACCCTCGCCGCTGCAATCCGCTGGGGGACGCGAGCTGGGCAACGAACGGTCAAGACCACACTTGCAGAGCTTCCAGACGTGATGCACAGGCCTCAGATGCGTCCGCCCATTCTCGTGGTTATCGGCGAGGTGGTAGGGTTGAGTGACGATCTGGCCTGGTTTGAACAGCGACCACTTTTTGGAAAACGGGTTCTTCTCACTCGCGATCCCGAGCGCTCCCAAGCGGTGAGTGCTGAGCTCCGAGAACTTGGTGCCGATGTCCTTGTCGCCCCAACAACGCGCATCGAGTTTCCAAGCGATGAGGTGCTCGAAGCCTTGGGCAAGGCACTTGTTGACAGGAAGTGGAATTGGCTCATGCTTTCCAGTGCCAACGCAGTGCGTGCCTGTCAGCGAGCATTGCGTCTATTGAACGCCGACTCGCGAGCTTGTGCGGGTGGTCGCATCGCTGCGGTAGGGCGCGCGACCCTCACAGCTCTTGCCGGAATTGGGCTCGTCCCGGATTTGGTACCAACCAAGAGCACAGGGCTTGGCCTGGCACAGACACTGCTGGAACAACTCGATGGCGCGACTGCAAGTGTCTTGTACCCGCGGGCGAGAGCTGGAAGGACCGATGCCATCGCGAAGCTAACCGCGGCTGGTTGTGATGTTCAGGTGCATACCGCCTACTCCAGCGTTCCGCGCGAGGGCTCTGAGCCAGAGTTGCTCGATGCCCTGTCGAAACTCCGCACAGGTGCGCTTCACAGCATCGCTTTCTTTGCCCCCTCTCAACTGGATGCATTGTGCGCGATGGCAGACGATGTCGAAGGCATGCTGGCCGAGGTTCCGATCTTGGCGGCCATTGGCCCAACTACCGAAGCTGCGCTGCGGGCACGCGGACTCGAGGTGAGAGCTGTTGCCGCATCTCCAACCTCTGCAGATATCACTCAGGCGATCGCAAAGGCGTTTTTCGCGTCAGCGGGCTGAGTGACTTTGCCTTTTGGCAGCGGCGACGTAGCATCTAGGCATGCAGTATCCTGATTACCGCCCACGTCGTCTTCGCCGTAACGAGAATCTGCGCAGCATGATTCGGGAGACCACTCTGAGTCCCGCGGACTTCATCTACCCCCTGTTCCTGGTTGGAGGAACAGGGGTTAAGAAGGAGATTCCGTCGATGCCTGGCCAGTACAACCTGAGCGTCGACAAAGCAGTAGAGCTGGCAGAAGAAGCATACGAGTTGGGAATTCCAAGCGTGATTCTCTTTGCCATTCCGGAAGCGAAGGACTCGGTTGGATCCGAAGCGTGGAATGACAAGGGAATCGTTCAGACCGCGATTCGTGCCATCAAGCGACAAATTCCGAAGATGGTTGTTATTGCCGACTCGTGTTTTTGCGAATACACAGACCACGGCCATTGTGGCGTTATCACCAAGGGCGAACTCGACAACGACGCATCGCTTGAGAACCTGCAGCGCGCCACACTTTCATATGCAAAAGCTGGCGTCGACATCGTGGCGCCATCGGGGATGCTCGATGGCTTCGTTGGTGCAACACGGGAAGCTCTCGACGGACAGGCGTACGATCAGGTTGCAATCATGGCGTACTCGGCCAAATACGCATCTGCGTACTACGGCCCGTTCCGCGACGCAGCCGATTGTGCACCCCAAGATGGCGATCGCCGCGGCTACCAGATGGACCCCGCAAATGCTCGAGAGGCCCTTCGCGAAGTCACTCTCGACATTGCCGAGGGTGCCGACATTGTGATGGTGAAGCCCGCCTTAGCGTATCTAGATATCATCCAGAGCATCGCCTCGGAAATAGACCTGCCCATTGCCGCGTACAACGTGAGTGGTGAGTATGCCATGGTCAAGGCCGCTGCCCTCAATGGCTGGGCCGACTACGATCGTGTGATGATGGAAAATCTCTTAGCAATGAAGCGGGCGGGAAGCGACATGATGCTCACGTATCACGCTCTCGATGCAGCCCGTCTGTTGAGCCGCTAAGCCTCAGAAGCGAGGTGCTCATCAATCGGCGCGGCGAACATCAATGGTATAGGGCGCTTCGTTTGTGCCCTCGGATTGCTTTTCGGATCCAGCCTTGTGCCGAATTGAGAAGCTGCTGGCAGCACTGAGCTCAACAGTGCCCTTGAGCGCACTGCGCCATTTCTCTTCCTCGTCCAATCTCCACTCGAACGGCACATTGGGGCCCCCACTAATTAAGAAGTTGTAGGAGCCAGGGCCAGCGGTCACCCGATACACATCCACGTCCTCAGCAGTGTCTAGGTAGCCTGTGACTGGTGTTCCTGGGACCAGGGTGTTGGCGTCGGCGCGACTGTCATTGGGTTCACTCTCAAGACGGTCATCGGTGGGCGACAACTGCACAGAGAGCGTATACGGATCACTTACGTTCTCGGTCGGGAGAATGCCAGGATCTTTGGCCGGTACGCCTGCAATGCTGATGATCACCGCGCTCTTGACTCGCCATCGGCGCAACGTCTCTGCCTCGCCAACACGCCCCTCATCCACGTGCCTTAGCAGCGTTCCGTTGATGTGATAGAGGTCGATGCTGATGTCGACGTTTGGAGGAGCGGTGGCTGATACGCTGACCACTTCGCTACCATTTGCTTGTGGCTTGCTCTGCAAGCGAAAAAAGTCTCGATCGGGAATTGTCTTACTCTCGCGCTTTCCGATGTGCCCAGTTACTTCGGTTCCCGTCTGAATGAGCGTAGCAGATGCAAGCTCGTTGTTCGGCTCTTGTTCCACGGTGTGGGCCGCCTCTGGGCGCAGCAGGACAAAGTACGCAGCCACGGCGATTCCGGCCACAAGCAAGAGCGGAATGCCAATAAGTCGCACTGAGCGATGGCGTCGAATCTGCTTCTCGAAGTCGTCCAGATCCTCTCGGCGCAGACGCATCTCGGCCTGCATACCGTGGTCAACCTCTTCTTCGAAAATGGCAGCGACGGGGGTTGTTCCATCTCCGGGCTCTGCGAGCCAGCTCGTCGGAGGTTGGCGAATGTCGCTGGTGTCGGAGCAGTACTCAACGTAGAGCTGCTCAATGTCTTCGAGAAGCTCCCGGATTTTGTTGTACCGGTCCTCGGGGGCCTTTGCCATGCACTTGAGAATGATTGCATCAAGTCCTGGAGGAATGGATAGTGTTGGGTAGCGCTTACTCGGGACCTCGACTTCATCGGTGAGGTGTTTGGTTAGAACGCCAACCGGTGTCTTGGCATTGAATGCATTGTCGGCGGTAACCATTCGATAGATGAGCGCACCTAGAGAGTAGATGTCGGCCCTGTGATCGACTTCTCCCTCCGCCCGAATCTGCTCGGGAGACATGTAATACGGTGTTCCAACGATGGAGCCCGCACTTGTCACGGAAGAGCTTTCCTCTCCTTCGCTGAGCTTGGCGAGCCCAAAATCGAGCACCTTCACAAAATCCTGCCCGGAGTGTGTACGACTCACTAAGATATTTTCTGGCTTGAGGTCGCGATGCACGACGCCTAGATCATGCGCCTCTTCAAGCGAACCACAAATTTGTCCAAGAAGCGGCGCCGCGTCCTTGAAGTCCATGGGACCATCGCGATCGATGAGCGCGCCTAAGTCCTGCCCTCGCACGTACTCCATGACGAGATACAGCGCGCCATCGGTGGTGCCAAAGTCAAAGACTTGCACCGTGTTGGGATGTGCCAAACGCGAGACAGCTTCGGCCTCACGTTGAAAACGCGCCACAACTTCTGGGTCGCCGGCCATGTCGCTGTGCAAGACTTTCATCGCAGCAATCTTGCCCATGCGCTGATGCTTGATCTTGTAGACCACCCCCATCCCACCGCGGCCTAAGACTTCTTCTACTCGATAGCGCGAGTCGACGAGTTTGCCTAGCCAAGGGTCGGTACCACGACGCTCGGGGACAACCTTTGGTCGCGGACCAGTCTTGCGCCCCACATTCCTCAAGGCACTAGCGGAGTCGTCGAGAAGTGAGGCTCTGCGCATGTCGGCTCCGCACTCCCCGCAATAGGGCGTATCGCTGGAGTAGGAGCTTCTGCATCGTGGACAGAAGTACTTCGCGGAGGGCGTGTGCATGCCAGGCACCAGAGTAACGCGTTCTGAAGCTCAATGCACTGGCAAGCGCTTCCAGGAGAGCTTGGCCCCTGAGACCGAGAGCAGCAGAGCGGTAGGCGTGTTTTCGTCCTCAGAAAGCGATCCCGTTGCAATGGAGTTCGGAGGGGCACCGAGATGAATGCTGCCGCTGGAGGCTGTGCCTTTCGGAGAAACCATGCCATGCACCAACGCTGTGATCTGGCCAGTCTCCGCCAGAGGTCTCAACTCGATTTCGCCTGTGTGAATGCCGCCAATTCCAAGGTCAGTCGCAGCTGTGCCTTGTTGACGCCATGGAGCATACGACAGCAGCAGGGTTGGGGCCTTGGAAGCTGCGAGCGAGGACTGCAACTCGGTGACATCCGCTTCTGTGTGCAAGCAGCCATCGTCACCTGCAATTACGTGTGCGGCCTTCGAGACCCCGGGCATGGTCGCCAAGCGCAGCCCGCCGATGTGCGTGAACCGGTAGCGGGATGCGTCGAGGATTCGCGCACCCGCTTTGGCGAGCGCGGCAATCGCAGCTCGGTGGGCTGGCAAGGACTCTCGATCGCCTGGAAGAGCCAGGACTAGGTACTCAGCACCACTTGTGAGTGGGGCGAGAACGCGGTGAATCGATTCTTCGTCGACTGCTAGGCCACCGAGAGAGATGAGCACGTCAATTTTTTGCTGATTGAGTGCATCTCGTAAGTCCTCAAGGGCCTTGCTATCGCTGTTCACCGTGGCGCGCGCATCGGCTATGGTGGCAAACCTCGGTGACTTTCCCGACGGCTCCACGATAAGGGCATTGTGCGCATCGTCCCAGGCCACGCTCTCCACGTTTGGCTCGCCGAGGTCTGTGGCGAGCCGGGCACAACGATAGGGCGCGGTCCACGCTCGAGAAACTTCCATGTGCTGAGCAAGCGACTTTGCAAGAAGAGCTCCCTCAACCTGCCCATCGGTCGGTGCGGGCGGTTCTTCGCATCCTCCGAGTACAATTGAGATAATTACTGAGATTAGCGTTTCACCAGCAAGTACGGCGGTCGGTGAACGTCTCACCTAGGGTTGATTCTCCTTAGCCCGTTCCCAAATGGCGCGTACCTTTGGTGAGTGTTGCTTCTTGTCGAGCACCAGATCAGGGCTTCGGCTAAGCACTTTGCTAAACGTCGCAAGTGCTGAGTCAGTGTCATCGTAGGCGACGTACACGGCACCGAGGAGGATTCCCGCATCGGTCGCAAAACTCGCATCGAGGTATTCGAGCTCTAGACGAGTGAGCTGGTGTTTCACACTTGCAAAGTCGCCCGCTCGCCACGCAGCCTTGGCAATGGGAAGCGCGAGCGAAGCTCTGCGCATCATGTCATTTCGCTTCGAGGCCCGAGCATCTTCGTCTGCTGATGGCGGGCGCCGCTTCGAAACTTGTACTTCAATTTTGGGAACAGGAATCGAGATCACCTGTCCCGCCGTGAGGGTGTCCGTAGTGAGCCCATTGTAGTCGCGCAACAGAGTCGCCCGCTTTGCATCGGCAAATAGCCCAAGGGCTATGTCGCGAAGTTTCTCATCTCCTTTGGCGCGATACCGAACACGCAAGGGCACGATTAGCTCCTGCCCAACGGCAAGTGTGGTGTCGACATCGAGGCCATTGAACTCGGCGAGATATTTTGCCCGGTCGGCGGTGCCCAAGTGGCTCTCTGCGAGCCCACTCAGGGTATCACCGGCTGCCGTGGTGATACGCTCAGATACGGGAATTCGCAGCTTCTCGCCCGGTTTGAGTACCCTCTCGTGATCCAAGCCATTCTCGACCATGAGGTAGATCTTGTGAACGCGATTGCCATAGTACTCGGCAGCCAACAGTTCAAGGGTGTCACCCTTGCGGACTTTGTAGCGCTCAATTCCCGAAGTGGGTTTTGCGAGAGCCGAGTAGGGCAGGGCAGCGATGACACCGGCGGTAAGCAGAAGTCTTAAGAAAAACACCTATTCTCCTCCTTCTTCGGCGTCAGCGTCCAAATCCACGCGAAAGACCACTGCATCCTCCGGATGGCCAACCGTGACTTGCACGGTTTCTGTGTATGGTGAGAAAAACTCGTTGCGCAGGGTAAGCTCGTGCGGTCCCACTTCAAGTTGAATCGGGTTTGCCATAGGAGTCTGGCCCACTGAGACACCATCGACCCAAATCTCCGCCCAGGGGTTTGCGATGATGCGCACAAATCCGGTCTCGGGCTCCGAGTGCACCACAATCGCAGGAACTTTGGCCCCGACAGGCGCAAGGTGGATGAGCCCCACCATCAGTGTCGCAATTGCGAGAATGGCCGACTGTATAATCACCGAGTGGCGCATTTGTCGTCGCGTCTGTGCCTTCGATTGAGACAGGGCATTTCCCATGGCAAGCATCTTCGGGCTCAGATACTCATCTGCTTCCAACTGGGTGAGAACGTCTTGGCTCTTCAAGAAGAGCACAAGCCGAGTGTGGTAGTTCATTTCCACGTATTTGCTGAGAAAGCGCTGAAGCGCCATGACCAGGCTCTGCCCTGATCGCCACCGATCCTTGGGATCCTTCTGCAGGCACTTGTCGATGATTCGCTCAAGCTCGCGCGGGATCTCTGGATTCAGCTTTCTCGCAGGGGTGTGCGGTTGGAGTCGGATCACGTTCATCACCGACCTCTGCTCGTCCTCGATGAATGGCTTGCGTCCAGTCACCATTTGATAGAGCACGATGCCCAGAGAGAAAATGTCCGAGCTTGCATCGAGCTTGTCACCGAGGATTTGCTCGGGAGACATATAGGAGGGGGTGCCGATACCTGTGCCCGTTTGGGTTAGGTCCTCGTCGAGCGAGTGATCTTGCGCGATGCCAAAGTCCATCAGCTTCACCCCACCGGGTCGCGAGATCATGATGTTCGCGGGCTTGATATCTCGGTGAATGACGTCGCGGTAGTGGACATAGTCGAGTGCCCGAGCGACTTGGACCGCGATAATCGCAGCGACATCAAAGGGGAGCCGTCCGCACTTGTCGAGTAGGTCGTAGACATCAATGCCCTCGACATACTCCATGACTATATAGAGACGATCGTGCTCCCGGTGAAAGTCGTAAACATTGATGATGTTCTCGTGCTGAAGAGCTGCAAGCGACTCCGCTTCGCGCTCAAAGCGTCGAGTGAGTTGCTCATCGCCGCATAGCTCCGGCTTGAGCGCCTTGATTGCAACTGTTCGATGCAGGGCATCTTGGATGGCGCGATAGACCACAGCCATACCGCCAGCAGCGACTTCGCCAACGATTCGACAGTTTCCGATCCTCTCCAACATCGAGATTTCACTTTATCAAAAACCGCCGTTGACTCACGTCACCAGGGAGGGGTATATGCCCCCTCGTTCAAAACGAATGGGCCTGTAGCTCAGCTGGTTAGAGCACTCGCTTGATAAGCGAGGGGTCGAAAGTTCAAATCTTTCCAGGCCCACTAGTTCTTTTACAATTGAAGATTCGAACCGGAATGTCCCTACAGGGCAAACCACGTTGCTAAGCACCTTCCGAATATCCCAAACGGGTGAAACGAAAAAAGAAATTCTCTCAAAGAAAACGAGAAAAGCTCTTGCTTCCCAACATCGAATCCTCTAGATTCCCGCTCCGCAAGACAGATGGCGACCGAGTTTGA
>JANTGM010000064.1 GCA_024762925.1 Kofleriaceae bacterium | reverse complement strand
CGAAGCAGGAACATCCGCTGCGTCGTGCGCCTCGTGAGTAGGTAGGTTGTGCCTTTGAGAACTTGTCGAGGTTTCATACTGCACGTATCGAGAAACGTGCGGCGTGGTTGCGTCGAAATGCTCCTCGGTCGGGGTGGTGCGGCGTGGTTGCGTGGGAAATGCTCCTCGGTCCGCGGCGTGGAAATGCTCCTCGGTCCGCGGCGTGGCGTCCTCGGTCCGCGGCGTCCTCGGTCCGCGGCGCGGTGTGTGTCGAAATGCTCCTCGCCTGTCGGTCCTTCGGTCCTCTCCTCGGTCCGCGGCGTGGGGTCCGCGGCGTGGCGGTCCTCGGCCTCCTCGGTCTGGAGAGGAAAGGGGGAGAGAACTAATCACCCCGAGGGGAGCGACCCAGTCGCTCTTCAAGCTCAAGAACCTGAGCTGTAGTCGCGAGAATTACGTCTGGGTTCAGGCTCATCGAGCCAATTCCAACCTCTACCAACCAGGCGGCCATCTCAGGATAATCGGAAGGTGCTTGTCCACAGATTCCCGAGTGGCAACCATTGCGGCGCGCTCCTTCGATAGCCTGCCCAATCGCGATCTTTACGCCGGGGTCGCGTTCGTCAAACTCAAAGGCGACCTCTGCCGAGTCGCGATCGACACCTAGAACGAGCTGCGTGAGGTCGTTGGAACCAATAGAGAATCCGTCGACATGCTCTGCGAAAGCATCGATTTGAAAGATGTTGTTGGGAATCTCGCACATTAGGTAGATTTCTAGGCCATCACGCCCGCGTTGCAAACCATGCTCTGCCATGGCTTCGATGACGCGCCTGGCCTCGTCCACGCGGCGGCAGAAGGGAATCATGAGCTTCACGTTCGAGAGACCCATGTCCTCACGTACTCGCTTCATTGCCGCACACTCAAGCGCGAAGCCCTCCTTGTAGGCTGGATGCGTGTAGCGTGAGGCACCCCGAAATCCGAGCATGGGGTTCGCTTCGTCTGGCTCAAATGCTTGTCCGCCCAACAGAGCAGCATACTCGTTGGTCTTAAAGTCCGACATGCGCACGATGACAGGTTTGGGATAGAACGCCGCAGCGATGGTGCCGACTCCCTCGGAGAGTCGCTCGATGAAGAACGCCTCCGGGCTCAGGTGATGGCGGGTGAGCCGCTCGATAGCGGCCCGCTCGGTCGCATCGCTGACTCGTTCCGGGTGCAGCAAGGCCATGGGGTGTGCCTCTACATACTGGCCAATAATGAACTCCATGCGAGCAAGGCCAACGCCATCATTGGGCAAGCGCGACATCTGGAAGGCGAGTTCGGGGTTGCCAAGATTGATCATGATTTGGGTTTTCGGACGTGCAAGATCGCTGAGATCTGTCTCTGTGACTGTATGTGGAACGAGCCCCGCATAGACCCTGCCGATTTCTCCTTCGGCGCATGAGACCGTGATGGTTTCTCCATCGCTAAGACGCTCCGTTGCGTCCCCACAGCCCACAATCGCGGGAAGACCAAGCTCCCGACTAACGATGGCTGCGTGGCAGGTTCGTCCGCCCCGATTGGTGACGACCGCAGCGGCGATTTTCATCACCGGTTCCCAGTCGGGCGTGGTTATATCAGCCACTAGGATTTCGCCTGGGCGCAGCTCGTTGAGTTGGTCCAATCCGCTGATGACACGCACATGGCCATCACTGACCTTGTTGCCGATCGCGTGCCCCGTCACGACAACATCACCACCAGGGTCGATGGAATGCTGGACAAGCGTCGTGTCATTGACTTGGGTGGTGACCGTCTCAGGGCGAGCTTGAACGATGTAGAGAAGACCTGTGTCTCCGTCTTTCGCCCACTCGATGTCCATCGGCACCGAATGTCCGGCGCGGCGACTATAGTGTTCTTCGATCTTGATCGCATGACTTGCCAGGACTAAGACCTCTTGGTCCGTGAGGCAAAACCGGTCCCTCTCTGTGTTGGATGTTGGCACGTTGCGCGTGGAATCGCGCGTACGTCCATCGGCATAGATCATCTTGATCTTCTTGGAGCCAAGACGCCGCCGCAACACAGTGCGCGCACCTTTGGCGAAGGTGGGCTTGTGCACGTAGAACTCGTCCGGATCTACCGCGCCTTGCACCACATTCTCACCGAGCCCATATGCCCCCGTGACAAAGACAACATCGCGGAATCCGCTTTCGGTATCCACCGTAAATATGACACCGGAGGAAGCGAGATCGGAGCGCACCATCTTCATCACGCCAACCGAGAGCAGGACTTTGAAGTGGTCGAAGCCCTGGTCGACTCGATAGTGGATGGCCCGGGCGGTGTAGAGGCTGGCGAGGCAACGCCGATAGGCATCGAGTAGTTGCTCGTCATCCCGGATGTTGAGGAAGGACTCGTGCTGGCCGGCGAAGCTCGCTGTTGGCAGATCTTCTGCCGTCGCCGAGGAACGCACCGCGAAGCTCATATCATCGCCGTATTCTGCACGCAGAGCCGCGGCTCCAGCACGAATTTCGCGAATCAGTTCCTCTGGAAGTGGCGCACCATAGACAAGTTCTCGGGCGCGGCGCGAGCGTTGTTCGAGAGCTTGCAGATTGTCGACGTCGATGTCGTCGAGGATCTCATGCAGACCTTCCCAGACTCCCGCCTTGTCGAGAACATAGCGCTGTGCTTGAGCGATGATGGCGAACCCATTGGGCACGGGCACACCCGCCGGAGCCAGCTGTTGGTAGAGCTCACCGAGTGAGGCATTCTTGCCACCAACAAGCGCAACATCGCTGTTGCTGAGTTCGCGAAACCACCGTACGTGCTGAGTCGGGGAAGCAGTCATGTGCGGTGCATTTGCAGATCAGGTGCCATACTCGTCTCGCCTGCCCCCTCCCTTTCGCGAATGGCGCGCCAAGGTTCGATGGGTCGAGAACAAGGGACAACTCGATGCGCTATGAACTTGTTCGGCACGGCGAACACGATTTTGCAAACGCTGGCGTCGCCCCATCGAGCTCCACCGACAATTCGTTCTGGAGTATGCCGATGGCTTCGTCGGGGGTGTCTACGAATCGGAAGAGCTTGAGATCCGTAGCGTCGATCATACCGTGGCGTACCAGGGCTTCGAAGTTGATAATCTCCTGCCAGTAGGATTTGCCATAGAGCAAGATGACAATGGGGCGGTCGAGCTTTTGGGTCTGCGCAAGTGTGAGCAACCCGCACAGCTCGTCGAGGGTTCCCAGGCCTCCTGGGAATGCGATCATCGCCTTGGCCAGGTGGGCAAACCAGAGCTTCCGTGTGAAGAAGTAGTGGAACTCGAAGCAGAGTTCTGGCGAGATATATGGGTTGGGGCGCTGCTCGTGGGGGAGGCCGATATTGAGTCCGATGGTTTTCCCCCCCGCATCATGGGCCCCACGATTGGCTGCCTCCATGATGCCACCACCACCGCCTGAGCACACGATGTAGCGCTGAACATCTCCGCCCAGGGACATTGACCACGTGGTGATGCGGCGTGCCAGCTCTCTTGCGTCTGCGTAGTAGCATCTCATCGGACCGTCCGGCTGTAACCGAGCCGAACCGAAGAACACGATCGTATCGTGCACACCAGCCTTGCGAAATGCTTGCTCCGGCTGAAGGTATTCGGCAAGAATCCGCAGCGGGCGGCCTTCGTCGCTATCTAAGAACGTTTCGTTGTGATAGGCGAGCTCTCGATCTGTTGTCATCGTGGGGCCAGGCTCCACTTCGATTGATCCTCGGGCACAGCAACCTTCCATTGGAACGTGTCTTTCAGGCGTCGTCGAAATGCATCGGCGGCGGCTGGTTCGCCGTGGGTAACGAAGACTTGTCTCGGGGCGATTTCGCTAGCTTTGAGCCAGTCGAGAAGCTCACGATAGTCTGCGTGGGCAGAGAGGCCTTGTACTTGTGCAACTTCTGCGAGCACGGGAATGTACTGCCCGAAGATCTTCACTTCGTCTGTCCCGTTGATGAGAGAGCGCCCTCGTGTCCCTTCTGCCTGGTATCCAACGAAGAGCACCGTGTTTTTCTCATGCGGCAAGAAGCGCTGCAGATGGTGAAGAATCCTGCCCCCTGTTGCCATGCCGCTAGCTGAGATAACAATCATTGGTTTCGAACTCTGGTCGATAGCTTTCGATTGCTCGACGGCTCGCGTGAAGGTCGCGTCCGACATGTGCTCGCACTCCGCATCGGAGAGCCGGTGGTCGTCCCGATGCTTCTGGAAGATCCGAGTCGCGCTGATCGCCATAGGGCTATCGAGGAAGACAGGTAGGTCGGGGATCCGTCCTTCGCTTTTGAGCTTCGCCACGATGTGGAGGAGGTGCTGGCTGCGACCAACCGCAAAGGACGGCACGAGCACGACACCGCCTCTCTTTGCGGTCTTATTCACTACCCGTTCAACGGTATCCAGGACATGTTCTGCTGGGTGTCGGCGATCGCCGTATGTAGACTCTGTGACAAGGATGTCCGTCTTTCTCAGGGTGTCGGCTGGCTTCATGATTGGGTCGATAGGCCGCCCAACATCACCAGTGAAGGTGATTGTGGTTCCGTCCAAGTGAAGCTCGAGGCACGCGGAACCCACAATGTGGCCGGCCCTTGAAAACCTGGCAGAGACTCCCTTGGCCGGCTCGAACTCTTCATAGAACGGCTTAGCCTCGAGTTGCTTTAGGGATCGCTGGGCATCCTCGAGTCCATACAGAGGCTGAGCCGGTGCGTGTTTTGTGGAGCCTTTCTTGTTCGCGTGGCGTGCCTCTTCCTCCTGAAGGTGTCCAGAGTCGGGGAGCAAGATTTTCAAGAGATCGAGTGTACCCTCGGTGCAGTAGGCGCGCCCTGAGAAGCCCAGTTTGCAGAGCTTTGGAAAATAGCCTGTGTGATCGATGTGCGCGTGGGTGAGAATCACGGCGTCGAGTGAGGCCAGGTCGAAGGGCAGGGGCTTCCAGTTGCGCAAGCGCAGATTCTTCCAACCCTGAAAGAGCCCGCAGTCAACAAGGACGCGAGTGTCGCCGGATTCGACCAGATAGCGGGAGCCGGTCACGGTCCCCGCCGCACCTAGGAAGGTAATTGTCGGGCTCTTCATAGCTGCACCTCGTTCGCGCAAGATGTGCAGGGGGCAGCGTTATCACGAAAGGGCTGCACGCGTTCAAGCGCCTTTGCCTGGGGGGATATGTGCATCCCCAGTCCTGAAGCAATATGTGGACCGCGTGGCCTGGTCGCGATGGATTGGCAGACCGTTCTTCTTCTTTGCAGCATAGGCGTTCTCGAAGTTGCCGACAGTTTTGATGCCATGCGATTGCACTCGAGAATGACGTCACTGGGATGTGCACCGTATTCTGAATGTTGAGCCCCAGCGATCTCACTGGAGCTCATTCGATAGAGGATGGTTATAGCCTAGAACGTGTAGCCGGCGGAGAGTTCTCCGTCGAAGGCAACAGGGAGGAACGTAAGCAGGTCGTCAACTGCGTTCACAACGTCTTGGGCATCGGGATCATCGCTGTCGGTTGTAACATCGTAGTTGCCCTTGCCAGCTCCGATACGAAACGTGATGTTGAGGCCACTATCCCATGCCCAACGACGTCCAACGTTAACGGTTATCGAGCTGACCGTGGTGTTGACGTTGAAGGTTTTTCTGGACATGTCAGTGCCGACAGAGCCCTCTCCACTACCGCTGAAGTATCCAAGGTTCAGTCCGAGGAACCCTGAGTCCTGCCTGCCTCTCCAGTGAAATCGGTAGCCCAGTGTTCCACCAAACGAACTGGAAGAGGCATCGCGATCCGATGAGGAGGCGAAGTTTCCTTCGAGCAGGAGACCGTGATAGCCGCCAAAGAGTTTTTCGTAGTTGATTCCATAGGATCCAGAGAGCAGGCCCAGAGGGCTCATGTTTACAGAGTTCTCCCTGGCAACGGCCGGTTGTTGTAGCTGCGGTATCGCTGGTGTTGGTGCTGCCGAGGGGGCCTGCGCCATGGCGCTCGAAGTAAGCAGTGGTAGCGAGATAAGAATAGTTCTAGTCAATACTGTTGTTTTCATGTTGGGATGCCTTTCGAACGGCGAGGAGGCCCTGTGCAAGGGCACAGCCAAGGGAGCGAAAGCCAAGTCCCCTGAATCTTTGGCTACGCATGTTCGGCAGTGGGCCGTCTGCGCTCACTTGTGTACCGTTGTTTACACGCGCTCGTTTGCGCGCCACCATGCGCAGGCATTGCTCCATGTAGTTGGCCTGAGTTGTCGTCTCAGGTGTGAGCCAGAGGCGACACACTCACGATTGCGGACTTCGACAAGCCTTTAGGATTGTTCTTAGGTGCCGAAAGAGTCGCGTGCGCGAACCTGCGAGTACTCCTCTGTGCACTTCCGCTCACGGCTAGCACCTTTGCCAGCCGAGTAGCGACCGCACAGAGTGCTTGCGAAGCGTATTTGTAGAGGCCGTGTGAAATCTCTCCACAACGTTCGGCGTGGTGTGAACGTTTGGCAACGAGAAGAGTCCCCGCCCTTTGCTAAGTTCTAGGGGGGGTACGGTCCGAACCTCGCTGGCGCACATCCTGCTGTGTCCTTAGACATGCAAACATCCCCCACGATTCAGTCTCCATCGTCGATTTCTCGAAGCACTGCCCTCCTGTCGCTAGCCATCGCGGCACTGGTAACAGGTTGTGGCGGTGGTGGCGATGAGATTGACAACGGCGCCCCTCTTGTAGACCTCGGTGATGTTCCGGCCCCGTGGAGCGCGTACTGCGTGGCGACGTTCACCGAGGACTATGCCGTGACATCGGTCTTTGACGAGGAGCTCTTTACCGCCAAGAGCGGCGATGCGTTCTTGATGGCAAGCTGGGAAGAATTCGCAGGCGATGCGGAAGCTGAACTCATCGTCTTTACCCCAAAAGGTCCTGAGAAATTCACCATCTCAGCTCCCGCTGATGCGCCGGTATTCCCCTTCACAAGCAACTGCGAGTACGAAAACACAACTCCATACTACGCGACCTTTACCGATGTGATCTTCTACGCCACTGAAGACTTGAACGACATAATTTGTGAGATTCCTGCGGAGACCATCCTTCCGCTAGAGCCTGGCGGAGTGGGCTTTAGTTTCGCCGGCGACGATCCGTTTCAGGACGGCCCAGCCACATATATGGTGCAGCTAAATGCGTTTCGTGCGCAGTGCGGAGGCGCTGAGAATGGCTATGTCTCAGTTCCCCAGACCGAAGTCTTTGGCGTCACGACGAACTTGGTGCCACTCATCTCGTTAATTGGCCCTTAGTTCGCCACGCAGGAAATCGAGAGTGGGACATCTAAGGACGGTGCACTAAGGGGCATTTCGCCCCATGGGGAACTGCGCCCCTGCTCTGATTGTGCTCGTTCAGACTCTTTGCGAATGGACTCGTCATCATGCTCACAGTCAGCGGCCAGGCATTGCCTACAGGTTGGTTCATGATGTGCTATCAGGGGCAGCGTGAAGCCGTCATCAGAAGTCGAGGCATGGGAGTTCGCGGGTTGGGGAACGGCTGAGCGCATCACGAATCTTGAACCTAGCGCTAGCGACCACTCCGACGCAGGCGAACCAGCAAAGCTCGGGGTTTGGTCATCGACCGCCATCTGTGGCAACGACATTACCTCCAGCTGCTTGTATGTCTCCGCGCTGTGCGCAGCGCAAGCCGGTGCCCTGGCGCCAGTCGTACTAGGAATCGTTGCTGCTGTTCTCTTCCTGTTTCGCAAGGTGTACGCCGAGGTCGGCTCAGCACTGCCGCTAAACGGCGGCACCTATACGGTACTGCTCAACACAACCAACAAGCGCATGGCGGCCGCCGCAGCGGTCTTGACTCTGCTCTCCTACGTGGCAACAGCAGTGATTAGTGCAGGGGAGGCGATGCACTACGCCCACAACCTTTGGGACGGGCTGCCAGTGTTTTCTGCGACCCTTGTCTTGCTCGGAATTTTTGCGTTTCTAAACATCGTTGGTATCGCTGAGTCTGCTGTCGTGGCCCTTGCGATCTTCGTGTTTCACATGCTCACGCTCACGGTCCTCGTCATCACAGGTGGTATCGCCGTTATCTCTGATCCATCGATGCTCTCGGCGAACTGGAACATGCCAAGTCCCGATGGCTTCATGCATGCTCTCTTCTTTGGATTTGCTGCCGCCATGTTGGGAATCTCGGGGTTCGAGAGTTCGGCAAACTTCATTGAAGAGCAAAAGGAGGGCGTCTTCCCCAAGACGCTGCGAAACATGTGGGTTGCCGTTGCCGTCTTCAATCCTCTGATTAGCTTGCTGTCTTTGGGGCTGATTCCCCTGGTTGTCATTCAAGGGGTGCCGCCCGACCTGCTTGCGCAAATGGGCGAACGATCATGGGGAAGCATCTTGCGGATTTGGATCAGCATTGACGCCGTCCTGGTGCTCTCTGGTGCTGTGTTGACGTCGTACGTTGGGGTGACGGGCCTGATGAAGCGAATGAGTCTCGACCGGTGCCTTCCTCAGTTTCTGCTTGCGAAGAACTCTTGGCGGGAGACGAATCACTGGATCATCCTGAGCTTTTTCCTCGTGTGTTGCTCAATTCTGATCGCCACGGCCGGCGAGGTGACCCTTCTTGCTGGCGTGTATACGTTGTCTTTCCTGTCCGTCATGGCACTTTTTGCCATCGGCAACATGCTTCTCAAATCGAAACGTGACCGGCTGCCTCGATCGGTTCGTGCGAGCTGGCCCACCGTGGTGCTCGCCCTCATCGCTGTGCTGGTTGGACTCGTAGGCAACGTCTTGCTCGACCCTGAGTACGTTCGGGTGTTCGCGATCTACTTCTCGGGCGCAGGCGCGGTGGTGGCTCTCATGTTCTTGCGACTCCACCTCCTAAAACTCGTTCTATTCGTCTCTCGTTCCTTCTTGGAGAAGGTGGAAGGAGCGAATGAATGGTTGCGAAGCCGAATTGCGAAACTCATCGACCGAGTCAACAAGCGGAGTATCGTCTACTTTGCAAAAGGCGATGATCCTGCGGAGCTCAACCGCGCCGCCCTCTACGTGATTGAAAATGAGCAGACAGACCGTTTGCGCGTTATTCACGTTTACGAGAATGAGAAGGACGTGCCTCCTCAGCTTGCCGAGCATCTGGAAAACATTGACAGACTCTATCCGCGGCTTCGCATCGACTTTGTTGCGGTACAGGGGGTATTCGGCCCGCCGCTTATTGAGTCTCTTGCCAAGAAACTGAACGTGCCAAAGAACTACATGTTCATCGGGACCCCTGGCGATCGATTTCCGCACCGGATTGCGGCCCTGGGAGGAGTTCGTCTGATCTTATGACTCGAGTGTCTCGCTACGCCGACTAGGAGACGCCGTACTGTTTTAGCTTTCGCCACAGAGTTTTTCTGTCGAGCCCAAGCGTGATGGCAGCTTGTCGCTTGTTGCCACCATAGGCCTCAAGCACCTGGAGGATGTACCTTTTCTCGATCTCATGAATCGGTACAAAATCGGCCGGACCGTCATCGGTGACAAGGAGTTTGGATGGGTGGTGGGTTCGAATACGCTCCGGCAGATCGGCGAGTACCACTTTGTTGTGCTCGGCAAGAGCAACAGCCCGCTCCATACAGTTTTGCAGCTCACGAACATTTCCGGGCCAGTCATAGCTTAGGAGTCGCTTGGCCGCTGATGAGGCGAGCCCTTCGACAGGCCTTTGAGTTCTTTCGGCAAATGCATCAATAAACCGCTGAGCGAGAAGAAGAATGTCGTTGTCTCGAACTCGTAGTGGCGGAGCGTCCACTTGAATCACGTTGATGCGATAGAGGAGGTCTTCGCGGAAACGTCCTTCTTCAACCTCCGTCTCAAGATCGCGATTCGTGGCACATATGACACGCACGTCAAACGGAATCTCTGATGTTCCCCCCAGACGTCGAACACTTCGTTCTTGCAGCGAGCGTAGCAATTTGGGCTGCAGCTCAAGGGGGAGCTCCCCGATCTCATCCAAGAAGACGGTTCCCCCGTTGGCCTGCTCAAAGATTCCGGCATGGGCGCTGCTAGCGTCTGTAAAGGCACCCCGCACATGGCCGAAAAACTCACTTTCCAAGAGCTGAGCTGGCATCGCCGCACAATTCACCGCCAAAAACTTCGCGTTCGCAAAACGGCTACGTCGATGAACGGCTCGAGCGATGAGCTCCTTCCCGGTCCCAGTTTCTCCACAGATAAGCAGGCTGGCGTCGCTGTCTGCTACGCGTGCGAGAAGCGCGTACAATCGTTTCATCACCGGACTTGTTCCGATGAGTTCACCAAAGTTCGTGCCGGTATCTACCGCCTTGCGCAAACGAGCCACTTCCGCTTGCAATTCAGCAGCTCGTACTGCGCGTTCGACGATAAGGCTCAGTGCATCAATGTCGACAGGTTTGTTGATGAAGTCGTAGGCACCAGCACGAATCGCAGAGACTGCTGCATCCATGGAACCAAACGCCGTGATCACGATGACGGGGAGCCCTGGTCTCTGCTCAAGGGTGCGCTTGCAGAACTCCAGCCCTCCCATTTGGGCCATATTGAGATCGGTAACAACAGCGGCAAAGTTTCCGCTGGCAAGCTCTTCTAGTGCTTCAATAGCAGAGGTTTTCCATACGGATTCAAACCCCTGTCGCGTGAGCCCAGCTGCGATGAGTTCACACATGCCTTTGTCGTCGTCAACGATGAGTATTTTGGGGTTCATGCATCAAATCTCAGGGGAACGAACATAGAGAAGGTTGTTCCGATTCCAAGTTCACTGTCAACTTCGATCCAACCACCGTGGTCGCGCATGATGCCATAAGAGATTGAGAGTCCCAGTCCGGTACCTTCACCGACATCTTTGGTTGTGAAGAATGGCTCGAAAATATGCTGCTGCTCTTCGTTGGATATGCCCGTGCCAGTGTCTGCTACTTTCAGGCAGAGAAACTCACCAGCTTCGAGGCCCAGTCCAGCTGGAGGAGTTGCCTCTGCGGTATGCAAGCCTATCGTTAGCGTGCCACCGGCCTCCATCGCTTGGATCCCGTTCATGACCAGGTTGCTCACAACCTGTTGCATTTGGGTTGCATCTACGAAGGCCAGATGTGGTTCATCGAGACCATGAGTCTTGAGCGTCACCCCACGCTTGTGAGCATAAGCGCTCAACATGGATTCGGATGCTTGTTTACTCAACTCTGCTAGATCGACTTCTGCTCGCTCTGGCCCGCTTCGGCGAGAGAATCTCAGTAGCTGCTTAATGATGTTCGTAATTCTTCCTGCGTGCGCCCCAATGACTTCGGCGCTCTTAACAGCGCCCACCGCGTCCACTTGATTTCGGCGGATCATGTCGGCGTGCCCGGTTATGACATTCAGAGGAGTGCCAATCTCGTGCGCGACACCGGAGGCCAACTTGCCAACCGTAATCAGCCGTTCCGCGTGTTGGAGTTGCGCTTCAGAGGCAATGCGACGCTGGTACTCTTCTTCGCGCGCAGTATGAATTTCTTGCAGCCGGCTCGCCATGATGTTTAGAGCGCTGCCAAGCTCAGAAAACTCCCGTCCAGACCTCCGAGTCAGGGTCGCTCGGGTGCTGAACTCGCCATTGCCAACATTCTCGGCCATGACGAGAAGCTTGGCGACCGGTCTTTGCACCCATCGGCGACTGAGAAGTGTTGCCAAGACCGCGTTGATGAGAAGAATAATAAGAACTGCGAAGGCGAGCTGCATGAGCGACTCCTGCACTCGCACCTTCTCGTCTGATAGGACTTGTGTGATCTGAATTGCGCCTCGGGTGGACGCAGTTGGATGTGCGCTGTCTCTAACCTCAGCATAGCTGTGAAGAACGTCCTGCGAGTCGCCATTTTCCTCGAAGGTGGTAAATGCGGCAGAGTCCACGCGCTCCGATTTCCTTGGAACGTTCGGTGTTTTCATATCGACCCAGCGCATCTGCACGTCCGAATCTCTTGTAGCAACGTCGTTGAGAAGTGCGAGGGCTTCTTCTTTTCCTGCTTGGTCCCATTCTAGGCCAACGGCCAGGGACATCGCATGAGCGAGTCGCTGGCCTTCTTGACGCCGATCCGCATCGATCACCGACATCTCACGACGAAACGTTAGTATGGCGTGAATTGTTAGGACAAAGAGCATGCCGACTGTCGAGCCGACTACGAGTTTGGTTGCAATGCGCATAGGGGGGCTCAGCTTCGCCTACTAGACGATGCTGCTAGTGTATCCCCACGGTCCGAACAACGGCACCTACCAACGCCTCGATATCAAATGGCTTGTCGAAGCATCTATTGGCCCCTAGACGCGCAGCCTCCGCATGAACCTCTTGGCTTCCAAAGGCAGTCATTAGAAACACCGGTAGAGGCACGCCTAGGTCATTGAGACCTTCTAGGATCGAAAGGCCTGTGACGCCGGGCATGCGAATGTCGGTGACCAGCGCAAGGATTTTTGCGTCCTCTTTGCCTTCGATGACAGACTGCAGACGCTGGACGAGTTCGATCCCATTGCTGCACTGGGCGACCCTGTACCCGGCCCTTTCGAACGCGATCGACAATAGGGCGCGCAGGTCCGCATCATCCTCGGCGATCAATAGGTAGGGACTCTTCAAGATGCGCGCCTCATGTCGATGGGGTGTTGCATGTCGTGGGCCATCTGGCCGATCGGTGCATGGCTTTCGCTGGAGTTTTCGGAGCCCTCTCAAAGAGGCAAATTGCCCCATGGGGAAAATGGCTATAGCAAGGAGGACGTTCGCACAAGAGCGTCCCTGGTAACGAGATGACAACGGACTCTCGTGGAAACGTCCGCCCTTGAATATGCTTCTCAGTGGCATATGGGCCAAGCCAAGCTCATGCACCCGCTTCTCGAGGCTGCACACCGAGGAGTTGCTCAGCTCGAATTGGGGGCAACCCGCCTTGAGATTCTCGGGCTCTAGCCTCCATCGTACTGGTGAGCGTTGTGGCGCGCGTTCTGCAAGAGCCGCCCTCCATGCAAGAGAGTATGTCCACGTCTCGCGGTGGTTTTCCCGTTCGCGATCTGCGTTCCGGTTTTTTGGTTTTCCTTATCGCGCTGCCGCTGTGCCTCGGCATCGCGATGGCCAGTGGCTTTCCGCCGGTTGCCGGCGTGTTGTCCGCCATTGTCGGTGGTGTTGTTGTTACCTTCTTAGGAAGTGCGCGCCTCACGATCAAGGGGCCTGCCGCTGGCCTTATCGTCATCGCTCTCGGGGCTGTTCAGGAACTAGGCGGCGGTGATCTTGTACTTGGCTACAAAAGAGCGTTGGCTGTCGGGGTGCTCGCTGCCGTCGTGCAGATTCTGTTCGCGCTCGCACGGACGGCCACCGCTGGCATCGCAATGTCGCCGTCCGTTGTCCACGGCATGCTTGCAGCGATCGGAGTGATCATTGTTTCGAAGCAAGCGCACACCGTGATGGGGGTTGCGCCAGAAGGACACGAACCCATAGAGCTGCTTGCTGAAATTCCCCACAGCATAGCCAACGCCAACCCCGAGATCCTCCTACTTGGAGCGATGTCCTTAATCCTCCTTTTTGGTTGGCCTCTATTGCGATTTCGCTGGGCCAAGGCCGTCCCAGCACCGGTTGTTGTCCTGCTCACCGCCGTTCCTCTGGGACTATTCTTTGGGCTGGACCACGCTCACGACTACCACCTCTTTTCTCACGACTATCACGTGGGCCCGGAATACCTCGTGCAGTTGCCTGGATCTCTGTTGGACGCAGTTGCCTTCCCAGATTTCTCCATGGCCTTCAGCTCCGCGTCTCTAAAGTACGTTGCGATGTTCGCGCTGGTCGGCACGATTGAATCGACCCTTAGCGTCATTGCGGTCGACTCTATGGATCCTGAAAAACGCGCCTCCGATCTAAATCGCGATCTCCTGGCATGTGGCGTAGGAAACCTCGCCTCTGCGATGATTGGTGGTCTTCCGATGATTTCTGAGATCGTCCGAAGCAAGGCGAACATCGATGGCGGGGCCGAGTCTCGAATGTCGAACTTCTTTCACGGCGTGTTTCTGCTGGCGTTTGTCGCATTGCTTCCAGGCCTTCTCGGAGAAATTCCATTGGCAGCACTTGCCGCCATGCTGGTCTATACCGGCGCTCGCCTTGCGTCACCCGTAGAGGTGCTTCACGCAAGACACCTAGGCGTTGATCAGCTGACGTTGTTTCTCGTCACCTTGGTCGTGACTCTTGCAACCGACCTTCTCATCGGAGTGGGAGTTGGTATTGCTCTCAAACTGGTACTTCACCTTGTCCGTGGTGTTTCGCTGAAGTCACTATTCCGCTCTAGTCTACGATCTGAGCAGTCTGGAACAGTCCTGAACCTCGAACTTGAGGGGGCTGCGACCTTCTTGTCACTTCTCAAACTGAGGCGCGCCTTTGGGGCGATTCCGGAGACCGTGACCGAGGTTCGAGTGAACTTAGCCAATGCTGCTCTAGTCGACCACACGTTCCTCAACAGGCTTGAGTCAATGTCACAGGAGCTAACCGCCGAGGTCTCTATTCTCGGCTTAGAAGAATTCTCAGCTGCATCGAAACATCCGCACGCCACCCGCAGTAAACGAGTCGCCTAATGAATTCTCGAATGAACTCGTTCGAGGACGAGACTGCGATGCTGCGAAAGATTCTCGATGAGGTGTCGCATTTGTTGCCAGAGCAGGCGCCGCTGCATGCCTTTGTGCATCACAACACCCTGCATGCCTTCGAGCATCTTCCATTTGAAAACGCTGTTGTGGAGGCTGCGGAGCTCCTTGGGACGGAGGCATTTCAGAAGGAGTTTGAGTTTGCCAAGCATCTTCGGACTGGTCGAATCACGGACGTAGACATCGACACGACTGTCGAGTCCCACGGCCGGGCTGGTGAGAATGAAATCTTTCCGGGGGGACTGACAGGAAGCGAGTTTTTGCGTGCTCGTTTGAAGCATCTCTTTGAAGTTCCTCGGGGACAATCCTTGACCTACCTCCTTTGTGAGAGCGACTTGAAGGATAAATTCCATGCGAGCATGCCAGAGGAGCGAAAAGCGCTATTGCTTGCTGGCTCTTCGAAGTCGGAATCCGAGATCTTGCGTGAGCTGTGGGCTCGCCTTCATGACGCGGCCCCCTCTCGCGTTGGGCCTCGAGTAGGGGAGGAGGAGAGGTGGAGAGACTTACTCTTGTCCCTTACAAACGTTGATGTTGACGAATCCGTTCACCCACTCCTAATTCGCCTATGCGCTGCATACCTCGACCAGGGCATTGCCTATTGGAAAATGCCGAATCGGTCCAAGGGATTCCTGTCTTCCGTCAGGGCACTCTATAGTCAAGTCGTTCCCCCACCGGATCGTGCGTTTCGTGGACTCGCCAAGGCATTCCGAACGCACGAAGAGGAGCGATGGAATGCGTTCCAGACCATCTCCTGGGCCCTTGAACAGCTGGAGGTAGGTGAACGCGAAGTGCGAGCCTATATTCGCGAGAGTTTGCTTGCTTTGCGCGGTTGGGCTGGAATGATGAAACACCTACAGCTTCGACCAGACCGGGCGCCTGTCGAGAGTGTGCCCGCCACATTAGAAGACTTCTTAGCAGTTCGGCTTGTTCTCGATGTAGTCGCCACTAAGAATTGCGTTGCAGAGCACTGGGGAAGGGATGCGCGCCTGTCCGAGGTGCTGTCATCTGCTAGGAAGGAGACACTGCGAAAAACTCAGAGCGATGTCGATGTCGAACTCGTGTACGAGGCGTTTGTGCTCGCTCAATTGCTCCCCGTTGATGTTTCGACCTTTGCAGACACGAGACATGCTGCTGCATGGATCGAGCAGGTCAAGACGACTGACGACCTTGAACGCCGGAGGCTACTGCATCTTGCCTATGAGCGTCGGCACCGGATCGAAGTGCTAGATGGCATTGCTGCCCATGCACGGATGGGGAACAAAGAAGTGCCAAAGCCCGTGTTTCAGGCGGCGTTCTGCATTGATGATCGAGAAGAATCACTCCGCCGGCACCTAGAAGAGTGTTTTCCGGCAGTAGATACCTTTGGCTATGCGGGCTTCTACGGTGTTGCCATGAACTATCAAGGAGTTCGCGATGTGCGCCCACGGCCTCTCTGCCCGGTCTCAATTCAGCCTTCCCACATCATTCTCGAGGCGCCAGTAGATGACAAGGCTGGGGCGCAGTTCCGCCAGAAGCGCAAGCGGCTAGGCCGATTCGAGAATTCGTTATCTGTGGGTACAAAGACGATGACACGCGGTGGTCTCTTCTCGATGGCGCTCGGCTCACTTGCACTCATCCCATTGGTTCTCAGAAGCCTATATCCGCGTATTGCAGTCGCCTGGGGCAATGCATTCGAGCATTCGATCGCCAAGTCGCCTGCAACTCGTCTACTGCTCGAAGCAAATGACGAGACGGAAAAACTCGGAGGGAAGGGGTACACCATCGATGAAATGGTGAGCATCGTGAGTTCTGCATTGCTGACGATGGGGCTCGCTGAGGGCTTCGCCGATTTGGTCCTAATCGTCGGACATGGTTCTTCGAGTCTCAACAACCCGCACGAGGCGGCCCACGACTGTGGAGCCACCGGCGGAGGACGCGGCGGCCCCAATGCTCGGGCATTTTCCATGATGGCAAATCACCCTGAGGTCCGGCTACGTCTGGAGCAAGAGCACGGACTCTGCATCCCAGAGACGACGTGGTTTGTTGGCGGCTATCACAACACCTGCGATGACTTAATGACGTACTACGATGAAGACCTCGTTCCAACCAAACTCCGAGAAAGACTGTCCGCTGTGAAGAAGGCAATGTCAGAAGCGTGCTCTCTCGACGCCCACGAGCGATGTAGACGCTTCGAAACTGCACCGAGACGCTTGGCCGCGCACAAGGCCATGGCTGTTGCTGAGCAGCACGCCAATGACCTCGCGGAGCCAAGGCCCGAGTATGGACATGCAACCAATGCGGTTTGCATCGTTGGAAGGCGCAGCAGAACTCGTGGTCTCTTTTTGGATCGACGCGCATTCTTGGTGTCCTACGATCCAACGCAAGACCCAACGGGAGACCTGCTCGCGTCACTTCTGCTTTCCGTTGGTCCGGTCGGAGCCGGTATCAATCTGGAATACTACTTTAGCTTCGTAGACCCGGACGGCTACGGCTCTGGCACCAAGCTGCCGCACAACATCACGGGCCTGATTGGCGTCATGGATGGCCATGCAACCGATCTGAGAACGGGCCTCCCATGGCAAATGGTGGAGATTCATGAACCGGTGCGTCTCTTGACCATCGTCGAAGCCAAGCGCGAAGTGCTTGAGGCAATTCTCGATAGAGAGCCTGCATTGGCCCAGCTCATTGCGAATGGCTGGATCCAATTTGTTGCCTGGGATCCAGACTCCGATGAGATGAGAGTATTTGACGACGGAGTGCTTCGAGCTCATCAATCTGAGTCCGACTCCATTCCGATTGTTCAACGCTCGATAGACCACTACAAGGGGCATCACGGGCATCTTGCCTCTGCACACGTTCTGGGTGCGTTTGGAGCCAAAGCATCATGACCGAGAACGTTTTACTCGCGGCACTTTTGGGATTGCCTGGCATCGCGGTCCTACTACTGGGCATCGCGCTTTGGGGCCAATCTAGGCTGAGCGAACAGGTCTTTTACCGGATCACATCGCTCGCTCTTTTTGGAACCGTCGTATGCGGAGTTGGCTTGACAATCTTGCTTGCCAGGAGCGGGGGAGAGCAAATCACGGCACACATCGGAGAGTGGTTCTCCGTTGGTCACTACGAATTTCACTGGGTTCTCGTTGCCGACAAACTCTCGCTTCCCTTTGCGCTATTCTGTTCCATCCTCATTGGGCTCATCGGCGCATTCTCGCGACGGTATCTCCACAAAGAACCAGGGTATTTCCGGTTCTACTTTCTGCTTGTCCTATTTGGGGCCGGCGTGGAACTGATTGTTCTCGCTGGTAACCTGGACCTCTTCTTTATTGGATGGGAGATTGTTGGACTAACATCAGCACTTCTGATCGCCTTCTTTCACGAGCGCAGAAAGCCGGTGGAACACGGTCTACGAGCATTTATCACCTACCGCTTCTGTGATATCGGCCTTCTCGCCGCCGCTGTTTGGCTGCACCATACGGTGGGGAACTCTGCATTTGTCGCTTCTGAAGCGGCAAGCTGGACAGGGGTTCCGGTTCCTGTCGGCTCAGTGAATGTGGCCCTCGTTGGTCTCTTGCTGTTGTGGGCAACTCTTGGAAAGAGTGCTCAGATTCCGCTCGGTGGCTGGCTTCCAAGAGCGATGGAGGGGCCAACACCATCAAGCGCAATCTTCTATGGAGCCATCTCTGTGCATCTCGGTCCATTTCTCTTGCTGCGGGCCGCTCCCATTTTGGAAGCGAGCCGTGTGGTCCAAGTTGCCGTCATTGCCATCGGTGGGCTAACTGCGATCCATGCGACGTTTGTGGGACGAGCCCAAACCGATATCAAGAGCATATTGGCCTATGCGTCGATGACCCAAGTAGGCATCATTTTTGTGGAGATAGGCTTTGGTCTTCGCTATCTCGCGCTTGCCCATATTGTTGGTCACGCTGCGATGAGGAGCCTGCAGATTCTTCGCTCGCCAAGTTTGCTACACGATCATCATCATCTAGAGCAATCCATGGGAGGTATTTTGCCACAGACTGGAGGCCACTTGGAGCGGCTTGTTCCCAACTTCATGCAGCCATGGTTGTACCGTCACGCGCTGGAGCGAGGCTATTTTGATGCAATTGTACGAGACTGGATCGTGGGTAGCTTTGTCCGCGTTCTCCGTTTCGTCGATGCCTTGGATCAGCGTTGGACCGGATGGCTTGCTGGCACCGAACGCACATCTGTGGGGTCAAAGAGCGGAGGGGATCTCTCATGATTATTCTGATTCCAACAATTCTCGCAGGTATCTTTGCAGCTGCCAGCATAGGCGCCGCAGTCTCCAATGACGCGAAATCCGCGCGGCGGATTGGCTTGGGCGCAGCAGCATCTGTAACCATCATCGCTGCCCTCGGATTTTTTCTTATGGCGTCGAGTGCGCTGACAGAAACAGTGCGCTGGATGCCGGTCGGCATGCTTGCGATTGCTCCCTGCGTTGGTGGAGTCGTCGCGCTGATGGCCATTGGTCTGGCGCCTCTCACCAGTCATCGAAAGACGACCTTTGTTCGAATACTGCTCCTCTTTGCCTTCGCAGAGGCATCCCTTGGAGTCGTCCATCCTCTTGCCATGGTTCTTTTGTGGATTGCCTCATCCTTTGTCGCTTGGAGCGAGTACCGTGAGGTTTGCAAGGCTAGATCATGGCATCGAGTTTTTGCCTTCTATCACGTCGTGAGTTTTGGCTTCTTTTCCGCAGGGGCAACACTTCTGTGGATGGGGAACTCTGCCCACATCGCCATTGCGATGGTTTTGCTTGGTATCGGAATTCGGGAAGGGATTCTTCCATTTCATAGCTGGTTCCCTAAGTTCGTTGAGCATGTCCCTATGGGAATTGTGGTTGCCTTCATTGGACCACAGCTAGGCGTCTACGCTCAGCTAGAACTGCTTAGCCCACAATCAATCGGTTCATACGGGCATACGATTGCTGCATTTGGTGCCGGGACCGCGGTTTTCACTGCGATCTTAGGAGTCGTGCAAACCGATGCTCGCAGAGCCGTTGCCTACTTGATCTTGAGTCAAACCGGATTGATTGCTTTTGGGTTGGAAAGCCATAGCGCCGTTGGGCTCACAGGCGCGATTCTGAACTGGCAGGTGCTGGCCGTTGCGACCGCCGGATTTGCCATGGCTCTTGCCGCTCTTGGAGCTCGGCGCGACCACTTGCAGCTATGGAAAGCGCATGGGGATTTTTCTCAAACGCCTCGCCTTGGTTCGGCGTTTTTGATCCTAGGGTTCGCGAGCGTAGGGTTTCCGTTGACACTTGGGTTTGTTGCCGAGGACCTTCTGGTACAGGGGACTGTTGGGGAGTTTCCCGTGCTAGGGCTATCTCTCGTGGTAGCTACGGCAACCAATGGAATCACCGTGCTTCGTGCCTTCTTCTACTTGTTCACCGGTAGCAAGAAGAAAGTATCAACGCCGGACCTCGGAAGGCGTGAGAGCGTTCTGCTTGCAGGCGCGGTCACTCTCCTAATCATCTTCGGGCTCATTCCCCATCCCCTGGTGCGCTTCGAGGCCCCCAGTCTCGCCGACAGTCCAGCTCAGGTCATGGGGCATCACGGGGAGGTGAGGGGGAACGCAAATTGAAGGCATCAACGCTTGGCATCGCGCTTCACGTATTTGCTTTGCTGTGTCTCGGTGGAAGATCGACGCAAGTGCATGCAGAGCCCATCGAAGAGCCGGCCGTGGAGGCCCGTCCGTCAAGCAACGCAGAGCCTGCCTCGATAAAGAAACTCCAAAACAAACTCGTGCTCGGGAGCAGCGGCAATACTGAGTTGCGATTTCATCTCGCTACGTGGTTGCGCTGGAATAGCGTGATAGAGAGTGGGACCACCGAGTCAACGTTCTCGATCCCGCTCGCGCGGCCGGTTGTCGAGGCCAGCTTCTTTGAAGAGAAGGTCAAGGTATTTGCACAAGAAGAACTCGCAGGAGCGAGAACCCGGTTGCTTGATGCGTTTGTTGATATTCGCTTACATGACTCAACATCTCTTCGCGTAGGACAGTTTCGAACACCGTACTCACGGGCGTTTCCTACGCCCATCATTAAGCTACAGTTGCCTGACCGTGGCCCGGTCGTCAATGCGTTTCATTTAGGGCGTGAAACCGGCGCGATGCTGCATGGTCGCGGCAAGCAAGGGGCTCTGGAGTTCTACCTTGGCGTCTTCGGTGGTGGGACCAATGACGACACAAGGCCGCTCGCCACGGCACCTTGGCCAATCGTCAGAGTCGCCTACAATCTGGGAGCGGGCGTTCCGTATGATCAGTCGGTAGCTGCAGGTGGTCGCGCCAAATCAGGAATCGCCCTAGGCGCAAGCGGTGCGTATCGTCGTCAAGACGTGGAAACTGCGACAGACATGTATGCAACAAAGGTGGGGTGGCATGCGAGCGGCGATGTCTCCGCCGCCTCGGGAGGATTGTCTGCAACAGCTGAGTTCTTCTATCGGAATGAGAAGGTTGCCGGTGGTGTGTGGCAGCGCGGTCTGGGCGGGTATGCGCAAGGTGGCTATTTTGTGATTCCGCAGCACCTCGAACTTGCTGCGAGGGGCGGTTGGAGGCAACAGAAGGTCGATGAAGGTGAGGTCGAAGAGCGCATCTACGAGGTTGCGGTAAACGGGTATCCATCAATCGAGGGGCATCCTCAAGGACACCATCTCAAAGCGATGGCTCGATATAGGCTCACGCAGAGCGAAGGTGCAGGTATGATTGGTGGTCGACAAACGTCTCACCTCGTGACGATCCTTGGACAGCTGTGGTTTTAGGAAGGCTGGGGACTTCCCAGGCCGCAGGAGAACAGGCGAGGATCCGTAGCTTATGAGAGAACTCAAAGAGCTATTCGACAACAACAAGCAATGGGCCGAACAAACACGGGAGCAGGACCCCCAGTTCTTCGAAAAACTGGCAGAACAGCAAGCGCCCCCATACCTCTGGATTGGTTGCGCGGACAGTAGAGTTCCTGCCAACCAGATCGTTGGCCTTGACCCAGGAGAGGTCTTCGTTCATCGAAATGTCGCCAACGTTGTTTCGCACACCGACTTCAATTGCCTATCGGTAGTTCAGTACGCTGTGGAGGTGCTCAAGGTGCAACACATTATTGTGTGTGGTCACTATGGGTGTGGTGGTGTTGCTGGAGCGTTAAGTGACGCGCCGCTGGGGCTCATCGACAACTGGCTCAGACACATCAAAGACGTCTACGAGACGAGCAAACTCACTGAGGGCGAAAGCGGCGAGATGGACGTGAACACATTGTGTGAACTCAACGTGGCTGCGCAGGTTCGCAATGTGTGCCACACGACAATCGTCCAGGATGCGTGGCGTCGCGGGCAGACCCTAAGCGTGCACGGATGGATTTACTCTCTGGCGGACGGGATTCTCAAAGACTTGGACCTCTGCATCTCAAACCCAGACCAGCTAGCAGAGATCTATCGAATGGGCGGCTGAATAGCCCCGAACGTGCCATGAGCAATCGCTTCAACTCACAACATACATATCGTGAATTGAAAGCGAGGAAGAGTACCTCAAAGCAAGCAGGGCGTAGTTCTGGGGCGCCTACAAGCAGGCCATACGACTACGTCGCTCGTTGTACTCCAGTCTTTTTCCTGTGCTTACCGAGGAAAACTGCGACGATGTTCAAACTTATGCGGCCTCGCTCCGAGACAAGAGAAGACCTGAGAGTGCAGCATTGACGTCAAGAATCAGGATGTGTCCCATGTTGTCGGTGCGCACGATCCGAGGACACGATATCGCCCTTGCATGCTCCTGGAGGGAAGCGGGGACACCGGCAATTTCGTCTTGTGAGATAAGTCGAATGCTGAGTGTCCCGCGTACGTTCAGCGCGACTTTTCCCGCTTGAACCTGACAGATGACCAGGCGTTCAGGATCAGTTTCACCCAAGTGTGGTTGTTGCACAAGCGTTGCTAGCTCCAACACGGGGATCGGTTGACCGCGAAGGGTTAGGATCCCGACAAAGGGATGGGCGCCCCCTGGCAGTGTTGATAGTTTGGTGGGCTCGACAATCTCAAGAATCTCGCTGCAATCGATGCAGATTCCAAGTTCTGCATTGTTGTCGCCCAGCGCTACGACCAGTAGTTGAATGTCTGGGCTCGTTTTATCGGCTAACACTGTCGTTTCCTCCAAACAAGCGTTGGACAAGCCAGGCTACGCTACACCAACGGATCGGCCTGCCATCAATACTGACAACACCGGAAGTAGGAGAGGTGGAACGACTGTTGGCGGTGATGTTGGAATCCTTGAGGATTACGGGGCGCACATCGCGAGCAAGCAATGCAAAGGGTTGCTTGCCAGCACTCTCAAGCACGATCATCGTGTTCAGCTTGCATTCCCCCGTCCCCAGCGAGACGACCGGAACGACACTCCCCCGAACGTTAGCAAGTCCAACATGCGGTTTGACTGCGATGGGGTAGCCCACAATGTGTGGATGCTCGACAACTTCACGTGCACTCTCTAGCGCTATCGCAATTCGCGAAGAGCCAGTGTCTAGGCAGAGCATGGTGATCGAGTTTTCACCCGCCCGACTTTGTGCACCTTCGATCTCGCGTTGCTGCTCAAAGATCTCGCTAAGAGGCATGAGCGACCTCACGAGGGAATCGATGGCGTCTCGCTTTTGCTAGTTGCGCTAGTTCGTCCAAGTCCAAAACAAAGACGGGTTGACCAGTGTGCAAGATCGAGTATCCGCTAACGGTTGAGTGATTGAGGGCAAGTGGTGGGAGTTTCTTGAGAACTAACTCAACATGCTGAACGACGTTGGAGACCCGCACAGCGACAAATCCATCACCGCGAGCCACAATGACCAGAGAGATGTCTTGCTCGTTCTGCTTGTCCACACTTCCTGCCAGCGCGGGACGGATATCGAGACAGGGAATGAAGGTCCCGCGGAGATCAAAGAATGTCTCGTCCTCAAGGATGTGCAACTCATCAATGCTCGCTCGGCATACCTCGACAACCGAAGAAATCGAAGTTGCGTAGAGCGCACCGTTCGCCTCGAAGAGCAGTGCGTTAAGAACCGAAACACTGAGGGGAATACGAATGACGAAGGTCGTGCCTTGACCGAGTTCCGAAACAACACGGACCGTGCCGCCCATCTCAGAGACAGCAGTCTTGACCGCATCAGTCCCAACCCCACGGCCTGAAACATTGGTGATAGTTTCGGCGGTCGAAAGCCCGGAATGAAAGATCAGTCCAAGTACATCTGCATCCGGATCGTCTTCAATACCACCAATGTCAATTCCACAAGCTCGAGCTTTTGCGAGCACTTTGTCGGCATCGATGCCACCACCGTCGTCGGATATGGTGATCTCGACCTGGTCTCCATCAACGCGGGTGACCAGCGAGACTTTTCCGATCTCTGGCTTGCCTGAAGCGACCCTTACTTCGGGGAGCTCTATGCCGTGATCAAGGGCATTTCGAATTAGATGGACCATGGGCTCAGCCAGCAGATCCACGACCAGCTTGTCTACTTCGACGTTTTCCCCGCAGCGGACGATCTCAACCTTCTTCGCACTCGTAGCCAGGTAGCTGCGGCAAACCTTGTCAACACGATCGTAAATGACCGACACAGTTCGCATTCTCATGCCCATTGCCGCGCTCTCAAGCTCAGATATGTTGCGGCGCATTGCACTATCGATCATTTCCCACTTCTGGAGAAACTCGTAGTTTTCTTCATTGGAGGAGGCATGGTGTTTTTCAACCAAGTAGCTTAGCTGGTTTCGGAGTAAGAAGATCTCCCAGGTGTAGTTGAGTGTGTCGTTCACACGGGCAAGCGGGACTCGTATCATCTCCTCAATGGAGCTAGCGGAAGCTGGAGCTGCCGGCGATGAACGGGGCTTGGGCTCGGCACGGGATGGTGCCACTGCCTGATCGGCCACTGGGGTCTCTGTTGGCACTTGGTCGAAGTTCTCGAGCAGATCATCGATTCGATCTGCCTCAGTCTGAACATGAAGAATGTCAGCCGATGCCAGATTCTGCGCTGAATTCTTGAACGGGATGAGAAACGTCTCTAGTGCGTGGGCTGCGGCCTGGGTATTGGACAGCTCAAACATCGCCGAGTTGCCCTTGATGGTATGCAGATGCCGTAGAACGTCATTGAGGGCCTCTGGAGTCACTGGGGCACCAGAGTCCCATGACCGGCACGCCATCCGAACGCGCACAAGCAATTCCTTTGCCTCGGAACGAAACTCTGCGAAGATCGGGTCATCAAGAAGGTTTGAATCAGACACGATTCCCCTTCCCGAGACTTGAGTTGAGCCGCCATGTCGGGCCCCCTTGAGACTTCAATGAACTTGGGAGCAATTCCCCTGCTCCAATCAGCAGTAGACCTCCGGGCAAGAGCGTGCGCTGAACTCGGCGCAGGAGGCGCTCTCGGTCCTCGGGTGCAAAGTAGATAAGAACATTTCTGGCAAAAACGATATCTGCGGAGCCAATGTCTTCGGTTAAGCAGTTGGAGACTTGAAACTTCACTGACTCTTTCAATGTCCGCTTTAGCGACAGCCTCTCTCCGTGTGCTGTCCTGACAGTTTCCGTGTATTGCGAGAGCATCGAACGGTATGAGCTAGGAGTTCTGGTGAGCGCGTGCTGCGGATACTCGGCGGCCACGGCCGTACTCACGGCTTCTGGGTCAATGTCGTACCCAACAACCCGAAAATCGGAAACACTTGGATCGCTTGCTAGCAGCATCGCTAGCGAGTATGGCTCTTCACCCGTTGAGCAGCCGAGACAAACGCAGCGTAGTGGGCGGTCGGTGTTTGGGCGGGAGGCGAGCCACTCTCGCACTGCATCAAATTGGTTGGGGTGACGAAAGAAAAACGTCTCGTTGATCGTCAGATGAGAAATCAACCAGTCGGGCAACGACTGGTTCATCTCAAGAGAAGCAAGACTATCGCTATGAGAACGGCCACGATGTCGCTGTCCAACGAACTGGGCGGCCTTTGTTAGCTTCTGTCCTTCTAGAACAATTCCAGAGCGACGTTGCACGATTGCTTGGAGCTTTGCCTCGAAATCGTTCATCTAGCAGGTTCTCTGTTCGAGGTATGGAGCTAGTTCCTTGCGCGAAAGAACAGCGTCAACGGCACCAGTGGTGACTGCTGCTTGAGGCATTCCCGAGGCTACCGAGTCGTTAGGGTCCTGCACTGCAATTGAGCCCCCCGTAGCCTTGAGCTTGGTTAGATGTTGGGCGCCATCGGCACCAAGTCCTGACAGCACCACCGCAAGAGACTCGACACGGGTTTCGATAAGACTCTCAAAGAAGACATCAGCAGATGGGTGAAAGTGGCCAGTATTGTGGGCGAACCGCTCGATGTACAGCCCTCCATCACGTCGCCTCAGCTGCCAATCGATTCCGCCACCGAGTAAATGCACAACGCCCGGCTCAAGGGCGGCCGATCCGGCAATGAGTCGAACGCGACTTTGGCAGTCGGCCGCCAGTCTCGCTCTGAGGTTCTCACTATACGCCGCGCTGATGTGTTGGCATACGACGACCGCGGTGGAACGAAGACTGAGACGGCGCAAGAGTTCGAGCACAACAGGTACTGCTCCTGTACTTCCTGCGAGCACCAGAACCTTTGCGCCCTTCGTGCGCGACCTCATGTATCCGGGACTCAATGCTTGTTGGACGCTAGAGATGAGGGCCAAGACAGCAGGATCGCTCCGCTGTGAGCTTGGGAGAATTGCCGGATCGACGGTCACAACACACACGAGCGTGGCAAGTTCGAGGCCGAACGGTGAGCGACTCCGCGAGACGACAACGGCTCCATCGGGGCTTCGATTGAGCGCGAGTTCTAGACGAGGCTTCGAATAGCACTGCACGACTTCAGTTCCAAGACCTCGCAAAAGATCCGCGAGATACTCAAGATAGCCCCTATCCGCTTCAGCAATGAGGATTGGCTTCAGCATGACTATCCTACTTGAGCATTGGCAAGGTGTTCGAGTATCTCAACAATCCGTTTCGACAGAGGCACACACTCCTCATAGGCATCAAACGCTTCCTTTGTTCGGCCAGAGTTGAAGAGCCGAATCACGGAGGCGGCTGCACGATGAAGGCCGGCATGCGGCTCTTCAAGGCGCCCAAAGCTCTCCCGTGACTCATCTGAGAGTTCGGCACTGTCAAGTTGGTAGTACCATTTGCCGAGACGGCATTTCGTGTGGTCAACAAACTCGTCTTGGCTGATCTGAGATTTGTTCTCAAGCATTCGTCGCAGACGATGCATCCAGAAGAGATGATCTATCTTGCACTGGTTTAGTAGTGCTCGCTTGCCAAGAGTAAAGTTCGCTAGTTCGTTGCGAGTCTCGTTGGAAAGCTGGGTAACGCTGTCGATTTGGTCCGCAATCTCGTCAACAGAGTTTGTCACGTCAGTCGAGCCACGAGAGATGGTCATGATGTTCTCGGTGATGTCCGAGACTGCGACGCTTTGCTCTCGGATTGCGCTGCTGATGTTCCCAACCTCGTTGTCAACTTGCTCCATGTGAGTAACCACTCGCTGAATTGTCTGACTGGCCTCTGCGACGTCGCGAACAGATGCTTGCGCATGACTCACACCATCGTTCACCCCGACAGAGACGTCTTCAACATTCTTCTTAATATCCGCAATGATGGCCTCGATCTCTGCAATTGACGCAGAGGTTTTTTCTGAAAGCCGCCCGACCTCGTGTGCCACAACAGCGAAACCTTTACCCGCCGCTCCTGCTCGCGCAGCTTCGATCGATGCGTTGAGCGCAAGCAGATCGGTCTTTGACGAGATGTCATGAACCACGCGAATGATTTTGTCGGCGTGATCGGCTACGCGGAGTAGCCGGGCAAGCGCAGCATGAGTCTCTTGTAGAATCTCAGCGAGCCCATCAATCTGCGTACCGGTCTTGGTGATAACGGAGTGCCCCTCGGAGGCGAGATTCCTCGCTTCCGCAGTGGCCGCAACCGTGTTTTCTACGTTGCCCGAAATTGAGCGAATTGTCGCGCTTAGCTCCTCGCCAGCGCTCGCAATCGTTGATGCGTAGTCTGCGAGCTCAAATGTCTTGCGCCGCACATTCTCGATCGATTCGGATGTCGTTGCCATTCGGGCAACGGAATTGAGAATGTTGTGCGAGATCACTTGCAGGACACTTCGGATCACCGCTCGATTCTCAGAAATGTGGTCGAGAAACCGTCTGAGTTCTGGAACCTGAATGTCTTCCGCTGTGAAGGGCTCGAGTGAAACAGCATTGCCCTCAACCGTGCTCAGCAATGCTTGGAGGACCATGACAACCTGGCTTTGTGCAATATCTACCTTGGGCTCGGTCGCGGAGGCTGCACTGCTAGCACCCGAGGTTATCGGGTCTACGGTCTCAATTGGTTGCGAATTCATGTCCCGAATAATCGACCTGCTGGCACGAAAGTTTAGAGAATTCTCCCGACTCCCGACTCCCGACTCCCGACTCCAGATTCCAGACTCCAGACTCCGAGCTGCGCCAGCCACCCCAAACCGGGTTCATTTCGACGCGCCGGAGAACCGACCCCAGGGAGAATTCTCGACTCGCCCACCCGGGGCAAACACATGCTTGGGAGTTGGCGTCCTGTGCCGTCGTTCTCTCCAATCACAACGCTCCAAGCCATGTTGTTGTGAACGTTTCCTCAACGACGCATGCCCTGTTGATCTCGTCGATGCCTCTAAGAAGAACTCGGATGCGAAAGCTGCGATGAAGGATCGAATAGCCATCGACGGAACTCCTAGCGCGAACTCGCGTTTCGATCTTGAACCAACGTTTCATGGACTTGATGGTCTATGTCAGCCCGCCTGTTCTGCTTTGGGAACGATTGCTGTAGAAGACTTCGATACATCCTGCCGTGGCATTTTGGGGCTCATGACGTTGCGACCAGTGGAATAGGTGGATGAGTTCCTTCTTGAGTGGTGCCGAGAAGCTCTCGGATCGTCAACCGAGTGGGTGGATGAGGGGGCCGATTGCAGAGCGATTGGGGCCGATGATCGGCGCTGCGATGACGTGAGTGAAAGCAAAACAGAAGTGATAACGCCACGTACCCGCCGAATCAAAACCTGGCACACAAAGCGCGCACCTTCTGCTGTACAATCCTCCTGTGCAGCGCATTCCCATAAGTGTATTCGTCTTATTGCTAGGGAGCTGTAGCTTGCTCTTTGATGCCGCGCCCACTGCAGATGGTGACGCCTCTTTGGGGGACGATGCAGCTCCGCCCGATCCAGTAGGTAGCGATGCGAGTCTCACCGATTGGGATGAGCCCAACTACCAAAGAAGACTGCCGTTCACGTTGACGAGTCCAGTGGCCGAAGACCTCGATGAGTTTCCAGTGCTGCTCATCGTCGACGCGAGCAACCTGGGAGGAGAGCCCCTACCCGCAACGAGCAAGATCAAGCTCGTGCACAATGGTGCGCTGGTCCCAGTCCAACTGGACCAAGGGATCAACGATCTGGGCAATCGAATAAACCTCTGGTTTCAGGCCGACATGAAGGTCGGGATAACCGAGAACTACTTTCTGTATTTTGATTCGGCCGAGGGCGACTTGGGGGATTCAGGAGAGCTCTGGAGTTCCTTCTCAGGCCGTTGGCGCTTCCCTAGATTTGGTGAGACTACTCTATCTTGATTCTGCCGGACCCAGTCATGCAACCGGTACGAAGGCCGCCACTGTGACCCAAGGCCGGGTTGGTAGTGGTGTCTCGGCGGCGTTGTCCAGCGATATGGATGAAAGTGTGGCAACTGTTGAGAATCCACTAGAAGGCACACTTACCTGCATGAGCATCAGCGGCTGGATTAGGCCCGCGAATATTCCCATTGTGGGGACACGTTCTATCCTTGAGACCGTCGTCGCTTCAGGTGCCATCGGCACATACCAGCTGAGCTACCAGGCTAACGCTGGCGCACCCGAGGGGCTAGTCCCCTATCCCGATGGTGCACATCGCGTCCCAGAGGAGGTACTCTCGTCCGCCATTGGCTCGGGTACGTGGACCTGGCTTGCGCTAAATATCCAGGACAAGGGCAAACCGCAAGGTTCCGTTGCACAACTAATCATTGATGGAGCACCTGTAGGCCTTCCTGTGGCGGCGCTCGAGTCCCCTCTCCCTGCTTCTGCTACTCTTCATTTTGGCAGGCGTCTCGCTGGGGTGATCGATGAGCTGCGCCTCTCCGCCACCTGCCGTTCCAATCTGTGGATGCGCGCAGAATACCTATCGGTCGAAGAGCCCCTGCCCGTCTTCGGGGCGGTGCAGCAAATCCCTTAGCTGCCCTGTCCCAAATCGACTTGGCAAGGAGAAGAGGCGACTGTCCTGGTCCAGGCTGTGCTGTGCGCAAGGCAGTTCTGTCTGGCAAGCGGGTTGTCCTGCTTGTGCCGTGAGCTAGGGGCTTCGATAGGCCTCAAGAGTCTTCCCAGTTTGCTTCTTGACGACACGGCGAAGCGAGGTGGCATCGGAGTACCCAACGCGAGCGGCGATTTCATCATTGGGGAGTCGACTGGTTTGGGCGAGACGGATTGCGCGCATTATACGAATGCGTTGCAAGAACTGCGTGGGTGTCATCGCGGTGGAACTCTCGAGTCTGCGCGCTAGCGTTCGCGCACCGAGCCCTGCGGCTCTTGCGATATCCGAGATTTCGATCTTCTTGTGAATGTTCTTGTGTACAAAGGACTCGGCCTTGCGTAGCTCGGGATCCGAGGCAATCAGCGTCGCAATCGATGTATAGGGCACCTGGCTTTGGCGGCTGCCGACGATGAGGAACTTGCGACAGTGGTCTGTGATGGCTGTTCCGGAAAAGCGCTCCACCAGATGAAAGAGCAGATCGATATGGGCGAGGGCTGCGCCAGCGGTGACTAGATTGCCATCCTCAACAACCAGCTCGTCCGCTGCGAGCTTCACCGTCGGGAATCGTCTCTGCAGCAGAGGAGCGAACCACCAGGTCGTCGTTGTTCTCTTGTCGTCGAGAAGTCCTGCCATTCCAAAGGCAAAGACTCCCGAGCACGAGGTGGCGAACACCGTCCTTGTCGAACGGAGCGACAGCAGGGCGCGCACCACATCACGCGTCGCGCGACTCTCGAGCGCATCTTCGAGCTCGCTGGCCATCGCATGCCCAAGCCCCGGAAGCACCACCAGGTCGGCCCGCGGCTTGCGGTTGGCAATGATGCGTGGTTTCAAGATCTCGATTTGGAATGGTGGTGCTAGCCTCAGACCTTTGGCAACTCGATTCGCCGTTTCGAGGATATCCACCGTGAGGGCCAGGCTGGAGGCCATAACGGCTTGCGGTTCGATAACTACCGTCTTGAACGTGCGCTTCATCCCTTTGTCAAATTCTGCCCGAATAATGTCAATTGTGACACTGGGCGCGACGCGCAAATTGTCGAATGCTCGCTGTATGCAAGAGCTTGAAGGTGGATGTTATTGCGGAGCACTGCGCTTCATCGTGCGAGGCGAGCCTATGCTCAAAGCCCAGTGTCATTGTCGCGAATGCCAGTACATCTCTGGAGGCGGCCCCAATTTCTTTCTGCTCATCTCCCAGGGGGGCTTGGAATATGTCCTAGGAGCTCCCAAAGAATTTCGTCGGAGCGATCTCGACAACGCAGTGACGAGAGAATTTTGCTCTGCGTGCGGGACGCATACGAGTTCGCATCGCCCAGGTATCGATGGAGACATGGTGAAAGTGGGCACCCTCGATGATCCAGGCTATTTCGAAACCTCTCAATTCGCGTTCTTTACCCTCGATAAGCAGAGCTTTCATCGCATTCCGAAGGACACTCGCTGTTATGAAACTCTGCCGAAACGCTAGAGTGTACTCGCATTCCGAGAGCGCGAAACGATGGCCGAGGCCACAGGAGAAGTCATGCCGAAGATTGATCTAGCGAAGGTTGTGACCCGCGAGGGTTCGAATTACCCATCCCCATTCGACGAGCCCTGTCGCGAACGCCGGGTGCAGCGCCTCGGTGAGGCCGCAGGGCTGACACAATTTGGCGTCAACATCGTCGAACTCGCGCCCGGTGCCTGGGCGAGTCAAAGACACTGGCATGCATGCGAGGACGAGTATGTCTACGTGCTCGGTGGTGAACTCGTCTTGATCGAAGATGATGGTGAGACGGTGCTCGTCGCGGGGGATAGCGCAGGTTGGGCCGCCGGCGTAGAGAGTGGACATCACCTCGTCAACAAGAGCGATGCGGTGGCTCGATTTCTGGTCGTAGGTTCTCGCAACGACAAAGACCATGGGGAATATTCTGATATTGATATGAAATTCGGTCAGCAGCGCTACTCTCAGGGCGTGAAGGGAGTTTTCCAGCACAAGGACGGGACGCCTTACTAGTGTGGGATCCAGAGGCATAGAACGCCCTGGCTCGGTTCTTCGCCCTTTAAACGCCTTCGGCTCATCGTTGCTCAGATCCTTCCTTGCCCCAGCAA
>JANTGM010000063.1 GCA_024762925.1 Kofleriaceae bacterium | reverse complement strand
GAAGGACGACCTTGCTGGGGCAAGCAAGGATCTGAGCAACGATGAGCCGAAGGCGTTCAAAGGCCGAAGAACCGAGCCAGGGCGTTCTATGCCTCTGAGCCGCACACTAGACTGGAGGGGCGGCGTCAGCGCTGGCATCAGCCCCTGCGTCACTTGGAGCAGCATCTGACGCTGCCGCATCCGCCGGCGCCGCATCCACCACCGGGGCAGCATCGGGAAGCACGACAACCGCAGCATCGGGAATATTCCCTCCAGATCCTGGCTTCTGGCAGCGCTGGGTGCCCGCGTTGCACTCCAGCCCACTCGCACAATCAACGGTCACTTGGCAGAAGTCCCCCTCGCCTTGCTGACACGCGGAAGCGACAAAAAGGGGCAGAGACAGGAGTAATACGCTAGCAAGTTTCACGGCCGGGTTCCTCATCGAGTTCTGGTGCATAGCACAGGAGGTCTGCGAGAAGTAAGACTGGGGCCCCAGGGAAAGGGTTGCCAAAAATCTGGACCTAACGGTCCTTGGCACATCGGAATCCGCGCAGGTAGGAACGCTCGTCTGCTGGTGCTCCTTGGCGGATGTAGCTGAGCAAGAGTGTGCGGGGCGCCATCCATGATCCCCCCCTAACTGCGCGAGATTTTTCGTTATTGAGCGGAACATCACGCACCGGGTCGGCATCGGGAAGCCCCTTGTAGCCTTCAGCTGAAAAGTAGTCGGCCACCCACTCGGAGACATTGCCCGCCATGTCCACAGCGCCGTATGGGCTCGCTCCCCAGACCTGAGCTCCTGGGATGCTCACATACTCGTGGCCATCGCTGCCATCGGCAGCATACAGACCGAGACTGTGAAGGTTGTACAAGGAGGCCGGATCCGGTGGCTCAGCCAGAAGCTGGAACTCCAACTGAAAGCTAAGCTGCCCATGATTTGCGCTACCGGAGGCCCAGCGGTTTCCCCAGGGAAACCGGAGACTCTTTGGCCCACGAGCGGCCTTTTCCCACTCCGCTTCGGTTGGCAACCTCGCATGCCGCCAGCCGCAGTAGGTAACGGCGTCATTCCAGGTTACGTTGACGATAGGAAACGCATCCTCGTGATACCGCTGGTCGCCAAAAAGCAGCGGATCAACATCACAGACACCCGCGCGAACGCAGCGGCGATAGTCTCTAACACGCACTTCTTGGCGATCAATGTAGAAGCTGGAGACCTCGACAGAGCGCGCACCTCGCGAGGGAATCGTGGTGAGCTGTTGCGTGCACAAGCGCGATGCAATTCGGCGAAAGTCGCTAACGCAGAGCCGAATGAAGAAATCGAGTTCTTTCTCGGTCTCGGGCATTCCCATGGAAAACTCACCACTGCCTACAAAGACCATCTCGCTTGGCTGGTGAGCGAGAATTTGCACAGAGCCGGGCTTGGCGCCAGCGCTGCTCTCGATCGTCGCGCCTCCAGCAACTCCTGCAATGAGGAGAGCCATTCGCATGAGTGACCGACGCATCTTCTAACGCTAGCTCACTTACCGCTTGTGAGCCAGGCATCAACCCAGAGGAGCTGTGTTAGCGGGTCGAGATCAGGCATGGTGAGTACCCCCGCCAGCGACGAGGCTGTTTGGCTTCGGCCTTCGCGCTTTGTCAGCACCGCCAATGCGCGTGCCTGCACCAGTGCCGAGGCATCGTCCAGAAGCGGTGTGATGTCCTTGCTGTCGGCAACACCTGCGATGGCAGTGCCTCGAACCTCGGCCGATTCGTCTCCCAACAGGATGAGCAGTGCCTTCTTTGCCTTTGGTTCGCTTCGCTTCGCGAGCCCTTTGGCGGCCCAGATTCGCATGCTCTCATCGGCAACGCTAGACAGGTCGAGCAAGCGCTCGAGCGCGACTGGGCCGGGGATTTCTGCGAGCGCCTCAGCGATGCTCAAGAGGACCAGCTTTGAACCGCCCGCACGAATCGCCGACAGCTCTTTGCCAAACCGTCCTGTGTCGAGCGCAGCGGCCGCCAAGACTGCGGCAGCACGAACTCGCTCGTCTTTGTCTTTGAGTAGCTCAAGGGTTCGCCAATAGGCAACGCGACTGCGAAGCCCATTGTGGGCAGCCTTGGCGAGCGCGTTTGTGCACGCTATCCGGATCGAAGCATCGCCATCAGAGGTTCCTGATAGCAGCGCTTTGACGGCCTTGCTCGATTCTGATGCCTGTCGCCCCAAGGCAGCAGCAGCGGCGGTCCTCTCGGCGCGCGATGCCTTGCGCTTGCCTAGCATCAAAGAGGAGAGCGGAACAACGGAATCTACTGCGGGCAAAACGGAGAGAACAGCGAGCGCCGAGTGCCGAGCCTCTCCATTTCCGCTCGCCAAATCTGCAATCGCGCGCGTGCTGACGGCCGGCCCCTGCCCAAGCGTCTGAACGGCGAGAGCAGCGGCCGAACTCGCTTGTGCACTAACGCCCGATGCTCCATGCGCGAACGTTGAGAGAAGTTCTGAGTCACTTCGTTCGCCGATTGCTGCAAGGGCGCCAATGGCCGCCACCGACACCGCTGGCTCCGTTGAACGCAGTGCGAGCCTTGCCTGTGGCAGGTACTGTTTTAGGCGCGCGGCCCCAACAGTGTGCAATGCGAGCGCTTGGAGCTCTGGTTCTGTGCGCTGCAGGCCATCACCGACAACCGAGACTGCGACCTGAGCAAGCAAGCCGGCCTTATCAGCGAGCGTGCCGTTTGAGTCCATCACTCGCTGCGTGGCTGTCGCGAACTGCAATCCCTCGAGCAGCTTTGGAAGCGCTTGGGCAAGCGGCAGTTCAACGTGCTTCCAGGTTGCTGTAGCGGGTCCAGCCTGACGCCTATCACGCGCAAAACTCCAAACGAGATAGACGCGGTCATCATCGGAGAGCCGTGTCATCGGCGGCTTTGGCAGTGCGCCGAGCTCGCCAGTGATTTCCTGGGCGACTTGGTCAAACTCCGCGTTGCCACTAGGTTTGGATGGCCGAACTTCGAGAACCGTCCCCTCACGATTCATCACTAGGACAAGTTCTGTCACAAGCGAGCTGTTGTTGAGGTCGTGGGTTGCAGGCAATCGCACCCGGCAGTCTTCGAGAAAGCTCGACCAGGCGGGCTGAATTGCCTCGGCTACGGCCTTCAGATATTCCGCGTCTGGCGCGCCCGACTGGAGCTTCGCGGGCGGAAGCAGCGGGTCGCGATCGTTGTAGCGAACATCGCTATCATTCCCCCCTTCAACTTCGAGCATCGTCTTCGCAGAAGAGCGCGGCCCACAGCCAAGGGCGCCAACACAGAGAGCTGCCAGTGCCAGGCCCCTCGTTCCTCCACAAATCCGCAGTATCACGCGACAATGATACTCGTAAAAGTGTGGCCCCACAATTTGGGGCCAGTTGCGATCACCGCCTGGAAAGCGGGTGTGCTTGGACGCTTGAAAACAGCAGTTACACAGGCGGCGGAACAGCGTCCACGTCGAAAATCAGTTCCGGGTTGGCCACCCCTGCCCCAACAAAGGTCTCAAAGTCTTGTGAGAATACCACCTCTCCCAATCCATCGAGCCCTTCAATACGCAGATCCGCTGGTCCCGCAGGAACATCCAGAGCTGCTTGTGGGAACTCGTTTTCCATCGAGACACAGGCCGAAGCTGCACTGCCATCAAGAGCAGCCCCATCCGTTGTACTTCCGGTGAAGGTCTCGCCTCCTGCCACCAAGGTGAGGCGTTGCTCCACCACCACAGGATCTGCAAGAGCACAGTCAGTCGCGTTCCAGGCAACTCGGAAGAAGAAGTCTCCATCGTAGGAGCGGGTGAGAGAGTCGAATGGAATCACCAACTCTTTCATGTCTGTGCCGCCATCAAAGGTGAAGTTCTCTGAGATAACGCTGGTTGTTAGCAAGACGTCTTCAGGATCCTCACCTGGGCAGTCAACCCCCGCTTGGCATCGACCGAGCACTCTAGCCCGCACTTCATAGTCTCCGGCCGGGATGTCCACAAAAACTGCCTGGTAGAAGGAGCAGCGGTCCGACAAGACCAGTGGCTCGGGCCCACCAATGAGTTCAATCTCGACGGTCGAGGCCCCCAAATCGATGCAGGTGTCGCCAGTGAAGCCCTCAGCGCTATCCTTGCTAAAGGCCCACTTGACGGTGAGCTGCGAGAGCTGGCGCGCCTTGCACGTTGAGAGACAGAAGTCGGTCTCGTCGTCGTTTCCGTCGTCGCACTCCTCTCCCATATCAAGGTTCTTGTCACCACAGAATGGATCATCGCTACCGCAAGCTGTGACGGCAAGAACCGCCACAGCTGTGAGCATCAGATATTTGCTTAGTAACTTCACTGGATTCCTACGAGTTGGCGTCGATGCCCAGCCCCAAGTGCTTGCGCACGGCGAAGTACTCCTCGGAAACCGAGTAAGCCAACAAGTCACGCAAACGGTCTTTCGCACTCAGTGTGCTTTGCGAGGACTTCTCCGTTGCCACCGAACGTGCCGCGACCTGCAAGTCGTTGCACAAGATGAGGCCAACGCGATTTGCTGTAAGGTCAGTTGCCGAGCGCCACCCGGAGATGACGCCGTTGCTGGGTTTGATGTGCATTTTTGATGCAACCACTCCGACCTGCTCAAGAACTGCGGTTGGAACGCTCTTCTTTAGCTGCGCGCTCATCGTGCCATTGGCATGACCTTCGACAGTCTTGCCGGCGGCGTCGAGGGCTCCGTAGAAGGCTCCCTCGAGCTTTGGCAAGGTCTGTAGTGCGAAGTTGAGATATCGCTCTGGTCGGAAGTACGCCATGCGCTTTCCGAGTTCAAAAGCGAGTTCCGCTTCGCTCCCCTTGGCTGCGTGTGGCTTTCCGGCCACCAGCGTTGGGCGAAGCTTGCCCTCAGCAACGGTGTTTGCAACCCGCAAGCCCTCTCCACTCTCCGGTTCGACAAAGAGTGTTGGCTCTGGGGAAAGTCCCAACACGCCACTTGCGTATCGGAACACCTTAGAGATGGTCGAGCCATCGTCGGAGACGCTCTTGCCATCAAAGTTGAAGGCGCTGAGCGGCTGAGCTGTTGTTGCGGCAACCTGCCCGATAATGGACGAGAAGATGGCATTGACGTGGCGGTCTTCACGATTGTGAATGACAGCTTTTTGCCAGAGTTCCTCGGTGAGTCGGCGCTTAGCAGCCACAAACGACTGAGGCTTGGCTGACTTGAAGAGGCTGCCCTCTTCTTCATTGGCAGCCTTGAGGAAGACCAACGCCTGTGCCACGCAGAAGGCCTTGTCGGTCTCGCCCTGAGCTCGGTACTGCTCGCTGAGCACTTTGTAGAGTTCGACGCGATCCGGGTCCGCGGCGATGAGCGCTTGAAGCTCCTCAATTACGTCATCACGTCGATCGCCGGCTTCGAGGTAGAGGTTCACTAGTTGCTCACGACGCCCCATATCACTCGGGTCGAGAGACGTTGCCACTTCGAGAGCGGTAATCGCCTGAGCCGAATCGCCGAGATGCTCTGAGCAAATGTCGCCGAGCCGTGTCCACAGACGAAGCTGCAGGTCTTCTGGGCTGTCTTCGCCAATCGCCTTCAGCATTTTTCTGTGTGCGCGGGCAAGTGCCTTCCAATCCCCCTTGGAGGATAGAAGCTTGTCGATGGCATCAAACGCCTTGTCGGTTTCGGGGTTATCATCGAGCGCTCGAGTGAAGAACTCGACGGCCAAATCGGCATCCTGCAGTTCATCGCGACAAATAACAGCCGCCGTGTAATGGAACTTAGCTCGACGGGTTGGCGCAGTTTCTGACTTCGACAGAGCGTCGAGGACATCCACCGCTTGCCGCCATTGCTTCTGCACCGTAAGGAGCTCAAGCGACTTGTGCAGAAGCCTCCGCGACTTCGGTTTTAAGTGGCTAGCCTCGAGATACGCCCCAAGAGCCGTCTCAGGATCATTGAGCTGCTGTTGGCAGAGGTCACCGATTTCCTCAAGCACGGTGCAACGCTCCTCCTCGCCAAGCGAGTCGAGTAGGTCGCGCTTGCACGCAACCACGGTCTTCCAATCCTCTTTGCCAGCGGCGAGTTCTGCAAGGCTTCGCAGGGACTGGTCGTGGCCAGAATCGCGTTCGAGGGCACGGCGTAGCGCGGCCTCGGCCTTGCCCGCGTCGCCGAGATGCTGAGCGGTGACTCCAAGGCGGTGCCACAGGTCGACAACCTGGCTATCGGCGAGTCCCGAGCGATGCCGAGCCAGCATGGAGCGATAGTGCTTGTCCACGCGAAGCCAGCGTTCGTTCTCCTTCTCGGCCAATGCAGCAGCGAAGAGTGCATCACCGAGTGCCAGTGCGGCATCGAGAGATTGCGGATCGAGTTCGACAGCCTTACTTAGGTGTTCTTCCGCCTTGTCGTGCTCGCCAAGCTGGGTGCAAATGCGCCCCACTTCCATGCTCCGTGCCGACAACTCGACACGGTCTTCTGGATCGGTGCGTCGAACAACCATCTCAAGAACCGGCAGCGCTTCACGCCACCGCTCTGCAGAAACCAAGCTCTCAGCGATTTGCAGGCCAGCCTCGAGGTTCTCGGGATCGACCTCAAGCACACGACGGAGGAGATTCAGGCTGCGCTTTGCATCACCAAGCTTGCTCTCGCAGAGCGCTGACGCTTGCTGCAGCAGCGCAACGCGGTCAAGGCGATTGGCGCTGGCATCAGCGGCGTCCACCATGCGGTTGATGGCGCTCTCCCAAGCTCCCTCGCTCTTGTGCAGACGAGCCAAGCACGTGAGTGCCTCGAGGTTGTGTGCGCTCAGCTCCAGCGCCTTCTCAAGGTACTGCCGTGCAGTCTCGACATCTTGCAGATTGTCGAAAGCAATGTGACCAGCGTGTGCCCACTGTGCGGCGCCCGCCTTTCCCAGATGCTCGGCATGTTGAGCGAACATATCCGCCGCCTGTTGCCAGGCTTCGGTGCGCTTGTACATGCGAGCCAGTGCGCTCATCGCATCGACGTTATCGGGGCTATCGGAGATGGCACTCTCCAGGGCTTCGACGGCACGATGTGGATCGGAGAGTTCCGTCTCCTGAACGTCAGCGATCTTGATATTGATGATCGTGCGCTCACTGGGGTTCTTCTCAACAAACGCGTGGCGCTCAAGAACCGAGACCAGCCCTTGCCAGTCTTTGGAATCGCGGTGCAGACGCTCAAGCGAGCGATATGCGTCTTGCGCTTCCGAGTCGAGATCGATGAGTTGGGTGAGAGCTGAGATTGCTGCAGCTTGGCCGTCCTCTTGCTCTTCGAGTTCCATCGCGAGGCGGCGCAAGAGAGCAGGACGCTCTTCGTCCGGTGACACTTTGGCGAGTGTGGTGAGCACATTGAGGTAGTCCTCGGTGCGACCCAACTTGTCGTAGAGGTCCTCGAGCGCTTGCAGCGCTTCTATGTCGTTTGGATCGGCTTTGAGTGCAGATTCGTGCTTACCGATGCTGCCTTCCAAGTCGCCAAGCTTGTCGGCACGCATCGAGTTGATGTCGCGACGGACTTGAGTTGCTTGGGCGGCATTGCCCGACTTCTCAAGGAAATCGGCCTTGCGTTCGAGCACCTTGGCGAGCTTGCCCCAGTGCTCGCTCTGTCGGAACAGGCGTTCAAGGGCCACAAAGGCGTCTTCAACATTGGTGTCGAGAGCCAGTGCACTTTCATACGCGTCGATAGCGCGCGGAGTTGATGCGAGTTGTGACTCACAGATGTCGGCGATGGCCAGGTACAAGTCGAACTTCGCCTCGACATCGGTTGTGTGCTCAAGCTGAGCATCAATGAGATCGGCAAGCTCTCCCCAGCGCTGTTGCACTCGGTAGGCCTCTCCCAAGCCCTGGTAGGCATCGAGCAACTCAGGGTCGCGGCGAAGCGCTTCACGGTAGCTGGCAATTCCGTAGTCAATATGGTCGAGCTTGCGGTGGTACCAATGACCGAGACGGGCGTAGTAGATCGCGGCAAGTTTCTTGTCGGCAATTTCACCGGCCACGGATCCAACGTCGGCAACCAGTTCACCCCAACCGTCAATCTCGCCTGCAAGTCGCTCTGCGGCTTCTAGCGCGCTCACTTCACTTGGGTCTTCACCCAAAGCTGCGGTGTACGCTGTAAACGCGCCAGCTGCATCTTCCGATGTCTCAAAGACGCCGGCAACTTCGCGCAAGAGTGCGGCGCGTTCGGAGCTCTCACCGGTCAGTTCGATTCGAAGCATCAATACTTCGACGAGGCGTTCAGAGTTTTCCCCATCTCGGGCTTGCGTCTCGATTGCGGCAACGGCTTCGAGAGCTTCTTTGTCAAACTCGTTCTCGTGCAGGATTCCAATCCAGCCTTCGAGGTCATCCGCCTCTGGTCGCATTTTCGCGAGACTCAGACCGCTTTCCTCGCACTTGCTGCGAAGAGACTCCAGAAGCTCGAGAAGGGCCGCACTGGCCTCTTCGTCAGTGCCCTTGCCAGGCAGGTTCAGCACGGTGATGTGGTGCTCAGAGGCGAGTTCGTCGACAGTTACTGGGCCAACGCCAGCCGATGCCATGAAGTGCTCGCTCTCGGTTGGCTCAAACGAGCCGAAGACGCGATCGAGGAGCGCTGCCAAGTCGGGGTCACCGTAGCGGAAGCCCACAAAGAGCAGCGAACCTTCCGCGTAGTAGGGGCGCACAAAGTCGCGCAGCTCATCCGCATTGGAGAGCGCTTGGCGAATGGATTTTGGTGTAGCGATGAACGAGTCGAAATCGCCGAGCACCTTCAAGACGGTTCGGCGACGCTTGTCGATTTCACCGGCCTGCTTGTAGGTAAGTACGGTTGGAAGCGGCCAATCTTCGGGCAGGTTCTGCTCCATCGACCTTTCCAAGACATCACCGGGGAAGGTCGTCCACATCTGCCGCATCGGCAGCGCTGCGAGGGCCTTGGCAACTTCGGGGATATCCCCTGAATCCCCCCATGTCTCCGCTACGACCTTGTCGCAAACTTCACTTCCAAGCTGCCGACCCAAGAAGGCGGCGGCGCGGACCATGTTGCCCTTGTGAAGAAGCTTGTCGACATCCTTGGCGGCGGCTTCGTCGCCCTCCACTCCCCGCGCACGAAGCTCGGTGTTCATTTTCTCAAGTAGTTGTTTCCAAGACGCTGCGCCGATACCCGCGCCAACAATAATTGCGGCGCGTCCATTACGGATGTTCTCGACCAGTGAATTGGGAATTGTGTGCTCTGGCATCCTAAACTCCCTTATCCTTAGAGGTTTTCAAGTTGAGGGAAACTACAGATACCGACATGCCAGTGCAAGCACAAAAGCTGAGCATTGCTCACTGCCAAGTGTGGTGTTTTTTGCAACTCCCGGCTGTGAGCATCGCAAGCGCTCGGGATTACGCTTCATTTCAAACCATCTTGGCCGCCATGCTCTGGTAAACAGCAGGTCCAAGCGCAATCCTCATGAGCGAAATCGCCGAAATCTATCGGTCCTGCAAGAAGAAAAAGGACATCAACTGGTTCACGGAGTGGCTGTGTCGCCCTGTTGCGGCGGTCCTCGTCTACGTTTTGCGCCGCACGCCGATAACCCCGAATCAGGTCTCGTTTCTCTCACTCATCATTGCAGCAGGAGCGGGAGCCATCTTTGCGTTGGGCCCAGGCCATCCATGGCTCATTGCCGCTGTGGCGGTAAACCACATAAGCTTCATCTTCGACTGCTCTGACGGCATGTTGGCGCGGTGCAAGAACATCGCATCGCACCTGGGGCATTTGCTCGACTTCTTGATGGACGAGCTGAAGGCGATGCTGATCTTTGGATGCGTCACGATTCGAATGTGGCGCGTCACGGGCGATGAGCACTATTTACTCTATGGGCTTGGTTTCTTGTTCGCGCTCGCGACAGGGCTCACGCTAACTTCGTTCATGCGACGCCCCGAGTACAGTGGGCAGACCCCAACGAAGGATGGCCAACCGGCTGTCATCGCCAAGCGCCAAGGCCTCGGTGGCGGTGCGATAAGCTTGGTGGAGCATGCGGCAAGGTCGATTGTGCACTACCCGCAGTACATTTGGATCGTCGCGATCTTCGACCGGATCGACATCTATTTTTGGGCCTATGGTGCGGTAAATGTACTGTATATCGGCCGAGCAGGCCTTGCCATTGCCTGGCGCTTGGGTCGCTTTCGCTCGTAGCAAGGCGTAGGCTTATCTCATGAGCGCTCGCATTACACGCGTCCTTCCCTTTGTGCTTGCTCTGGGGCTTGGCACAACCGCAGCGGGATTTGGCTGCAAGGCCAAGCCATCTGAAAAAGCCTGTCGCGAGGCTATCGAGAATATTCGCCGTATCTCGGGGCAGGACGCCAATGACGTTGGAGCCGACCCGATCGCTGCGGTGCGAAGCTGCCGAGGCAACTCCAGCAAGGCAGCGGTTGAATGCATGCGAACGGCAAAAACCATCGCTGACCTTGAGAAGTGCGAAGCAGAGGGTGGTTTGGCTGCACCAGCAACAGAGGCCAAAGGACCACCAGCCACCGAGCCTGCGCCTACCGAGGCGCCCGCAATCGATCCTGTCGGCCACGCGGTGCAAGCCACAGGCTTGGGAGGTGATGCTGGAGCTGCGAAGGTACCCGCGGACACAGACGCTGCAAACGCTGACTCCGTGAAGGCTGACTCCGCGAACGCTGAGGCTGCAAACGCTGACTCCGTGAAGGCGGACTCTGCAAACGCTGACTCCGCGAAGGCGGACTCCGCGAACGCTGACTCCGCGAACGCTGACTCCGCGAAAACCGGCTCAGCAACGCCCTAAGAAATGTTCCGAGTCGCACTCCCACGCAAGGGCGCCGTCCTCCTCGCAGCTCTCATCGCGTTTGGGGGCGTGACAAGACTACTGCGCGCTCAACCAGGGGCGACACCGGTGACCGCCCATGACGCTGGACCGATCCAACCCGACGCGGCACCAGTCCCGGATCCACTTCCCGCGGCCCCAACCTTCGACGCTCAGCTCGTATCGGTCCTGCGGAACAAGGACGGTTCTCTCACTCTCATTGGTAGCTCTGGCCAGCAGTACGAGTCCGCGGGTGAACTCGCGTGGCAGCGCGCTGGAACTGGCGGTGTCTCCGTCTCAGTCTCGCGAGTGTTTCGAGGTGGCAATGGCAAACTCTTCGCCGTTGGGAATCGGGCGCCTCTGTTCTCCCGGAAAGATGGCCTGTGGGCCGGCTACTCACTCGCTCGCAAAGGCCCTGCTGCTGCGAGCACGGGCTCGGCACCAATCATTGCGTTGCGACGGCAACTCTATGAACTCGGCGCCGTTGGCTGGCGTGCTCTGGCCGTCACGCCCGCAATCGTGCAACACCTCTGGGCGGCATCCTCCAACCGAGTTTTCTTCGCAGATCGAGATGGGAAGCTTTGGGCTGGTCGCGGTGGTGGTTGGCAGAAGATTTCCATCACCCTAGCTCCCAATGAAACCATCGCCCAACTCCATGGAGTCGCAGGCAAGCTCGCGGTCGCCCTCACAAGTCGTGGCCGGCTCTTCTTGCTCGACAAACGCGTCGCGAGGCTCCTGAGGGCCGACTCTCTAGGAAGCGAGTTGCGCATCGAAGCGCTGGGGGTTGTCGAGGGCACCTTGATGGCTGCAGCCAGGCATCCAAACAAGACGGTGCTTCTCAAAGTGGGCACCAAGGCATTGGCCCCTGTTGGCGAGCTCTGGCCCGTTTCACAGGGTGACAAGTTTTCGATCATCACAGAGCACCCAAAGGGGATTCTTGTTGGCACCAAGCTCGGGCAAATTCGAGTTAGGCTCGTCAATGGGGCCTGGAAGAACGCCTCTATAGCGAATGCCCCTGTCGATCCAACATTGCGCTTTCCGCACTCTGGTCCTGCAAAGGCTCGCTAGCGCCATGCCGAGTTGACCCAACACATCCCCACCGCTACCCTAGCTCGGCCATGGAGAAGCCACGCATTCTAGTCGTCGACGACGATGCTTGGATCCTGCGCATGGTCACGACGGTCCTCGAGAAGCGCGGCTACGAAGTTGAGACCGCATGCGATGGCGAAGAGGCCTTCGAGAAAGCGATGGCCGACCCACCACAGCTACTCATCACAGACGTGATGATGCCGCACATGGATGGATGGTCTCTTGTCAAAGCGCTGCGAGGCCGACCTGAGTGCGCCTTCATGCCCGTAATCTTTTTGACAGCACTTGGCTCAGATGACGATCGCATTCGTGGCTTCCGCCTAGGAGCGGATGACTACCTGCCAAAGCCCTTTCGCTTTGAAGAGCTCGACCTTCGGGTTGCAAAGACGATGGAGCGAACCTCGCGGCTTGAGAACTCGGCACGGCAGCAGATCGCAGGCAATGGTGCACCGAAACGCCGCGCTGAGAGCGAGAGCGAGGGGGCCGCATTGGCAGGCAACCTCAGTGAAGTCGGCGTCTCATCACTGTTGGTCCTGATGGATATGGATCGAAAGGATGGCGTCCTCACCGTTATCCGTGAGGGTGACACCGAAGTTGAGGCGAAGCTCTACCTTCGACAGGGTCGGCCCATCGCGGCAGAGATCATCGGCTTGGACGAGCCGCGCAACGAACTGGCCATCTACTTCATCCTCGAGTGGTCGAATGGGCGTTTCTCATTTGAGGCGGCCACCGTGGAGCGCGAGGCGGAGATTGAGTCGAGCACAACAGCGCTTCTTATGGAAGGCGCCCGCCGAATTGACGAGCGCGGCCTCTAGCCGCTTGTGATTCGCGTCCTGTGAGGCTTAGGCCTCTTTGCCAATGGCCGCATCAATGTCGTACTTTTTCATGAGTTTTCGAAAGTACTTGCGATCAATGTCCGACTCGCGTGCGGCATGAGAGATGTTGCCGTCGTGGCGCTTGAGGAGCGAGATGATGTAGTCGCGCTCAAAGGCAGAAACCCACTTCTCTTTGGCGTCCTTGAAAGTCACCTCGCCAGAAACAAGATCTGCTGGAGGTCTCGGCGCTTCCGAAGCGAGTGAAACGCCCGTTCCAACAGTGGAGTCGGGGTCGGTCATTGGCGGTTGGTACGGCGTCACCTGCATCGGCTGTGCGCTCAGCAGGTGCTCGGGAAGGTCCTGAGGCTCGATGATGCCGTCTTCGCAAAATGACACCGCGCGCTCGATGACATTGACCAACTCGCGCACATTGCCCGGCCAGTTGTAGCGCTGAAGAACCTGTAAGGCTGCAGGTGAGATTCCTCGACTTCGCTTCTCGCCGGAAGGCGTACGGTTGTATCGCTGGTGCTCAAGAAAGTGACTCACCAAGAGGCCAATGTCATCGGTTCGCTCCCGAAGAGCGGGCAGTCGCACTCGAACAACAGAGAGTCGGTAGAAAAGATCTTGGCGAAAATTGCCAGCCTTGACCTCGTCCTCAAGGTTGCGGTTGGTAGCGGCAATAATGCGAACATCGACCTTTGTGGACTTTGATGAGCCAACTCGACGTACTTCACGATTCTCAAGAACCCGCAGAAGCTTGGGCTGCAAGTCGATGGGAAGTTCGCCAAGCTCGTCGAGGAAGAGCGTTCCGCCGTCGGCCATCTCAAAGAGGCCCTGACGCGTCATTACCGCGCCAGTAAAGGAGCCTTTCTCGTGCCCGAATAGTTCTGATTCAATGAGATTGGGTGGAACCGCACCGCAGTCGAAAATGATGATGGGCCCCTTGGCACGTGGCGAGAGTTTGTGAACGCTTTGCGCAACCACCTCCTTGCCAGTGCCGGTCTCTCCCTCGATGACAATCGTCGTTGCGGTTGGCGCGATTTTCTCGATGATGGAGTAGAGCTGACGCATGCCAGCATTGCCGCCAATGATGTCTCCGCAACGGTCAGCGCTGGAGGGCACGATGGCCACCTGCTCTTCTTGGGCGTTGAAGCGAAAGCGGGTCTGGCCGATGGCGATGGTCGTTCCCGGAGTGAGGAACGCCTCGCGAATGCGAACTTTGTTTACGAAGCTTCCGTTGGTCGAACGCAAGTCCACCAGCACATACCCCGAACTCTCTTGCACAATCTTTGCGTGATACCGAGATGCCGTCTGATCTTTGACCACCACATCGTTGTCGCTCATGGCGCCAACCGAGACCTCTTCTTTCTCGAATGAGTACTCTTTTATGGCTCGCCCATCAGGACCTAGCAGAGTCAGGGTGCAGCGCCGCAGGTGGAGCGTGGTCCCACCTTTGGTGTCGGAGGCGTAGGCGATCTTCGTTGGTGGTACGAAATCTGGGAACTTGCTCTTCTTGCGCTTGTCCCCCGCTGCTCCCTGTTCGGTATCTGACATCCCGGATATCATACGCAGGCGACCGCGCGATGACTACCCGAGGTCCCTGCCATGTGGTATCGCGGGCAAATGTCTCGGGAAGATGGGGTCGACATCCACCTCGACCAAAACGGGGTTCCCCGGGTGATTCCGCGCACTATCGTGGTTGACGAGAGAGCGGCTGGATCGCGACTTGACCAATTCCTCACTACCAAGATCCCCAGGATCTCGCGTACTCGCATCCAATCCATCATAAAAAGCCACGTGCGACGGGACAGTGGTCGCGCACTGCGACCTGCCTCGCGGGTGGAGCTCGGCGAGGAAATCGTGATCGAATTGCCCGCTCGTCCCGAGCCCCCCTGCCCTCGGCGATTCACCTCGCTATACGAGGATGAGCTGCTCATGGTCTTGGACAAACCAGCGGGCTTGCCTGTGCACGCCACAGCGAAGTTCTACTTCAACACCCTAACCCGCGTTTTGCTAGAGCACTATGGAGAGCCGCCTCCACAGATTTGTCACCGTCTCGATATGGAGACCTCGGGCTGCCTGCTTGTCGCCTTCACAAAGCCCATCGCGGCCCAGCTCAAGCAAGCATTTGCCAAGAAGCAAACCAAGAAGACCTACTTTGCGATTGTTCATGGAGACGCCCCTTGGGACGAGGAGTACTCCATCGACCTGCCGATTGGCCTTGTCGATCCGGACAAGCCCATCACGATTCGCATGACGGTGCGCGAGGATGCACCACCAGCGCAAACGCTGGTACGAGTCCTGGGACGACCAGCGCCTGGCTACTCCTTGGTGCAATGCAAGCCGGTTAGCGGCAGGCAGCATCAGATTCGAGCGCATTTGGCAGCACTTGGATTTCCCATCGTTGGAGACAAACTCTACGGGCACGGTGATGATGCGTTCCGAGAGTTTTGCGACAGTGGCCTCACGCCAGAGACTCGCAGGCAGTTTGAGCTGCCAAGACACGCGCTTCACGCAACCGAGCTCTCATTCCCGCATCCCAGCAAAGGCATGATGACCATCACCTGCCCCATGCCCGAGGACATGCGAGCATTTATGGAGCGCGGTTGCGTCTACGAGGACGAGCAAGACGACGATGCCTGGCTCGAGGACCTCTTGGAAGACTGAGACGACTCTCGGCGCTCAGTCCCAGATCACGGAGAATGGTAAGCGGGCCTGGACACTGCCAGGCTCAGCCCAGATGCTCCCTGGAACGGCACTGAGGAGCTGTTTTCCCCAGTCGCCGGGCATTAGGCCCATGAGGCGAACAACCGGTTCGAGGGTCTTCATCGTTGCATCTTCTTTGCTCGAGATGCTTGCCGAGCCAAACGGGCCACCCAGAATTCTTCCGAGCAGGCTTTGCTGCACCTTGGGCAGCAGAATGAGCGAAGCGACTTCGTTTTCCCGAAACCCCGCCTTCTCCTTCGCGTAGGCAATCGCATCAATGAGCCCACCTAGCTCGTCTACGAGATTGATGCTCAAGCTCTGCTCCCCCGTCCAAACATGGCCGCGTCCGACGTTGTCTACATCATCACGGCTCATCTCACGGCCCTCGGCAACGGCTCCGATGAAGCGCCCGTAGTAGTAGTGCAGCTTCTCCTTCATCAGGCGTTTTTCCTTCTGCTGCATAGTCCTGTACATGGATCCCAGGTCGGAGTTCTCGCCGCGCTTGTATGTGGTCCACGACAGACCGAATTTCGAGAGCAAACCAGAAACGTCGAAGCTGCCGTTAAAGATGCCGATCGAGCCTGTGATCGTCATCGAGTCCGCAAAGATGCGATCGCAATACGCGGCGGCAAAATAGCCACCGGAGGCCGCCATATCGCCCATCGAGCAGATAATGGGTTTGACGCCTCGCAGCTTCTTGACCTCTCGAGCCATGACCTCGGAGGCGAGCGCGCTGCCACCAGGAGAGTTGATTCGAAGCACGACCGCTTCGATTGCGCTATCTGCGCGGGCAGCTGCGAGAGCCTCGGCTACCGTCTTGGCGCCCACGAGTTGGCGGCCAAGCAGAGGGATGCTTCGGCTCTTGCCACCGACGATATCTCCGGCCAGATAGATCACAGCGACCTTGCGGCGATCCCAACGTTCGCGTCGCTCTCGAGGCGCCGAACCAAAGCGATAGTTGCCCCCCATCTCCTTAGCGATGGTCTTGCCCAGATCATCTGGCATCACAATGCCATCAACAAGATCTGGGAGTTTCTCTAAGTCGCCAGCGGTGTACGGTCCATTGTCAATGAGTGTGCGAACTCGCTCCTCACTAAGGCCGCGCGACTTGGCAATGTCAGTAACAATCGTCCCATAGATGGAGTCGTAGAGTGCGTTTCGCATGTCGAATGCGGGCTTGGTGGGTCCTGAACGAGTCCACGATTCCGGTGCACTCTTGTACTCCTCAATCTTCTCGAATTGGGCCTTGACGCCGAGCTTGTCAAAGAGACCTTTGAAGTAGAGCGATGTTCCCGCGAATCCTTGCAGGCGAATGCCGCCCGCCGGATCTACGAAGACCTTGTCTGCCGCCGACGCCAAGAAGTATTGCCTTGTATCGCCCGCAACCATGAAGGCGAACACCTTCTTACCCGCGCCACGTACGTTCACAATCTGCGCGCGAATCTCGTGCAACGTGGCCCATCCGCCCGCTGCGTCATCAAGGTTCACAAAGAGGCCTACCACGTCGTCATCTTTGGAAATACGCCGTAGTCTCGCCACAATCGATGTGAGTTGGCGCTGCCCGATGCCGCCCTTTAGGTCAAGTCGCTCGATTCGCTTGCCGCGGGGAAGGACCGAGGGAACCCCAACAGGGCTGATGCGTGCGACCAACGTCCCACCCGTGGCCGCAACGTCACCGTCAGCGTCACGGAGAAGTGTTCCATAGGCGGCGGTACCAAGGCTTCCAAAGGAGAAGTCTAGTCCGGTGCTCACCCGATAATCTCGTAGGTATTCTTCTGTTCTGGCCGTCCCCGTGGTCGTAACTCGCGTCAGGCTCTCGGTGCCCAACTCGCCGCGAAAATAGATGCCACGAGCAAGTCGGGTTGACCATTTCAGCCAACCGTCGATCGACCTTCCGTTGCCGAAATCTGCATCGGTCTCTCCGATGCGGCCCCCTAGCGCAAGCTCAAGGCGGTCTGTGCCCAGCGGACGAGTCACAACTTCCGCTTCATACCGACGTTGAACCGTCTCCCCAGCAACCTTTGGCGCGCCCAAGTCCCGCACCACAAGTCCTGCGGCCAAGTGCGCACCAAAGCGCGACTGCCAGCCGAGATCGTAGGTATCCAAGCCACCGAGGGTGCCGACATCGTCGTAGAAATGATGCCAGCCAAAGCCCAAGCTCGCGTTTCTACCCATGGGCAAGGAGAAGCTGTTCGTGAGACGGGTTGGCGTTCCCGGATCTGGCGTCAATTCAGCTCGTGGCGGTCTAAGCCACTCAAGCGATATGCCCCAGCCAAGACTGGGCAGCGCACCACCACCGAGCTTCGATGCATAGAAAATGCCTCCCCCCGGACCACTCCGAGCCGCACCTTCTTCACGGGCAAGATCCAACGCAAGCGTCAAGTTCGAAGATTCGAGCAAACTCAATCCCGCTGGGTTCATGGTGATGGCGGTTGCATCAAACTGCCCGGCCAACGGAGCGCTCGGCAAGTGCATGCCTCCCGTGGGTTCCTCTGCGTGGATGCGATCTTGGGCGTGTACTCTTGGAACCATTGCGAGCGAGAGCAGCAAGGAGGCACACAGAGAGCAAAAGGCTGTGACGGTTCGTCGAAGCATTGTCCGCAATACTACGTTCAACTTGGGCCATTGGTATCCCTGCGAATCTCCTTCAGCGAAGATTGCTATCGACAATTTGCTAAAGTTGCTGTCAATGCGTGCTCTGTGTCTCGCCGTCCTCTTGGCCGCAGCCGTTGTCGCTGGTGCTGGTACCCACGCGCATGCTGAGGAAGCCGATGGCATCGCTCTTCTCGCCCTTGAGATCTCAGGTGACGCACCAAGGGAGCTTCAAACCCAAGTGCAGCTCGCGATCGTCACCGGGCTTCGAGAGGGCCACACGGTCATGGACCTCAAGGAAACACACGCTGCGCTCGACGGTTCCTCCGACCTCATCGGCTGTTTCACAAGTGACTGTCTTGAGCGCATCAGCGATAGCATTGGTGTAACGCGCTTTGTTCGTGCGGTGCTCACAACAAGCGGCGCGCACTACGAACTGAAGCTGCAACTGCTGCATGTTGGGGACAAGCGGCTACTCAACAGCACCATGACAAGCTGTGCAGTCTGCACGATTGCGGATCTGACCGAGCGGACCACAAATGCCGCCAGGCAGCTTCTCATCTTTGAGAGCAATGAGCTTGTGACGGTGACGATAGCGAGCAGTCCAGATGGAGCCATCGTTTCGATCGATGGTCTCGAAGCAGGAAAGAGTCCAGTTGTAGCGGACCTTGAGCCCGGCCCTCACCGAGTTAGCGCAGTCCGGGACGGCTATGCCACGACCGCAAAAACCATCAAAGTGGTCGCTGGGGGCGAAGATGCTCGGACGTTTGAACTCGCACTAACAAAGCCGATTGGAGACTCCGCAGGAGAGAGACCAAACTATGGCTACTTGAAATGGGGCTCGGTTGCTGCATCTGGAACGCTCCTTGTCCTAGGAACAACTCTGATCGTCATCGACAATAATCCAACCTGCGGTTCAAGCACTGGGCAGTGCAAATTCCTTCGCCAAACCATGCTCGGTGGGGTTGTATCCATCGTGGGTTCGGTTGCGGCGGGTGCAGCAGCGGGTTGGATGTTTTGGAGCGACTCGAGGCGCGAGCGGCCAACACTTAGCATCGGTCCAAGCGGCGCCTCTGCTGGAATCGCGTTCGACTTCTAGGAACTGCTCAAAGGGAAGTGCCTAGATCGCCTTACTTCAGGCGGCTGCGAGCCTCTTTGGCAGAGCTTTGCGCCTCGCGATGGCTCGGCTTCTTGGCCAGCACACGATTGTAGATCTCAAGAGCAGCCTTGTAGTTGCCCTTCTTGAAGTAGCCGTTGCCAAGCGCCATCTGCGCAGGAATGCTCTTGCCGGCCTTCTTTGCGAACTTGATTGCCTGGTCGGCATTCTTGTTCTGGAAAGCCACATCCGACAAACCGAGGTAGCCACGCTGCTTGAGAAAGCGACCTGCCACAACACGCTCATACTTCTCGCGAGCTTCGTCCCACTTCCTGTTGCCAGCCAGACTCTGGGCTTGCTTTAGGAGCTTTTGCGCTTCTTTGAGCGTGCGTGGTGGCCCCCGCCGCTTCGGTTTGTTGTTGTTGATGTTGGGATTGGTGGGCTCAACCGGTTTTGAGACCGCAGCATCTGTCGCTACTTCTGGGGGCAGCACCGAATTCGGATCGCCACCAGCGTCCTTGCCTAGGGTCGCAGCGCCAGCATCCAAAACGACAATCGGCGCTGCAGGCTCGATCGAGGTTGGATTGGGAACCGCAGCAGGCTCGACTGCCCTTGCCTTGTTGGCAGTTTCTGCATTGGCAGAAGCGCGCTGAGCATCGCCCTCTCCCTTGGCAACAAACAGCACGGCTGCCGCCCCGCCGAGTAGTACTGCAGCAAAGAGGATCCAGCCAAAGGCTCGCATGCCACCACCGCTAACATCTGGCACCGCGTCATCGCCTGTGAGCCCGGGCATGTCAACGCTCAGCTCGCTCGGCGCAGGAGTGGGGATGGTGTCCACAGTCGTTTCGGCAACGCTGGCCATCGGCTGGCTCGGGCGTCGCGTCCCAAAGTCGGTTGGCGTGAGTACTTGATTGCTCGCAACCCCGACGGTGTTCTCAAACCCTGTAACCGAGTCGAAATTGTCATCTTGGGAGATGCCAAGCATGTTTGCGACTGCGGTGCTTCGCCCGGCTAGACACTTTGTCAGCTCGTACTCAAATGCTTCCATCGATGGAGGACGAGCGTCTGGGGTTCGCGCCATCGCTCGCAGTAAGAGTTCTTCTACTGCATCAGGAATCTCGGGCCGCAGCTCCCGTGGCGGTGTCGGCTCAAGCGTCGCCTTGCGCGTAAGGATCTCCATGAAGTTATCGCCAGTATATGGCGCACTTCCGGTAAGCATCTCGTAAAGGATTGCACCAAGGGCGTACACATCGCAGCGCTCGTCGGCGGGCTTGCCAGCAGCCTGCTCTGGCGCCATGTATTCAGGCGTTCCCATTGCCATGCCAGGGCTTGTGAGTTTTTTTGAGCGGGCTTCTTCCGCCTCACTACTCTTTGCAATGCCAAAGTCCAAGACCTTCACAAAGTCGGCAGTTCCCTCCCTAGAGGTTAAGTAGACGTTCTCAGGTTTGAGATCTCGGTGAATAATGCCTACTGCGTGCGCCGCAGAGAGAGCGCGGCAAACTTGCGTCGAAATATCCAGAGCGCGGCGAATGTCGATGGCACCTTCACGATCGATGACAGCCGCAAGCTCGACACCCTCAAGATACTCCATGACAAAGTACACCGATCCATCATCTGTGGTGCCAGAGTCGGTGACGTCGACGATATTGGGATGTCCAATTCGGCTGGCGGCGCGAGCCTCGCGACGAAACCGCTCCACCAAATCGGGCATGCGGCCGTACACGGGGTGCAAGACCTTGACAGCAACCTTCTTGCCGATGTCGATGTGTTCGGCAAGGTAGACCCGGCCCATTCCACCCTCGCCGATAAGCTTGCTCACCGTGTAGCGGTTCTCGAGCACTTGGCCAATGATGTCGCGAGTGGTTCCAGCACTCGTGTCCTCGAACGTTGCAGCGGCCACAGCGACTCCGCCAGTCGAATTCCCACCGGAGATTACCGTCGAGCCTCCTGGTCCAGGCTTCGGAACGTTGACGACGACGCGCCGCTGACTGCGATCAACCGCGTCAAGCAGGCGGCGCCCCTGAACGCCGCGTCGATCGAAACGATCTTCCCCGCGATCAGGCGCGCGTCTCCCAGGATTTTCCTCGACCTCACTCTGTCGGCGATCAACAACTTTCTGCAGTGACTCACGGGCCTCTGGTCCCGCATTCTCGAGCAGCCTTCGCAGCTCATCGGTCGGGGGCAGTGTGTTGACCCGCTCACGAGTTCGCTGCATTAGAGCTTTTCGCTCGTTTTCCTCCTTCACGATGTCCTCATCGAAGAGGTGCCCAACAAAGCTCTTCACTCGAGCTGTGTCCGTGCTTGGATGGTTTGCAGCAAGCCACGTTCCAAGCGCATCTCGGAACTCTTCTGCGCTTTGGTAGCGATCGTCTGGATTCGCGCACAGCGACTTGAGCACAACCTCATCGAGCTCTGTTGGCACTCGCGGCGCCTTCTTCGAGGGAGCGACGACCTCAGGATTTCGCGCACGCTTTAGGAGGTCTTGTGGCTGCTCTTGCCCGGGGGGAAACAGCTGACGTCCCGTGAGCAACTCCCACAGAATAATCCCGGCTGCGTACACATCGGAACGACCATCGAGCGTCTCACCGCGAGCTTGCTCGGGCGACATGTACGCGACCTTGCCGTAGATAATGCCTGGCAGCGTCTTCTCCATCTTCATCGTGGAAGAGGCGAGACCGAAGTCGGTGAGTTTCACCTCCCCGGAGTATGAGACCAAAACATTGGGTGGAGAGACATCCCGATGAACAAGATGGATGTCTTGAAAACTGTGCGCATAACCGAGCCCGCGGCATAACTCTTTTGTGAGATGCACGGCGACATCGACAGGAAACGCGACGGCCTTCTTGGCACAGCGGTTCCAAACAGCTCGCAGGTCTTTGCCCTTGACGAAGTCCATGGCAAGGAACAGCTCGCCTTCAACCTGCCCTGCATCGAAGACAGGGATGAGGTTGCCGTGCGACAGCTTGACTACAATTTTCGCTTCGTCGCGGAATCGCGCGACGTACTCTTTATCAGCGAGGTGTGGCAAGACGGTCTTGATGCACATCAAGCGCTCAAAGCCTTGGTCGCCTGTGACTCCGAGATATAGCGCACCCATTCCGCCCTGAGCCAAGGGGGCCAGGAGGTGATACTTGCCAAACTTTCGTGGAAAGTGGTCGCTCGATGATGCGGGCTTTGACATGAATTCAGCTTGGCTGAGGCACCGACGATATCACGCAGCCCCCCAGCGCTCCACTTCTGAGCTGCGAACAAAATTGGATGCAATGTAGGTCTGGCCCCTTCTCCATCGCACCCTCACGTTGAATTTTCAGGACACAAGGACGTAAGATCGGGGCCTTCCTTCACAGTGCGTTGGAAGCGGAGATCTCCAGTCCGGTGACAAACCAAGAAGTTCCAAGTTCCACGATGACGGCGCCACGCGTCTTAGTTATTGATGACAGCCCCACCATCCTCAAGGTGGTGCACCTTGTGCTTAGCAAGGCCGGCTTTGTCGTCGACATTGCAGAGACCGGAGAGGAAGGACTTGAACTCGCCCGGAAAAATCTCCCCGGGCTCATCCTGCTCGACTTCGTGATGCCAAAGATGAACGGCTACCAGGTGTGTCGCGCATTGGCAGCTGAAGATGAACTTAGCAGTATTCCAGTCGTGCTGATGAGTGCCAAAGGCGATCAAGTTGGCGAGCGTTTCGTCAAAGTGATGGGAATCGTCGACTACATCACCAAACCATTTTCTCCCGAAGCAATCACGGCCGTCGTGCAACACACCGTCTCAAAGTATCCAACCAGCGAAGACACGCTCTCGCGATCCGCATTAACCGAAACCACCGAAGCTGACACGGAAGCTGGAGTACGCGCGATCAAGGTCGGCAAAGAGGCGAAGGAACATGCGCTCCAAGAACTGCGTGAACGCATTACGGATGCGATTGCCCCGAGGCTCACGGAACTGCTGAGTTTGGTGTGCGCCGCTGGTGAAGACGATAAAGATGACACCGAGGTCACCATCGACACCGATGCTGTGGCCACTGCAGCGCGTTCTGTCTTGGATGACGAGACCTTGCATCAGCTTTTCATCTCGGCCCAACCTGCCTTCGAAGAAGCGGCAATGGGGCCCTCGCTACGCGGCGACTTGCACATCATACCAATCGCGGAAGTTTTGCAGCTCCTAGATGCACAACAGCAATCAGGCATTCTCCAGCTCACTCGTGGTGAGGCCAAGATCGAAGTCTACTTCCGCGATGGACTCGTAGATATGGCCATCGCTAGCGAGCTCTCCAACGAGTACTTGCTTGGACGCTACATGCTCGAGAGTGAACTCATAAGCCAAGAAGACCTCAGCGGCTTTCTAGAATCTCGCGGGCAAGGTTCCAAGCTTCTCGGTGCTCAGCTGGTCAAGCTCGGCTACATAAGCGAGAGCGAACTCAAGCTTGTCTTGCAGCAACAAACCCGCGAACTCACCTACGAGGTGCTGCGTTGGAGTTTTGGAGCCTTTCAGTTTATCCGCACACGCGACCTGCCACCGGTAGCGGTCGATGCCATGCTCGGACTCGACGTTGAAGGAATCTTGATGGAAGGGTTTCGTCGGGTGGACGAATGGCATCTCATCGAGCGCGAGATCAACGACTTTGAAATGGTCTTCCTTCGAAACGAAGACGCTGTCGCGCAAATGGGGCGCGGCCGCCTCACTCGCGAAGAGCTCACCGTGCTTGAGCTTGTGAATGGCAAAAATACCGTCAAGGAACTGATTCGTGAGTCGCGCATGGGTTCCTACGAAGTGAGCAAGATGCTCTTCCGCCTGCTCTCGATCAAACTCATCCGCAAGCGGGTGATGCCCATCGCCGTCTAGCACGCTCACCAAGCGAGCTCGCTACGTGTCCTTGGCCGCATGGCAATCGCTGCTACCACCCGCCAACGCTTCGATTCGGCGGACCCCAGCCTTGGCCCCTAGCAAGCAAACCGGTACCGTCAGCCTTGCCGTGGGCAAGAAGATGAAAAACGTGATCGTCTTCAGCATTGGGTCTACCGCCTATGCCGTTGAACTCGGATGGATTCGCGAGGTCTTCACCTTGGCACATGTGACGCCTGTTCCGCATGCACCAACTGCCATCGCAGGGGTCGTAAACTTCCGAGGCTCCATCCTATCGATTCTCGACATCCGTGGCCTGAGCAGCAGATTGGCGCAGGCAAGCAAAGGTGAGAGCGCCCTCCTACTCGAAGTTGATCGCTGCCAAGTGGCGCTTCGTGCGGGCACCATCGATGAGGTCTCCTCGCTGCTCGCTGATTCACGCACGGGGGCGCTGCTCGATTCCCGGCATCGGCCCGTCGTTCTCTTGGATCCGCCAGAACTCTTTGATGCCGCCATGAACAATCGCTCCTTGGCGCTGCAGGCTGTGGCTTCACATGAAGAATAGTCTGCTGGATATTGTTCTCACCCAAGCGCGACATGCGCTGGGAGCCTTGCGGCAAGAGAGCGGCAACGATGCAGAGCGCGAGCGTCAACTCGACGACCTCTTTGGAGCAGCACAGCTGGTTGGTGATGAGGAGCTCGAACGCAACGTTCGATCCATTGCAGAGAAGATTACGGCACACCGCGATGAAGGCGTTCTCGCCTTAGAACAATTCGTAGAGACTCTTGGGGCCCAGCTCCGCCCGGAAGAGGACACTGCTGTCGAAGAGTTCGCTGAAGATGCCCCGACGATCTCAAAGCCCAATTCACCAACAATAGGAGATTCGTCGCCAACACGGGTGCATCGCACGGCGCGCCGCAACAAGAGCAGTTTTGACACAGGTGAGCACCTAACACTTCTCAATATCTTTCGGGAAGAAGCTCGAGAGGGACTTGAACGAATCACCGCAATTCTCATCGCAAACACGGGTGGGAAGCCCGACGACGATCAACTCAACGAGCTGATGCGCCTCACACACGGCCTCAAAGGCGCAGCTGGCACTGTGGACTTGCCACAGATCGCCAGCCTCGCTCACGAGTTCGAGAGCGCCATCGAGCGCATCCGCACAGGCCAGAGTCAATGGTCAAACAGTGTGCGAGACGACCTCGTCGAAATCGCCGATGGCATGCATCTCTCGATCGCGAGCGCCAGCGGCCCGGACCAAGCCGCCGCGGGTGTGGAGGGCCTCCGAGAACGGCTGGCAGGCATCGGCAAAGCGAAGGCAGACGACGCTGCGTCCTCCGAGATTCCAACAGACGAAGTTCCGCCACTGCAGATTACCGAGACGCACAAAGACCAGAGCTACGCGGAGCGTCGGCGCCCCGATCGGCGCGGTGTGGATAGCCCCATGCTGCGAGTGGATCCTGGCCGCATCGATCGTCTGATGAACTGCGTTGGTGAGCTTGTCTTTGACCGCAGCCGGATCGAAAAGCGCGCAAGCAAGCTCGCATCAGAACTTTCCTTAATTCGTGAAGCGATGGACACGCTCAACTCACAGCGGGCCGGCTGGGTCGAATCGGGTGCTCCTGTGCGCGTGGACCAATTGGGTTCCGCTCTGGCCGAGATCGAAGGTCGACTGGCGACAATCATGCCCGCCCTAGAAGAAGAGCTTGGCAGGCTTGGCGACGACACCTCGCTTCTCAAACGAACCGAATTTGCACTACAAGACGGCCTCACAGCGGTGCGCATGCAATCGGTTCGCTCCCTCTTTAGCCGCCTAACGCCACAATTGCGGGCCATGGCGCGGCAAACCAACAAGCAGGTTCGACTGGTAACCGCGGGTGGTGAAACCGAGTTCGACAAGACCGTTGCCGACCAGCTCGTCGACCCCCTCATTCAGCTCTTGCGCAATGCGGTCGTGCACGGCATTGAGAGCCCTTCCCATCGGGAGGCGAATGGCAAGAGCGCCGAAGGGCGCATCATGGTCACGGCCAGACATGAGAGCAATGTCGTCGTCATTGAGGTGAGCGACGATGGGGCTGGCATTCGAACCGACGACCTACGAAAGCGATTCGTGCAAGACGGACGCTGGAGCACAGAGCAAGCGCGGCAAGCCAGCGATGAGCGAACGCTGCAAATGATTTTCGATGCGGGCACCTCCTCGCGCTCGACGACGGATCAGCTGGCGGGTCGTGGTGTGGGTCTTAGTACGGTGCGCCAAACCGTGACCCGACTCGGCGGCGAAGTTTTGGTTTCCAGTCAACCGGGCTTGGGCACCCGATTCACGATGCGGCTCCCGCTGACAACAGCGGTGGCAAACGCCATGCTCTTCAAGATTGGTGGGCACGTCTTTGCCATATCGAATGTGCATGTCTTGGATCAAAGTGAGATTGCGCTGCCTTTGCGCGAAACCGCTCCCGACGCCCAGGGCCGCGACCTGCCCCTTGTGCCGCTTCACGAATTGTTGGGATTCCCAATGCCTGCAAATCTGCGGCGCTGCCCTGTCGTGTTGCTCGAGTTCATGGGCAAGCGACTCGCCATTAGTTGCGATCGGATTATCGGTGCGCGAGAAATCGTCATCAAGAATCTGGGGCCTATGCTCGCAGGCATCCCGCTTTACGCAGGCGGCACCATAAGCCCTTCGGGGAAGGTGCAACTCATTCTCGATCCTGCGGCGCTCGTCAACCTCGCGTATCCAGGACCTCCTGTGAAACTCACCGACATTCGGCAGGATTCCGCGGAACCTCCCGTTGCTCGGCGCATTCTCGTCGTTGACGATAGCAAAGCAATTCGCGAAGCAATGCGCCACATGCTGCTCAAGGCCGGCTACGAAGTTGTTACAGCCAGTGATGGTGCAAGCGCTTGGCAGAGTTTGCAGGAGCAAGGCTACTCGGCGATGGTCACCGATCTCGAGATGCCTGGAGAAGATGGATTTACGCTTCTCACTCGAGCGAGCAAATACATTCGCCAAACACAGATGCGGGTGCTTGTTATCTCATCAAAGGACACGGCCGAGAACCGCAAACGAGCGGAGTCTCTAGGAGCATCAGACTTCCTTGCAAAACCCGTGAGACAGCAGCTACTTATCGATGCCCTTCGCGCGGCTCAGAGAAACACCTAGAAGCGATTCGCTTTGCGCTCAGCCGTGGTCCTAGAACGAGCCTTGCAGGAGCAGGCCAGAGTACCCAGACGTCACCTGGGGCATCAGCGTTAGATTGCCACCCCCAAGCCCTGCCGCCCGCAGTTTGTTCGGGCTCGTATAGATCGCAAACTCGCCAACTAGACTGCCCACAATCGTGCCAGTTGTTGCCAAAACGTAGTTTCCCGTTGTGCCTGCGACAATTGCAAAGCCCGCAACATTGGCGGCCACCACGGTGCCATGTGCAATCCAGTTGTGCCCCTTGCGCTCCACTTCGCGGGCTTCTGCCACGCGCTTTGCCAAGTCGGTGCACCCAGCGTTTGGGGCGTAGATGCGCTTGGGGAAGATGATTTGGTTAAGCACCCCCAACGTCGATTTCGCAGCTCCCGTCCAGAGCCCGACTTTGAGGTCTTCGTTGTTGATTGACATGGCAACGCCGCCCTGGCCCACCGATGCAGCCAGATAGATAGCGCCCCAGCCCCAGTTCCACTGAGTCGCGCGCTTGGCGTCGGCCCTGAGAAGCTTTGCCGCGCGACTGTCGCAGGGGGATGATTGTTCCGTGTCCTGTGCAAACGCCGCAGCAGAGTCAAACTGAACCGCGAGAGCGGCAAGAATGAGAAAAGTGCGCACCATACGAGTTTATCCTAAAAGCAGCGGCACACAGAGCAGCATGCCCGCAACAGCGAGAAGAAGGAAGACAACGGCTCGGAAGACCTTCTCGCTCACTCGCGAGTGCAGTACCTCGCCTAGGAGCGTGCTTGCGAGCACCACCGGAACCATCATGCCAAAGCGCCCAACCTGGGGCCCATCCAAAGCACCCGTCGCAATATAGCGCGCAACCAAGATGCCGTTGAGAACGATCCAGACAAAGGCCAGGCTGCTTCGAAAGCTGTTTTTTCCGAGCCCCATCGCTTCGATGGCGTACACAAGCGCTGGGCCTCCGGTGGCGATGAGCCCATGAACAACGCCGGCAAACGCAACCCATATATAGGCAGCGATGCCGCCGCGCTTGGCAATGACCACCTTGCCTGTGAACAGCGAGTAGAGCCCGCGAGCTGCTGCGGCAGAGACAATGACTCCAAGCAAGAGCCTGAGAGCTTGGGGGCTAGCGTGCGGCGTTAGCATCACTCCCACCAAGACACCCGCGCCCATCAGTGGCAGTACGGATCGCAGGAGCAAACGAAACTCGATGTGTCGCCAGTGTCGCACTCCAATGTACGTTGAGAGCATTAGGGATAGCGGGACTACGATGGGCAGAAGTTCCGTGATTGGCCAGAAGAGGGTTCCGAGCGCCAGCGAGAGCAGCACCGATCCAAAGCCTGCGGTTGCTTGAACGCCAAAGGCGATGAAGAGAATCCCTGCAAGTACAAATGTCATGCGGGCCTTGCAACAAGGGGGCGTCGAGACCAAAAAAGCGCCAACAGCGAACCTGCCACGATGTGCCAGATTCCCCATAGGAGTGCGATCATGGCCATGCCTCCCAGCCCCCCAAAGACGCTAAAGATGATGCCCAAGGCTAGACCACTATTCTGAATGCCAACCTCCACGCAAACCGCGCGCAAATCCGCTGGCGGAAGCGAGAAGATACGTCCGACTCCATAGGCCGTGCTAAGGGCAAGGGCGTTGTGTGCGATCACAAGGAGAAAGGCCGGCAGCAATGCAACGGTTAGGTGTTCGACATTGGTCACCACGGTACTTGTCACCAGTCCAAAGAAGACCAGCCCACAGACGATGCGAAGTGGTCGCCGGGCGTGTGCCCGCACCCGAGGAAAGCGCGTGCCTACCCACATGCCAAGAACCATGGGCAGCCCCAAGAGGAATGCGACAGAGAAGAGGATCCCCATGGGTTCGATCGCCACCTTGGTGAGCAGTGCGCTCGCCTCGGAGTCGAGTCCAGCCCAGAAAGCAAAATTGAGTGGAGTGAGAAACGTTGCCGCTGCTCCCGAGACCGCTGTCATGCCAACCGACAGAGCCGTGTTACCGCCCGCCAGGTGGACAATCAGATTTGAGATATTTCCTCCTGGGCAAGAGGCAACTAAGAACATTCCCAATGCGACACTCGCAGGGGGGCGAACGATTTGCACCAAGAGAAAGGTGGCGGCGGGAAGCAAGAGAAACTGGCCAAAGAGCCCCACAAGAACAGATTTGGGTGCACGCGCGACCCGAGCAAAGTCACGCGGAGACAGTTCCAGCGCGACACCAAACATGAGGCTTGCGAGTACGAACTTGAGAACCCAGAGTGAGCTTGCGCTAAAACTCAGGCGAATGTCATCAAGTCCGTCCATGCGCTGTGACGCCAAGTATCAATCGTTAACCGCTCGGTCAACACATTTCCCCTGCGCCTGAGATATCTAGTTTCTTCAGAGACTTACCGATGGCGACTTGGTATACAGGTGGTCAAGTATGTCAGGCAACGCGCCAAAGAAGAAGGGTGAGGCGTCGCGCAGGATCCTGCGGGCCGCTGAGGAACTCTTTGCGGCAAAAGGCTTTGCGGCGGTAAGTGTTCGCGACATTGCTCAGTTGGCCGAAGTCAACAAAGCGCTTGTCTTCTACTACTACGAAAACAAGGCCACGCTGCTTCGCAAAGTGCTTGAGCAGTACTACACCTCCCACGCCGAGGCACTGAGTCCTGCAGATCCAACGACCAGTCTTCGCGAGCAAGTGCACGCTCTGCTCACCTCGTACCTGGACTTCATCGAGGATAATAGTCGCTACATCCACATTGTTCAGCACGAGCTACTCGCGAATGGAGAGAACGTGGGCATGATTCGCGAGGGTATGAACCTTCTCTTTTCGCGGGTTCAGGAGGTGCTTGCCGATATGGCGGGCGATGGGCCTCTACATGTTAGGCACTTTTTCCTGAGCTTCTCCGGACTCGTCGTTGCGTATTTTACCTATGCTCCCGCTCTTGACGAAATCTGGGATGGTGACCCGCTCTCTGCGTCGAATCGTCGCGAGCGTCGTGAGCACCTTCACTGGGTTATCGACCAGCTGCTCAGCGGAATGGAAGCCAACCAAGCATAGCCTCAAAGCTCTTGCCCGGCTGCCCGCTCGCGAGGCACAGTGCGACCATGCACAGCTTCAAAGACGAGGTGGTTTGGATTACTGGGGCCAGCGCTGGCATCGGTGCGGCACTCGCTCGCGAGTTTTCGAATCGCGGGGCAATCGTCTGCATTTCGGCAAGACGCCGAGAGCGACTAGAAGAACTCGTAGCGACCATTGGGGAAGCTGGTGGCCAGGCTTATGCCTTTCCCTGCGACGTCACGGTTGAAGACGATGTCGCAGCAACAGTTCGTGCCATTGTGGAAGCCCACGGGAAACTCGACTGCGCCGTCGCGAATGCGGGGTTTGGCGTCAGTGGTCGCATCGAGAGCCTCTCTGCCGAGGACTGGCGGCGGCAGTTTGACGTCAATGTTGTTGGAGCGGCAATCACCGCGAAGTACGCGCTCTCAGAACTTCGCCAAAGCCATGGCCGCTTGGCGCTCGTAGGCAGCGTGATGTCGATGCTCTCAACCCCAAAGGCTGGCGCCTACTCTGCTTCCAAATTCGCTGTACGCTCCATTGGACAAACTCTTAGCCTAGAACTCCACGGATCTGGCGCGAGCTGCACAACCATTCACCCAGGATATGTGGCCACCGAGATTGCCCTTGTCGACAACAACGGCGTTTTGCATGAAGACCGAGAGGACCGCCGTCCTGCGAAGCTCATGTGGCCTGCCGACAAAGCTGCGACTGTGATGGTCAATGCAATCGCTCGCCGCAAGCGTGAGTTTGTCTTCACAGGTCATGGCAAACTCGGCGGATACCTCGGTCGGCACTTTCCAGGCTTTGTGCACTTTGCCCAAACACGTCGCTAACCTAGTGCGAACGTCGTGCATTGAACACGCTCACTCCCAGGCAGAGAGTAGGTTGCTTGCTTCTAATACGCGCTCCACTCATCGGATGCGAGTAGTTCGACGTAGGCGGAGTGAGACGTATCCATGCTATCTTCTGTGAAGCGCACGTTAAATCGCTCTCCCAGCAGACGCATCACCGCGACTGCGCCCGCGAAGTTGCGATGTTCGACGTGCACTTCCAGCAACCGGTAGTGCGCTTCTTGCTGCTCTGGATGCGCGCGAAGGGCTTTTTCGGCCAACTCGGTGGCGAGATCAAAATCCTTTGCTTCAATAAGCAAAGCCACGCGTGTGGTGAGCAGGCCATCCTCGTCTCCAATCCCCTCTTGCAGTGCCACCACCGCCTCATCAGCAAGCTTGTAGTGACCAAGTCCCGCGAGCACATCATAAGCCTGTAGGTAAACGCTAAGATCATCGGGAAACCGCTCATGGAAGTCGCTTAGAGCCGCGCGGTATGCATCTGCTCCAATATGCGCTGCCGCCAGGACGGCCAGGCTTTGAATCGGAGAAACATCGGAATACTTCTTAGACTCATCAATCGCGTCTTTGGGGGCAGACGCCAGAGCCGAGCGCATTCGGACCAGCGTGGCAATGTCGCCTTCAAGTCGTGGCCCTGTAGCCAGAAGATCACGTAGTCGCCAACCGGAGCGGTACGCCTGCCGATCGAGACAACGAGGCTCTCCGCTCGCCTCTTTGCCAATGTCGAACTCGACAAAGTCCAAGCCCTCGTCGGTTTTCACTCGATAGACGAGCGCCTGCCCGTCGCTTCGGTTTCGCAAACCAACGTAGGCGATCTCACCATCCACGCAGAGGAATTCCCTAGCGAGGCCTTGGCGCTCGCGAAGCATCTTGTAGAGGGCTCTCTCTTGTTTGGCGCCGTTTCCGCTTTGGCGAGCGGCCACGCGAAAGAGCCACTCCCAATTGAAATGTGCGTCCAGCGCCTGCTCATCGCAAGAAGCCAGAACTGGCGTCAGCGAATCAGCTAAGGTCTGGGCTTGGGCTGCCGAAAGAGCACCAATGCTCGCCGGCTCCGGTGCTCGTGAGCTGGACTTGCAACTCACAACGAGAACGAGGAGCAGGAGCAAAGTAGAGCGCGCGCGCATGGCCGCTTCTAGCACAAGTGCCACTCGGTCCGCCGAGGCTTGTAACCAGTGGGCTGCTAAGTCGCTGCTGGCCTATTGACCTGCCGAACCCGCTTTGATAGATACGTTCTCACTCAGGGGGTATAGCTCAGCTGGGAGAGCACTTGAATGGCATTCAAGGGGTCAGCGGTTCGATCCCGCTTACCTCCACCGAGGAAATGGAAAGGGACTTCGTTGCAAGTCCCTTTCTATGTTTCGGTGGAGGAAAGCTTGGCCGTAGTCTGC
>JANTGM010000062.1 GCA_024762925.1 Kofleriaceae bacterium | reverse complement strand
ATTCTTCTTCGAGTTCGGATTCTTCTTCGAGTTCGGATTCTTCTTCGAGTTCGGATTCTTCTTCGAGTTCGGATTCTTCTTCGAGTTCGGATTCTTCGAATGGTTGGACCGCCGAAGAGGCCGCTGCTGGACATGCGATTGTTGCGAAAACAGCGAAGGATGCGGTAGTTGCCATAGCTGCAGTGATGCAGGCCGCGGCCAAGGATTCCACGGTACTAAGAGACCCGGCACCAAGTGCGCCTGCGCAGGCCGATTCCAAGAGCGACAAGGATGCCCAGGGCGTTGCCGAACTAGCGAGTGCCGCAGAGGCTGCAGGCAACGAAGCTTCGCATTTTAGTGTGGAAGAAGAAGCCTTCTTTGATCGCGGCCATGCGGAGGCCAAGGTGGAGCCGGTTCGAGTTGAGAGTTTTGATGACCTCGATGAGGATTACGAAATCCCCAAGACGTTCTGGCAGCGATTCTTATCGAACCCAGACCTGCGACAACGAAAGAAAAAGAAGAAACGTTGATGTCGCGAGCTTAGGGAACGTTCTTAGTGGTGCCCTTTGAATGCGACCCTACTTCTTCGAGACCCAATCAACTTCAACCATGCCTAGCGAGCTGGCAACGCGCAGGCTAAACTTCTTGCCGCTTAAGATCCCTGCTGCTGCGGGAAACCTTGCCACGTAGGCTTCCGCAAAGTCGCCGAGGTTTTCAAACTCGGCAGCGATGACTTCTCGAGGACGCCGGTCACGCTTGACCTGCTCTGCGGCAATCTCGTTGCCCTGGTCATCTACCAAGGTGACTCGCCAGATGGAGCGTTCACGGTGCAGGTCGTTGTGTCGTTGGTGGTAGGTCGTAATCAACAGCTCGAATTCGTGGTGTTTCTTTGCCGTCTCTTGCTGCTCACCAAGAAGAACCGCTTTGCGTTGCGTGCTGAGCTTCTGCAGCGTTGCTTGCCTCTCTACATAGGCTGCGCGCCAATCGGTTGAGAGGTAGGTTGCGTAAATCTCCATGAGCTGGCTTGCTTGCTGATCGAGCGGTGCTCGCAAGACTCCACGCCTGGTCCAGCGGCTCGAGGTTTCTTCAAAATCGCTGCTCGTTGCGGGCCACTCGGCCGAGAAACGAACGGGCTCATCGACGCTACCGCAACCACCGGATGCGAGCGAAAGAGCGAGCAGAATGCCTACACCTATGCCTTTCACTCGTGTCATGAAACAAAGTCGTGACGTGTGAAGAGTGCGAGCAAGGGAGCATGTTCTTCGACGGCTTGTCGGCCGCCTTCGTCGCGGTCGACAAGTGTCAAGGCAAGCACGACGTTGAGCCCACCGGCACGAGCCCTCTCGATTGCTTTGATGGTAGATGCGCCTGTCGTTACAACATCTTCCAGAATGACAACCGGCATGCCAGCCTCGAGGTTGGACATGCCTTCTAGGTATTGTTCGGTGCCGTGGCCCTTTGCCTCTTTGCGAATGAGAAATGCGTCCAATGGTCGGCCCCCAAGGTAGGAGGCCATGGCGGTTGCGGAGGCCAGTGGATCGGCACCTAAGGTAAGCCCACCCACTGCCTTGGCTTCGGGCGCATGCTTCTGGATCGCCGCACAAAAGAGCTGGCCAATTAGGACATGGCCTTCAGCGGTGAGACTGCTCTGCTTACAGTCGATGTAGAAGTTGCTCTTCTTTCCAGATGAGAGGACAACCTCTCTCTTCTGAAATGACTTCTGGGTGAGAAGCGCCAACAACTGGCGACTCGCACCTTCGAGTTTATCTGGGGTGAAGGTTGCGGGTAGATCGGCTGGTAAGGCGGCTTGAGACATCGACAAAGAGGCTTTCCTAGCTATCAACGCCAGAGGCGTCTGGATGACGAGACGCTAGCATGTCTCGCAGGGGGAATTCAGCGTCACCGGAGGGTTTGACCTCGTGCTTCGCCAGCCCGTACGATCTGCGTGTCTTGTATCTCGTAGGCGGAAAAAGTCCCGACATTGAATCCAAACGCGACCTGATCCGCTATTTTTCGGAGGCTTGCAAGCCCAGAGAAGATTGGCGAATTGGTACCGAAAACGAAATGCTTGGGTTCCTCACCGGACCAAAGTTCGTTGGCCAAGCCGTTCCCTACTATGGACCGCGAGGTCTGACGAATATTCTTGAGGCACTTGAGGCGTCTGGTTGGACGCCTGTGCGCGAAGGCGACAACATCATTGCACTCACTTGCCGTCGCCACACGCAAGTGAGCATCGAGCCGGGAGCACAACTGGAGTATGCGGCTAGGCCACACCGCCACTCGGAAGATCTTGCCAAGGACTTGCAGAACTTTCTCGACTTCATTCGCGAGCCCACCGAGAAGATCGGCGCGCAATGGGTTTCGTCGGGCTTCCGAATGTGGGGTGAACTGGAAGACGTCTGCTGGGTTCCGAAGTTTCGCTACAACATCATGCGCGAGTATCTGCCGACGCGTGGCTCACTTGCACACGAGATGATGAAGCGCACGGCTACCGTGCAAGTCAATCTCGACTTCAGCAGCGAACTCGACGCTCATAGGAAGATGCGTGCGGTCATGAGTACGACCTCGCTGCTCACTGGCATCTACGCCAACTCTCCGATTGCCAACGGCAAGCCAAATGGATTTCAAAGCTATCGTGGCCACATCTGGACGGATATGGATCCAGATCGCTGTGGTTTGCTCGACTTCGTCTTCGAAGATGGCGAAGGGTTTTTTGATCGCTACACCGAGTGGGCACTCGATGTACCGCTCTTCTTTGTCCATCGCGATACGTACATTCCTGCCAATGGCATGACCTTCAGAACATTTATGAAAGAAGGGTTTCAGGGGCATCGCGCGACCATAGACGACTGGGGACTGCACCTATCAACCTTGTTTCCGGATGCTCGCATGAAGAAATACCTCGAAGTTCGAGGCTGTGATGCCAACTCCTACGAGATGACGTTGGCGCTTGGTGCCTTCTGTTGTGGCTTTATGTATGACGATGCGGCATGTGATCAGGCGATTGCCCTCACCGAGTCACTCAGCTTTGGCCAGAGAGTCGAGTTTGGAGCTGCGGTCAACAGAGAGGGGCTTGCGGCGCGAGTCCCGGGGTCCACGGCTACGGCAGGAGACCTGGCGCGCGAACTGGTTGCGATTAGTGCTGATGGACTGTGCCGGGTTGATGCAACGGAGGTGTCGTACCTAGATCCAATTCGCGAGGTGGTCGAGACCGGGCGAACCCATGCCAGTCGATTGCTTGAGATTTGGAACGAGCACAACGGCGAACCCTCGAAGATTCTTCCGCTGCTTTCCTACCATCAGTAGGAGTTGTTCTTAGTAGCTCTCATCGATCTCAATATCATCATCGTCATCGATCGAGTCCCCAAGACTCGCCAGCGCAGCATCGAGCCCAGCTGTTGCTGGCGCTGCCTTGGCTGTCTCCGCTGCAGGTTCTTCAAGGACTTCGTATTCATTTGTTTCAAGATCTTGAAGCTCGTCGAACTCGTCGAACTCGTCGAACTCGTCGAACTCGTCGAGCACTTCTAGCTCATCGCCGGGCTGCGTTCCCTCGGAAACCTCGGACTCAAGTTCGCCGAGTAGATCATCGAGCGGATTCGAGGATGGGGAAGTCGGCTTAGGCGCCGCTGCAATCTCCTGCTCTGCGGCAAGCTCATTGTAGGACTCAAGGTCCTGAAGCTCGGTCTCCGCTCGGGGAGTTGGTCGCCGGTCGTGAAAGAGGGCCTGTTCAAGGGGAAGCGGCTCACCTGCCTTGGTTTCCTCATCAGCATAGGAGAGTTCCTCTTCGAGGATTTCTAGTGCTGGAACATCTGGAGCAGGGGCGCCAGCATCTTGCAACGAGTCGAGCGCGTCATCGAGAGGAATAGGGGTGGGACTAAAGGTCGCTGCCTCGTCTTCCATCATGGGAAGTTCGTTATCCTCACCGTAGGGCTGCTCTTCGAGACCGCTCGCCGCTATTTCTGCATCGAGTTCGTCTTGTAGCGAAGAAGGGCGACGCTTTGTTGGGCCGGTTTGCTCAGGTTCGCGAGGATTTGGAATCGCCTCAGCTACAGGTTCCGGTTCTGGGGCAGGAGCAGCCTCCTTAGGATCTGGAGGCTCAATATCGATAGACTCGTCTTCAAGTCCCGCATAGTCAGTTGGAGGATCGGATGAAACGATGGGACGAGAGACGATGGGTGCGCCTCCGAGAATCTTGGCAAGCTCATGTGATGCAACGTCTACCGTTTCGGCAACGGGTGCTGCGCTCACTCGAGCGAGGCGTGCTAGCTCAGAGTCAGGCTCCTCGTTGCCCACAATGCTGCGAGCTCGTTGTAATACCGCACGAACGTCGACTTCGCTTCGAACCACCTGGTCCAACGAGAGTTCATCTTCGGCGGGATCCTCGTTGGCTACAGCCTCTTGAGTGACAACTGCCTTCAGATGTGAAGCCTCACTCTTGGAGTCTTTCACTTGGTACGGAATGCCTTCGTCGCCCAAACCTTTGTCCAAGCGCAGCGAGACCATCTGAGCAATGAGTTCACGGCTATCGCTACTAAGGCCGATAAACTCGATGCCCATGCCATGTGGCTCCTTTGGGCTCTCTTTCTTGTAGGGCCGTACCCATGTGACCACTCCTCGACCGGCAATTACCGTCGAGTCGTCGGCAAGTCGCAACTCAAAGCGCAGCTGGGTGCCTGGCTCTTTTGGCTTGCGGCTGCTGATGAACATACCGTGGGTGGATATGTTGGTGGCAAACTTTGAGACAAAGGTGTCGAGCTTGCGAAAACGCAGTTTGATGCGAAGCGCCACTGGCACTCGCTGGCTATCGCGCTTTTCTTGCCCGGCCATGAACGTTGCGAGTCTAGTAAAGGTAACCGATCGTAGTAAAGACGCTTAGGTAATTGTCTGAGGCACTGCTCACGTCTTGCTGGCCGTTGTTGTCGCGGTCAGTGAGGTTACCCGAGCCATCAAAAATGTGTTTGATCGTCGCGTAGCGCGCCTCTGCTCGGATGATCACACGAGGAATCACTTTGTACGTTGCCCCGAGCATTCCATCGAATCCGGAGACCGCGGCTCCACCATACTGCTGCGCTTCCTGAACCTCGCCAGTGGATTGAATGATGTAGAAGTGGCCTGCAATACCTAGATCGATTTGCGGATTAACGGGAAAGGTGACGGCAAAGCCCGGCTCGATATACGCGTAATCGACATTGGGGATTGTGACAGCAGAGGATTCGCTCTTGTCGATGTTGAAGCTTTGAGCTGCATATCGGAGGGAGCCGCGAATGGTAATGCCCGTTGCTTCGTCTGGGTTTAGATTGTGGCGATACAGCAATCCAAATCCGTATCTGCCTTGGCTTGTGGGCAAAACGGTCTCTGCCATGCCTTGAAGCTTCGATTCAATCTTGAATACTTGATCGATGACGGCAGTGAGGCCAATGCCTCGAAGGGGGCCTTCTTGGTTTGCGAAGGCAAGTGGAAATACGCTGATATCGGCATAGAAGCCGGGAACCATTGCTCCAGCATAGCCTTGTGGGTCGGAGCCTGTGTCATCTGCGTCGAAGCTTAGGCTGCGCGAGCTGAAGGAGAGACCTGCAAGTGCCTCCACGGCACGGCTGCGATCGGCACCTTCGTCATAGTCCCAGTCATCGTCGTCATCGTCGTCATCGTCATCGTCGTCATCGTCATCGTCGTCATCGTCATCGTCGTCATCGTCATCGTCGTCATCGTCATCGTCGTCATCGTCGTCCCAATCATCATCGTCGTCGTCGTCATCGTCATCGTCGTCGTCGTCGTCATCATCGTCGTCGTCGTCATCATCGTCGTCGTCATCGTCGTCGTCATCGTCGTCGTCGTCGTCGTCCCAATCGTCGTCGTCGTCGTCGTCGTCATCGTCGCGCCCAAGGGAGCGAAGGCGGCGCTGAATGCCACGGCGAAGCTGACGCTTCTCTCCCGTGTTCAGCTTGGGGCGCTTTACGAGAATCTCAACTTCCTCAGCTCGAACCCGGCCGTTAGCGCCGCGGAATTTGACCACTAGGCGAAGCTTGCCACGCTTGCGACTCACTGTGCCTTCGACATAGCCATCGAGGTCCATCCGATTTGCTACAGCACGGTAGCCCTTGCGGTTGGGGCGAAAGCGTCGCACTTTCTTGGATGTTTTGCGAAAGCGGCTTGCGGGAATCACCTTGGCTACTGTCTTGACCAACGACTCCACCGTGCTTTGAAACGACTTTGCCTTTGGCCCCTTGAATGACAAAACCACAACCCTAGGTTTGGCCTCCGCTGCCTTGGCCAATCCAGCCATGAGTGCGAGCGCAACGCCGAGAGCAACCATGACGCGCGAAATGGCTGGGGAAAACACTGAGAAGAATTGGCTAGGGGCGGGTGCTGGCATCTGACTACTTTCCAAAGCGATCGATTTCGAAATCCTGGCCACCATCGCTGCCAGGGCTTTTGCTCTTGTCTTGCCCCTCCCAATTTTCCGAGGCTCCCGATACGCCGCGGAAGAGCAGGGCAAAGTCGGACGGGCTTGAAGAGTGCTTTGCAGCCTCTTCGTAAGTAACAGAGCGTGCCTTCACAAGTTCGGCAAGTGCCTGGTCAAACGTCTGCATGCCATAGGGGTGCTTACCCTGTTCGATCGCATCCTTGATCTCTCGGGTTCGAATTGGATCCTCGATCATTTCGCGAATGCGCTCTGTGGTGACCATCAGCTCGACGGCTGGAACCATGCCCTTGCCATCTGCTTTGGCAATGAGCCGCTGTGAGACCACGCCGCGCAGAACTGCGGCTAGTGAGAGTCGTGCTTGCGCCTGCTGATGCGTTGGGAACATCGATATGATCCGGTTTACGGTCTCCGTTGCATCAACGGTGTGAAGCGTCGAGAGGACCAGATGGCCAGTTTCAGCGGCAGTCATAGCAATCTCGGCGGTCTCGATATCTCGCATCTCGCCAACGAGTATGACGTCAGGATCTTGCCGCAGTGCCGCCCGCAGAGCCTTGGAGAACGAGCGGGTATCAAAGCCCACTTCGCGCTGATTGATGACCGAGCGCTTGTCTCGAAATGCGTATTCTATTGGGTCTTCCACTGTCACGATGTGACACGCCTTGCGCTGGTTGATGTAGTCGACCATCGTCGCCAGGGTTGTTGATTTGCCCGAGCCTGTGATGCCAGTTACAAGAACGAGGCCTCTCTTGTTTTCCGCAAGCTTGAGAATGCCATCGCTGAGCCCAAGGGTGGCGAATTCTGGGACCTCTGGCGGAATGAGGCGCAGCACCATTCCCACTGTGCCGCGCTGTTGGAAGAGATTGACTCGGTAGCGGACGCCATCTGGAGTGCCATAGGCCAGGTCGAGATCCCAATTCTCCTCGAACTCGATGCGCTGGCGCTCACTCATCATCTGGACAGCGAAACCAGCGATGGCTTCCTTGCTGAGAGCAGGCACGTCCCGAACGGTCCGCAGCTCACCCTTGATGCGAAATATCGGCGGGAGACCAGCCTTGAGATGGACATCGGATGCACCCAGCTGTCTGGCTGCACCAAGCACGCGTTCAAAAACTTGATTGCTCATTGATCGCCCTTACAGGCTCGGAAATCGTAGCATTTTCATAGCCGAAGGTCCGCAACGTCTGTGTTCTTCCTGCTAGGATGCACGGGCCATGCGTTGCCCTCACTGTCGCGGGGAAATTCCACCGGAATCCCAGTTCTGCGGCGTTTGCGGCCGAAATGTCCATATCTCACAGATCGGGACGCCTTTGCCAAAGGGGCCAGTGCTGGCCGCAAGCGAACCGGAGGTATCTGAGTCACTCTTTGACTTGCCTGTATCCCAAGGGGCTCGCCGAATTCGGATCGCTCTGATCTTGGGGCTCAACCTGCTGATGTTGGGCGCGGGCATTGCTTTGATACTTGGGTACTTTGATAAGCGCGAGCAGCACGCTGTGAGCAAAACGGAGTCTACGCCCTCAGCATCGGAGGCTGGGACCAATGCGAAAGTCCCCCTTGACTCCTCTTCGCCGTCTTCGCCGTCTTCGCCGTCTTCGCCAAGAAACGCGAATGGGACTGCGCCTAGCGGGAATCCATTAGGTGGGAGTCCATCGAATCAAAACTCATCGAGAGAAAAGCCTGCACAGAAACCTGGGAACTCGTCGAATGGGAACGCATCGACCCAGAAACCGGCCAACGGGAATTCCTCAACGACGGGCAAGACTCCTGCAACGCGAGCTTCATCATCAAGGCCCGATGCTGGCGTGTCAGCCGCAAAGCCTGGTGGCAGCAAGCCGCGAAGGCAAATTGATGCTGGTATTGCAGTGCCTAGCCCTCGCTCTATCGATGCAGGGCAAGCGCTTACCGCTGAAGAGCAGGAGCGACAGGTTCAACTTTTGGCCGGCAGAATTGGACTTGTGGTGGAGCGGAACCAAGTACACCTTGGGCGCTGCTATGAACGCGCGCTAAAGCAGGGCAATCCCAAGGAGCCATTACAAGGGCGAATCGATCTGCATTTTTCTGTCCAGCCAAACGGTTCAGCGACCGGTATTCGAGTTCGGGCGAACAATACCGGTTCGAAAGTCTTGGCAAACTGTTTGGTGGGGTTGGTCCGAAGTTGGACATTTCCCTCCAGTGGGAGCGAAGCTCTAGACTTCGTTTGGCCCTTCGAATTTCAGGCACCGAAATGAGCGCATCTTCGAACATAAGCAGAATGACTTCCAGCGTCCGTGCCGTCATTGGCGCAGAGGTGCTGGTGATCGACAAAGACGAGAACGTGCGCAACGGCATCGCCAAGTTGGCCGCCGAGGCCAAGATGAACGCCACTTGCGTGGCTGACCCATCGGATGCTTGGGAGTTGCTAAAGAAGCGCTTCTTTTCGGTGGCTGTCGTCGACCTCGATACGCCACATCCAAACGCTGGAATCGACACTGTTACCTCGATTCAGATGATTTCTAAGACTACCTCGATTGTGGTGCTCACACCGCGAAAGAGCTACGACGCGGCACTCGAAGTCTTGCGAGCTGGGGCGTCGGACGTTGTGCACAAGTCACCCGAGTCCGTTGCCTACTTACGAGACAAGCTCATCGTGGCAGCCGGGAAGTCGCAGCAGCAGAGGCAACTCACTGCGATTCTCAAGGAAGCGAGCGGTGTGCATGAGACGTTTCTCCAGCTTCTTATGACTGCGGAGCGCGAGGTCGTGGATCTTCAAGACACCATCGCCAAGCGCGACCCCGCATCATCCGGTGGCGAGCTGCGCATTCTTGTTGTCGATCGCAACACTGGCTTTGCCGAGGAACTCGAGAAGCTGGCACCGGCAGGCTACGTGGTTGAGCATGTTCAGAGCGGTGGTGAGGCATTGGATCGCGGCTCTTCCGCTATGTATCACTTTGCGATGGTCTCCCACGACTTGCCAGACCTGCCTCAATCCATGGTGGCCCGCAGTCTCAAAAGCCAGCGCCCCGAGCTTGTTGCACTCAGCTATCGGGGACCAGGCGAGGGCGGAACCGTGGAGATTTCGGAAGCCGGCCCTGGCGCGATAGTGGTTCCTGAGTTTTCTAAGACTGAGCAACTTGTCGAGCGACTTCCCGATTTGGGTGAGGCGTTTCGCGCCAAGGAGCAGCAGCGACGCTATACCCAGGCGTTTCGTGCCAAGCACTATGACTTCGTCCGCAAGTTTGTCTCCTTTAAAGAGAAGCTCGACGAGGTCGGCGAATAGTATCTCTTACTAAGAAAAATTACGATGACAAAAGACTCCACGAAGACTGTTGCAATTACCGGTGCAAGCCGCGGTATTGGCGCCGGAATCGCCGAACAATGCCTAGCACGCGGCTACAACTTGGCAATTTGCGCGCGAAGCAAACCAGAGCTTGGTGCAGGCAACGCGCAGGTGCTGAGTATGGTGGCCGACGTCACCAAGGAAGAAGACGTGCAGCGCTTTTGCAATGAGGCAGTCAAACGATTTGGGCAAATTGACCTGTGGATCAACAATGCGGGCATTCTGAAGCCGATTGGCCCACTGCGAAATTGTGAGAGTGCTGAGGTCGAGACTCACCTAAACATCAATCTGCTCGGCGTGTTTCACGGCACTAAGAGTTTTGCTAATCACCTTCGAAGCCGAGATGGCGAAGGCGTCCTAATCAACATCTCATCGGGTGCATCGACAAGCGCATACGAGGGGTGGGGGGCATACTGTGCAGGCAAAGCTGGCGTTGACAGGCTTACCGAGGTCGTTGCTCTCGAGGAAAGCGAGAGCGGCATGCGGGCCTACTCCATCGCACCGGGAATCATCGATACCGATATGCAAAGCCTCATTCGCTCTTGTAGTGCGGATCAATTCCCGATGGTTGAGAAGTTCCACGAACTCAAAGCAGATGACGCATTCTCGAGCCCCGAGTTTGTTGGGCGGAGCCTTCTGGATATTGCCTTCGATGAAGCCGCACGCCCCGACGAGGTATGCGTGCGTCTGCCGTCTGGCAAGTAGCTAGAGGAGCACGCCGCCGCGGGGAAGTGCTGCGTCGATGGGCGGCACATCGGCGTCCGCTGGTGGGGCGGTTGGAACACCGGCGTCAATGGGCGGAGCTTCTGGAACCCCTGAGGCGTCGGTTTGCGGCTTGAGTTGGGCCTTCGGATCGGTGAGTCCACTAAAGTGTGGCTTCTCCTTTGGCGCTTCATTCGCACGAAGTGAACGCGGCCCCTTGTCGATTTCCTCCGCAATGAAGCGAGCGTGCTCTGCCCAAGCCGACGCATCACTGCTGTGTCTTGGCCGCTTGGCGGCTGCCTCCTCAAAACTCGTAGCGCCAAGCTCAAGCACCTCGACCGCTCTTTGGACATCGGCCGCCCCACGCCAATACGAGACATCGCCCTGCAATCGCTCGGCAAGCTCTCGTTGCTCTGCTCTCTCTGGTTCTCGTGTGAGCAGTAGTGCCTGCTCAAGTTGCGCCTCGGCAACGGTGACTTGCTCGGAGCCACCGCTCGTTAGCAGCCTCGTGCTTTGCGCGAGAAGTGCATCCAAGAAAGCGAGTTCCAATTCCTCACGGCTTTCAAAGGAGGTGCTTTCGCAGACCACGTCACTTGGAACTGCGATAGCACGGAATGCCGGTCCCGAGAGAGCGTTTTGCCCGGTGGGCCAAAAGCGACCTTGCTCGGCCCGAATGCTCTTGGTGCCACAAACCAGATAGTAGTTTTGGCTGTTGAGCCAACCTAGGATCGCCCCCACACCTGCAATCACCAACACCACGGCGCCGGCAATCAGTCGAATCGTCTGCTTTCGAGTCAGGCCAGAACCCGTGCTGCGCTCTCGCGGCTCCTTGCGTTTTCTTGCTCTTGGGTCTGACGTCTTACTGGCGATGACACCTGCTGCAGCGAGCATGTCGGACGAGGGGGCAGAGATAGGCTGTTCGTCGGCAGGCCCAATCGGAGATGGAACCGTGGCCCACTGTGGTGCATCCTCGTCACTCACTAGGGGGATGGACTCTCCACGTTCCACCTGCTCTGTCTCCGAGACAACGACACTCGGGACCGCTGGTTGCTGCCATTGGTCGGCGTTTGTGGCAGGGTTCGCGATGATATCGTCCCCAGGCCCGGTGGTCACGGACTGCTCTTCGCCGGGACTCATCTCGGACTGCTCGCCCAACTCCTTGGCACCCGACTCAGCAATCGGTCCAGATTGCGGCTGCTGCTCCGCAGCTCGAAGTGCGGCTACCTTTTCTTCCAAGTTGACGGGATCCGCCCACTCAGAATACCTCGTAGAGTCCACGTTTTCTGCAGGAGTTTCTTCCGCTTCGTCCGCTGCTGCGCCCCAGCCATCATCATCTGGCATCTCGGGTTTCTTATCGTCGTCGCTCATGGAGCTTTCGCCACCTCAACCCTGTTGCGGCCATTGGCCTTTGCTGCATACAGAGCCTGATCTGCTCGCGTGAAGAGCTGCTCGTGACCCTCGGCGACACCGAGCTCGGCGACTCCGGCGCTAATTCGAAGACTCAAGGATACCGTGTCGCCTTCGTCGTTTGTTGGGAGAGTGAGCGCCTCAGCTGCCAGTTGCATTCGCATACGGTCGGCGATTCCGGCCGCTGTGGCCAGATTTGCGCCAGGCAAGAGCAAGAGAAACTCTTCACCGCCATAGCGCACCAGGACATCGTTGGAGCGACTCGCCTCATCCAAACGGCGGGAAATCTCTGCGAGAACTAAATCCCCCACCCCATGACCGTGTTCGTCGTTGACGCGCTTGAAGTGGTCCACATCGAACATCGCGACACAAAGTGGCTGGTTGCTAGTGTGGGCGTCCACGACCATGTCGGGCAGGCACTGGTCCAAGTATTGTCGGTTGTATGCTCCGGTGAGCGAGTCAGTCTGCGCCAGACGTCGCAAGCGAATGTTCTCAATGTCGAGGGCAATCGTATTGGCGATGAGAGCGAGCAGTTCCAGAGAGCTACTCGTGAAAAAGCTAACCTCAGGGGTCGTAACCGTGAGCACCCCAACTACCGTGTCTCGATGTAGCAACGGCACACAGGCGAGAGATCGGATATGGCTACTATCACCATGGCTTGCAAAACGCGGATCGTTGGCCACATCGTCAACGAGCACGCTCTCACCACTCTCAGCCACACGTCCAGCAATGCCTTCCCCGTAGCGAAAGCTCACCGTCGTGAAATCAGGCCGACGCAAGCCGAACGCCGCCTTGCCAAGAAGCGTTTTCTCCTCAGGGTTTGCCAGCATAACCGAGCATGCGGCGGCACCACACAACTCGGTGACCAATTCTGAGATCCGAACCAGCGTGGTCGAGAGCGACTCATCCGACCCAATCGCCTTACCAATCTGGAAGAGGACTTGGGGCAGCTGGTTCAGGAGTTCAGGGTTCATTCCTCGACGTATCCGATGAAATCGAGATTGCGGTACTTCTGCGCAATATCCAGCCCGTAGCCTACGACAAATTTGTTGGGTACCGAGAAACCCAAGTAGTCGATCTGGACAGCTCGCTCCGTTCGGTCGGGTTTGTGAAGAAGGGAGCAGAGTTTGACGCTCGCTGGATGACGGGTTGCAAGGTTGTCAAAAAGGTAGTGGGCCGTGAGACCGGTGTCGATAATGTCCTCGACGATGAGCACATGCTTGCCCTCAATTGACTTGCTGAGATCGGAGGTTATCTGCACCACTCCGGACGACTTGGTGTCATCGCCATAACTCGCGATGCCCATGAAATCCATCGACAGCGGGAGATTGATGGCGCGACAGAGGTCCGCCATAAAGATGACAGAGCCTTTGAGAACACCGATGAGAACCAAGTCCTCGCCCTTGTCTTGGTAATCCCGGGTAATCTCCGCTCCCAGCTCGGCGATGCGTGCATCCAACTCGGTTCTGGCAAAGAGGGTCTTGAAGGGGGGCGGAAATGTTTCTTGTCCAGCCATCGGAGCGTTGATACCAGCTCACCATGACGCTGTGGCGCATGACGGGCCAAGTTCGCCGAATTGCTGGAGTAGTGCTACGATTCCGGACGTATGTCCGGGGATACCAAGGCGCAAATTGACGCACTACTCAGCGAAGTCCGACGGGATATCGACATCTCAACCAAGCGACGCATCTACTGCAATCGCAACCTGCGGATGGACGGCATCGAACTCATTGGCTGGGATATGGACTACACCCTCGCGCTCTACAACCAGGAGCGCCTCGAAAAACTCTCAATTGATCTCACCCTTGAGAAGCTCGTTGCCAACCACGGCTACCCCGCAGAGATTATGGAATTGAGCTTTCCCTCCAACCTCGCAATTCGCGGCATCGTTCTCGATTGTCCAAGCGGCAACGTCTTTAAGATGGACCACCACGGCTACGTTGGGCGGGTATTTCACGGCACCCGTGAACTTAGCAAAGAAGAGAGGGTAAAGCAGTACCGCACCGATTCGCGCATTCGCCTCTCGTCTGATCGCTACCGATGGATCGACACGCTTTTTGGGCTGCCCGACGCAGTTATGTACATGACCATGGTGGATTGGATTGATGGGCATGTGGAAAAGCCTGACTACCAGAAGCTCTTCATCGACATTCGCATGTCCATCGACGAGGCACATCGCGACGATACGCTGAAGACGGCGATCAAAGCAGATATGCCTGGCTACGTGGTCAAAGATCCTGGCCTCGCGGAGATGCTGCACAAGTTTCGGTCATCAGGGAAAAAGCAGTTCCTCCTAACCAACTCCTATTGGCCCTACACCCAAGCCGTCATGGAGTATTTGCTCGATGGTGAGCGCCAGGCGTATCCGACTTGGCAAAACTATTTCGACTACATCATTGTCGGTGGGAGCAAGCCGGGCTTCTTCAACGACCAGAATCCGTTCTATGAAGTTGACATCAATACCGGGGCGGCCTCGGAAACGCCTGCAACAGAACTTCACGGAGACCGAGTCTATCAAGGTGGTAATATCCACTCTTTTGAAGAAATGACTCGTGTGAGTGGTGAGCGTGTCTTGTACGTTGGCGATCATATCTACGGCGACATGATTCGCCTCAAGAAGTCGCGAGGCTGGCGAACTGCAATGGTGCTCCAAGAGTTGGCACTTGAGAACGACTGTAGTGATCGCTACGAGCAGGAAATTCGCGACCTCGAGGTGCTCGATCGTCGGAGACGTAACCTGCAGTCTGAGATTGATTATGAAGCGCTGATGCTCAAGCAGATTCAGCGACTGCTCGACAACTGCGAAGAGGCACTCAAGCCGCGATTGGTTGCAGCCAAGAAGCAGTCCCGAACGACTCTCGACTCATTGCGAAATCGAAGTCGGGCGATGCAGGATGAAGTGACGACTTTGGAACGAAGTATTGAGCGGTCATACAATCCTCATTGGGGGGCGATGTTTCGAGAAGGTGCAGCGACCAGCCGTTTTGGTCAGCAAGTCTCTGACTACGCAGATCTCTACACTTCGCGGGCTTCCAACTTCCTATCGTATTCGCCACTTCGCTACTTCCGAGCACCACGCAAAGCCATGCCACACGAGATGTAGGTATGCCCTCATGGTCTGGCCGAGCTGACCGAATATCTCCGCAACGGGGGGAACGAAGGGGTACGATAGGCGATGTCGTGGTGAGAAATACGTATGATTCCAGCGTGCCAGCTTGCTGCATTTGTTTTGCGCCCGCAGAGCGTTTGACGCTCTGTGAAGCCTGTGCGAATGCCGCTCGCAAGGTGCCAGATATGGTGCCCGAGCAGATTCTGATGGAGCAGCCTGGCGACCGCAACGCCTGTCTTGTCGATGCTTGGGGGCGAATTTACCGACTTGGCACGATTACCCCTGTCGGCAGGAATGCCACGGGTTGTGGAATCGCCATTCATCAGGGTTCCGTCTCACGTAAGCACGCAACCTTAGAGTTTGAAGACGCTGGCACGGTCTACTTCCGCGATTTGGGAAGCACCAATGGATCTGTCGTGGCAAACCGCAGTGTCCGTGACAGCATTGAATTGGTAACAGGCGATCTACTCTTTGTTGGCTCTGTCGGATTCTACTTTGTGAGTCCGGTGCCCGCTCTTGCATCGTCCAAGCTCAGTGTGGGGACTGTGAGCGCCAACGCTGTTGCTGAAACTCCCGCCGACTTTGGTGCTGACTTTGAGAATACCGACATCAAGGAGCCCGCAGAGCTTGATTTGAGCACGATCGAGGCTACAGGTGGTGGTGGTGGGTTTGTCTGCATCGAAGGCCGAGATGTACAAGTCTCCATGGTGCAGCTGGAGTTACTACAGCTCTTAATGAAGCGCATGGCCGCGGATCGTGGTCGCCCAGTCGCAGTGCGCGGGTATGTGCACTCCTCCGAAATTCTAGCAGCCGTGAGCTGGGACACAGCGCACCCTAGCGACAACCATGTCAAGCAACTTGTACGTCGCTTGCGCCGGTCTCTTGCTCGAAGTGGTCGCGACAACCTCATCGAGTCTCAGCAAGGACTCGGGTACCGGCTCAGTGTTGTTCCACGCGTGTAGTTGAACGTCGCTAAAGTGCCTGCTATGCCTACATAGGGGCTCATAGAGGCCAATACTACTGCTTGGCATCTCGATTTCTTGTGGGTAAACTTATGCTTAGGGTACCTATGAGACGATTCAGAAAAGTTCGTGCGTCGAAGAAGGTTGGCATGATGCGTCGACTGCGCAATCGACAAAGCGGAAGCGTAATGCTCGTCGCGATGACAACGCTAACGGGCCTGCTTGCAATTGCAACGGTCACGCTTGTGAAAGTAAAGCGTGGCATCAATGCTTCAAGTCAGTCGCGCTTTCAATCGGTTGCTCTTTTTGCGGCAGAGAGCGGAGTGAGCGCAGGCATGGACCACCTTCGCAACAATGTTGATCCAACTGACTACTACAAGGCGTTTATCAACCCTGACAACAATCCCATCAACCCGCCTCCGATCGACATTCCAGGAAATGCCGTGGCACATGGCGATGTCGGAAATCTCTTCGTGGGCACAACACCCATGTCTTACGAAGTCACGGTGCTAAACAACCCGGATGACCCCGGTTTTTCTACAGGAGATGACACCGATGGCGTTGTCATTCTGCGCTCTATCGGGCGTGGGCCGGGAAACTCCATGGTCGTACTCGAGGTCGAAGTCGATGGTGGCAACGACAACACCTCACGGCCTTGTCCAGGCTACGCCCAAAAGGGCATGGCTGAAGATGGCGCCGGCCGCAACGATTGCCTCGGCGTCATTAACTCAGCAACCACAACAACCTTTACCCCAGGTAGCTAAGAACAACACTTAGTACCGACGCGAACGACACTATTAGGAACTAGGAGCGCGCATGAATCATCGACTCGGAGCACTGTTAATCATCGGTACTGGCGCAAGCCTCTTCACACTAGCCGACAGCAAGAAGGATATTGCTCCGGTGGTTGCCCAGTCGGCAGTGGAAGGCTGCCCAGAAACCTCTGCGCCTGAGTCTCAGACCGGGAGTACGCTTCAGACATTTGCCGATGATACGAATGCCGGTGTTGTGTTTGATGGTGGAGCTTCCGAGCTGCAACTCGCAAAGGCGGGCGGATTGTTTAATACCGCATCACTGTCAATCGTCGATCGATTCAACACCGCAGCAGTAGCCGACTTTGACAAAGATGGCTGGACTGATCTTGTCGTCGGTTCCTCTGGCAGCACCTTTGTGCGCTTCTACAAGAATGAGACCTATGACAACCCGGCTCCGAACTGGGCAGATCCAAACGATATTCGCATTCCCAAGTTCACCCGTACCCTAGACATCGAGCCAGACTCGTCATCTGGTGGACACGCAGGCATGACTGCAGGTGACTTCAATCAGGACGGCAATCCTGACTTCTTTCAGTATCAGAACGGTGGCGGTGACAACACCAACATTGATGTTCAGCGAATCTATCTTGGCAATGGGGATGGAACGTTTCAGCCCCGCTACAATGCCTCTTCATCCTTCGCAGACTGGGGGTATTTTGCGTGGTCATCAACCAATAGCACGGTCTTCGACTGGAATAACGATGGTTGGCCTGACATCGTCTTTGGCACCAAAGCCAACAGTTCAAGCAACTCAGGGGCAGTACGAGTATTTCTAAACACCTGTCCCGATGTTTGGAGCAGCCCAACTACGGCATGCTCAGTCAACCCAACTTTCACAAGAACTGACGTTCTCACCAACGTGAACCTTGGCAACCGAGGCATCAACGCTTTGACTATGGCTGACTACACTGGTGATGGACTTGCCGATATGGTCATCGGTTCTCCATCGCTGTGTGCTCCGCTTCGCTTGTACAAAGGTCTGCCCGGTGGTGGCATTGATACCACCACATATGACTCTATTGGCAACAGCCCCTACAGCGATGGAGCAGCTACTGTGCTCCTCTCCGCAGACTTTTCTCTCAATGGTGGCCAGGACATCATCTTTGGAACCGACAACTGGAACTGCAGTGGCAATCTCGGTGGATCAACGTACTTCCACAACAACGACCTTGGAGCGGTTCCGTTCTCCGGTGGGGCGGATCAGCGTCTCTCGCAGTACAACCAGGTGATTGGTGGTGTCGCCGTCAGGGACTTCGACCTTGGTGTTGTCCTCGACTATGACAATGATCCGGACTCAACCCCGGACTTCTTGATTGCCGATGGCAACAACTCTGGCTCGTTCTACCTCTTCGCAAACCGGGTAGTCTCACAGTTTGTTGATTGTGGTGAGGTTGAGTCTGGCGTTCTCGATCTTGGACCGCTCGCTACCGAAGAGATGGTCGTCACGAGCGCACGTCTCTCGCCGTCATTGACTCTTCCTGCTGGCACATCTGCAACGTTCTACATGAGTAATGAGGAGCCAGCGAACTGGCAGCTCGCTGCTCCATGCATCGATGATGCAAACGACTACTGCGTGTCGTTTCCGAAACCCGTTGGACGAGACGTGCGCTGGAAAGCTGAGTTGTGTAGTAATGGCACCAAGACGGAGACTCCAAGCATTGCAGGAATGGAAGTCTCGTTTGACTACACCGAAGCTGAGGAACACTACCGAGCTGGTGTTGTTGTCGACGATGGTGTCGCCTATGTTGGGGCGTTCCGCCAACCGGGCAGCAGTGGACACTTCTACGCCCTCAATGCTGGCCTTGGACAAACCTATTGGGACTTTGCTGACTCGATCAACAGCGTGGCTGACTCGGATCGCCATATCTACACAGCCGATGTGAACGGCACAAGCCGCTTGGACTTTGAGACCTCCAACGCAGGTGACACCGATTTGCAAGCGACTCTCGGAGTCGCTGGAAGCACGCAGGCAGCGAATGTCATCAATTGGCAGCGCAGTGCTCGTTTTGGTATCGGTGACGTCTCCCGGCTTGGTTCGGTGGAGAACTCAACGCCTGCTGTTGTGCGAGTTCCAGGACTGCCCATCTGGTATCCGCGAGCAAGCCCAGAAGACCGTCAGCTTGTCGATACCTTCATCTCAGAGCACTCCGACCGACCCACGGTCGTTCTTGTCGGTTCTAAGGATGGTGCTGTCCACGCGGTTCGCAACACGCCAACAAACATCACCGATGCGGCCAATGGCTCCGAGGCTTGGGCATTCATCCCCGCCAAGGTCGCAAACGGCATGAATGCCGACATGATTGCTGGCACAGCAACGAGTTATCCTGATGGCTCGCCAACGGTTGCTGATGTCATCCTCGATGATGGTGCTGTCCACACGGTTGCAATTGTGAGTGGTGGTAACGGTCATGAGAGTGTCTTTGCTCTCGACGTAACGGAGACGATTGATGAAGACACAGGAGCAGTTCTGGGGCCACAGCCGCTTTGGCACATCGTTCCTGGTGGCGCACTCGCTGGCCAAGCGCTGTCCAAGCCGGTGATTGCCCGCGTTAGCGTGGGGGGCAGTAGCAAGTTCTACGCGATCATGGCGACAGGGACCGCATCCGACAATCCTGTGGCACCCTTCACCAAAGGGCGAGACGTTGTGGCCGTGGATATGACAACAGGTGCCATCGTTTGGCAGTTCCAGACCAAGTGCCCCGTTACCAGCGACATTGTCATCTTTGAGACGGATGATGACTTGGAAGTGGGATCACCTACATTCGATGGCTACATCGACCGAGCAATCTTTGCCGACTCTTGCGGCTACGTCTACAAAGTCGACCCAGCACAAAATGTTGGAAGCTCCTACATTGCTAGCTTGGGTGCAATTGCGACAGGGCATACCGATCCAGATGCAAACGCGGTCAGTGCCATTTTCTCAACGACAGACACAACCTGCGCAATTGGTGCAGAGCGGCCAATCGTGGGAACCATTGGTGCTCGCACAGATAGCTCGAATCGTCTGGCTCTCTTCTTCGGAACTGGTGGTGTTGAGAGCTTCGACCCAAGTCTGAACAATGCCTTCTACGCAGTCTATGCCGACAACGGCGAGATTCGAGGTTGCGCAGATGGCACTCCAGAGAAGGGGCGCATTGAAGGTACATGCACCGCTGGTGTCTGCGAGAAGTTCTATGGTGGCGTTGTTGTGACGGCTTCAGATGTTATCGTCACTCGTGCAACCGATGCTCCTGTCGGTACAGGTCTCTGTGAGTTTGGTACATCAGAAGTGAGTGGATTCTCGATTGCCGAGTTCAACACAGACTTCAGTGTCGCGACCAACAGTGCCACCGTGTCTTCCCTCTATGGAGACGGTGGTGCCATCTACTTTGCGACGCTCGCGGGCGACATTGTGAAGATTGGTGATGCGCGCGCTGAGAATGCTGGGGACGACACCGCAAATGGTACGGGCGGCGGACAAGCTGCTGGTGATGATGGCTCCGGAGATGGCGGTGGGGGGCTTAAAATCCTAGGCTGGCGAGTTGTGCAGTAATGCGTTGGCTATCCCCCAAGGTCAGCGCGAAAAACTCCAAGCAGCGCGAGCGCGGATTCACGATGGTGGAGCTGCTTGTTGTCATGGGAGTGAGCCTCTTTGGCTTGGCTGGACTGATGTCCGTTTACACAAGTGCCTCCCGCGCCAACAACGGAGTTGGGCATAGCACCGAGGCTATCGATGTGGCGGAACGAACTATGGAGGGATTTCGCTCCATGTCGATAGCAGACATCGAGGCCACTGTTGGTTACGGTCCTATCACAACACTCGGTTGGGGCCCTGTTGACCACCACGAAGCCCAGCTACCCACGCGCAACGGAGTGATCTTTCGCCGAAGAGTCTCTGCGATCGAAACTGCTGCCTCGGCTGGTCTTGTTCGTCTTCAGGTCGATGTGAGCTGGTCTGACAATGGCGATGACCCAGACACCGCACCAGCCTCAACGGTGCACAATATCTCCCTTGAGATGATACGCACGCGCGCTGAGAGTCTTTAGCGTATGATGCAAAGTGCTGAGATAGGCATGATATGAGCCCAAGGACGCTACGTAGGAATACTTCTCAGGCTGGCATGACGCTGGTCGAGCTCATGGTGGCGATGGTGATTTCGTCCATCGTGATATTTTTTCTCTTTTCGATTCAGACTCGAATGTCTCGCGCCTATCAAGGGCAGGGGACCGTGTCGGAGATCAATCAGAACCTCCAAGCAGCGAAACAACAGCTGGTGACCGACATACGCATGGCCGGCTTTGGCTTTGGTGGCAATGGAGTCATCGGAGTTGCCAGTGGAGTTGATGCCAGCAACCAGTTCTTGGGCTTTGAAGTCACCAACGACGCGTTTGGAGATGGCAACGACAGCTTTCGCGTCTTGCGAGCGGATTCATCGCTGGACACTGTCGTCACCTTTGGGCCGAGCCGAGTGTTTGTCGACGCAGTTGATTCACGGCCTCCACTGACTATCGGCGAGCCGCTGGTTCTGATGTCTCGAAGCGGTGCATGCCTTGTGGAGGTTACAGGCACAGCCGGCACCAAACGAATCAACATCAACCCGAGTGGGGCGCTAAACGAGGCTCCGCAAAACCTTCATTGTGCTCCTGTCGACTCGGGAGATCCTGTCACCATTGCACGATTCTCGAGAGTCTCCTATCGCATCGACCCAAATCGCCCGCAAGAAGGCTACTTGCAAATGTCTCCCTCTGGCGAAATGGTCGCAGATGACTGGGTTGATCAAGGTGTTGGGTTCACCAACCTGCAAATCGCCACTCGCTACTTTGAAAATGGCGATGTGACCGACCTCGATGGTGATGGTGACCCTGAGCGCGACTGGTACTCGGGGGACAATCAGGCCCCTGGTGATCCAAGCCGACCTGCCAATGCAGTGCTGATTCAGGCGAGCATCAGCATTGAGGCACGCAGCCCATTTGGAACACGAGGCTCTGCTGCGAGTTCAACAACCCCAGCGTACATCGACATGGCGAACGTCAATAACAACGCTCGTGGTGATTGGGGACAAGACTGCACAGGAGCGGCAACGAACCCTTGCGGAATTTACTTGGCGACAACACCAGATGCCTCACGGCCCGCTCGATACGTTGGTGAGTTTATCTACCGATCCACAAGTTCAATCGTTGATTTGCGAAACATGGGAGTTGGGCAATGAGACACATGAGCAAGAATCGAAATCGTGGCTTCACCCTCGTGGAACTCATGGTCGTTGTGGCGATCATCGGCATCTTGGCGAGCCTTGCCGTGGCTACCAGCTCTACCGATCCTGAGGTCGAAGAAACGGCAAACCTGCTCGCACTGCGCATCTCAGACGCCTCACGCGAAGCTCGATCTGCTGGCCATGTTCGCGACGATGTTGCCACCGCCGAGGCCGATACCTCTCGCAGTCGACTGCTGATTGCTGATGATGGTGATGGTCAATACTTCGCGGTCGATTTGCGGGAAGAAGATCCTGAACCCGCTCTGACGAGCGCATATGTCGAAGTATCCCGATCGTTTGTGAAGCCCGAGACAATCGTTTTTGGTGTGGAGGAGGGCTTTGCGCGAACGGAAGGTGGAACGGGGACAGTGAGCGCATTGCCTGCCAACTACGAGCTAACCTGCAGCGCCACTGGAGCATGTGGCCCAGTGACGTTCTATCTAAAGACTACCGACAGTGTGGAGACGAAGTACCGAGTTGTGGTGCTGCCTATGGCTACAATGCCGTTGGTCTTGGCTGGCTGGTAGGAGGCGCTACTCTCTGCGCGACGGCTTTGCGGTGTGGCGAATCGGCAAGAGCCGCTCAAGGGCCAAATACTGGGAGTCCCGTGTGCGTCGCAACGCTTCTTCAAACATGCCGCGCTCATTGGTTGGCAGCTTCTTGTTCTTCAGCCTTCTAAGGTAAAAGCGCTCATAGTACTCATCGGGTTCTACCCGCAGGCGAATGCGCGCTGTCTTTGCTTTGGAAACCCGTCCAGACTTCCAAGCTGCAGCGAGCTCAAGACTCTCGCCAGGAGGTATGCGCGTATCTTCGAGCTCCTTCCAGCCACCTTCGTATGCGAGGTGCCGTCCGATTCGCTTCTCGGCGTAGGCCCCTTTGATTCTCTCACCAGAGGCGTCCAACAGTTCGATCGAGACCCAAGCCGCAGGCGTTGGGGTCGTGGGAAGATAGTGGCCAGCGCCGGCGTTCTTAACTCGCACCCGAACGCTCACCGTACCGCTATCTCCGCGCCCAGCAATCATCGAGAGCGCGACGCCTTCACGGAATGTCTCGGGATCATGCACACCTTTCCAGGTGTGTTCGCGGTCGGGCATATGACAGTGCTGGCATTGGACGCCTTTGCGCATGTAGGGGCCTTCTAGCCATTCCTTGTAGGTGTTGAGAAGAGGCTTTCCTGCCAGCGTGGTTCGCGATGGTAGTTGGTGGCAAGGCATGCAGAAGTCGGAGCGCTCGTAGATTGCAAGCTCCGTCACTGGATACCCCGGCAGAGTCAAGCGCTTGCTTCCCTTTGCCACTGGTGGTCCAAAACGCTGCCACTTGCGCACATGACAACTTGCGCAAGTGAGCCCTTGGTCTCGAAGCTCTTCAGAATAGTTCGGATTCCTCGCATAGCCCGATGCGGCGCCACGTTGCATGGCACTCAATACCGGGCTCTGTTCAGCGAGTGGGTTGTGACAGCGCTGGCAACTCTGAAGGCTCTTCCATGCACCACGCCGTTCCATTTCTAAGAGCTGGGCTGTGAGCCCTGGCGAGCCCGCACCAGCGTGCAGCGAGCCTTTCCAATCGCGAGCCTGTTGGTTGTGGCAACGGGAACAGCGCTTAGCGTCCAGCGAACTCTGTGCTGGCGTGAGGCCTTTTTGGGGGGGACCTTGTGGCGCGATCGTGCCACCAAAGATGGCGCGGTCTCGCTCATTGCCGTGACCTGGGTAGTAGCCCGCCCGCATGACTTTGTATGTTTGATCATAGGCCTTGGCCGCTGCGGGCATGACGCTGCTCTTGTTCAGACCTTCTGCTGCCATGGTGGCTCGGATGCTCTGCACATAGCCTGCAACATCCCACAGATCTGCCTCGGAAACGGCGCCTTCGTAGGCGGGCATTGGGGTCCCGGAAAGACCGGTAAGTAAGCTCATGTAGATTTGCTCGGTCGGGTCATCACCAGGAGCGCTCGGTCTGCGCAGCGGCACACTGGTGAGGTCGTATGGTGCTGCCTCTCGACCCGCATCATCTTTGAGCTGTGAAGCCGACGGCCCATCGCCCTTAGCTTCAGTGCCATGACACTTCTCGCATCCTAGGTCCAGATAGAGCGTTGCGCCCCGTGCCGCATCAGCCTTCCGGTTCTTGGGAGTTGGTAGAGGCACAGCCTCCCTGCGAAACTTTCGCGGCGCATAGGTCTTGAGTTTGGCAATCAGCGCGTCAATCTGAGAATCCGAAAGGGTGTCTCCAAAGCCGTGCATGGAAGTGCCAGGCACGCCGTGGCGAATCGTACGCCGAAGGTCATCGTCGGTTGGAGGCATGCCGCTGCTCGTGGTTCGCCACTTGTAGTCGCCACTAAGAAAATTTCTAGCCTGTGGCCAGAGAAGTGGGAGAGCCGGACCGTTGCCATCGCCGGCGCTACCATGACAGGCGAGGCAAAACCGATCGTAGAGTGCATCGCTTGTGTTGGCGGTTGCCGGCCCCTCTGAGGGCTTTGCAATCGCGAAGGCGGCACCAGCTGTACACAGCGCGGCGAGTAGCGTGAGAAGAAGTAGTTGCCGTGAACGAGCGAGCATTGGGAGCCCGACCATGCCAATAGGTCGGCGTCACCACAAGACCTAACGGCGCCTCCGCAGCTTGCCCCAGTAGTGGCTCACTTCTTCGACGCGCAAGGCGGAACAAGCACCTGCGTACACCACAATGCCCACCAGGATTGGCGCAAAGGCGAGCAGCGCTCGGTGGCCCAGTCCTGTTCCGGAAATCTCAGCGGCCAGGCCTCGATGACTAGCCCACACTGCAGCTCCCATGATCGCTCCTGCGATCGCCACTCGCACTACGTGGACCAGGATTGCAGCGTGCGGAATACGAGCGATGTGTCGATGAAAGGATCGATAGAGGACTGTGAAATTGAGAATGGCAGCGGCAGCAGTTCCAAACGCCAAGACGCGATAGCCGTACGTACCGTGCAGCGTGATGTTGATGATGAGATTGCCAGCTACCGCAGTAATCGATGCCACCACGGCGATACGCGCCATATCAGTTGCGTAGAAGGCCGGCGCCAGGACCTTCACCGCAGAGTAGGCTACGAGTCCCGTGGCATAGAATTGCAGAGCAGCTGCGGTGCTTTGAGTGTCACTGACTCCAAAGGCCCCGCGTTGATAGATGAGTTGGATGATGGGCTCTCCCAAGACGATGAGTCCCACCATAGAAGGCACCGTCAGAAATGCGACGAGCCGCAACCCGTCAACCAAGTGCTTGCACATGTCCTCCATGTCGCAAGTCGCCGCTGAGTCGGCATACCGTGTCGTTGAGACTGTTGCGATTGCTACACCAAATACCCCGATTGGGAGCTGCAGGAAGCGAAATGCGTAGTTGAGCCAAGCCGCGGCACCTTCTTCACTGGTCGCAAACATGGTGTTGACGATGATGTTGACTTGCACAGCGGCCAAGCCAGCGATCGCTGGAAGCATGAGGCGTCCAATGCGTCGCATGCGTGAATCGGCAAGTTTGAGATCGAGGCCAAGCTTTGGGCGAAAGCCGCTGCGCCACAGGGGAGGGAGCTGGACTCCGAGCTGCATGAGGCCTCCCAGAAGAGTTCCTAGGGACCATCCTATGACGATCCATTTGCCTTCTACATGTCCCAGATAGATCGATGCTCCAACGACAATGCTAGCCACGTTGAACATGGCTGGTGCGAGGGCTGGGGCACCGTATTTGTCCTGCGCATTGAGCATGCCCATCGCCACTGCGGAGAGCGAAACGAAGAGCAAAAACGGCATCATGATGCGAGTGAGTGTGACGGTTAGGGCAAACTTGCCAGGCTCATCCGCTCGAAAATCTGCAGCCAAGACATCGACGATTTGGGGAGCGAAGATGACCGCTGCGGTTACAATTGCTCCAATCACGACCAGCAGTGTGCCGGCTAGTCGATTGCCCAACTCATATGCGCTGTCCCGGCCGTTGTGCTTTAGATCCGCTTTGAACGTGGGGATGAAGGCCTGAGCCAGTGCACCTTCGGCAAAGAGGTCACGCAGCAGATTGGGAATGCGAAACGCGACCACGAAGGCATCGGCAAGAAAACTCGCCCCCATGAGGGCGGCAAAGAGCTGCTCGCGAATGAGTCCCAAGAGACGTGAGAGCATGGTAGCTGCGGAAATAAGTCCCGCTGCGCGTGCGAGCACGCGTTTCTTTGCGGAGCCACTCATCGCACTGCCAAGGTCATCTTGGTGTAGGAATAGTTCTTATGCACGCGTTTCTACTTTTGCGGAGCCGCGCTCTGTGCGCTGGTGAGTGCGGATAGGTGTCGGCGCAACGCAGGAGGGCTCTGTTGCAGCAAGACTCCAAGCGCGCGACGACTGTCCAAACTACCATCAGCCACAAGACAAGGAGCCAGCTGGGCCCTCCACACGATGGGCAGCGCCTTGACCCGCGAGAGCTTCTGAACTCGCGAAAGCTCTGCTGGATTGAGCGTAGGAGTCGCCGTCGATTCCACTCGAAGTGGCCCACACAATCGTTTTGCCGCTGAGATTGCTACTTCTTCTGGTTCGTCTCCAACGAGCAACGCTCGCAGTCGCTCGTCTAGCTGAGCCGATCTGGGAACGAGAGTACTGGCCGCCGAACGCATTTGCGGATCCGAGGCACTGAGGAATGACTGCCACAGGGAAGGGGAGTTGGCTTCGCCAAAGAGACGCAAGAGGGCATCGAGCCGAGCGGCAACATCGAGCGCGTAGATTCGAATGTCGACCCAGGCATCTTCATTTGCAGCGATGGCGAGCCAAGCACTGCGATGGCCTCGGACTGTCGCCCGCTGAATCTCCTGCTGGTCGAGGTCGAAAGGGTCGACACTGTGAGCGATTTGTGCAGCGTGTTCCGCTGCCGCTGCCGCCAGGTTGCGATCGGGGCCCCCTGCGGTGAGTGCCAAAACCTCCATGGCAGCCCATCCTGACGAGTCATCCGGAATGGCCTCAATGGCTCTCTTGCTTGCCAGAGACCGTGGACTGGTCCGATCCGGTGATTCTTCACTGATCTCAGCCCAAGCCAGGGTGGAGGCAGAGACCAAGAGAATACATAGGAGAAACGCAGGCATTGAGAGGGAAGTCGTTGGGATCATACGCGATCGGGCAAAGCTGGCAGGTCCCAGGGCACTTTTATTGACGCCGTGATATTTGTTCAGTACCTTTCGTTTGTTCAGGTGATCGGCATTCGTTCGATCTCCCCCCTCAGTAGACCGCTCTTGCTCCACAGTTCTCGACACGTCCTCAACACGCCTAACCAGGGGAAACAATTCCATGCCAGCCGAACTCACCAAGCGCCAAAGCCAAATTCTCGACTACATCACTTGCTCGATTGATGAGCGGGGCTTTCCTCCAACGCTGCGGGAAATCGGTGAGTACTTTGGCATTCGCTCAACAAACGGCGTCAACGATCATCTCAAGGCACTTGAAAAGAAGGGGTTTCTCAAGCGGGATAACCTCAAATCCCGCGCGATGCGGCCTGTAAACAAGGTGAGCAAGATGGCTTCAATGGCCATTGAGTTGGGGAAGGATCTGTGTGAGGTGCCAATCTTGGGGCGGGTTGCTGCGGGCGAGCCCCTGCTGGCTGTCGAGGCAGTGGAAGACACCGTCAAGGTCGATAGTTTCTTCCTAGGAGGCCACACTGAGGTGTTTGGTCTTCGTGTGGTTGGTGAGTCCATGATCGAAGATGGCATCCACAATGGCGACTATGTGTTTGTCAAGAAGACAGCCAGCGCCACCCAAGGAGACACGGTTGTAGCAATGATTGAGGGTGAGGCTACGGTGAAGCGGTACTACCCCGAAGGCGATCGGATTCGCTTTCAGCCAGCAAACAGCAACATGTCGCCGATCTACGTGCGTAGGGACGAATTTCGCTCAGTTGATATCGTAGGTATTGTGGTTGGTGTCTACCGAAAAATGTAGGCGGGCTGGCAACCCCTAACACTCGGCCCAAGTCATAACCGGTTGCGGCCGGCGACGGCACTTCGCGCTAGAATAGAGGCACCCGTGGGGCGCAATCGAAGACATAGCTCGTGGCTGCTCGGCGCCACGTTTGTCATCTCGGCTGCCGCCCATCCAGGGCTGGCCTGGCTCTACGAAGCAACGCGCGACATTCCCGACCCCATGCTCCGCGTCGTTGTGGGTGGGGATGGTACTGGAATCGTCTTCTCAGCCCCAAGGGGGATTCAGTGTGGCACCGAGTGCTCCATCTCGCTCGAGCGCGGTAGTTTGGTGAAGCTCACGGCGACAATTGGAGAAGGCAGTACCTTCGAAGGCTGGAAGGGGCCCTGTGGGAGCCAGGCGCATGAGCTTTTTGCGTGGACTTCGGCGGTTCTTTTTCCCGGTGGTGCTCCAACGACTGGCAACGACCGTGAGCTCTTTGATTTCTTGGAAGACGCCTCCGATGAACCGCTGGCGGAATACCCCCTTGAGTGCGAAGTCTTCTTAGACACGAGCACTGAGGTTATCGCTATGTTTGGTGTGCCTCCTGAAGAAGTGGAGGTCGCAATGCTAACCGATCCGCTTCCACAAACCGCAGAAGAGGAGACGGTCCTCACGCTTCCGAAGGTCGCGCTCTTGCCCGAGGAGATTCTCGACCTCACCGAAGAGATCGAAGAGCTCGCTGAGCCTGAGCCTGAGCCTGAACCCGACCCTGTGGTTCCGATTCCGAAGCCCGCAGTTCCGGCAGAGGCACCGCCACCACCAACTCCACAGATTGCTGCCGCACCAAAGATGAAAGCGGTGGAGACGCCTGACGAAAACGAAGTTGAAGAGGCGCCAGATGACGCTCGCTTTCTCTCAGATAAGAATCGAGATGTGGCCGAGGAAACTCACGCCACCGAAACGAATCTCGATAAGCAGAGTGATGGCGAGCGCGTCGCATCGGCTGAGAGCGACATTGAGTCAGAGCAAATCGGCGGCGAAGAAGAGGACATTGCCCAGCTGGAAGATATCGAGGAAACCTCGATGGATGCCGAAAGGGACAATGAGGAGGCCGTTGGTAGCGAGTCTGGCGAGGTCGTCATGCGCCACAGTGGTGAGGATGGTGAGCGCGGTGAGGATGGCGAGTCTGGCGATGATAGTCCAAGCACATCACCTGGCCTCTTGGCCATGAGGAACATCGATGGACGAGGTGCTCTGGGAAGCTCTGGCGAGCCAGCCGAGGAAGTGCAGACGGATCCAGGATCAGGCGGTAACCGCGGCAAACGAGGCAAGCGAGGAAATCCTGGACCGAAGCTTCGACTTGACCAAGAAGACTACGAGCGCATTGTGGGCAAGGAAGTTGCGGATGCAGAGCGAGCCGTTGCTCGTCGCAAAGAGAGCCGTCGTCGAGGTCGTTGGGAGCGCAAGCTCGGGATGCTCAAGAGCAGTCTGGAAAACTTCACGCCTGAGGTGCGTCCTGGAAACCAGACAGCACTCAAGACGCGTGCTGCTCCCTTTGCCCTCTACATTGCTCGCATGCACCGCCGCATCCATGAGCTCTGGGGGTTCGGATTCTTGGAGGACCTCGACAGCAAAGGCTCAGGCCACGAGCTGAACAACTGGAACTTGGTCACCAAGCTCGAGATTGTCATCAACCCCGATGGATCCATTCACAAGATGACAATTGCCCGACCATCGGGTGTTCTGAGCTTTGATGTAGCCGCTCTCGATGTGGTTGACACTGCAGGCCCATACGAGAGCACACCTCCAAAGATTCGCTCACCTGATGGCAAGGTGTACATGCATTGGTCGTTTCACCGGGACTGGCGGCAGTGCGGAACGTTTGGTGCAGAACCTTTCATCCTCAGCTCGGCGCCCAAAGGAGGGGATCGCGGGCTTGATGATAGTCAGCTGCTTCGCAATAACCGCAACCGCCGAGCCAAGCCCTCGCCACCAACTCCCAGTCGCTCCGATGCTGCTGCGGCAAGCGCACGGGCGACGGCAAACCTAGCGACTCCCAAAGACCCGGCAGCACAGCACGCAGCCAATCTCTGGTTGGCGGCCTTTGTGGCGGGCAACAGCGGCAAGCTAGCGGCCCTCAGTGCTGGGCCGTTTCACTCGGGAGGAAAGGTCGTTGCAAAGTCACAGGCGGACATTGCTGGCATCTACAAGACCGTCATTGGAGAATTGCCCTCGCGCCGAATTCGCGATTGGAAGATTCTGTCAGCAGCTGGGTATCGGCGCAGCATCGGGCCGCTTCCGGCTGGGTTGGATGCCCGGGGCACAGAGCTCTTCTTTGTCATCAAACTCAAGAAGGACGTGCTCACCCTCGTTCTTGAGAATGGCAAGAACGGCTACCGGATGACGGGGCTGTATCGCTAGCCCTGAGCGAAACGGGGCTTCTGAACTCCGAGTTCCTCGTTCAGAAGGTGATCGGGCGCTGAGCCGAGATTCAATCGCAATACTCGCCCAGTTCAGACGCACAGGACTGAGCTTCCACGAAAGCGGAGTGGGCGGAATTGCGCTATTGCCTGAGCTGCCCAAAGGGCGCCAGATCGGATTGAAGGACGTTGGGCCCAGCAGCTAGACGCAACGCCCTAGTGCTGAACCAACGTGCTATTCGGATTGGGCTTCTTCGCTTGAAGCCGCTTTGAGAACCAGTGAGGCGTGAAGACCCTTGGGGCCATCCTCCGCTTCGTATTGGACCTCTTGACCTTGGGTTAGGGTCTTGAATCCATCGCCCGTGATTGTGGAGTAGTGGACAAATACGTCCCTACCATCTTCGTGGGTGATGAACCCATATCCCTTGGCGTCGTTGAACCACTTCACTTTGCCTAACAACATAAACAGCCTCCTCGTGCACAACGCCTCCAACCATCTTGCCGCGAATCAAGCATTCAGAGTTGTGAAGCGTACGGGCCCTCTAATTCGGCCCCAACCGAGGACTAGTAGGCCGCTTTGGAGGCTTTCAGTCAAAGCCTTTCGATTCAAAAGCAACCCTGTACTGCAAAATTTCAGTAGAGCCTGCGAAGGCTGATGTTCTTGTAATAGTGCCCTAGGATGGCTCCTAGCGTCTTTCCCTGATCTGCCATACCAATCGCACCAACTTGGCACATGCCAACGCCGTGACCGAAGCCCCCACCATGAAATTCAAAGTGTTCTGGGCGGTTTGCGGGCCCCAAAACAACCGTTCTGAAGAGGGACGATCTTAGCCCACCAAGTAGTCGCCGAATGACGAGTTCCCCCTCAACGGTGGATTCCCCTTTGGTGCCAATGAGCTGCAGTTTCGAGATACGCCCCGAGATTCCGCGCTTGAGAGGTTTGAGGCTCGTGAGCCGGCCAACCTTTGGGTGCTTCTTTGCGATGCGCTTTGACAGTGCCTCTGCACTAACCTTTACCTTCCAGCGATAGCGGCCCTTGGAGTATTTTGTCTTGGCGCAGTACGAGTCTTTCGAGGAATCAAGAAAACTTCTTAGGTTCTTTTCAGTAACCCCATTCTTGAACGAGGTGTTCTTTGGACCATCGAGTCGGCCTCGAAGCACGGGATCGGCTTCTCCACCCCAGACCACCTCATTGTTCTCGCTGTGGCCCCCACACGTGGCGCTGTAGCGGGCGTCCACGAGGTCCTTCTTTGGATTGATCATGACCTGGCCACGGGTGGATTGCACCGCCTTGTTGGTACGTGGGTGTTCGTGGCCAGCGCCGGAGTACACCTGACAGTGCTGACTTGCGCAAAGAAGAAATGGATCGCCAAAGTGACGGGCACCAAGCTTTTGAAGCAGCTCCGTTCTGGCCGCAACCGCTTGTGCACGCAACGCCTCCATCGGCGCGTCGGGAAACATCTCGGAGGGGACAAGCCCGTTCAACAAATCATCAGCAGCGACTGCGTTCACAACCGCGAGTTTTCCATCACTGCCCACAGTCACGTAGACGGCACCAAAGTACTTGCGATCCGTTCGTCGAGTCTTGAGTTGGGAGCCGCTACCACCGACCTCAACATCTTTGACTGCGATCTTGCCTTTGGGCTTTCGGTTGGCAAACCACAAGACTGACGCGTTGCGAACTTCAACCGCTCCACTCCGCGCAACAATGGTGCCGCTTGGCCTGCGGATGAGTTCCGTATGGATTGTGGCGTCGATGCCTAGCTGCTCTTTGAGTACTCGAGATTTCGCCAAGCCTTTGCCCTTAGCGACCGGGTCAATCGCAACGAGTGTCTCTCGAGTGTCGAGCACTTCCCCTTGAACCGCGAAGATTGTGCCTACTTCAAAGGACTGAACCTTGTGACCTTTCTTTCGCCACTTGGCGAGTTCTACTTCCGCATCAAGGCTGGCATCAGCAGGAAAGTGGGCCACAACAATCCACTCGCGCACCTTGGCTGCGCGACCGTTCTCCAGCGAGATGGTCCAGTCCTCGGGGCCGCGAATTCTGGCGCCGCCATCGCCGTCAGGGAGCAGTTCTAGCCCCGTGGTTGCTCCGAGTTTCACCTCTCGTTGGCCACCCATGATCTCGATAGTGACCTGTGGGAAGCCATCGTCGGTGAAGCTGAAGTGATTGCTGTAGAGGGTGCGGAGCTTGTCACCGCTAGAAAACTCATCGTTGGCCTGTGCGGACCAAAGAGCAGGCAGGGTTGCCATTACCAAAGCGAGCATTGGAAGGTAGCGAAGTCGTTTGGACCGGCCCTGAAGTCTCATCCTAAGAGGCTAGCCGGCGCCACCACAAGCGGGCAAAAAATCGGCAAAGCTGGCGAGCTAGTGTCGGATTCAGAACGGTTGATCGATGATCGCTACGGGAGTTCGTTCACTGGCAAGGCGTGAACAACGAGTTTGCTGGGGCAAGTGAGTCGCTGAGCAACGCAGAGCCGAAGGCGCCCAGAGGGTGAAGAACCGAGCGGGCGCGAGCAAGATTTTTGAATCCGACAGTGCGCGATTCATGAATGTAGAACGCTCTCACTCGTCTTCTCCGCTGGAGAGACTGGCTCTGCCAGTCTTCTTCGTTGTCCATCGGTCGCCTCGCCAGAAAACGAGCTGACTTCGCGATCACGAATCAATGTCCATGGATCGCACACTAGTGTGGGCTCCAGAGGCATAGAACGCCCTGGCTCGGCTTTTCGCCCTTTGAACGCCTTCGGCTCATCGTTGCTCAGATCCTTCCTTGCCCCAGCAAGGTCGTCCT
>JANTGM010000061.1 GCA_024762925.1 Kofleriaceae bacterium | reverse complement strand
CCTTGCCCCAGCAAGGTCGTCCTTCGCGCCTTGTCAAAGAACGAGCTCCCGTCGCCAGCACATTTCTATTCCTCTGAGCCGCACACTAGTGCGTGATCCATAAACACTGATTCGTGATCGCGAAGTCAGCTCGTTTGCTGGCGAGGCGAGAAGAGGGAGTTTGCTGGGCAAAGCGACCGATCAAGCAACGATGAGCGTTGGCGCGTCAACGTGTCCAGAGAGCGAAGAACCGAGCGAGCGCGAGCAAGAGTTTGGAATCCGACACTAGTTCTTGCGCTCGAGGCCGTAGTAGCTGCACTTTTGAATCAGGTTGGAACGGCTGATGCCAAGCTCCTTTGCCAGCTGGCTCTTGTTCCAATGCGTTCGAATTAGGCCTTGGTGAATCACTTCCGACTCAATGCCCTCAACAAGCTCCCGCAAGGTTGCACCGGGGGCAATCTCGGTTGTTGTTCCACGCCGCAATTCTGGGACGCCAGGCTTTGGCAACGCCTCGAGAATCCGTGGGGACAGCATGCTTGGCGAGAGAACGTCGTCTCCCGCCGCCAGGACGTTGAGGCGCTCCATTTCATTTTCGAGTTCGCGAATGTTTCCCCGCCACGAATAGTTCGCAAGCGCTGCCATGGTATCGGCTGCCAGCACAGGCGGCTTCCCTTCGCCATGGTGATGTTTGGATAGGAAGTGCGCGACCAGCATCGGCAAGTCTTCGAGGCGCTCGCGAAGAGGCGGAACAGAGATCCGCAGGACGTTGACGCGGTAGTAGAGGTCCTCGCGAAACTGGCCAGTCTTGACAAGCTCGCTGAGGTCTTTGTGGCTCGCTGCCACAATGCGGACATTCACTTTGACGGGCTTGGTGGCGCCGACAGGAGTCAATGTTCCCTCTTGCAGCACGCGTAATAGCTTCACTTGCAGCGCCGGCGACATGTCCCCAATCTCGTCGAGGAAGAAGGTGCCGCCATCAGCCATCTCGAAAAGACCTTTTTGGTCCTTGACCGCACCAGTAAACGCGCCGCGAACGTGACCAAAGAGTGCGCTCTCGAGGAGATTGTCGTTGAAGGCAGAACAATTCTGAACCACAAAAGGCTTCTTGGCTCTGGGGCCGTGGAAGTGAATTGCCCGGGCGATGAGCTCTTTGCCGGTGCCGCTCTCACCGTGCACCAGAACCGTAGCCTCGCTCTTTACGACTTTCTCCAAGAGCCCAAACATCTCAACCATCGACTCCGATGCGCCGACAATATTTCCAAAGTGCGTTTGCACAGCTGGTGCTTCTGCGCCCGAGGCTGCTGGCATGGCGGAAGCCTCGCTCCCTTTCCGCTCGGCCTGCACCTTCATGATTTCCGAGGCTGCGTATTCAACCATCGAGGCGAGATGCTCAAGCTCACTGCCGCCCATTCGTGGAACGCTAGCAAGCGCCGCCTCAAGCTCGTTCTGAGGCCCATCCGAGAACTCGCGGAGGCTTGCGAACAACTCTGATCTCTGGCCGGCCTTGGGCTCTTCATGCAGTGCGCCACCGGCAAAGAGGAACCCCACGACTTCACCGCCGAATTGAATGGGGGCCGCCACGACATCGAAACCCAGATGGCATTGCCGAACAAGAATGGAGCGACGCCTGCCACTCTTGATGCGCTCGCTAACGGCCTTGATGCTCTCGTTGCATCGACGAAATCCTTCCTTGGAGTTTAGCGCCTTCTTGCAGAACTCATTACCGGACGGAAAGATGTTGCCATCGGCGTGGTCCAGCACATAGCCGTTGGCATCAGCATACGCCAACTCCAGCTGCCACCACTTTCGCACGAGCGTGCGAATCGCCTGCACCGAGTGCAGCTCATCATAAATTCGTAAATCGACCACGTTGTGAGTCACTGACTATAGCCATCGCATTTGTACTAGCAAACCGAATTAGGAACGTACCCAAGCATCTGTCAACTTCGATCCAACTTTGCCAGCCAGACCATCAACCTCGAGCTTGACAAGATGCGAAATTAGCGAGCGCTTGGCGAGACCGTGCAAGAATGTGGGTGTATCGGCATAGGCCTTACCGACGAGCTGCGATGCGGTTTGCGGTGTGGAGGTCAGCGCCGCCAAAACTTTGGCCTCCCGCCCTAGCCTATGCTCTATGTAGTGGCGCAGGAGCGCATCAGGATCGCTCACAGCAAAGCCGTGGGCGGGCAGAAGCAAACTGGCGTCAAAGCTTCGCATGCGCTCTAGAGACGCCAGATACGCTGTCATATCGCCTTCACTTGGATCGATGAGAATGGTGCCTGTGGATGCGACCATGTCTCCGGCGATCAGCGTCTTTGTGTGATGCTCAAAGAAGCACAGATGTCCCGGAGCGTGGCCTGGGGTGAAGACACACTCCAAAACTCGCGGCAAGCGCCCTCTCAGTGTCCTGCGCTCGCCATCGATGAGGTGCTTTGCTACGTGGCAGGTACCCTCCAAAAGCTCTGCCGTCTTTCTGTGTGCGGCGATTGGGACTCCATAGCGCTCAGACAAGAATGCCGCAGCCCCAACATGATCTCCGTGATGGTGCGTGAGCCAGATCTCAGTGAAGGTGGCGCCCTCTGCAAGCCGACTGTCGATCGCGTCACACAGAACCATGCGCTCATCATCATGTGGTGTTGCTGGATCAATCACGATGAGCTCATCGGTTCCCACGACATAACAGTTGGTTCGTGTTGCCGGTGGTAGTGTGGGAGTTCGCAGGGGACTCACAGCAATGCCACCCGCGAGTGGCCACAAGCGAGGGGCCGCATCTTCGTCTCTTGCAGCTTGTTCCGCTCGTTCGAGCGCGCCCTCAAGGCCCGGCAGGAGAGCATCAAGCATGCGAAGCACTGGAGAGGTCATAAGCAACGAGCCCTCTTCAAAGCGCTCAAGCGCCTCGGATGGGGATGCCCAAAGACTATCGATGAGTTCTCCCTGTGAACACGCAACGTCGGGTTCTTGGCCCTCGGGGAGTTGCACCAAGAAGTACGCCGTGTTGTAGCGCAGCGGCGATTCCTCAGGGGTGATCCACCGGCCAACGGGTGTGAGCGCCTCAGGAGCAACGGAAATCCCGGTCTCCTCTTTGAGTTCGCGAGCCCCCGCATCGGCCGCGGTCTTGTCCTCTGGATCTTGCTTGCCACCAGGAAACGCCCAGAATCCTGGAAGAAAGCGCAGGGTCTTGGCTCGCCGAACCAAGAAGAGCTCAAGCTCATCACGCGAATTCCGACGCCACAACAGGGTTACCGAAGCCGCCACCACCTCTGCCACCACCGGTTTTGTGGGCAGCTGCTTCTGTAGTTCCCTGTATACATCTTCGGTTGATTGCATGACTTAGATCTCGGTTCGGGCAGAAAGGCGGGCAAAAGTACGTGACGTGGGCGTGCTCTCCCTCTAAAATCAAGGAGAGTCACCTTCAGAACCATGGTAAGCGTAACCGCCCGAAAAGTCCGGGATCAGACGACAGAGCGTTCCTCTATGAACGTTGGTCGCCGATACACCGGATACCTCATCAGCTATCCCGTTGTCGGGCGTGGCATGGTGATTTTTCGCGATCCACATGGTCATCGGATGATTACAACTCCGGTTAAGCGGGTTCTTGGTGAGCCCGAGGGGCACATGCTCTACGTCGAAACCGAGAACAGTGTGTACCGCATCGAGATTCATGGCGAGCCAATCTTTCCTATGACAACTCCAGTCATGGGCGAAGCTGCCTCAGGCTAGCTCAGTTGCGCTTCGGGTGAAGCACTCTGCCACCCCGTGATCTTTTCCGCCGGGGCCCTTATAGTCGCCACATGCGCCTGCATACTGATGGCAGTACGGTTGTACTTTTGACTCCAAAGACTCGCATTAGTTGGCGTGAGTCTGGACGCAATACCACCGAGACCGTACCCGAGAACCCCGCTGTAACCGACTATGACCGAAGTGGTCTGCTTTGCATCACACCAAAGGGTGAGCGAGATTTCAGCGCTCGACTTGCGGCAGCGGGCGCCTTGGCAGCTGATGCGATTGATGAAGAAACCGTCGCAGCAGTGATGTTGGGTGAGGACTCAACCTACTTGGTGCAGGGTCCGCTCAACACCGAGGGAGATTGGCCCAATGTCATCGATGTGGGCCGTATTGAGCCGACGCGTGTGGCCTGGCCCGCTGGTCTGATTTGGAAGAAGGGCGACAAGACACTCTACGATCTAGCCGATACGCATGGCCTTGGCATCGTTGATTGCTTTGTGCCAACGCTCGAATGCAACAGTCATGGGATCGCGGTGGCCTCTAGCGGCAGTGGCGCAGTTGTGCTCGTGCGTCCTGGTTGCACCGAAATCTCCGCGAGCTTCCAACTACCAAGCCAAGACGAAGCGGCGATCTACGCGTGCCCAACAAGCGAAGGGGTCCTTGTGACCATCATCGTCGACGGACAAGACTCGGCCTACGTTCACATTGCAGAGGACGGCACACTGCTCGGCCACCGAGCAGCGCAGTGCGCAACACCCGCCGTGAATCTCGACGCGGGCATCCTCATCTACGACGATTCCTCGAGCACCCTTGAGCTTACGGATGCGAGTTTTTCTCAGTTGGCGTCACTGGTACTTTCCTGGCCTGCTCTCGACGCAGCCGCAGCACCAGATGGGGCGAGTTTTGCCCTCGCGGATGCCGAGCACATTCTTCGCGGCCACGTAAATGCCAGGGGCGAACTTGTCATCGTTGCCGAGTACCAAGAGGTTAAGCAGGCGGGTGCAAAGAGGCCGGGTGAATTGGCTGCCATCGAGGCAAAGTGGGATCCCGAGCGGTCCCAAGGCAAGAGCGCAGTGGGCTTTGCTGCTGGCATGAGCCCAGCTCCGTGGACGGCGAGCGCAGATGCCGCATTTGAACTTGTCATGCACGCCCGGAGCACCGGCGGCCCTGGACAAGGAATCCGAGTGACCATTGGTGGTGATGCTGCCAAGCATTGCGCCTTTGAGGCTGTGAGTGTGGATGGCGTCCGGCAAGAACTCAAAGATGATGGCAAGGGCAATTGGTCCGCGGAGTTCCCCAGTATCGAACTCGTTCGAGGCCTGGCCTACCCCTACAATCCCAAACCCAAAAACGATGCCCAGAAACACGCAGCTGCCATGTTTCTGGAAGAGACACACCTGGAACTGCGCGTTTTTGGCAAGGCGACAAAGGCCAGTGAGGACCTAATGTCCGTGGCGATTTCCGCACTCAATTCGGATAGTCCGCCACTGAAGTGGATGCGGCCGCTGGCGATTTCGTAGCGCCAACCACCTAAACTTAAACAGATCTTGGTCTTCCCTGTGGGTTCCACCAAGCGATGTCGGGATCGCTGGCGCCCATCGGGGAAGCTTTCTTTGCTGATTTTTAGAGTAATCCAGTATACTATTATTATAGTGACAGTAAACTCCCGTGTTCCGTTTCGAACCGCCCTGACTGAACTCTCATGCCAATGTGCCGATAGCTGGAGGGTGATGCCTTTTCCTCCACAACGATTCGCGAGGACAATGCGATGAGCTCGGTCCTCACCCAACTTGCACCAATACTTGCCGGTCCTTCCCGAGTGGAAGATGTGATAGCCCAGCTCACAGCGTGGGCGACAAACGCCTCGGGATGCCAACGAGCACGACTCTTCCGAATGGATCGGGCACGGCATGAGTTGCACTGTCGAATGGCCAACGGTGATAGCTATGAGTTGCGCCTTCCTGCGGGACGAGGAATCCACGGCCAAGCGATGCAGAGTCAGCTGCCGCAGACTGGTCGCTCTCCAGAGAGTGGGGATGCGCTCTTGGTGGTGCCGGTGGTTTCCCCACCAGCAAATCCTGGCGGGGTATCAGAAGTGATTGCAGCGCTGGAATTTGCCGACTCGACCTTTGACCAACGTTTCCAACCGGAAGATGAAGACAGACTCAAGAGCATCGCGACAGAAGTTGGACGAGTCTTGGCACACGCGGGCTTGGACGATAGCCGCCGGGCGCCCGAACGCATTACAGAAATGGTCGGAAACTCGGCTGCGATGCTTACGCTCTATGATCGCATCTGCGAAGTCGCAGACAACGGTTCGCCCGTGCTGCTGGCGGGAGCGCATGGGACGGGGAAAACGCTCGTCGCCCGAGTGATTCATCACCTCGGGCCAAGACGACGTCGGGCGTTCGTTTCCCTTCGCTGCCACGCTGAGCCGGTGTTTCTTGATGCAGAACTTTTCGGAGTTCCTGGCGCAGAAGCGCAGCTACCGGGTGCAATCCGACGTTCCGAGGGCGGCACACTTTACGTCCAACAATTCTCGAACTTGTCTGCGACCTCGCAGGAACGGTTGCTACAAATGGCCTCGCAGTATCAAGTGCGTCTGATCGTCATGCGCAGAATCACATCTGCCGCCAACGGAAATCGGCAAGCGCCTCCCTCTTTCCCTGCTCCTTTCTCGGCACAATCTCTCAAGGTACCAACACTGGCCGAGCGCGGGCCTGATGATATTGCATCGCTTGCCCGCTACTTTATCCGTGAGTCGGCATGCCAACTCCAAGTCCCGGGCCTCTCAATTGACGATGAAGCGCTAACGAGACTTCGCTCGCAACACTGGCCAGGGAACGTGAAAGAGCTGGCGAAGTGCATTGAACGGGCTGTGCTCACCTGCGACGGCACTTCGATTGGCGCCAATGACCTATGTCTCCCAGGCGAGACCACCGGAGCAACACTCGCCGACTCCATTCCTTCTGGGCTCTTGCTCGCCGACGCCGAAAAGCGCTACATCCTGCGAACCCTCGCCGAAAACCAAGAGAATCGCACTCGCACGGCGAGTTCCCTCGGAATTGGCCGCAACACCTTGGTGCGCAAGATCAAGCAGTACAGAAACAAGTGAGCAGAGCGTAGGCACGTGCAATTGTGCCTGCTAGAGTCCCCCCGTCGTGACCCCCATTCTGCAAAGGCGCCTGATTCTGGTGCTCGGTAAAGGCGGTGTTGGCCGCAGCACGGTGGCCTCCTCCATTGCTGCCGCAACAGCCCGAGCAGGCCGACGTACTCTGCTCTTCGAAGCGAATGCAAAAGATCGGTTTGGCGAGTTCTTTGACGGTCCAGAAGTGGGTCCAGACATTGTCAAACTAAGAAAAAATCTATTTGCCGTTAACACTACGCCCGCAGATGCTCTCGAAGAGTATGGGCTGATGATTTTGCGGTTCCGGCGCGTCTACAAGATGGTGTTTGAGAACCGCATCACCGAGGCCTTTATCAAAGCCATTCCAGGCGTTGAAGACTACGCCATTCTAGGCAAAGCATGGTTTCACACCAAGGAGCGCAAGAGCGGCAAGCCTGTCTGGGACACCGTGGTCTTTGATATGGCAGCGAGCGGTCATAGCCTCTCGATGCTACGTATTCCCTGGGCGATCACAAAGACCGTTCCAGAAGGCCCGCTTACTCGCGATGCCAAAGAGATTCAGAAATTGCTATCCGACCCCGATCAAACGGCAATTGTGATGGTCACCATGGCAGAGGATATGCCGACAAGTGAAGCCATCGACCTGGCGGGTCAACTCGATTCGTATTTGGGCCTCGGACTTAGCACCGTGGTTGTCAATCAGCTGTACGAAGATCGCTTTCCCGACCGCTCTCCCCAAGCGGCAGTGCTGGGCTGCCTTGAAGCAGAAGAACTCACGGGCGATCTGGCGGCCATCGCAGAACATGGGTTGCAGCATCAATCGCGACGAAAGCTTGGCGAGCACTACCTCGAGCGACTCAAAAACGCCCTAAGTACAGTCCAATTGCATCTGCCAAGAGTCTTCGTCTCAAGGCTGGGCACCGACGAAATCGATGCGTTTTCCGAGAAGCTATCCGCCGAGCTTCCGTAGAAGGCGAATTCGGATTTCGGGCCAAAACTCGCGTCAACACCAATGCGGTTGCTACGATTTCCCCGTGCGGAAATCCATTCTCTCTGTTGGCCTCTTGCTGTCCTTCCTTGTCACTGGTTGCAGTCATGTCTCGACGGTGCGTCTTCAACCTGACGCGGTTGCAGTCGGGCCAGGTCTTCGACCAATCGCGGGCATTCAAGCCAACGCCGCAAGCATGTATGCCCTCTTCATTCCAATACCGGGCGTCGACCTAGACAAGGTCATAAACCGCATGCTCATTGTCACCGCGAAGACGATTGGAGCCGACAAGATTGCCAATCTCCAGTTCGAGATCGATCCCGATGGAGGGATTTGGGCGCTGCGCAAGCTCGCCTTCTACCGATCTGCGCGTGCTTCCGGGATTGCTGTGCAGGTGACGGGAAGCGCACCCGACCCACAGGCGGACCAAGGCCCCGAACCTGCCGCAACGCCCACTGTGAGTCCCATGCCTACAACCTCCGCCCCTGGAACCAGCTTCTAGCCGTTTGTCTTCTAGAACAGCGCACCAGTTGAAGATGTTGCCAATTGTCCAAGACTGTACCGCTGTTGAAGACTCTGCGCACAGCAGGGAGTTTGCTTGCCTGATAGAATGCATGCCGTGAAGGCTGCTATCACAGGGCTCACGGCTACAGCCGTTGTACTCACGCTTCTAGTAACTTCCGCAACGGTTGCCATCGCTCAACCAAGCCCAAAACCCAGCGTTGCGCTCATTGGACTCGACGCCCTTGGCATGGACGAAGAGCGCGTCCGCCGACTTGAGACGCTCTTTCTCAAGGAACTCGAGCGACTCACAGAAAAGGCCGTGCCAAGCAGGCAGAGCATTGCCGGCCTCTCACGCCGCCTTCGCAACTGTGATGGTGGCAATCGCTGCTTGGGCGCCATAGGAAAAGCTCTGAGTGTCGATTACGTGGTTTCCGGAAGTGTTGCGTCGCTCGGCGATGCCTATGTGCTCAACATAAAAGCTGTCTCATCCGGGCGTGGCGAAGAGCTGCGGCGAATTGAGAGTGACCCGCTGCGCGGTGCGCCCGACGAACTCATTGAGAGCATCCGTGTTGCCGCCTACCGCTTGCTCTCCCCCAACGAACTTGTCGGCTCCATCAGCATTCTCGCCGACCGCCAGGGCGCCAAGGTCGAGCTCGATGGCAAAACAGTTGGCACAACGCCGCTCTCCGCTCCCCTCAGTGGCCTCACGCTCGGCAACCACAAACTTCGTGTCAGCGCTGGTGATTTTGGAGAGTTTGAAGCTGACGTGCGCGTGCGCTTCCAAAAATCGACCCGAGTTGCAGTGCAGCTTGTAGATCTTCGAGTGAAGCCCAAGACAGCCCCCAACACAGGTCCCGTCTACGTGACTCGTGACGCGCCCAAGGCTTGGTACCAAAAGACGTGGTTCTTGGTTGGAGCTGGCGTAGGAGCCATCGTGGTTGGAGCCCTGATTGGCTCGCAGTTCACCCAAGATCCCCCGATTTCATGCAGCGAGGATCCTATGTCATGCATGCCATAAGAATTCTTAGTTTCGCCATCCTATTTGCTGCTCTGGTCGAAGGCGATAACATTGCTCATTCGGATCCCGCCAAGGCCACCTCCGTCGTGCTCGCCCCTGTAACCAGCGTCGGCAATGCAAACAAGGAATTGCGCAACTTGGAAATACTCATCGAGGAGGGTATCTCGCTGCTCCCAAAGACCCAGGTTATCGGCGCAAACGCGGCGGCCAAAGCAACCCGCAAGGCCAAGCGACCCGAGCTGCGGACCTGTGATGGCGATACCCAATGCCTCAAGAATCTGGGCGCGCTGCTCAACGCCAGCTACGTTGTTTACGGAGAAGTTAGCGACCTCGGCGACGCGCACGTGGTCTATCTCAAATCGGTCGACGTCCGATCGGGCGATGAAGTTCGCTCCACAACGCTCAAGCTAAGCAAGGGCAGCAATCGCAAGAAGGAGAGCAAAGCTGCAGCAGCGCGACTGCTCGCCCCTGACCTCTACGTAGGCACCCTCAAAGTACAAAGCACGGTTGCTGGCGCTGCCGTCTTCCTAGATGGCCACAAGATTGGCACCACGCCAAGCCCACCTGTCTCTGTCTATGTTGGCTCACACGCCATGCGAGTTACGCACCCCGAACACAGCGACTACGTTCGATTCGTCGATGTTCGCTTTGAAGAGGAGACGGTCGTGGATGCTGAGCTGCTGGGTTTGCCTGGGCTCGACCAGAAGCTCAAAGCGGAAGGCGTTTTGGGCGGCACAAACGCAGACAACCTGATCGTCAACCACCGACCGACGCCTTGGTACTTGCGCTGGTACACGATTACTGGAGGCGTCGCAGCAGTCGCTCTCACAAGCGCCGTGCTTGCGAGCGGGGGGTCGTCCTTCAGCGCAGACCTTATTCGCGACCTATAGATCTAAGTGTTTCACCTAGGAAGCAACCCTAGAGAGACCCAGCGATTCGATTTAGCTTGCTATTTGACTGGCTAAATTTGGCATCGCCATACAAGGCAGTTGCCTCACGAAACAGACCTTCGGCCTTCTTGCTCAGGGACTTGCCTTGCATGCGGGCATTGAGACGCTGAATCTTTGCCGAGATAAATGCCTTGTTGATCTTGATATTGCGAACCGTGCCTAGCAATTGCGACGCCGCAAGACGAGCACGACCGTAGTCACCGTTCTTCATGCCGGCGTTTGCTTCAGCTTCAAGCCCCCTTGCCTGCTGCGGCAAGTCACTCTTCAAAAGGCCCTTCTTTCCCATCTCACGACGAGCCTTCGACAACAGTGGCTCCACATCCTTCTTCGTGTAGTTCGAGCCCTTCACATCAACGGTGCGAATGATCGTCTGCATGCCGCCTCCGCCAGCACACTCCTCTTTCCACTTGGTCGCAAGGCCTTCTTCGCGCTTCGCGAGACTTGACTCTCTAGCAGCAAGGTCGCGCTCTCGCCTTGCAAGGTCTTTCTCACGAGCCGCCACTCCAGCCTCGCGTCCACTTACGCTTGCTGCTGCACCACCAGCCCCCGCAACGGCGGCAATAATCTCGCGGCGCCCTTTCGAGAAATCTGCCATCGCTCTGTTGAGGCTGTCCTCTCGAGTCGAAAGTGCCTTCTCTTCGTTGAGAAGCTCACGAGCCTTGGCGTCAATCTCGGTGGTATCACCACCTTGCTCGCGAATCAGAACGCGCTGCTTGTCTAGAGCCTCACGTTTGTTCTGAAGGTCGCGTCGCATGTTGAAGAGCGCATCCCGTTTGCCGAGAAGGGCATCCTCGTTGGCGTTCATCTCTTCAGACTGTTCCGCACTTACTGCTGGTTCCGATGACTTAGCGTCGTCCCCCTTGCACCCGACAAGAGCAGCCAGTCCCAAAACTCCGGCCCCAAGTATGAACTGAATCCGCATGGCGACAATCGTAGCAAGAACCTGTGCCCAACAAGATCGATGTCTGCGTTCCACTAGCGCGTTTTGCAACCACTATTGACGCACCGAGTCAGATACACTCCGCCCAATGCCACATCCTCCAAAGGCCCATGGGCTCTATGATCCCCAAACCGAGCACGATGCCTGTGGCATGGGCTTTGTTGCCAATATTCGTGGCGAGAAGTCGCGGGGGGTTGTGGAAAGCGCACTTGAGGTCTTGCGAAGGCTCTCACACCGCGCGGGTGCAGGTGCAGATCCAGATACGGGTGATGGCGCTGGCATCCTTATGCAAATTCCCCATCGCTTTTATAAGCGCGAGGGGCTTCGCCTGGGAATGGATATGCCAAGGCGACGACGATACGGCCTTGGCATGGTGTTCCTGCCGCAAGACCCGGCCGAGCGCAAAGAGTGCGAACGCATCTGCGAAGAGATCATCGAAGAAGAAGGCCAGCGCGTCTTGGGGTGGCGAGATGTGCCCATCGACACGACCAAGTGTGGAGTTGCAGCAAGACCAACCGAGCCAGTGTGCCGACAAGTCTACGTTGCCCGCAGACGACTTGTACCCAGCGCCTTCGAACGCAAGCTCTATGTCATTCGGAAACGCATTGAGAATCGAGTGCGAGAACTGTGCGCCGACACCCAAGGCATCTTTCACATCGCAAGCTTCTCCGCGGAGACGATCGTCTACAAAGGGCTCTTGCTCCCCTCACAGCTCGACACCTACTACCTAGACTTAAAGGAGTCCGAGTTCGTCACATCAATCGCGATTGTGCACTCGCGTTTCTCAACCAATACCTTTCCCACCTGGGACCTCGCGCAGCCGTTCCACCACATCGCCCACAATGGCGAAATCAACACCGTGCGCGGCAATCGAAATTGGATGAGTGCTCGCCGCAGCCTGCTCGAATCGGCAAAGTTCTTTGGTCCGCTCGACAGACTTTTTCCCATCATTGTCCCCGGTCGCAGTGACTCGGCGCAGTTCGACAACATGGTTGAGCTACTGCATCTCGGTGGCCGCAGCCTGCCACATGCCATGATGATGATGATCCCGGAGGCCTGGGAAAACGATGAACATATGGCAGCGGAGCGCCGAGCGTTTTACGAATACTCAAGCCGCCTCATGGAACCTTGGGATGGGCCAGCTGCTGTTGCTTTCACTGATGGCAAGCTTGTGGGCGCAACCCTCGATCGCAATGGACTTCGCCCTGCCCGCTACGTCATCACCAAAGACGACCGCGTAATTCTCTCGTCGGAAGTCGGAGTCATGGACATTCCTCCGGAGCAAGTGGTTCGCAAGGGGCGCCTGCGTCCCGGGCGAATGTTCGTTGTCGACACGGTTGAAGGTCGCATTCTTGTCGACGATGACATCAAAGAGGAAATCTGCCGACGCTATCCATACGCCCGCTGGCTGCGCGCCAATGCGATGCAGCTTAGGGATATTTCTGAGCAGCCAGTTCCCGAGACGATTGCTGGGGATGAGCTCACACTCAAGCAGCGTGCATTTGGATATAGCCTTGAGGATCTGCGCTTACTCATGGGGCCCATGGCTACCACGGGCAAAGAGCCCATTGGTTCGATGGGGACCGACACACCACTTGCGGTGCTCAGTGAGAACGCGCCAAATCTCTCCAGCTACTTTCATCAACTCTTCGCACAGGTCACAAATCCCCCGATCGATCCAATCCGAGAGAAACTCGTCATGACCCTCCGCACAGGCCTTGGCCCCGATGGCAACACCTTCGAGGAGACTCCCGAGCAGTGTCACAGCTTGCGCGTTCCCGGCCCGATTCTCAGCAGTGCCGATGTCGCCAAAGTGCGAGCGGTTCACGAAGGTGTCTTCGAACCAATTAGCCTCTCGACGTGCTATGAGGCTAGCGCCGGTCCTGAGGGGCTTTCGGGGGCTCTCGAATCGCTGCTCACACTAGCAACCGACGCGGTCGATGAGGGCTACAACATACTTATTCTTAGCGACCGTGCAGCGGATCGTGAGCATGTTGCAATTCCCGCCCTGCTCGCGCTCAGCGCTGTGCACCAACACCTCGTGCGAATCGGTACGCGTATGCAGTGCGGCATCATTGTCGAAAGTGCCGAGGTTCGTGAAACCCACGATTTTGCCCTGCTCATCGGCTATGGCGCTGCAGCGGTCAATCCCTACCTCGCCTTCGACACCCTGCGCCAGCTCAGTGCCGACGGAGATATCGACTGTGACGCAGAAACAGCCTGCTCAAACTACGTCGACGCAGTCAAGGCTGGCCTGCGCAAGGTGATGTCGAAGATGGGCATCTCGTCGCTCAATTCCTATCGAGGTGCGCAGATGTTTGAGGCAGTTGGTCTCGACAAGGCTCTTGTGCAAAACCACTTCGGCGGCACGAGTTCAAGGCTTGGCGGCGTGGGGCTGCTTGAGCTTGGCCGTGAAGTGCTGGAGCGACACGACACTGCGTACGGAGAAATCGCCGCATCCATATCAGATTCCCTACTGGTCGGGGGCCAGTATCAGTGGCGCAGACGCGGAGAGGTTCACAAGTGGAACCCGGCAACCATTGCCAAACTGCAAGCCGCGGCTCGAAGTGGAGACTCAGAACTATTCCGAGAGTACTCCGAGCTAGTAAACAACGAGGACAACGCACTTTGCACCCTGCGTGGCCAGCTCGCCCTCGTGCCCTCGCAAGAGCCTCTTAGCATCGACGAAGTCGAGCCTGTGAGTGAAATACTGAAGCGCTTTGTGAGCGGTGCTATGAGCTTTGGCTCGATTAGTGCCGAGGCGCACGAGACTCTCGCGATTGCCATGAACCGCATCGGCGGCAAATCCAATAGCGGTGAGGGTGGCGAGGAGGAGCGCCGATTTGAGCCCGACGAAAGCGGCGACTTACGGCGCTCTGCAATCAAACAAGTGGCATCGGGGCGTTTCGGGGTCACCACAAACTACCTCGTCAATGGCGATGAGATACAGATCAAGATGGCCCAAGGCGCAAAGCCTGGGGAAGGCGGCCAGCTGCCAGGCCACAAGGTGGACGAGCGCATTGCTAGGGTTCGCTGGTCAACTCCAGGCGTCACACTCATCTCACCGCCACCACATCACGATATTTACTCCATCGAAGACTTGGCTCAGCTCATTCACGATCTGCAAGCCGTAAGCCCTCAGGCCCGAGTCAGCGTCAAGCTGGTGAGTGAAGTTGGCGTGGGCACCGTCGCTTCAGGCGTTGCAAAGGCTCGCGCTGGTGCGGTTGTTATCTCAGGCTACTCTGGCGGTACCGGCGCATCTCCACTCTCTAGCATCAAACACACGGGATTGCCCTGGGAGCTAGGCCTTGCCGAGGCACAGCAAGTACTCGTGCAAAACAACTTGCGTGGCAACTTGCGCGTTCAAGTGGACGGCGGTTTGCGCACCGCTCGCGATGTTGTCATTGCAACGCTGCTCGGCGCCGAAGAATGGGGCATGGCCACCGCCCCTCTGATCGTGAGCGGCTGCGTTATGCTACGCAAGTGCCACCTCAACACCTGCTCCGTTGGCATTGCGACGCAGGATGGAGAGCTGCGCAAGCGATTCACGGGCAACGCCGACGACATCGTCCGCTTCTTCACGATGATTGCCGAAGGGGTTCGCGAACTCATGGCCGAGTTGGGCTTTCGAACCGTTGACGCAATGGTCGGGCAGGTTGGCAGCTTGCGCGCCAAGACTGAATCGCGAAGTTGGAAGAGCAAGAAGCTCGACTTGAGTGCGATCATTGCAGAGCCCCAAGCACCAGCAGACTGGCCGCGGCTCTGTAAGAAAGAGCAGCGCTATGGCTTCCCCGGTCACCTCGACCGTGACTTGCTCGAAGCCGCACGAAGCACGCTGGCCGGTGGTGAAGCCACCACGGTAGAGCGACCTGTTCACAATACGGACCGAAGCGTCGGCGCCATGCTCAGTGGAGAAATTAGCCGACTGCACGGCTCTGCAGGCCTTTCCGATAATGCGGTGCACGTCAAGCTGCACGGCTCCGCCGGCCAGAGCTTTGGGTGCTTTCTCGCTTCGGGTGTCACCTTAGAACTTTCCGGCGACGCGAATGACTACGTTGGCAAGGGGCTCTCTGGTGGCCGCATCATCGTCGCACCTCCTCGCGCATCGACATTGGCCAACGAAGAGAACATCATCGTTGGCAACACGGTCCTCTACGGCGCCACGAAGGGCGAAGCCTATTTCTCGGGTGTCGCTGGTGAGCGCTTTGCCGTGCGAAACAGCGGCGCCAAGGCGGTTGTGGAAGGCATGGGAGACCACGGTTGTGAGTACATGACGGGCGGTACGGTTGTTTGCCTTGGACCAACTGGCCGCAACTTCGCCGCAGGAATGAGCGGTGGAGTTGCATATGTCTTTGAGCGAGAACGCACCTTCCGTGACCGATGCAACCTCGACATGGTCGACCTTGAGGCGCTTAACAACGAAAGTGAGATTTGGCTGGTATACGGCCTGATTGCGGCCCATACGCGCTACACGCGCAGCCCGCTTGGCGAGCGTATTCTCGACAACTGGGACTCCCTCGTCGATCACTTCGTAAAAGTCATGCCTCGAGACTACAAACGCGTTCTCAGCGAGAGACGCGCCCGCCGTGCGAGTGGGGCTCCCATGCTCTCGGTCATTCAAGGAGGAGAACGATAATGGGCAAGCCAACCGGATTTTTGGAGTGGGGGCGACGCTTGCCAGAGAAGGCAGACGCCCTGCTTCGCATCTCGAACTACAAGGAAATCTACCAACCGCAAAGCCACGAGGTGACTATGCAGCAAGGCGGTCGCTGCATGGATTGTGGCGTCCCCGTTTGCCAGCAGGGCTGTCCCCTCGGCAACATGATTCCGGACTGGAACGACTATGTGTACCGAGATCGTTGGAGGCGCGCATATGAGCGTCTCATTGCGACCAACAGCTTCCCCGAGTTCACAGGTCGCTTGTGCCCGGCCCCCTGTGAGAAGGCCTGCGTTCTCAACATCAATCAAGATCCTGTCACGATCGAGCAAGTCGAAAAGGAAATCATCGAGCACGCATTCGCGGAAGGATGGGTTGAAACAACACAACCAATTTCGCGCACAGGCAAACGCGTGGCAATCGTGGGCTCGGGTCCAGCGGGCCTTGCTGCGGCCTCCAAACTCAATCGCGTTGGACACTCGGTTGTCGTCTTCGAAGCCGACGAAGAATGTGGAGGCATGCTTCGCTTTGGAATACCCAATTTCAAACTTGAGAAGTGGGTTATCGATCGGCGTCTCAGCATCATGAAGAACGAGGGCATTGAGTTTCGCACAAGCACGCCAATAGGAAAAACTCTTACATGGAACGACCTGAAAGCAGAATACGACGCGGTGCTCATCGCCACCGGAGCTCAAAAGGCCCGAGATCTCCAATGCCCTGGTCGTGAACTCTCTGGCGTGCACCAAGCCATGGAGTTTCTCACGCGTCAAAATCGGATCTGTGCCAACGGCGAGCAAGCTGCCGAGCCAGATGCCAAAGGAAAGCATGTTGTCGTGCTTGGTGGCGGCGACACAGGTTCGGACTGCGTAGGAACCTGCCATCGCCAAGGCGCAGCATCCGTCACGCAGATCGAGCTCTTCCCCGAGCCGCCCGAGCAGCCAGGAGAGAACAACCCATGGCCACAGTGGCCGATGGTGTTGCGAACATCATCGTCGCATGAAGAAGGTGGTACGCGAGAGTTCGCTCTCATGACCCAAGAACTCGTGGGCGAATCAGAAAAACTCCAAGCCCTGCGATTGGCTCGGGTTGAGATCGTCGATGGACAACCGAGAGCAGTCGAAGGCTCCGAGTTTGACCTAGCCGCGGATCTTCTACTGCTCGCAATCGGCTTCACGGGTCCGCGCACAACCGAGCTCGTCGATCAGCTTGGTGTTGCCCTTGGCCCAAGAGGCGAGGTCAAAGTCGATGAACACTTTGCAACATCGATCCCTGGCGTCTATTGCGCAGGCGACTCGTGCCGAGGCGCAAGCCTCATCGTGTGGGCCATCGCCGACGGCCAAGAAGCCGCCCGAGCCATCGACCTCGAGTTGCGGGACAGCACGGTGCCGCACTTGCCAACAAAGGGCCGCGATACGCCATACGGAGGCCGCTAGAATCGCCTTTGAGAATCCGATTACTCCTGAAGAGAGAGAGAATGTGCCTGGGCTCAGTCAGGCTATTGAGGACCACATCAGCGAACTCTGTGATGCCATCAAACCGGTGTACACCAACGCATAGCACCGTTCCCTTGACTCTCAAGGCTGTTCTTGGAAGCACGTGACTCAATCCGCCAACGTGAAATCGTCTTTTGAGAGATTCGGATGTCTTCATCCGGCGCGGAAAACAGGCTGTTCATGCGGCGAGAATCCAGCTAGCGTGCGGCGATGAAATCGCTCCTTCTTGTCCTGGCAATCCCTGGCCTATCGCTTGGCTGCACTGTAGACGACCCGGAAGATGTGTTTCCAGACGCGGGATTGTCTGGTCCAGATGGCGCAGTTGGGAATGATTGGCCGACTGTGGAAGGCTATTGCAGCGCCATGGTCATCGGTAGTGGGGTCGTTGACATCGAGACCGACTACTTGGCCCGCGTTGTTGCTTGTGAAAACGGTGCTGCAAGCTTTGAGGCACTGAAAGCGCAAGCAGTTGCTGCTCGATCGTATCTCTACTACAAGCTCGACGAGGCCGGCTCCATTGAGGATGGGCAAGGCGATCAGGTCTACACATGCGGCAATCCGCCAAACGCCGATCACATGCAAGCCGTGGTCGACACCGCTGGACAAGTTCTTACATACATGGATGTCCAGGTCGCGACCTTCTATGTAGCTGGAGCGCTTCAGAATCCCCCTGAATGTCGTGGAGGTCTTGAGGACGCCACCAATACAGAGCTGTATGTCACGTACAACGAAGGACTCAGTGGCTCCGACATCATTCAAACCACGCTAGGGTTTGTAAGCGAGATGAATTGGGCCAATCGCGGCTGCATGTCGCAAAACGGTTCAGACTGTCTCTCGGAACAAGGGTTGAACTACGAGGACATCCTTCGCTTCTACTACGGTGATGACATCGTATTTACGCAGGCGCTTGCCAGCTGCATTACGCCTGTCTTGTGATGAACCTTAGCTGCGAACGCTCAGATGCTCGCAGCTGGGCTCGTACAACGCCCTATGGCTTCGCCTTGCGATGGTCTGACGCTTTGCCTCGCCGAACTGGTTTGCCGTGGCGCGCGGGTGGTCGTGAGATGGCTCGAGCGGGTCTTGCAACCGCGCGTGCTGCAGGTCTTGCGGGACGAGCGCTGCGATTGTGAGTCCGGTGGGTGGGAGCTGAGGGCCGGCCCCGCACGGCGGGAACATGCGTGTTTCGTCGATGAGTTTGCATGGGCCGAGCTCGCCGTCGTCGGTGATCAATGGCGCTCGCGCGATGCACAGACATGCCAGGTCGTGCGCGAAAGCGCACATAGCTGCGAGGCTGCCTGATCCGCACAACACTGGGTGGGACGTAGCCGTAATCAACATAGCCCCATCCGCGATCGTAGTAGGAACTTCGATACCAACCGCCACTTCCAGCCCTCCAGTAGTAGCCATCGGCATAGAAAACGGGCTGAGAATAGTTCTCAACGACATAAACGCCACCGCCAATGGCCACCAAGTTTGGTGCCGGTGCATAGACCGCGGCACGGGTCCGTGTTCCTCCTTGCACGGTGCAAGCCCCACTTATGGCCAGCAATCCTAGGGCACTCGAAACGACTAGAAGGCGTATCATTTGATTCATGATGGATGAACCTTCCAATTCATGTGCCATCGCTAACCCTTCGAAGTTGTTGGGCCGTGTAGACAATCGTTGGGCCTGACAATGTGGCGCAAAGACCTCAGTTGCGGTCTGGGGGTGAAACGATCTCGGTTTGCACAAATGAGATAGGCTTGCGCCTAGATGCGATCACAGGGACTTCCGCTTCGCCCCACTCTGCTGACAGTGGTGGTCTTGCTGATCTTGATGGCAGCGGGAAGCGTGGGCTATCTCGCCTATCAATCCTCACGAAGCATCGTGTCGCAGCTTTGGTCAGGCTTCGCTGGACAGATCGCTCAGAACACAATGCACCGGACGTTGCGCTACTTTGAGCCCGCGCCACCGTATGTCCAGATGACCGAGAGGCAAGTTGAAGACGGACGCCTCTCTCTTGCGACGGGCGACCCTCAGGCCCTGCCCATCGAACTTCTCGATCACTTTGACGCTGCTCTTAGCGCACACCCAGAGTTTTCCTGGGCCAGTTTCGGGGCCGCTGATGGCACGTACGTAACGGTCAGGCGACTGGCAAGTGGCGATCACCGCGGCCTTGTTAGGCGAATCGATGCTGCAGGAAAAACTCTTATGTACGAGTACCAGCGCGTTGCTAGTGGGCAGTGGAAGGCCCTAGGGCAGCCAACCATCGGAGACTACGATCCCAGAACGCGCCCTTGGTATCAACGAGCCATCTCGCAGGAAGAAGGGCTCTGGATCGAGCCGTTCCTATTTGCCACCACCAAGGTTCCGGGCTTCATGTACGTCAAAGCCCAACGAGACGCCACGGGCAAAGTGCAGGGAGTCTGGGCAGTGGAACACGAAGTCTCCCATCTATCAGGCTTTCTCAAAGGCCTGGTCGTTGGCAAGAAAGGACAAGTCTACGTTGTTTCCAAAAGTGGACTCGTTGTGGGGCACCCTGGGGGAGAGACCACCACCAAGAATGAGGCAGGCGAGACCGTGGTTGCCACAGCATCGGGTCACTCCGATCGAATGCTCTCGACGGCATGGTCTGGCCTCGCCAAGCAATCCACAAAGGATGCCTCGTTTCAGAGTGGTCCGTACCTCGTGATGGCGGCGTCCTTCCCCACCGAAACAAAGATCGACTGGCAAGTTCTTGTTGTCGTTCCCAAAGCGGACTTCTTCAGCGACGTGCGCTCTCAAGCTATCGTCACATTGATTGTCGGACTCATTGCCGTCATCGTAGCGGCACTTCTAGGTGCGCTCTTTGCCAGTCGCGTATCCGAAAACCTGCGTCGCATTGCGGCTCACCTCGACCGCATTGGCCAGTTCGAGTTGGGAGACGATCGGCTTGAGCTGCACGACTCACTCGTCCGCGAGGTCAACGAGATGCGTGACACCACCGAGCGTATGAAAAGCAGTCTGCGCTCCTTCGGCAAGTTCGTACCCAAAGATGTGGTTCGGGAACTCTTGTTATCCGGTACCGAAGCTGAGCTTGGCGGTGAGCGTGCCAACCTAAGCATTCTCTTTTCTGACATCGCGGGCTTTACAACGGTAGCCGAGGCCCTGGATGTCGATGATCTCGTAGAGCTCTTGGGAGAGTATCTCGAGGTCATGAGTGCTGCGATCCGCGAGCAAGGGGGGACCGTCGACAAGTACATCGGTGATGCCATCATGGCGTTTTGGGGGGCACCAAAGCAGGTCGAAGATCACGCCTTGCAAGCCTGTCAGGCGGCAATCGCGATGCAAGCTCGACTGGACGAGCTACAAACGCGCTGGCGTGAACGCGGCGCCCCCGAGTTTGCCACTCGAATCGGTATCAACACAGGTGACGTGGTCGTTGGCAACATGGGAGCCCCCGACAGACTAAACTACACGGTGATCGGCGACCCAGTGAATCTGGCAGCCCGTTTGGAGAGCCTTGGCAAGCTCTACGGCGTCTCCATTCTGATTGGTGAAGACACAGCAAAGGCAATTTGCGACACCATGCTCTTGCGCAAACTCGACTGGGTTACCGTGCGCGGCAAGAAGCAATCTGTGGCCATCTACGAGCTCATCGCCAGTAACGACAACGCCAATCGCCAAGCCGCTCACTTGCACTACGCTGAAGGCCTCAGCGCATATCGCAATCGCGAATTCGGAACCGCTGCCGAGGAGTTTCAGCGCTGCAGCGAAGAACTGGGCGGCGATACTGCCTCAGAGCTTATGATCAAGCGCTGTCACGAATTCGCAGAGGATCCCCCTCCCGAGGACTGGGACGGCACCACCATGATGACTCGAAAGTAACGAGCAACAAACGCCCGACGACTGATCGCGCTCGTTCCTCTGAGACGAGAGCTGCGAGACCTCCCTTCCTTGGCAAGTCCGGACGAATGTGGGCTCAAGCAGTGGTCAGTTGACCTGTGAGAACGTTGAAATCTCGGTGCAGAGCGTGGGGCTCGAGATGCTGGCCATCGATCCGGGCCTCGATTCTACAACTTCATGCGCCCGACACTTTGCGATCGAACAAGAACAACTCTTAGCACTACCTGGCAGAGCGGCACCATTCATCGAGGCTGCGCTTGTCGACGTTGTGGCCTCAAATCCCTTGCGCGTGAGGCCACGGTTAGAACATGAAGCCAACGGTCCAGCCAAAGCCCAGGGTTACGCGGGTCCATCCACCAAGCCGACTGGAGGTATCAGTTTCGGTGCGTACAGAGACTTCAAGCGAGGGCGTCATCTCGATGCGGTCACGCCAAACAAAGCGATAGCCGGAGGTTAAGCTCTCTGCAAAGGTCAGCGCACCGCCGATGGTTCGGTTGGCGACTTCGTCTTGAACACGAGTGTGCATGATGTCCAACCGGCCTCCGACATATGGACCAGCCATGGCACCTGGGGCGAGCGCGGACGACCAGATCGGACGGCCCGTGAACCAGTAGCGCAACTCGGCACCACTGCCGTATGAATACGAGATGTAGTCGCCGCGCCTCGCATTGACTCGAATTGAGCCGGTCGCAGATATGCTCAGGCGGTGCTTTGCAAAGGTGTAGTGCTCGAACTGCCCTGAGAAGCCGCGGACTGCAAGTGAAGGTAGATGCAGGGATGCTGACCGTTTCAAGAGCAACGGAGTTGTTGTGCTCGTCTCATTGGTCTCGGCGGATGCGAGAGCGGGAAGTACGGTCACCGCGCAGAAGAGTAGTGCCAGCCTCATGGAGCACCAATCGTTCGTTCCAGAAAGTCGGACATCACGGTCCATGCCTCGGGTGTATCAATCGATGAAACAACGGTGTCGGAGTGTCCAATATCGGAGCCGACGTTCGTAATGTGCCCTCCCCCTTCGATGGTCAACATACGAGCCTCGATGCCTTCCACACGCAGTGCCGCTTGCATGTCTTCGCTTTGTTCGATGTCCACGAAGAGGTCTGCGGTGCCGTGGATCAGGAGAAAGGGCGGCGTCTCTGTGTCGATTTGGAGAATCGGCGACATGACATCGTACCTCTCGGGAACCTCCGACTTGCTGCCACCGACAAAGTCGGAAACAACGCTAGACGCTGGCATTGCGCGCATGTCGTGGATGCCAGCGCCGCTGATGACGGCATTGGGCGGAGCGGCAGGGCCAGCACCACAGTCTGGAGCGGTCTCTGCAAGATCATAGGTGGTGCCCAGCATAGAGACCAGGTGACCTCCCGCCGAGTAGCCCGCAATGGCAACCCGATTTGGATCCATTCCGTAGGCATCTGCATTCGCGCGAAAATGCGCCAGTGCGCAAAAGCAGTCCTTCACAAGATCGGTGTAGACGCCTTCGGGAACGAGCCGGTAATCGATGGTCGCGGAAACATAGCCAGCGCGCGCCAAACGAATTGCGTGATCGGTGTGAACATCCCTGTGAAAGCTGCTCCAGCCTCCACCATGAATCCAGAGCACGCCAGGGCGCCCGGTTTCGGCATTGTCGGGGAGGTAGACATCCATCGCCGTCGAATCGCCAAAGCGCTCGTCATAGACGACGTTCTTCTCCTCGATAACGTTGGTACACCCGATGGCTGCAACGATGCCGAGAAGTGCAAGAAACCGCATACACGCAGCCTATCACGTTCATGCGCGGGGTGGACATCGTCTCAGGCAACGCCCCAGCTGCCACTCGGTGCTTCGATCGTTGCCGGCAATGCTTCGTAAGAAAAATACTGAGACTTGCTGTCGCACAAGTCGTCGCACCAGCAGCGCTCAGCGATGATGCGATCCAGTTCATTGACATTGGTCATCTGAAACGAAGAGAGTTCGTTTGCTGGCAAGACGGGAAGAGGGTGCTCAGAAGAATCGACAAACTCAGTGACCTCGGGATGGCGGGGTGGAAGGCACGAGCAAGCTAAGGAGTTCAGCTCGGCTGAAGCCACCGAAAAGGATGCGAGCTAGTGCATTGCCGACCACGAAACTCTTTGGTCAGTGCGGTGGTGGCGATGCCAACACTGTAGGTGGACTTGATACGGGAGAGATTCAAGAACAAAATCTGGCACCAGTGATATTCGGTTGTTGCAATACACACCCAAGGTCTAACCACCCTGCCTTCTGAGCAGCAGCAAGAGTCCTGCCCGCGCACACATGCTTCGTTGAGAGATACCCCCCTCTCTTGTCTGCAATCGATCCCTGTGTGGCTCAACGGCAAATGAAAGGAATTCTTTTTTTGGGGCATGGTCGCTGTTAATACTCTTGTCATGTCTTCTCGCTCTTCTCTCTTACTCCGTTCCGTTCTCTACTCCTCACTTCTCTCCCTCATTCCCGCATGCGGCAACGACAGCAGCGACCGGCCTTCTTGTGAAGGCGACACCTGTGATGAAATCAGCAGCGTAGTCGAACTCGAACAGGGCCGAGGTTGGGGACAATTCAAAGAAAGATTTCGATTCACGCATCAGGGTTCAAGGATGATTCCCTATTCGTGGCTCATCAACCTGGAGCAAGCTAGTAGCGACGAGCGCTTTGTCAGTCCGACGAATATGGATCGGCTTGGCTTCACACTCGATCTCGCCCCCACAGCCGAATCGAGAAGCCTGAATCCTGACAACCTACCGATAGGCTTGGTCAAAGATCCTCGCGTCGGCCGCTATGGCGAAGAGTGGGCCGGGCTCACTTGCTCTGCCTGCCACACTGGGCAAATTACCTACAAAGGCACAGCGTTCCAAATTGATGGCGGCTCTGGCCTGCTCGATCTTCAAGGCACTGAGCGGGAGCTTCTTGCAGCAGTCGAAGCAACCCAGGCAGCACCTGAAAAGTGGGCTCGATTCACCGATAACGTACTCGGAGCGAGCGCATCGCCCGACGCGCGAGCCGAGCTCGAGAACAACGTGATCGACTTCGTGGCCGATCTCCGAAGACGTGGTGAGCGAAGCGCTCCTGCCATTCCTGGAGCTCTGATTGGCCAAGGAGGCACGCTCGACCTGCCCTATGGTCCTGGTCGAGTCGATGCATTCACCATTCTTGTCAATGAGAGCATCTGCAAAATGCTGCCACTGGCCGAGAACTGTCGTCCGGGCAACACGCCGACCACCTACCCACACCTTTGGGGAATTACCGATCTTGATTGGGTGCAAACCAACTCACTCACGCACGCTGTTCTCGGTCGAAATCTCGGTGAGGTACTCGGGGTCTATGCACACTCCAGCATGGAGAATTGCGGGCCTGAGCATCCGCAGGTTTGTGACTTCACAAGCACCGCTGATCTCGACAACCTCGTCGCCTTGGAAAGCTGGGTCAAGCACCTCGATGCGCCCAAGTGGCACGAGGACTTTCCCGCCATCGATCCAGATCTTGCTGCAGATGGTGCCGAACTCTATGCCAGAGATTGCCAAAGCTGCCACGCCTTGCCAAACCAAGGTGGAAGCTACGAAACGAGCGATCCCAACCCAGATTCGCCAAACGGTTGTGGCCGAGTGTTTGTCGAGACGCAAAGCACGCCGATTTGCTTCGACTACAATGGAGTTGATCTTCTCGGTGGACTCGCTGCAGCCAACTGCGATGCTGAGGTCACCATCGGTACGGACCCATTCCTCGCCGCGAACTTCTTAGCCCGCAGGGGAAAGACGGGGATGCTCGCTCCACTCTTTGGAGGTCAGGAGGAAGTGTCAGCAGCCGAATTGCTTGGCACGATTCAAACACTCATTATCCAACAGGCCTTTGAGAGCCTCGGGTACTCGCAGGACGACATATTGCACGCACTCGATTACCGCGATTCGGCCACTCCTTCGCTGGCCAATCTCACAGGCTACAAGGCGCGTCCTCTCGATGGCATCGCGTTCACAGCTCCGTTCTTGCACAACGGCTCAATTCCCACGATCGCCGAACTACTCAAGCGGCCAAGCGAGCGTCTGACGGAGTTTTGGGTTGGGCGCCGAGAGTTCGATCCTGTCAATCTGGGCTTCATCGCTACCGCTCCTGAAGGAGACGAAGAACTCTTTCGCTACGACAGCAGCCTCCCCGGAAACCACAATTCTGGACACGAGTTTGGGCCCGCTGCCGCCGAATACGAAGGGGATGATAACCCCGAGTGTGTTGGGGCTTCCCTCGACAGCAACCGCGCATGCCACGGTTCCGACGGCCGCTTCATCGCTGGCGAGTGCTGTGCACGTGAGAGCGACAGAATGGCGCTTCTCGAATACCTAAAGACGCTCGATGTCACGCCCCGCAGTCAAGAACCACTGAGCAGCTGCTCACCAAACTAAGAACCCCTCAGCCCTCTCTACTCCGCATCAAGGACACTATGACCCGTATACGACTACTAGCAATTCTATCCACCCTACTGTTGGGAGCCAGCTGCTCATCCAGCAGTGATCAACCAGACAACTGTGAAGACGGAAAGTGCGATGACTTCGCAGGTGTTTGCCCAGTCATTGATTTCGCCGGCAGCACCGACCCTGCTTGCGATGGCTCGACGCAGGACAATGACGGCCGGTGTCACGGTGCGGATGGTCGCTTCATCAAGAAAGAGTGCTGCGCCTTCGGCAATCCGAGCGTCGTGAAGCGCAACGACGAGCTGGCAAAGCGCATCATCAACGAGGGTGACTCGTGTCCGACAACCTTTCGTGAGGTGATTGAGAATCTCAAGGCGTCTGGCTGCGACACTCTTGAGACTCGCGTCGTTGAGACCTCTGCCCACCATCTTGACGCTGCCAATCTCTCGGGCCAAGCACTCGACGACTTCATGCTCTTTGGAGGTCAAGTCCCAGAAACAGGGGGCTATCACACCGTTACCTCAATGGAGTGCGGAGGTGGAGGTGCCGAGAATCGCATTCTCTTCCTGCAGTCCAAACAATCTGCGGAAGAACCCGCACTTCGCGGAGCCGATGGCAAACTGGATCGCGTTGGCGTCTCAGACGACAGCGTCTGGGAGGCTGGTGGGCTTCGCAAGTCGATGGAGGTGATTGCCTGGGACCCGACTGGTGGTCCTGAAGTCGATGGGGAAGTCTCCGGTGTCTTCAACTACTACGCCCTGGAAGCCAGCGACGAGAGCAGCGAAACATGCAAGACGTTTGGCAGGTGCAATGACCTCAAGTGGGCGTTCCATGGCAACTCTGCTCAGTACCTAGATCTTGACGAGAACCTTGAGCCAACAGGTGAGTTCTTTGCCCAGAAGCGCCGATGCGCCGAGTGTCACACAGGTGGCGGCATTATCATGCGCGAGCTCAACTCGCCGTGGATAAACTGGGAGGAGGACTTTGACACCTTGGGTGCTCGCGAGCTGATGAGAGCCCACGCAGATGTTCTGGGTGATGATATCCCTTCCTCTGCAGGTGCAAATCAGGAATTCACGATCGTTGGTGATGGCAACGATCTCTGGAATCGAGAGCGCATCAAGATCGCCAATAGTCCCGACGCGAGTCGCGATCCGAACTCGCTACTCAAGCCCCTGTTCTGCAGCGTCGAGGTCAATGTACAAACCTCGTTCTCGCAGAGCATCAGTAGCATCAGCAACGACTTCTTCTTTGACCCAATGCTGTCGAGCAAGACTGGCCAGAGACTCCGCGTTTCGATGGCCAATCAGGTCTACCAGGATGTGATTAGTGAGGGGCAAGTCATCCCTCGCCTGACCAACGGTACAACTCTGAGCCCACTCGATGCGCCCTTCGTAAATGTTCCGGGCTTTGGCATCATCGACACAGCTGGTGCATTTATGTTTCCTGAGCGCTCAGGTGCCGATCAGAGCTATGTCCGCGCACTCGAGAACGCCGAAATTATCGACGACACTCTCATTCGAGCCGTACTCGGTGTGGACTTCACGCGACCAATCTTCTCGGAGACCCGCTGTGGCGTACTTGCCGAACTCGACCTCACGTGGGAGGACCTAGGCGGGACCATTACCGATGAGACCACAGTACGAACTGCGATCCAAAGCAAGCTTGAGGCTCTCAAGGCTGATGGCAGCCTCTCAGAGGGCGGGGTCGAACTCCTAGACAACCTGGGCGACGTAGGAGCGGTTGCGACGAGAATGGAGGCCTTCTCTAGTGCTTGTGAATCTCGAGGTTCCGCAGATCAGGAGGCACTCATGACCGACATCCTGCACGTGGCCAACGTGATGCGCGAGAAGGCCTACGACTTGCCCATCTACCAGCTGATTCCAAGCTCGATGCCATCGGGCGTTGGCTTCAACATTGGTCTAGGACCGCTGCGCCCCTCCAGCGGGCACACCGCAAACGCTCGACTCAATGCAGCTGATTGTAGTCTAGAGTCACTGGAGCAAGGTCAGTAGAGCCCTATCACTCCTTCAAAGAGGCGCAGGCACAAACAATGGTGCTTGCGCCTTTTTTTTGCCCAGAGACTCTAGCTGCTTGCGGCAACGGCCATGTCACCAAATCGTTTGCCGCTCTCGTGAAAAATCCGGTCTCACACGGCATGCCCCTGCCGAAGCACGTCGACGCTCCTACCGAATCATGATGAGCGTCGCAGCGCCGCGGCTTTCCAATGGCGACCATAGGTCGCTGCATCCGCCGCCGTCCTGAAAGTCATCGAGACCAATACTGGCCGTATCGGTAAAACTCATATTGCCCGGAGTGGCCGGGTCATTGTCCTGATCAAAGAGCGTGACGACGTCGGTCACCTGGAAGCCTCCCGTCTGGGTGCGGACGTTTTCGTTGGCGATCCGCAGAAGGCCTGCTGCCGCGATGGTCGACTGGGCCTCAATGATCGGTTGGCCCTCAAGGCCAGGAAGTACGAGGCTCGATTCATCGGGTGACAGTGTCCAGTTCGTGAGATTGGGAAATGTCTGAGGCTCTGCCCAACGATAGAGGTTGTGCGGTCCGTATGCCAACGCACCGTTATGGGCAATCCAAGCTAGCTCAGTGAAAGGCAAGTCGTAGGCAGGGACAACGAAGTCTTCGTCACAGTTTGGAACTCCACAGGCGAACTCATCGACGCTGGCGATTCTGGGCAGGCAGCCATTGGGCTCCACCGCATCTGCGTTGTTGTTGACGATGATCGTCCATCCACCTCCTCCAGTGACCATGTCGCAGAGAACATCGAAGGCGGCGCGACCGGCTACTCCGTCCACATCGATCGTGTAGCGTCCTGATGCTCGATACCCGGCATCAAAATACGCCTTGCACGAAGCACGCAGCATGGAGGTTGCGATCGACTGTGCGGGGCAAAGAGGCAAGAGAGTGCATTCTGTCGGCGCTTGTCCATCGCAGTCATATCCATCTTCGACGTTGCATTGCGCCGAGCAACCATCGAGCGCAATGTCGTTGTTGTCATCGCAGGCTTCGAGTGCGTCGAGCACACCATTCCCGCAAAGATTGGGAACGGAAGAGTCGGCCCTGTCTGCATCAGGCAAGGCACCGCTATCCGCGATCTTCACGTCGATTGGCTTATCGAAATCGAGCACCAGTGAGCAACCAGAGACTCCCATGCCCGCGAGCCCGGCCCACAAGACCAACAAGCGTGTTTTCCCCTTGCACTGCAACAACGCCTATCATGCCACAGTCGCTGTCCCGGTTTAGTTCGGATCGGCAGGACTACCTAGGCGAGTTCGCATATTGCGTGTGGGTCCCCAGGCGGTCTCCGCTGTGACGATGTCGACGTAGTAAATTCTGTTGGTCGCGGCATCGAACTTGCTGGCAAATGGGTTCCGAATCTCGACTTCGCGTGACAGTTTGGGCGGTCGTCTGCCTATCACTGTCGGTGGCCTCTACGACGAAGACATTCTCGCCGGAAGCCAGCGTCAGCTCCTTATCTAGAGCGCCGGTCGTGCTTGCAATCTGCACCCCACTTAGGGTCACGCTCACAACCTCGCGCTCATCGGAAACGTGAATGCGAAGTGGCATGCAGCTCTTTGCCGTTTGCGACATGGGAGCTGGGAAGTCAACCCGAACTACTGGCGCCAAATCTGGCGGTTCTGCATCGAACGTGGGCGGGATAGTGGCATCGATTGGTATGGAGGCATCGGCGCCACCACTAGGATCTGCATCAGAGCCACAAGCCATCACAAAGAGAGAGAGGCTCATCGCTGTGATGATGTTGGCAAAGAGCTGGCGAGCAGTGTGAAACGAGCAAGAGACGACATAAATTCCCCCAAGAGTAAGCGTAAGTCAGGATGTACTTCGGCTTGGTGAGGAACGTCTTGATGACGATCCTTGCTAAGCCATCTTAGAAGGGCACGCAATATTATAAGAAAAACTCTGATGCGCATGATCCGCGTACGTTCGAAAGCCGGTGCCATCCATGTGCGTTCATCCCTCCTAGATGCGCCTACCAACGTGCACAAGACCATCCTCAATGGAGCGGAAGCGGTGTTGCTTGGATGCTCTGCCAGCGTGACCCACGCTTCTCAGAAGCCTTCCATCGCTCAATCCGGGATCGCTGCAATTGAGGTCGCCAAAAGCCATGGTCCTTGTTGCCCCGCACTGGCCAGAATCGCTGGGGTCTAGAGCACGCCTGACGCCTTCAGCTGCCGCTTAAACCAAGCAGTTTTAGGCACTTACGTATGGCACCCGAATTGCTTACTCATTGATTGCCGTGTCAGTTCAAAGACTCAAAATTGCACTCGCGCTTCTGATGGTTCTCACACTTGGAGGCCAGGTCACTTCGACCGACAACGCCTTTGCTCAAAAGGCCACGTCACACGTCAAGAAGACAAGCAACAAGGGCAAGGCGGCCAAGACCAGGGCTCGAGCCAGCACCGCACAGCGACGGTCTGGATCTCAGAAAAAACCTTCGGTCAAACTTCACATGGGGCTTGGCTTCAAGAAGAACAAGAAGCCTGGAGACACGAGCAAGTCTACCGACAAATCCACGAAGAAGCCCACCTCTGCAACAGCACGCAAGACAACCCAAAAGCCTCAGCACGAAACGACTGGTGGCACTACGCCCGCAGCCGGCGAGGCAACCTCTTCAACCAAGAAGAAGCTCACCAAGCAAGAGCGCCGAGAAGCCAAGGCCAAGGAGAAGGCAAAGAACAGCATACTTCCAGAGCGAAAAGCTCCGATCCACGAAAAGCTCAAGGACCCAAACTTCTTCGGTGAAAAGGACACGGTCACAACCGAGGCCACCGCTGAGAGCCTTGGTGGAGCACAGGCCGTTCTCAAGCGACTGCAAGAACCAACCAACCACTTCTTTAGTGGTGATGTTGGGCGCCTGATGGCAGCACGACTCATCAATCGCGGTTCGAGAAACGACGCAGACTTCCGATACTCCTACGGTCAGGAAGGGTTTAAGAACTTTGCTAAGGCCGACGCGATCCTCAATCGCATTCCCCAAGGCAAACTCGCCAAACGTTTTGACGTCGCCCTTCTCACCGAGGTGAACCAAGTAGCATTTGCCGAAGGTGGCGACAGCCCTCTCGTTGCGTTTGGCAAGACACTTCGCAATGCCTTTATGCCCAAGGCACAGTCAAAAGCCGGCCAAATTCGCAATTACCAAAGCCTCCACTTCGACTCCAAGGGGCTCTCGGTCAAAGAGGTTGAGAACATTCAATCCCATGGAGCCACATACATAAAGCTCCCGTTCACTCGTGCCGGTTGGATCGTCTATGCCAAAGCGAAGACAGTTCGCCCCCGCCTTGATGCGCTCATTGAAAAGACCAAGGCGCGTCTGGTTGATCCTGCAGCTGACCCAATTGAGACTGCCAGTGACTTTGTTCAGAAGTTCATCGCGATTCACCCATTTGCGGATGGCAATGGACGCACGGCCCGTCTGGTCATGGATCGGATTCTCGCCGAAAAGGGCCTTTTGCCGCCAATCCTGAAGGACACAGGCAATGATATCGGCCTTGCAAAGGCTGACTTTGCCAAGGAAGTGTTGCATGGAGTTGCGCGCACCAACAAGATGCTCGGAGTCTTGGGCCCGTCCAAGCAGCTTGGCAACAAGTCATTGCACAGCGGTGCCGGCTATGTGCAACGCATGATGAAGCAGCATGGTCATGAACTCACAGGCGAAGCATCGCAAGAGTTCGCCAAGCACGATGGTCTCAGGTATGCCCTGGGCAAGGACGGATTTGTCTACAACTCTGCAGGGCGCGCACACCTCGCAGATAGGCAAGGCAACCTTCGCCCTCTTGGGCAAATGACGCTCTACATTCTGATGCGCCGAATTGCACAGCAGAAGAACGCACCAAAGATTCTGGAGCAAATCACCGCCCCAACACGACTCGCATTTGCGAACCTCAAAACGGGCAAGCCAGCCAAGACTGGCAAGACCCCAACCGTTCACTCAGACCTTGGGGCGATCAAGAGCGACGGAACACTGTCCGTAGACCTAGATGGCATTGACAGCCAGATGTTCATAAGTCTTCTTAACCCATCCAACATTGCTACTAAGACCATGCTCAGCAAGAGCAACGGTGGTTCCGAACTAACCACGATCATGTCTCGTTACCAACAGGCTGACCTAGAGCTTTGGTACGTAAAAGAAGCTTTCAACGCCAAGGGTGACAAAGCTTCTGTTGCGAAGATCGAAAAGCATCGTGACGTTCTCTTTGCCCGGGCTCGCAGCGAATTGCGAAGCCGGGTGAAGAAGGGCACAGCAGACGACGACAATCCGCTCGGCGCAAAACACGAATTCGAACGCATTCAGTACCAGTACTCCCCTCTGCGATACGCCAAGCGATCTGACTACACGAAAAAGCACGGCGACAGCGAGGCCTACATTTTCCGCGGTGAGAACTTTGCTAAGTGGAGCGGCGTACACATCGACTCCGTACCGTTTCGCCCAGGTCTAAAAGATGCAGCTGGAATGCGCGCACAGAAACAGGGAGCGCTTAATCTCTTTGATGCCCTTGACCAAGTTCAAGGCGACACGGTTGGCACTGGCGTCCAATCCTACACAACCGACCTCGCGCTTCTCTCGCGAAAAGGTGGGTTTGCGGACCAGCACAAGTCCACGCAGATGAACCTCGCGGCAATGCCCAAGCTTGGAAAGGCGTTGGTTGATATGCGCCTGAAGGACGGTGAGGTTTTGGAAATCAAGCCGAATACAGGATTGTTCTCAGCACTCTTCAGCCGCAAGACCGCAACCCAACCCGGTCACTTCTCAGTTCAAGACATTGGCACAAAAGAACTTGAAGCCCTGATTGAGAAACATGCGCCGGCTGACACGGCCACCGAACTCACCAAGCGTGCGAGCGATGCGAAAGTGACAAAGAAGCACTTTCTCTCGGGTCTCACTTCACTCTTTGGAACCTCAAGGCGACATGAAGTGAAGGCCGATGACTTGCTGTCTGAAAGTGAACTCAAGACGTTCAGCACAGCACTCGCAAAGGCCAGAAACCTCGTCACAGTTCGCCGTGAGGGCGACAAGCTCAACGTTACCGCACATCGACGCGCAAACGTGTTCAAGGTCAAGAAGACCAAAATGCTTCCTGGAACCGATTCGCTTGCGGGAAACTTCCTAGGCGAGCAAGAGGTACATGTCATGTCGACAGTGATGCCTCATCGAATCCTCGAGACCTTCACCCAAGGGCACCTAGCTGGCGATGTTCGCGAAGCCGCCAAGGTGAGCACGCTGAAGAATCCCGCACAGGTTTCATCCAGCTTCCAACCAGCGGCAGCCGGAGCGCTCTAGTGCGCGATTCATGAATATTGAACGCGCTCACTCATCTTCTCGCCCGCTGGACAGACTGGCTCTGCCAGTCTTCTTCGTTGTTCCTCGGTCGCTTGCCCC
>JANTGM010000060.1 GCA_024762925.1 Kofleriaceae bacterium | reverse complement strand
GCCCATCGCGAAGGGATCGAGGTAGAGAGGAATCGAGAGCTCTGCCGCAATGAAGTCGGTGACCAAGTACTGCGCTTCGATGGCAACCGCACGACCAACCGAGAACTCATCCGCGTATCGCCCCGGGCTGTACTGCAGGCCTATCTCAACATCGCGGGTGATTCCGTAACTTCCTGTGAGCGTGCCAGCAACCGCGAACGGATCGACGGCCACAGGAATTTCCAGGGCGACCTGTACCATACCGCCAGGTAGATTCAGCGGCCTATCAATGGAGCGTGTTGGATACCCGCTCTCCGCTTTGGACGCCTTGACCTTTGGCTTGTCATCATCTGTTGCGCTGAATGTCGAGTTGGGATCGCCGGGGTTTTCGTCGGCGCCCGTATCTGAGCTGAAATCCAAATCGTCAGACTCGTCGGCGATGCCTTCATCAGAGAGCTCGACTTCGTCGCCAGCAGGAGCGGTTTCCTCGGGCTCGGGCTCGGGCTCGGGCTCACCTTGGGCCCAAGCGTGCTGCGGGAGGCAAATCGCTGCGAGTCCGGCGGTTGCCGAAAGCAAGAACTGGGAGAGGGCAAAGCTAGAACTCTTGGACATTGTGTGCGGAGCATACACAGAGGCTCGCGTTGTCGGCTACCCTCGACGGGTGAGCAAGCAAGAGTCCCCCATCGAAGAATTGAGTTTGTATGTGAAGCTGCGCCCAGAGTCCGCCGAATTGGGCGGAGGCACCGAGGTCAAAGCGACTGGTGGTGCCCACGCCAAGCTCGAATTGGCGGATGGTGGCGCTCGAATTGAGGTGGCCTTGCCCGACTTGGCTACCACCGAGCTGCGCTATGTCGTAGACCAGCTGATCAAGGCCCTGGGCGGGATGGTGCGGGTGGGCGACGTTGTTCTCGACGGTTCGGAAATCGCTGACCCGACACTGCTGACTGTGGCTCTCGATCTCCACCATCGCAGTAAGGGGCGGGTGAGCATCCCGGAGAACGCGGAGATTCAAGCTGAGATGGAGCGCATCGCCCGCGCAGAAGATCTGTACCGGCGCTGGGTGAACGAAGATCCAAGTATCCGAACCAGCATTCAGATCGCCAACGACGTCGGCAAGTGGGCTGCCGATCATGACGACGTCAAGGTCACCGTTCTCGAGGAAGACGAGCTGCACGAGAAGGGCTTGCGCCTTCTTCTTGCTGTCGGTGGTGCCAGTGAGCAATCCCCACCACGCCTCGTCCTGGCAGAGTACCGACCCAAAGGGGCCACGGAAGCACCACTGGCCATTGTCGGCAAGGGCATTACCTTTGACACTGGCGGCATCAACGTGAAGCCGTACGCGAGCTTTGTCTCGATGATGAAGAACGACATGGGGGGAGCGGCAATCGCCTGTGCACTCTTTGAATCGCTGGTAGAGAGCGGCTACGACAAACCTCTGCTCTTGGTCGTGCCCACCTGCGAGAACGCGGTTGGTGAAAAGGCGATGCGACCCGGTGCGTTGGTTGAGAGTTATTCTGGAAAGACGGTTCGCATCGATCACACGGATGCAGAAGGCCGCCTGGTGCTCGCCGACGCCCTTGCGTATGCGGGGGACACCTACGCCCCGGCGGAATACCTTTGCTTTGCCACGCTCACAACCGCTGCGCTGAATGCCTACGGTCCCTTTGCCACGCCTGTGCACTTCGCCAACAGCGACTTGCAGACCCGCATCGAGAACTCCGGGGCTGCCATGGGCGAGGACTTTCACTTCTTTCCAAAGCGCCTCTGGCACACAATCGCCAATGTAGACAAAGAAGCGGATCTGCGAAACACTGCTCGCCTGCCAGGCAATGCATCTGCGGGCGCCGGCTCTCGTAATGCAGCTCACTTCTTATTAGAGTTTGCGAACGCGCCACTGTGTCATTTCGACATCTTTGCCTCGACGTGGAATTGGTCAGGCGAGGCACCGGGTACGGGCTATGGCGCTACTGGTGCTCCCCTTCGGAGCCTCATTGGCGCATTTGCACGAAAGTAGTCTTTGGCGAAGAGCCCCATCGGCGTGCACAATGGGACCAATGTCAAGATCCACCACCTTCCGCAGTTCTTTGGTCGCACTTGTGTTCACGTTCGCCGCATGTGGTGGCGGGGATGATCAGCAGCAAGGGAATGGCGCCGATGGTGGCGCCGATGCCACAGCAGATGCTGGGGCTGCAGGAAGTGCTGATGGAGGTGAGGTCAATGGCGAGTGGACGCGCCTTGTCGATGGAACGTGGGAAATCCCCGCAGCCACCGAGTTTTACAAGTGCGTACGACTCACCGTGCAAGAGGACATGTACATCTCGGCATTCAAGTCGATTGGGCCGGTTGGCACTCATCACACTGTGCTCACAGTTGGCGAGCCCAGCGGTCCTGACGGAATCACAGATTGCGATGCGGGCACCAATGCCAACCAAATGATCTTTGGTTCGGGTATTGGCGAATCCCTGTTTCAGTTTCCCGAGGGCATTGGCGTAAAGATTCCCGCGGGGCAACAACTTGTCCTCAACCTGCACCTGTTTAATGTTTCAGACACTGCCATCACAGGCACGTCGGGGACCGATGTCCAGCTCACAACTGCTTCGAACATCGAGTATGAGGCGGAGTCTGTGCTCATGGGAAAGGCGATCGGCCTGCAGGTAGTTCCAGGGCCAACCGAGCAAATTGGGACGTGCACTATGTCACAAGACTTCACCTTGCTAACGGTTGCTCCGCATATGCACCAGCTCGGTTCCCACATGAAAGTCGAAGCGCTTCGTGGCAACAGTGTTGAGATGCTGCACGATGAGGCCTACGACTTCTACGACCAGAAGCTCTATGAAATCCCTCCAGTCTCGCTAAGTCAAGGTGACAAGATCCGCGTTACCTGTGGCTACAACAACACAACTGGACAGATGGTAGGGTTTGGGGATTCTTCTGAGGAAGAGATGTGCTTCGCTGGCATGTACCGCTATCCAAAGGCGCCTTCAAGCGCCTTTGGTTTCGCCTGCATTTTCTAGCACTCATTGATGAGCTCTAGCGTCACCTTGTATCGCATGGTGAGCTCGGCTCCTTGAGAGTCGAATTCTTGGGTCCCATAGGGCGTCGCTGTGAGTTGCAGCGGCAAGGGCTCTGTGGTGCAGTTGTCGTGCAGCACAGTGAGCGTGCCCTGATCGTGGGAGAGATGTCGGGGCGGCGCTTCGTCTCCAAAGAAGGAGAGAGTGAATGCGCCACTTGCATCGAGATTGTACGCAGTCACCGTGGCGCGCCAGCCCGGAGGTATGACGGCGCCGTCCAGCAGGTATCCAGCCTCAAGTCCCGTTGTCTGGCCCATGAAGTCAAACTTCACCGTGAGGCCGTCGCCAGATTCAAGCAATTGGATATCTCCCGGTTGGCTGTTTACCACGATGCTGTCAATGGGCGTTAGATGCGCTTTTGGGCGCGCTTCGGCAATTTGCGCAGAGGTGTGCAAGTACAGGGACGCACCAGCGACAGCAACAAGGCCAAGCCCAAGAGCGTGCACGCGACGAGGTCGGAAGTTCCGAAGATCTCTTAGGCGGGCGAGGGTGCGGCTCAAGGTGCTGCGCAGTCGTTTGCGAAGATAGAGGGGCTTTGGGAGCGGGGCGCCATCCTCTCCAAGCACGATTTCCTCGTGTAGCTGACGCTGCTGGATTCGCCACGCCATCACGGCAAGCGCTATCGCACCAACAACGAGGTACGGCCAGTGTTGTGATCCTACGAACGCCGCATGCACCACCGTGAGTACGGGGAGTGCCAAAGGCGCGCGCTTTGGCTTGTAGTATAGGACTGCGGCAAAGAGTGTTGCGAGGCTTGCGAATCCAACCGCCAGGGAAGCTGCACTCGGCAAGAGGAACTCAAATGCATCGAGGCTTGGGTAGCCACCTGCATCGATGGCGAGTTTGCCAGCGATCGCCGTCGCGGGAAGCACGAAGCCTGCTGCCAGAACTGGCACTGCTCGGCCGATTCGACCCTGGCGATGTGCCATACGACGCCCCACCGCATCTGGGCTCTCATGTGCAAGCCTAGCAACATCTTGGTGTGCATCCGCAGAGGGCAGCACAGCCTTTGACATCGCTAGGGTGAAGCGACGCTCTGAGATGCTGCGAGCCATGAGGCCACCGAGCACCGCGATGATCCATGTGCCAAAGAGAAGGTTGGCCAGTGGCGCAGGAGCTTCTCCTGGAAGAAGGGAGGCAACAAACTCTGCAAAGTCCGATGAGACGGTTGCGGCTAGAACGACTGCTCCGCCGAGAAACAGTGCCACGCTGGCTCCAATTCGCGCACTGCGGCCGACGAAGGTACGGCGAATCGCGTGCGACATGTAGGCTAGGTCCGCCCGCCTCGCGCCTAAGAGTTTGTCTCGCTTGGCATTTACGCCAGCGCTAGAGTCACGGAAGGGATGAGCGTCATCTGGAGTCTGCATGGGTTCTGCTTTCGTAACGAGAGTTTGTTGCCTCGTATTCCCTTGCTCAAACGCTTGTGGGCCATCTGAGGTCTATCGGAACCCCAAATTGCCTCCCGAAACGACAAGAAGGGCCCCCTACGCGGAGACCCTTCAAATCTGGATAGGTTGCGCCCCTAGCTATAGCTAGGCCGGAGGTTCCGGCAGAACAGCATCAGCACGAAGTAGAGCGGCGCCTTGGGCAATCCACGCCAGGATTCCTTGGTAGTGGTTGGAGTTCACGGTCCAAAAGGCATTTGGATGGTTTGGAATGGCCTCGTAGACAGGATTTGTCACGAACGGTGAGAGCGCTGGCTCAAGTAGGTTGATGCGTGGAACACCAGCTGGGTCGATAGCATCGAGAAGAAGGAGCGCCAGAGTATCCTCAGGGGTTCCCGTGAAGGGCAGAGGATGCAGAGCATCATGACAGCCTACACAGCCATCGCCACCTGTGGCCACCGTCTGAAGAATGGGGTAGATGTCCTCAGTGAAGCCGAGTGGGGCGTTTGGATCGAGGATTATGGTTGCTGCACCACCGCCGCCTCCACCACCTCCTCCGCCTCCGCCGCCCTCGCCAACGCTACGCGCAAACGTGATGCCGTCAGTGCTAACCGTGACTTGCGTGGTCTGGATGTCACCGCCGCCACCGCCGCCGCCGCCACCGCCGCCGCCGCCGCCACCAGGAATCGTTGTGGTGATGGTGTAGTCGCCAGGAGGAACGTCGAGGAAACCGGCACGTGCGGTGTTGTTGCCATCAACAGCACTCACAAGTGTCACATCGATTGGAGACAAATCCGTTGTGAGTGGATCGACGAGGTAGGCTGTGCCGATTGGGACTTCGGGAGCCTCAAGGCTCGCGAGCACAATGTCTGCAACAGGCACGTCAATCGCTGGCTCGCCGTTGTTGCGAAGCAAGTTGACCATGATGATGCCATTGCCTGGTGTTGGAACGATGGGCGCAAGACCACCTGCACCGGCGTACTGCCGTGCAATACCCGGGAGCGAACCGAGGTACTGATCCTGTTCCAATGGCTCGTCTAGAAGTTGTGTGGAGGCGTTGCGTGAAGGTGCGTAGCCTGGTGCCGTTGCAGTCACGTAGAACAAACTTGCTGGCAAGACATCCATCGTGAAGACGCCAAGTGCATCGGCGAGTGTCTCAACAACTGGATCGAGTCCTTCTGTCGCCAGACTTGCATTTGCGACAACCGGTGTTCCGCCGAGGTTGGCGGCAAAGTAGTCGATGGCCTTTCCCGACACCGCTAGTTCTGTGGGGATTTCTTCACCCGCATCAGCTTCAGGGGCCGCGTCTGCTGCTCCAGCGCCAGCATCGGCTTCGGTTCCCTCGTTTTCACCAGGAGCTTCGCCAACACAGGCGGTGAGACCAGCGCTGCCCAGGGCTAGGCTGCCAAATAAGAATGAGCTAAGTAGTTTCCGATTCACGATTGCTATCTCCAGGAGTTGAGGTATCGAGGATAGTAGTATCAAGACCCGTGCCAGTAGACCCCACCGCAAAGCTGAAAAATCTTGCGTGCTTGGGACAACAGCCGATCTGTGGAATCGGAGGGCGAGTTGTCGATTGGGTGGGGGAACCCACACCAGGGAGCAACTTTCGTTGGGACGTGGATCCCCCAAAGCGCCTCCAGTGGGCCCGTGGTCTTGCGGGCGGTGGGGCCGCCCCGTATACGTACCTGCATTCCGTGGCCGTTTGCGGATTAGACCCGAGGAATCGCAATGCTAGGTGACCGCCCCATCCCATTAGCCCTGACCTTTGATGATGTGCTGCTGGTTCCTGCCGCCAGTGCGGTGTTGCCCAATGAGGTTGATCTCTCAACTCGCGTTACCCGCGAAATCCAACTGCGCATCCCGCTCATCAGTTCGGCGATGGATACGGTGACAGAGTCGGCGACGGCAATTCTCATGGCTCGCCAGGGAGGGCTTGGCGTGATTCACAAGAATATGAGTCCCGAGTTGCAGGCCAAGGAAGTCTCCAAGGTCAAGAAGGCTGAGTCGGGGATCGTTGTCGATCCGGTGACTGCCTTGCCAACGATGCCTCTGCAAAAGGCACGGGCCCTAATGGAGACTCATAATATTTCTGGTCTTCCCGTTGTGGATGGACAGGGCAAGTTGGTTGGAATTCTCACAAATCGCGATCTGCGCTTCGAGACCAATTGGAATCAGTCGGTGAGCGATGTGATGACCACAGAGCTGATTACTGCAACGGACTCGGTGGAAGTGGATGAGAGTAAAGCACTGCTCCATAAACATCGCATAGAAAAACTCTTAGTTACTGATGATGCGGGTCGGCTCAAGGGGCTCATTACCATTCGTGACATCGAGCAAGCTGAGCAGAATCCCAATGCGGCCAAGGACGAGCACGGCCGCCTCATCGTCGGTGCGGCTGTGGGAACAGGGCCTGACCGCGAGGCTCGGGTTGCCGCTCTCGTGAATGCTGGCTGCGATATGGTGGTCATTGACACGGCCCATGGACACTCTGCTGGCGTGATTCGGGCGGTCGAAGCCACGCGCAAGGCCTATCCCGACCTGCAGCTTGTCGCTGGCAATGTTGCGACCGCTGCGGCGACTCGCGATCTCATCAACGTGGGCGTGGACGCAGTGAAGGCTGGGATTGGACCAGGATCGATTTGCACAACGCGAATTGTGGCAGGCGTTGGTGTGCCGCAAATGACGGCGATTTCGGACTGCGCTCGTGAGGCCGAGAAACACGGTGTTCCAGTGATTGCCGATGGTGGCATCAAGCACTCAGGCGACATTGCCAAGGCGATTGCAGGCGGCGCAAGTTGTGTGATGGTGGGGTCGCTCTTCGCCGGCACAGCAGAGGCGCCCGGAGATGTCGTTCTCTTTCAAGGTCGAAGCTACAAGACCTACCGCGGTATGGGCTCCATCGGGGCCATGAAGGCAGGCTCCAGCGATCGGTACTTTCAGAGCGATGCCCGAAAGCTCGTCCCTGAGGGGATTGAGGGCAGGGTGCCTTACAAAGGCCCTCTCGCCGATAGCGTCTTTCAAATGCTCGGCGGCTTGCGCTCTTCTATGGGCTATGTTGGCTGTGCGAATATTTCTGAGATGCGTTCGAAGCCTGACTTTGTTCGCTCTAGCCCGCAAGGCCTGCGCGAGAGTCACGTGCACGATGTGATCATCACGCAAGAAGCTCCGAACTACCGAGCTGAGTAGCCTGCGGCTTCGGAGCGTTCGTGCTGGGGGACGCCTACTCAGTCTCGTCCATCATTTTTCCGAAGGCAGGATCATTGCTGCACTTCATCATTGCGTCCATGACGGCTTTCTTGTTCTTGGTGAGGTCGTCCTTGTACTTCTCGGGTGGCCCCTTTTTGTACTTCTCGCCCAGCGATTTGCGCAGTTCCTTATAGCGCTTGGTGTTTTTCTTGCGCCAGTCGCCCACGCTCTTGGCTTTTGCCGCACAGTCGTCTCCACCCGCAGCGAAGGCAACCCCCTTGCTGTTATCGAGCTTCACAAACTCTTCGATATCTCCGCCTGAACCGCAACCCATGAGGGCAAGGCTTAGCCCCACCGCGCACATTCCAATTTTGTATTTCATGGGCGCAAGCGTAGCGGAAAAGGCCGCTTCGCAGGGGAGGGACACACTTCCCTGGCAAGACCAGGCGGGAATCCTGGCAACGTACACCTTTTGTTAATCTGTATTGCGCTCTATTCTTCTGTGCTTAGCTTGCCGTAGAAGCGTACAAGGGCACCAAGAGCGAGCATTCCCAACGGCAGTGTTACGAGTGGAGAAACACCAAACCCCGCAGGAATGTAGCCGATGACAATGGCCGCGCCACCACAAACGAGTGCATAGGGCGCTTGGGTGCGCACATGGTCGATGTGATCCGAAGCGCACGACATTGAGGACATGATCGTTGTGTCCGAGATGGGCGAGCAGTGGTCCCCAAAGACCGCACCACCAAGAACCGAGCTTAGAGTGGCGAGTCGAATGCTCTCACCCACGGCCGGATCGAGACCACTTGTATCGCCGGTCGCGGCCCAAGCCATTGGGCCCGCAATCGGAATGACGATCGCCATGGTTGAGAATGATGAACCTGTGGCAAGAGCGATGATCGCGCAAAGCACAAACGTCATCGCGGGTATCCATTGTGGGCTTGGCGAGAACTGCGAAATTACCCAAGGACCGGTTTGCAGATAGACCTTGCAGATGTCGCCAATCGTCCAGGCCAGCACCAAGATGAGCACTGCGATGACCATGGCTTTGCAGCCGGTAACCCAAGCATCGACCGTCTCACTGACAGCTAAGTTGCGCTTGGCCACCGCGTATCCAGCGGCTATGAGACTTCCACCAAAGGCTGCCCAGAGCAGCACAGCATACGAGTCGGCACTAGCGATAATTTGGCGAAGGCCTGCATCGGCGCCAACAGCCTGCACTCCACTGGCGTAGAGGCCAATGGCGACAATGAGAATTACCGAGACAATCGGGACAACGGCCAAGCTCCAGTGCGGAGTGCGGTCACTCGGTGGCTCCATGTCGGTGAGTTCTCTGTCCATCATGGGACTGGCGCCATCTCGCAGCATCTTGCCACCAGCGGCCCGCTTTTCTGCGGCGAGCATGGGGCCAAAGTCGCGACACGTCACCGCGATACTGAGCACGAAAAACATCGTAAACAAGCTGTAGAAGCTATAGGGCAGCATGTTTAAGAATAGGTCGTAGGCGGAAGAGTCTGGCCCGGCAAGGTCTTCGATGAGGCCAAGCTGGTAGCCAACCCAAGTGGATATGAGCGCGACGCTTGTGATGGGAGCTGCAGTGGAATCAACGATGTAGCTGAGTTTCTCGCGAGAGATTTTGAGCTTGTCAGTGAAGGGCCGTAGGGTGTTTCCGACTAGGAGGCAGTTCGCATAGTCATCGAAGAACACCACCAAGCCCGTGAGCCAACCCATGACCATGCCAGAGCGTTTGGTGCGTGCCCGTTTGGACATGACTGCGACGAGAGCGTTGGTCCCCCCGCTCTTTGCAAGAATGCCGACCATGCCTCCGAGCGCCATGGTGAAGAGCAGAATCGCTGCATGGTCCGGATCGCCCGCAGCCGCAACCAGGTGGGTGTCAAAGACGCGCAGCAGTGCACTGAGAGGATTGTAGTCGTAGACAAAAAGTGCACCAAGGTACACGCCCGAGAAGAGCGCGATGAGCGCTTGCCGAGTGACAAGCGCGAGAAGGATTGCCGCGAGCGGAGGCAGGATCGAGAGCCAACCGGGTAGGGTGCGAAGGTTGGATTTCCACACTCCGCTGGCGTCACCGGAACGAACCGTCATTCCATCTTTCGCGATGATCACGTTTTCGAGCGCCACGGTGCCCGCGGCAAAGACGTCGGTCTTGGTGAGCGGTTTAACTTCCGTGGCAGTTGGCCTGGACACTCCTTCGAGATCCGCGGCGCCACAGTAGTTCGGATTCACATTTCCGTCCGCATCCACCGCGGTAATCGTCAGCGAGATGGGAAGGCCTGAGACCCGATAGTTCTGGGTGCTCTCAATTTCGAAGTGATCTGCTGGCGCGCAGAGCAGCATGGCGACCGCAATCAATATCTGCATGACCTGGGCACCATAGAGGCAATTGCCGCTGCAGACAACGCGCGGGAGCAGGGACGAGGCCTCTTCGCTTTGTTAAGGTCGCCTCGCAATGTCCAGTCGCCAGACGGTCCTCATTCTCGACTTCGGCTCACAGTACACCCAGCTCATAGCCCGCCGCATACGCGAGCAATCGGTGTATTCCGAAATTCATCCTTACAACATTGGAATGGAGCGCATCCGCGAGTTGGCTCCCGCTGCCATCGTGCTTTCAGGTGGCCCATCCTCGTGCATCGAAGAGGGCGCACCAACCATCTCCGCCGAGATCTACGAGCTTGGCGTACCGGTACTCGGCATCTGCTATGGGGCGCAGCTCACCGCCAAACTCTTGGGTGGCAAAGTGGAGTACAGCGAAAAGCACGAGTATGGGCGAGCCGAGCTGGCGCCACTTAAGTCGGTGGATCTCTTTGAAGGATTTGAGGCTGGTGAAGGTTTCGAAGTTTGGATGTCCCACGGCGATCGAGTTCACACTTTGCCAGATGGCTTTCATCTGGTCGGCAAGTCTCAGAATTCTCCCGCAGCAGCCTTTGCTTGTGAGCGGCGCCAAATCTACTGTGTACAGTTTCATCCGGAGGTTGCGCACACCCCCCGAGGATCTGAGGTGGTGGCAAACTTTCTCTTCCGAATTGCGAAACTCGAACCAACGTGGTCAATGGCATCGTTTGTCGATGAAGCAGTTGGGACGGTGCGAGCGCAGGTCGGCGACGAAGGGCGCATTATCTGCGGCCTCTCTGGAGGAGTGGATTCGTCAGTGCTGGCATCTCTTCTTCACAAGGCTATTGGCGATAGGCTCACCTGCATCTTTGTCGACAACGGACTGCTGCGCGCAGGCGAGCGCGAGTACGTCGAGGCAGTATTTCGCGACCACTTTCATGTCGACCTTCGCGTAATTGATGCCGCAGACCGTTTCTTGGAAAAGCTCCACGGCGAGACGGATCCCGAACGCAAGCGCAAGATCATCGGCGTCGAGTTCATTCGGATCTTCGAGGAAGAATCGGGAAGCATCGAGAATGCGAAGTGGCTTGCCCAGGGCACGCTGTATCCCGATGTGATTGAGTCGGTGTCGTTTAAAGGCCCGTCGGCGGTCATCAAGTCCCACCACAATGTCGGCGGCTTGCCTGAGGACATGGACCTTGAGCTCGTTGAGCCGTTGCGGGAGCTGTTCAAAGACGAGGTTCGCATTCTCGGTCGCGAGCTCGGCGTGCCCGAAGAGATGGTCAAGCGACAACCATTCCCTGGGCCAGGGTTGGCGGTACGATGTCTGGGCGATTTGCACCGCACCCGTCTCGACACGCTCCGCGAAGCCGACAAGATCGTCGACGACGAGATTCGGGCTGCAGGGCTTTACGACGACATCTGGCAGAGTTTTGGCGTCCTGCTCCCCGTGAAGACGGTTGGCGTGATGGGCGATCAGCGCACGTATGCTGAGGTCTTTGCGATCCGTGCAGTGCACTCCGTCGACGGCATGACCGCGGACTGGGTGCACTTGCCCTACGAGCTTCTCAGCAAGATCTCAACGCGCGTCATTAATGAGGTGCGGGGAATCAATCGCGTTGTCTACGACATCACGTCAAAACCTCCCGGGACAATTGAGTGGGAGTAGCACTCTTTCGCGTTGTTGGAAGTATTCTGATAGCGCTCTGCATGGGAGCCTCTACGGCGAGCGCAAGACCTCAAGTTGATTGGGAGCGAGGGCTGCTTGTCGCAACAGCAGCCGCTCCAGCCGACCTGCGCTCACCAACGACTCAGCTTGCCCGAGTCAAGGCCGAGCGGATTGCCATCAAGCGATGTAGTGCTTTGCTAAGGAAGGCAGCCTCGTCCCTGCCAATGGCCTCTGGGAAAACCGCTGGAGCCTCTCTTGGCGAAACTCTTGTGAGTGCAGAAATTGGTCTCATTCCCCTCAAGACCGACCAGGGGAGCGATGGTTCGGTTGTTGTCACGATGGCTCTTCCCATCGATCGCTTGCGCACCTTGCACGTTGGAGCAGATCGGCCCGCAAAGGCTGCGCAGGCCACGCCGATCTTGGTGGACGCTCGCTCCCTGAAGATTGCTCCCACCATCGGAGTTGGCGTCGAGGTTGAGGGGGCTGTGTATCATGGCCCAGTGCTGTTTTTTCGCGATGAGACAAGCGCACGTGCCCTGCTTGGAAACGCTGTCCATGCAGTACGCGCAAAGAGCGCGAAGCTGGGCGTTCTCCGTCTCAAAGATGGTTTCAAGGCAGACACTTCTGGCGTACCGCTTGTCGTAGTGTTGTACTCACAGTCTCAATGAGGCGTGTTTTCGTACTTTTGGCTCTTGTGCTGCCCACGGTCCTGGTCGCGACAACCGCCCGGGCTCAGTCGGCGAAAGCGGTCCTGCTCCTGGCGGCCAAGAGTGATTCGGGAACCGTTGTGACCTTTGGTCGAGACGCCCAAGAGCAAGGTCCACTCTCTCGATTGGTGCAGGCCCCATTTGCCTCATCGGGCATCTCGATGCTGTCAGCAAAAGATGTCGCAATCCCCACCAGCACAAGCGCACCGAAAGGCTTGCCGCTAGACGATGCGGCAGCGAGCGCTATCGCTCGAGGAGTTGGTGCCAGCGTGGCAATTGTCGTTGGCGTATCGGCAGCGAGTGATGGTCGCTTGCGTGCGACATCATTTGTTGGCGAGCGCGTCCAAGTGCGAGTTCGCGTGATCGATGTTGCTTCCGGACAGGCGATCTTCGAGAGCAAAGCAAAAGCGGCAGCCTATGGGGCCGAAGCCCAGCTCGCCCGATCGGTTGCGAGTTCCAAGGCCGTTGCGAAAGCAACACGAGGTCTCGAAGCCAAGCTTATGCTGCACTGGCCTGCCCCAAGCAAGTCACAAGGGCACCTCTCGCTATCGATTCGCGGAGCTGAGAGCTGGCGTTCGGTTGCTAGTATTCTTCGCAGTCTTGCTGCAACTCGAGGGGTCACTGCGCTTCACGCGCTGGAGATTGGCCCAGGGCGCGTCGTGTTGTCGCTCGAAAGTCGACAGGGCGCTGCACAGGTCGTTGACAGTCTTCGTCGCGCTCGCATTCACAACGGTAGCTTGTCGGTTCAGTTGTCGGGCTCCTCTTTGGCCGTACGAGTTATTATGAAATCCTCGCCGATTCTTCCCCCAGTCACCAATGGCTAGCCCGATGCTCAAGTTTTCTCACTTTGGTGTGGTCGTGGGGGCTCTTATCCTAGCGCCCTTTGTGAGCGCTTGTGGAGGCGGCACGCCAACTGTGAAGCAGGAGGCCCGCGGGATTGTTTCTCTGCAGTGCGACGTTGCCGATGCGGAGGTTTGGGTCGATGGTCGGTACTTCCGAGAGGTGAGGGAGCTGAGCGGGGCGTTTCGCCTTCGCGCTGGGGACCACCGCATCGAGGTTCGCCATGACGACTATCACTCAATGTACTACGAGCTAAGCGTTGGTGCGGGCACTCGACACACGGTGCGAGTCGAGTTGGCTAAGCGGCTGCCGTAGCGATTCGGCCGAGGGCTTCGGCCGGTTTGCTGGCTGGGGGTTGCTGGCTGTCTTCAGCGAACTCAGAGTTTTTCGCAGAACTCGACCCGGCGAGGAACTTTGTACGGCGCGAGATTCCGTGCACAGTGATCGATAATCTCTTCTGGTTCGATCTCTTCTTCTGGGTCGATGACCACCACCCGAGCAACGACGATTGATCCGGTATATGGATCGCTAAGCAGGCGTGCTTGAGCCGCGCGGATGGCGGGAAATGACTCCAAGCAACCTTCGACTTCGCCAAGAGCGACGCGCTTGCCTTCAATCTTGACAATGTCGTCTTCGCGGCCTTCAAGACTTAGGCGAGAGCTGCGGTCGAGTTTGCCGATGTCGCCAGTGTGGTACCAGCCTTCGTCGTCTGTTGCGCCAATAGCCAGAAGGTCGGCCTTGTGGGCCTCTGCATCGATTTCTTGAAATGGGCCAATGCTCAGAGGGCTGAGTCCGGGACTTCGCACCCAGATTGCTCCAGCTTTGGTCGAACGAGACTTACTGCCCTTGACCTTGGTGAAGCGCACTTCGCTTCCCTCCAGAACTTTTCCTACCGTGGCAGGATTCTTCCCCGGAAGATCAATCGAGACAACGCCGGTTTCTGTGCTGTGATAACAGGACATGAGGCGAATTTCGTAGTGCTGCAGCATCGCCTCCGCGACCTCGGGCTCAAGGGGCGAACCACCACAGAGAAAGCGCGGGTTCTCGGCCTTGACTGGCTTGGCGGTTGGAAGCTTGGTGAGTTCTCCATACATGAGCGGAGTGCCCGGCATGATGTCGATGGTGTGGTCACGAATCAGCTTGGCAACACGACGCGCTGAAATCTCCTCTTCGAGGAACATCGTCGCCCCTGACACAAGGGTCGGCAGGAGACCCAGATCGAAGCCATATGCGTGAAAGAGAGGGACTGCGACCAGGATGCGAGACTCTTGTACGATGCCAAGCGAGTCGACTAGGTTCTGAGCCATGTGCTCGTAGTTCTCGCGGGTGCGTAGAACCCCCTTGGGATCGCCATGAGAGTCTGCTGTGAAGATCACGCAAAGCGGCTTGGCGGCGAGGTCGGGGTTGGGGCGCTTGAAGACGCTGCACGTGAGCAGGGTGCCTTGCAGGCGTCGTCGAATTTCGGGTACTTCCTCCTCGTTCTCTTCGTCGTCCTTGCCTGTCGTGGCATCGGAACCCCGTGGTCGCGTAACAAGTGCGCGAAGTGGTGCAGCTTGCATGATGAGTTCGAGCTCCCGAGTTCCCGTTGTGGGATCGATCGGAACCACGGTCACACCAAGTTTGCTCAACGCCAGGGCCAAAATCACGAAATCGGGGACGTTGCCGAGCATGAGCCCAACCCAAGCACCCTCGGAAATCGACATGCTCTTGAATTCTTGGGCACGCCGGTCAACCCGGTGCAAAAGGCCCCTCCAAGAAAGATAGTTGTCGCGATAGACCACGGCTTTTGCATTGCCGCGTTTTTTGGCCGTGGTTTTTAGCCAATCGTAGAGCAGAGTCATGGTTTGATTGCTACCTAACTATCCAATCTCAGGGTGGAGCGAGAGCGGCTCAAGGGTAACAGTCGGCCGTGGCGCCGAACAAGGCAGGGACGTCATTCTCATCCGACTAGTGGTGGGATCTCTTGCCTAAGCGCTCATCGAAGCACCACCACCGGTTGGGCGGGTGGCTCGTGGAAAATCACCAGACCTCTAGATTCGCTTGCACCAAGGCGCGCTTCGAGATAATTAGCGACCTTCAGGAATCCTGGGGCATGGATGAAATGCAGCGAGAAATCAAAGAGTTAAGAGAAGTCGTCGAGGACCACACGGAGGCCATCGACAAGACTCTGGAGGCGAGCTCCCACATTGCTCGAGCAATGGAGGTTCTGGCGCAACGAACGAAGAGCCGAAATCGAGCCCAGCAACTCAATTCCTTCGTGGCCTATGTGCTTTTCACCGTGCTTCTCGGTGGGGCGTTCTACGTTCTCTATCAGAGCCGGTCTGCAGCACTTACCAAGACGCGAGATGAGGCGTTGGAATCAGCACAGGAAGCCCGGGCTCGCGCTCGGGATTTGCAGGACTCTCAGGTCGACCGCAAGCGCTCTGCTCGGGCTGCTGCGGAGTACTATCGCCTGATTCGCGAAGGTCGCAGCAGCGAGGTCATTGCGGGGTACGACGCTCTGGAAGAGCTCGAGCTGTCGGAGACGGAGCGAGAGGTCTTTGTCGATGGTCTCAAGAATGCTCGGGCTGAAATGGTCGAGGCGGGGTTTCTTGCTGGTGTGGAGGCATTTCGTCGCAACGACTTTGAGGCGGCGACCGCGGAACTGCGCCGGGGACTCGCTTATGCCGAGGAGGGCCATCGAATGGCCGAGATGCGCTACTACCTTGGCATCTCGCTCTCGAGCCAAGGGTCCCAGCCTGAGGCCATTGAGCAGCTTGAGAAGGCAATTGAGGGCAGGGTGGATCAGGCGGGGATCGACGATGCGCGCCTGCACTTGGCAAATACGCTGGTGAAGGCGGGCAGTCTTCCCGAGGCACGCCAAGCCTTCCTAAAGTTCGCAACAAAGCACCCAAACCACCGTTTCGCGCAAATGGCGAGACGTAAGGCTGCACAAATCCTGCGGGCGGCGCGACAGAATGAGCGCATGGCGCGCGAGACGCCGGCCCCCAAAGTCGTCTCTCCAGACCGATAGCGGCTCCGGGCAGGGCGAATACCCCACCTAGGTAAACTACCGACGCAGCCGAGACGTTCTCGGTGCTCGCGCGCCTGGTTGCTACTCGAGGGTGAAGAGCGGACCTGAGCCGAATGGTGTGGTAAATCGATACTGGTAGCCAAATCCGATTTCAAAGGTCGCTCCGCCTGTATCCAACCCATAGTCTTCGGCGAAGAGCGCAGAGCTGCTAGACGCTGCACTGTAGAGATTGAGCGCTGGGGCGAAACTGATGACGTGCTCTTTCTTGGCTCCCAAGTGGTAGTCGATCGAAGGTTGGAGCCGCAATCCCACTGCCAGCAGACCTTCGTCGAGGCTGGCCTCAGGCTGCATCAGACTCACGTGAACACCAACAAGAGGACTGATGTCGATTTTGTCGTTGATCGAAATGTGTTTGTAGACCGCACCGCCAAGATCGAGGATGCTAAGCGGATCCACGATGCCAAGCGCGTCGTTCTCGGGCGGCACGTTCGCGAACCCCACGTACCCTTGTAGGCCGATCTGTTGCTCGGCTTTGTACATGAAGTTGGCGAAGATGTTCACACCAAAGCCCCCACCAGCGTAGGCCGCGATGTCTCCGTTGTCACCGAGTCCAAAGTTCACGATTGGGCTTGCAGTAATGCCGAGGGCCCAGGCGTACTCGCCTGTGGGCTGCTTCGGCGCAAACGGATCGAGTCCGGGAACCGTGGCGGGACCTGTGTTAGGTGGCACTCCAGTGTTCGGATCGGTTGGCACTCCGGTGTTCGGATCGGTTGGCACTCCGGTGTTTGGATCGGTTGGCACTCCGGTGTTTGGATCGGTTGGCGCTCCGGTGTTTGGATCGGTTGGCGCTCCGGTGTTTGGATCGGTTGGCGTTCCGGTGTTTGGATCGGTTGGCGCTCCGGTGTTTGGATCTGCGGGCGCGGGAACCTTTGCACGAAGGGCCTGAAGAACAGCGTTCGTCTTCTTCACAAGGGCGGCATCGGCGCCATTGGGCTCCACCTGCTCACAGGCTTCAATGGCCTCCTGAAAGCGCTCAAGGTAGTTTAGTGAGAAGCAGATATTGAAGTAGAAGCGACCTTCGGGGCTAAGCGCTGCGGCTTGCTTGAAACGCCGATAGGCTTCAAGGTAGCGCCGCTCCTTGAAGAGCTCCTTGCCAGCGGTGTTATGTGCATCGGCATCCTTTGCGGGTTGCGCCAGACTTGGGCCTGCAGAGGCCGTCACAAATCCTGTCGCACAGAGTGCGGACAGCAGAGTTACTCGTAGTTGTTTCTTCATCACACTCTCTATTCACCCATGGCTCTTTCAACAACTGACGCAATCAAGGGCCGGGCCAAGCTAGACCACCATCCTACCAAAGAATGGACGAAGCGCATGTGCGCGGCCCCTCGTCCACAGTCGCGCAGCTTTGGTTTCGGCTGTTGGCAAACGATCGCTAGAAGTGTGAGTCGAGTACTAGGCGAGCCGCCGTGTGGGCCTTGAGATGCCATTTGGCAGGGTTGCCAAGCAGGACCGCAATCACAACTTCGGGCTCTTCAACTGGGGCAAAGCCCACAAACCATGAGTACCCCAAGTAGTCTGGAGAAGTTCGGCTTAGGCTCCCGGTCTTTCCGGCAATTGATGTGTCCTTCATGTAGGGACGCCCTCTGCGATCGCGAAATGCCTTCTTCGCCGTGCCATAGCGCACCGTGGCACCCATCATGTTTGCCACGGTCTTGGCGAGTCTCTTTTTCAAGACCCGCTCAGGCTCGGGTGCGACCACAGGAATGGTTCGCCCTGGCTCACGTACCTCAGAAACAATTCGTGGAGTGACCGCCAAACCACCAGAGGCAATCGTATTGGCGATGAGGGCTCCGCTAAGCGCGGAAACTCGGCTTTGCCAAAACCCTGCAGCAACCCGTGCGAATGCCAAAGATTCGGTCGGCAATTCAAGTGTTGCAGCCTGGGCCCTGAGAGCAAACTCGGGGGCTTTGCCAAAGCCAAAGGCCTTTGCGGTTGCTTTGAGCTCAGGGTGCTTCAGAAACTTTGTCACCAGCTTGGCCATGAGAGCGTTCTGTGACTTGGCTAGACCGTATTCGAGGGAGTTGCAGGTGCCATCGGCCTTTGGAATGTCGATGAGATTGCTCGGCTCCACCGAGCGCACGCCACCGTGATAGCAAACCTCTTTCTTAGGAGGGAGGCCGTTTGCCAAGAGCGAGGATGCAGTCACGACCTTGAAGACGGAAGCTGCAGGTGCCCAGGTGGATAGCCCCAAGCTTGGATCGGGTTGCAGAGAATTGTTCTGATACCGGCCTCCAGCCAGCGCCAGTAGTGTGCCGTCTGGCTTCATGACGACAATCGAAGCTTGCACAGCCTTTGCTTGCCCCAAGACTCGTTCTGCGGCTTTCTGCCAACTCGGGTCGAGAGTGAGCACAGCTTGCGCACCATCGGGCAGTCTTGTCTCGTAGTGATCGCCGACCAGACGCTGCTTGGTGAGGTCTAGCTGGCCTTGAAGAGAGACGTCGCCAATGAGCTGGTCGTTTCGTGGTTCGGGCTTGGGCTTTGGCTTGCTCACCGAACGACGCTTTGCGGCAGGGACGTGCGCTGCGGGGGCGCCTCCATCGGCATCCGACTTGAATGCCACAAAGAGTGCCAAGACGGCACCGACAGCCAGAAGAGAGTTGCGAGCAGATCTTGAGAGACGAAACATAGGAGGTTGCGGACGACCATTGTCCCGCGGAGCCCAGTGAGTCGCAAAAAAGGTGCATACTGCGCAAGCTGAAAATGAATCACTCCAAACGAGTTGCGGTGGGACGCGCAAGAAGTAGAAGGCCAACCGAATGAGATTCGGAATTTATCGGGGGTTACACGGGGCCCTCGTTCCACTTGTTGCGCTTGGCGCTTGCGGTGGGCCAGCAAAACGTCGACCCACGGTAGCTGCCAATTTGGCAATTGGCAGTTGCGCCAACCCAAAGACCGCCGGTGTGCTCTCCGACGATCCAAGTCTGAAGCCAGCACACCGAGATCTCAACGGGGACGGGCACAAGGAACGTGTCTTCGCAGATCGCCGCCTGTGCAATGCAGGCAATTGCTCGTGGAACCTCTTTACCGACAATGACGGATGTTCGCGCTACATAGGCACCATCGCAGGCTCGACACTCGAGGTAGTTGCGGGCCAAGGCGAGGCCGGATTTTCGCCATTGCGGGTGTGGTGGCGCATGGGCAAAGGGAGCCGCTTCTTGGTGCAAAACTACCGCTATGTTCATGGTGGCTATCACCTTGAGGACGTACTGCTATGTCGGCAAGACGGCGATGACCGGCTCCTATGTGCGTCAGAAGAACCCCATGAGCGGTAGGTCGGCCACTAGGATAATGGCGCGGCATCTAGTATCGTTGGTGGTGGTTTCGTTTTGAGTGACACGGGAGTGGGAAATAAGACGGTCGTCACCGTCATCGCGAACGTTGCAGCGAAACCTGCCGCAACGCGAGACGCTTGCCTTGTGGTGATCTACGGGTTGGACCTCGGCAAGAAGTACAACGTCGACCAGAAAAACGTTTCCATTGGCAGGTCTTCCAGTGCCGATGTGCAAATTGATCAAGAGTCGGTTTCCCGCAACCACTGCAAACTCATCAACACGGGGCAGACTGTGCTCCTGCGCGACCTTGGGTCCACAAATGGCACGTATGTCAACGATGAACTCGTGGATGAGTACGTGCTCCGCGATGGCGACTTCATCAAGGTTGGGCGGTGCATCTTCAAGTTCCTCGTCGGCACCAATATCGAAAACGCCTACCACGAGGAGATTTATCGCCTCACGACCATCGACGGCCTCACGCAGATTTTCAACAAGCGCTACTTCGTGGAAACTCTCGAGCGTGAGATTGGTCGCGCACATCGCTATCGGCGAAACCTCTCGCTGATCATGTTCGACATTGATCACTTCAAGGAGATCAACGATACCCACGGTCACCTTGCAGGCGATCACATCTTGCGACAGCTTGCGGCTACGATCAAAACTCGCATTCGCCGTGAGGATATACTCGCTCGATATGGTGGTGAGGAGTTTGCGATTGTACTTCCCGAGATTGACACGGCAAACGCAACAGCCTTTGCCGAGAAGGTGCGTATGCTGGTTGAACGCACTGTCTTCGAATTTGAGGACGTAAGAATTCCTCTGACGGTCTCTGTTGGTGTGGCGTGCCTAACTCCAGAGTTGCAAGCCCCAGAAGATCTGGTGAAGCTGGCAGATGAAAAACTCTACCTCGCCAAAGAGCAGGGCCGGAACCGGGTAATTGGATAGTCGTATCGAGATGAGCAAGAGTCCGCCCCCTGAAGACACCGGAGCCGGCGCAAAAGTTGTCGTGGTTCACAAGGAGCCGCAATCTGAGGAAGTGCAACTCCTAGTGAGTGCGCTAGAGCAGATGAACTATCACTGCGCTGTGTTCACAAGCGGCGAGGAAGCCCTAGCGCACTGTGAGCCGTCCCTGTTGGGAGCTGCTGTGGTGAGTCTGGATTTGACGGCACCGAGTTCGATTGAGCTTGGTCAGAAACTCAAAGAACGGGCAGGAAAGCAGGCATTCTTGCCGGTTATTGCGTTTGGAGACCGGCATCGCATCGAGGCCGAGGTGGAGGGCTTTGCCGGTGCTTGCGATGACTTCGTGGCTACCCCGGTTTCGCCCAAAGAGTTTCTCGTGCGAGTTGCTGCCCTCATCGCCAGGCAGCAAGTTCAGGCAGACCTTGTCAATCTGAATGCCGAACTTGAGCGCGAGCAAGAGCGCCGCCGTACCCTTGCCGCCCTGATTGTGCACGACCTTCGCAATCCGTTGTCGGCCATTGTCGGCAATGTGCAACTGCTTGAGGAGGCCTTGGAGGACACAGCGAATCCGATGGCAGGACAATGCCTTACCGACCTCTCGGAGCTTAGTTCGCGAACTCTAAGCATGGTGGCAGGGCTCTTGGATGTGGAGGAGTTTGAAGGTGGTCTCTTGCAGGCGAGTCCAGAGCACATTGACGTGCACAAATTCGTCGGCCGCATGCCAACCTTTTACAAGACGGCAACCGCGGCGCGAAAACTCTCGCTCGATGTCTCATGCCCAGTTGGCTTGCAAGCGAGATTTGACCGACAATTGATTGGCCGCATTCTGGAGAACCTTCTCGACAACGCAGTTCGCTACGCTCCGCGCAAGGGCCAGGTCGCCCTCTCGGTGTTTGCTGACGGCGCAGACTTGATTGTCGAGGTGGGCAACAATGGGCCCGCGATTCCCGAAGCAGAACGCGAGCGCATGTTTGAGCGCTACTATCGGCTTGAAGGGCGCCGCAAAGGGGCACGCGCAAACCGAGGCTTAGGGCTGTACTTCTGTCGGCTCGCGGCTGTGGCCCATCGGGGCAGCATTTCCGTCACCGAGAGGCCTGCCTTGCCAGCATGTTTTGTTCTGCGTCTTCCCGATTCGGTACTGGACGAGCACGCCAAGGCAAACCCTCCAGCTGACGATCTCAGCGTTTCGGCGCCTGTGTAGGTTCTTTGCGGTGTAGGTTCTTTGTGGTTTGATGGCGCTCGGTTCGCGCGGCTACATCTTGTCTTGTCGCGCGGTTTAGCGCGTGCCGCCCTGAAGCAAGGTCAAGCTCTCACGAGCGGTGGCGCGACGCAGCGGTGCAAGCCCCGCTTTGAGCAAGGACGAACGCGGGCATCGCCGAAGCCCGGCCTCGTAGGTTGCAACAGCCTCATCGTCGCGACCAATTGCGTTTAGGACCATCGCTTTCTCGCAGTACAAGTCCTCAAGCAGCCATGCGTCGTCACTCTGCACATAGCGAAAGCAGCGATGAATGGTCTTAAGCGCATCGGAGTGGCGACCGAGATCAGAGAGAACAGCTGCACGCCAGTACAGGGTTTCCGCGGATGTTGGGTTGAATCGAATCGCCATCTCAATGGCGGCAAGCGCGGCAGTATCGTCACCCAGCGTGGAATGCACTTGGCACTTGAGCGTCCATGCGGAACATGACTCAGGGCGCAGAGACAGCGCTCGAGTCACCAACGCGTTCGCCACAGTGGCGTCATGATTCTCGCAATCCCCGGCGAGCAGGGCCCGTGCTTCATCGAGTGTCGCCTCAAACTGCGATTGGCTCTGATCTGGGGTTTCCATGGCTTTGAGTTCCATGGATCATGCTAGCGGGAATGCTATCTGTGCGCTAGCGCTTTGGAGTCGTGCAGCTAAGTGGTTGAAGTTAGACTTTGGTTAATCATTGCAATAACTTGCATCCTGATTTGCTGTGCTTCTTCCGCCACAAGAACCCGTTCTTCGCGGTCTGATTCTGGGAGTTTCGCACTGAGATCAACGGGTTTGCCAATCTGAATCGTCCATGGACCGGGAGTGGGAAAAAGTGCGAGCCGGGCGGTTGCGTGAATGCGCCTCGCGGCCGAATCTGGCAGCCATCGAGTGGGGCGGGGCACAATCGCCACAGGCACCAGTGGAGCACCAGTTCTGAGGGCGAGTCGGACAAATCCTCCGCGACCAAAGCGCTGCAAGTTTTGGGGAGAGGTTGGCTCTTTGAGAAGTGCACGGCGACCTTCGGGAAAGACGGCAACCAGGGAACCGCGATCGAGCAGCCTGGTGGCATTCTCCTGGCATGCGCGAACTGCTCCCAGCTTGCGAAGTCCAACTCCGAGAAAGGCTTTTCGCGCGAGACGATCTTCGAGAAGCGGGCGCACTTGGAGGTGCAGGGGGTGTTCGGTTGCAACACCATGCATGAGCATTGTTGCGTCGTATGGGAGCGTTCCGGTGTGATTGCAGACGAGAATCGCACCACCATCGGTCGGCAGGTTCTCGAGGCCTTCGAGTTTGATTCGAAGCCAGTGCCGGTAGAGAAGATCCAAGGTGGGCTTTGCCATCTCGCAGTAGTCGGGGTCTCGGCCAAACTCATCAACCACCAACGATCGCGAGCGCAACGCAAAGTGGCGATAGCCCGCAAGTAGTGCGGCACCAGGCAGTGGCCTCTTTACTTCCACAGGGAATGCGGGCGAGAGCGTTGACCGCACCCGTCGCTGAAGCTCTCGAAGGACGCGAGCTTGTGCGATTGGGTCGGGCAGGTGCGAAGGAATCGTCTGCCCGTACTCGCCCGGTGGCAACGCCGCTTCCGCACCGAGAAAGCTGTCTTCGTCGCCCCATTCGGCGGCGTTTCTTGGGGCCGGGGTGCCTGCAGCTTTGGAGTGTTTTTCTTGCTTGGAGTCCGACATTAGTTCATCCAGGTTGCAGTGCGAGTGGCAGGTTTGGGCGAGTGCATTTCGGGTTCCATGGGCATGCCAAGAAACTCCGCCAAGGTTTGTCGAATGTCGTACTTTGCCTCAAATCCCAGTGTTTCGCGGGCTCTGGTCGCATCGGCAACACAGCTGTACTGCAAGTGATCGATCATCGTACTAGGAACTTCACTTAGTTTGGTCGCCCACATGGCTTTTCCGATGAACTTCGCAAACCCCTTTGGCAGCGGGAGCGGAAGCCGACCGAGTAGTGCCAGCAGGGTGGTATAGGGCAAGACATCCTTGCCGACGATGTTGAAGGCCCCGCGGGCGCTCTTTCGAATCGCCAAGAGTATGGCTCGAATCGCATCGTCCTCGTGAACACACTGCATTAACGGATCGAATCCTGTGAGAGTGGGAGCCACTGGGCGCGACAAAAATCGCGTGAAGAGGTTGTCTGAGTTGGGTCCCAGCAATTTTGCGAATCGCAGCGAGCAAACGTCGATGTTCGGATGATTGCGGGCAAAGCGCAGAACCTGTTCTTCGGCGCGAATGCGATCGTTGATGAAGCGAGATTCTGTCACGCCGCCAAGCTTCGCGTCTTCACGAAGATAGGCTGGCTGATCTGGCTTGGCCCCATACACCAGAGTCGTTGAGAACAACACCAAGCGTTGCGGTTGCTGGCGCGCACACGCATCGAGCACATGCATGGTTCCGACGTCCTCAAGTTCGTGGGCCCATGCACCGTCGTGTGTTGGGGCGCTCAGGAATGCTGCATGCACAAACGTGTCTGGCTTGTACTCCTCAAGTACATCAGCGATTCGCATTCCGGCACCAGGTTGGCTCAGGTCGAGATGGACGAACTTCACCTTGTCGCTGATGACATCAGGAGCCGATACATCGAGTGCGATGAGGGTTTCGATCGTTGGATCGTCGCTAAGTCGGCGAAGTGTCTCTACCCCCAAATCGGTGCACGCACCTGTGAGAGCAACGACTGCGGGGGCGGGCTTGGGTGCGTCACTCATTACACAGGGAAGCTAGCTCCTCGGTGCAAGGTGCGCAAGAAAATACGCGGCGATGAATTGTGTTCGCAGTGCGTTTCTGGGGAAACACGGGCGTGATAGTCCCTGCCAAATCGGTGACGCTGTAGGGCTCGTTCGGTATCCACGAATTCGATGAGGCCATCGTTGCCGATGTCGCTCGCTTCCACGACTTCGAAGTATGTGCCAGCACCCGTCTTTGTGTCGATAGAGTTCAATTGACCGATACGTTCTCCTGTGCTCATGGGCCAGGCTTGAAATCAGAATACCTCTCATGGTCCTTCTGGATCGACACTCAGAGTTCGCGAGGAACGACGCGTGCGCAACCTCTTCGACGACGCGCAGTGTTTGTTTGTGTGTTTGCACGACGGCGATCCCTGTATGTTACCGAGCTTCGAAGGGTGTCATTGGGGCGTGGTACGAAGGGAGCCATGGCGGGCAATGAAGTGCAAAGGGAAATTCAGGTTCTACCGGATGTGCTCGTCAATCAGATTGCCGCAGGGGAGGTCGTCGAACGTCCCGCCTCGGTAGTTAAGGAACTCGTAGAGAATGCTCTCGACGCGGGCGCCTCACATATTTCGGTTGAGATTGAGGGGGGCGGCAAGACGCGAATTCGAGTGCTCGACAATGGGGTGGGAATGTCGGCGAGTGCTGCCGAATTGGCTCTGCAGCGACATGCCACGTCCAAGCTTCGCGCCATCGAAGACCTCTTTGGCCTGGGAACATTTGGCTTTCGCGGAGAGGCACTTCCCTCGATTGCCTCAGTCTCAAAGATGACACTTACCACCCGGGAACGAGGGGATGGCACGATTGCGGCCAATCAAATTCGAATCGAGGGCGGCACCATTGTCGAGAGAGCACAGGTTGGCGCCCCAGTCGGTACCTGCATTGAGGTGGCGGATTTGCTTTTCAACGTTCCTGCACGCAGAAAATTTCTGAAGGGGGAAGCAACCGAGACTTCGCACATCACCGATGTTGTAAGCAAACTGGCTCTTGCGAATCCGAGTGTTCACATTCGTCTGAAGAACCGCTCACGCACAACACTGAACGCGCCAGGGCACACCAACTACGAAGACCGGGTGCAGGCCGTGATGGGCACACGTCTCGGAGCTCAAATCGAACCAGTTTGCGGCGAGTATGGCGGCGTTGCCGTCCAGGTGTTTCTCGGAGCGCCCGACTTGGCCCAGAGCACGACAAGAGGGTTGCAAATCTTCGTTGGCAAGAGGCCGATACGTGATCGAGGGATTCTGCACGCCATCATGCAGGGCTACAATGAACTCATTCCGCGCGGGCGCTACCCTGTTGCCGTCGTGCTGATCGAGACCCCGAAATCCGAGGTCGACGTGAATGTGCATCCACAGAAGCTCGAAGTGCGCTTCTCCGACCCGCAGCTCGTCTATGCTGCCGTTCGGCAGGTTGTCCGCCAAGGCGTTTTGCATGCTCCATGGGGCAAGCCCGATGCAACTGCGGCCGAGGGAGGGCAGATGCGGGTTATCGCCTCGAAAACGCCGCCGGGACTTCGGGGGGACATGCCGCAAGAGGCATCGGCGTTAGCCAAGAGCTATGCCCGCGAGCACGCCAAGCTCATGCTGCCGTGGGGGCGCAAAGTCCGCGACGAAGCTCCACCCGCTCCGCGCGCCGTTCGGTCAAAGGGGTCGGGGCCCTCCCAGAACGCTTTGGTCGCAAACGCGCCCAAGGAAGTTGAAGTGAAGGCTTCTGCAACCGAGATGCCTCTGCCAACAGCGGGCAAGGGCTCTGCCACCCCCGAGCACGGATCAGAGTTTTTCGGTTCGCTTCGCTACCTCGGCCAGCTCGATCGGACGTACCTTCTTTGCGAGGCCGATGGTGAGCTTGTCATGCTAGATCAGCACGCGGCTCACGAGCGCGTCGAACTTGATAAGCTGCTTTCCCGATATCGCGAAGGCACCATGCCCGTGCAGAAACTGCTCTTTCCGCAGACCATCGCACTGGATGCAAAGCAGGCCACAGCAGCCGAGGCACATGGCGAGCAGCTTGCGGCATTGGGCTTCGAACTCGATGATTTTGGCGACGGCGGCGGAACCATGACCTACGCCCTCAAAGCTGTGCCCTCTGGCCTGCGCAATGCCGAGCCGGAAGCCGTACTTCGGAGCGTGTTGGATGAGCTTGTGCGAACCGGCCAGGGGCGCGCCATCGACGAGATCGTTGAGAACCTGCTGGCAACCGTTGCGTGCCACTCGGTTGTCCGTGCCGGCGATACGCTCAGCGCGCAAGAAGTGCAGTCGCTCCTGGTGGCAATGGATTCTGTCGATTTTCGCGGGGCCGCTCCTCACGGGCGACCGGTCCTGTTGCGCATTGGTATCTCGGAAATCGCGCGTCGCTTTGGTCGCTGAGAAGTCTGTTGACTCCACTGCTAGTTATCGTCGGCCCAACGGGTTCCGGGAAAACCGAGTTGGCCCTGCGCCTCGCCGAATCAGTCGGGGGCGAGATTGTCTCTGCGGATTCTCAGCAGGTCTACCGCGGCATGGACATTGGAACAGGCAAGGCCAGCGCGGACGAGCGGGCTCGTGTGCCTCATCACTTGCTCGATGTCTTATCGCCCGATGAGGAGATGACCGCCGCGCGTTTTGTAGAACTTGCGGACGCGGCTATCGCAGAGGTGCAGGGCAGAGGCAAACCTGTTGTGGTGGCCGGCGGCACGATGCTCTATGTACGGGCGCTTCTCCGCGGGCTATTCGAGGGGCCTCCCGCAGACCCTGAATATCGGTCCGCGCTCACCAAACGCGCTCAACACGAAGGACTGGAGTCTCTCTGGGAAGAGCTGGCCCTCGTTGATAGGAATAGTTCTGAAACCATTCACAAGACGGATCAACGGCGCATCATTCGCGCCTTGGAAGTTCATACGAAGACCGGCATTCCACTCTCTGAGCATCACCGCCGACATCAGGCTGAGCCCGATCGTTATGTCGCCAAGGTGGTGGGGCTTGGGCCCGATCGCGAGCTGCTCTACGAGAAAATCAATGCACGGGTTCTCGGCATGATGCAGGCCGGCCTTCTGGCGGAAGTGGCCGGATTGCGAGCGCAAGGCTATGGTCCCGAGTTGCGCTCCCAACAGGCCATCGGATATTCCGAGCTTCATGATCACCTTGCTGGCAGGAGCTCCGAAAGTGCGGCTGTCGAGCTAATTCAGCGAAATTCCAGGCGTTATGCCCGGCGACAGCTGAGTTGGTACCGCGGACAAGAGGATGTTGTGTGGCACGCGGGGCCATCGGAGGTTGACCTTGGGGAGCTTGGGAGATACCTAGCCTCTGCACCATGATTGAAGAAGCGCGAGGCGAGACCAAGCTCATGCATGTCCTTGAATTTGAACGGCCAATTGCCGATCTCGAAAGGAAGATCGAAGAGCTCCGCAGCATGTCGACAGCCAGTGTCGATTTCTCTTCCGAGATAAAGAAGCTGCAACAAAAAGCGGTGAAGCTTCAGGAAGAAGTCTTCTCAGGCCTCAGTCCACACCAGCAAGTTCAGCTTTCAAGGCATCCGTCTCGACCTTTCACCCTGGACTACGTTTCCCTGATCTTCGATGACTACATGGAGCTACATGGTGACCGAGCATTTCGCGACGACCCTGCAATTCTCGGTGGCATGGCAACGTTCGAAGGCGAGGAAGTGCTCATCATCGGGCATCAGAAGGGTCGCAACACCAAGGACAACGTCAAGCGAAACTTCGGAATGTCTCGTCCCGAGGGCTACCGTAAGTGCATTCGCCTCATGGAAATGGCGGCTCGCTTTGAGAGACCGATTCTCTGTTTCGTTGACACACCCGGTGCCTACCCGGGAATCGGTGCCGAGGAGCGAGGGCAGGCCGAGGCCATTGCAAAGTCTCTCGAAGTGATGACGCGCCTGAAGACACCCATCATCTCGACTGTGATTGGCGAGGGCGGTTCTGGTGGAGCGCTGGCAATTGGTGTCGCCGATCGCATTCTCATGCTCGAGTACGCAACCTATTCGGTGATTACGCCGGAGGGCTGCGCATCGATTCTCTGGCGCGACCAGGGCAAAGCCGCCGATGCAGCTTCACAGCTGAAGCTTCGGGCACGCGATCTTCACAACCTCAAGATCTGCGATGAAATCATTCGTGAACCAACCGGTGGCGCACACCGCGATCCAAAGGCCACCGCCGATAGTGTGCGGGCCGCGCTCAAATCGCATCTCGGAGATATTCTGAAGCTCACGGGAACCGAACTCATCGATCAGCGCTACGAGAAGTACCGCCGCATTGGTGCGTTTCGCGAAGCGGCAGCGACGAGCAAATAGCTCACATGTTTGAGCTCTTGCTGCTCTCCGTGGTGGTGTCGACCGGCTACCTCGGACCCACCATTCTCCGCCGCTTTGGGCCTCACCAGCGGGTCTACGGCTTGATGCTCCTAGCCGATCTTGTGTTGGCCCTCGTGGCGTTTGTGGATCGGGCCACCAACGGGCCGAGTTCAATCTCGAGCACGGTAGGAACAGTGGCAATTGGCGCTGCGTTCTGCTTGGTGATGCTACCGGCGATGGTGCGCGATCTTGGGCGACGCTTTATGGCGCAAGACCGGCTCCGCATCGCAAAGATACTGGCCGAACTACGGGAGCTTCTGCAGCCCGGCATGGGCGCCACCAGTGAGATCGAACTCATCGAAACGATCCTGGCCGTTCGCGAAGGGCGCGAGCAGGACATCGTCGATGCGCTCAAGGCTCGCAAGGCAGAAGTGGATGACGCTGTGGGGCGTCGCATTCTCGAAGAGCGCGTTGTGATGACCTATCTCTACGCGCAACGCTGGGCTGCGGCAATCGAGGACTATGAGCGAATGCGAGGGCGCCACGAACGGCCAGGCTCGCCGCAGCTCGTGGTCGAGATGGTGAGGGCCTATTGCGAAAATGGCGACCTAGAAGAAGCTGCCACCTTGATGACCCGGATCGAGGAATCACCACTGGCGAAAGAACCCATATTGGCAACCTTGGTGGCGCGCGCACGTATGGTGTTCTTGGCCTTTTTGGGGAGGACAGGACCGGTTGAGGCGCTCGTGGGCCCCGACGGCCCCTTAGCCAAAATGCCCTTAGCAGCTCGCCACTATTGGTCCGGCATTGCCAGGCTGAACGCGGGCGATTCGGCGGGGGCCAGAATTTCTCTTAGCGAGGCTGTGCGACTCACCGAAGACGATGAGCGGGCTAGCGACCTCGCCAAGGCCCACTTGAAGCGCTTGGATAGGCCGGGTGAGGTCGGTCCGCACTCGGTCCCCTTGGCAGTTGCCGAATTGGCCGATCGCCTCACCGTGAGCGCCTCGGAAGCGCAGCACTCGCAGGGCGGCTCCGAGCCCGCGGGGCGAGCTCTCCCGAGGCTCTCAAGTGTGCCTCTCTCGGTCATGCCATTTACCGCTGTGATGGCCGCAGCAAACATTCTCGCCTCAGTGGCGGTCTACTTGCTCTTTGGCAGCATCACCGACCTTGGTAGCCTGATTGCCGCTGGCGCCAACCTCAAATCGGCGAGCCTTGCGGGTGAGTGGTGGCGCTTGGTCACGTCCATGTTCTTGCATGTCGGTGTCGCCCATCTCGTGCTGAATGTCTACGGTCTTTGGGTCTTGGGGCGGCTCGTTGAGCAAATGCAGGGAACCCTGCGCACCCTGGCCATCTACGCGGTTTCGGGGTTTGCAGGAGCCATCGCATCCACGTATCTCGGTGGTGCCGCGACCGCAGTAGGAGCCTCAGGAGCCGTGGTTGGTTTGATGGGAGCAGCGGTCGCTGAACTCGGCGTCTACCGAAGCCACTATCCGAGAGCGTGGGCGCGGCCTCTCTTTGGCGTGCTCTTACTGCTGTCAGCTGCTCAACTCGCAGTCGGGCTTTTCTATCCGATTGTCGATCAGTGGGGGCATGTTGGCGGATTCGTGGGCGGCGCCCTAACGACAATCTTGCTGTCTCGCAACGCAACGTCACTAGGAAAACTTCGCAAGTACAGTGCGGTGTTGATCGCAACCGGGGCGCTCAGCGCGCTGGGCTTCGCGGCTTTTTCCGTCGCCACCAGCGACTACACGCAAACGCTTCGCGGCTATCCTCAAGAACGACAGAGCATCGGCGGGTTGCGCATCACCGTGCCCAATGCTTGGAGCAAAGTCTCTCCTCGCGAACTCTACGATCCTGGAGTGGGTGTGCAGCTCGATCTGCGTCGATTACCAGCTTCTGAAGGACTCGATGCGAGCATCAGCAAGCGTCTCGAGGAAGAGTATCTCGGTGGTGCGCTTCGGGCGGGGTTTGACCGTGCGAAGCCTTCGGCCCGCAGTCATCTCAACTTGCCGGAGCCTTGGCGTAGTGGCGAGTTGGACGTGAGCGTCGATGGTGCGTCGGGCTTGCAGCGCTTTCGGCTTGTGGTGTTTGGCCGTGTGGTTGAGACCGAGATTTGGCTTGGCGCTTTCTACCATCCTGCAGCGCTCACAAAGAGTATCGAGCCGGTGTTGCTGGAGGCTCTCAACTCGATGAGCTCCGATGACGTCGCTGCGCACTAGAGACGTGATCCATGGAAGTTGATTCGTGATCGCGAAGTCAGCTCGTTTGCTGGCGAGGCGGGAAGAGGAAGTTTGCTGGGGCAAGCGACCGAGGAACAACGAAGAAGACTGGCAGAGCCAGTCTCTCCAGCGGGCGAGAAGACGAGTGAGATACGCTCTAGCCTGTCAACGCGGTGCGGCCTACGAGTCTGGCTGAGGGTCGTTGCTCACCGCTATGGCTTGCGAGCGGGCGGCGGCGTGCACAGCGTGATCCTCGTGTTCTACATGACGCAGGAGAATCACCCGCAGAGCGACATAGAAGCACAGGCAAGACCAAGCGAGCCAAACGCTCGCCCACAGCCAGTGGCTTCCAAACGTTGCTGCCGCCATGTTGTGCGCGTCGGAAGCACCCGCCACTTGGCCGTTAATCACCATATCTGTTCGAAACAGAACTCGGATGTCGAGCACCGAATTGATGCACGCCTGTACTGCGACAAAGTTGGTCACCAAGATCGCAACCCGCTCTGAAGGCACGAGCGAAATCGCAACACAGATGGCGCAGCCAATGTAAGCCACAGATTGCCCAAAGGAATTTTCGATCCAGATAACCCCCGAGAGCCCCAGCGCCGCTCCGAGCGCTGCCAGAATCGAGCGAGCACCTGGGCGGGTTTGACCAAGGACGAGAAGTACCGCCCCAAAGAGCGAGGTGCCCATGTAGCCAGCGCTGTGAATTGCCGCCCGGCCCGCAACGCCAACGCTGTGCTGCGCCTGGGCAATGCCCGACGTATCACTGAAGATCTTTAGATGCTCGAAGCCCGCTCCAGAGAGCAGCATCACTGCTCCATGAGACATCTCATGAAGCCAGGTTGCCAACAGCTTGAAGGGGTAGAGCACCAAGCCACCAAAGGGCAGGTTCCACAACAAGAGTGAACTGAGTAGGGCCAAAATGAGGGCACGTTGCCTTTGGTAACCGACTCTGAGCACTGTCTCAAGGTATCACGCTGAAGCGTTCGTGCTGTGGTCTTCCTCGGGAGCACGCCGAATCCAGTAGGCCGCCAGAGCGCCGATCGCGCCGCCAGCAAAGGCTGCAGCCAGAAGCAAAGGAATCCATCCTGCTACCGAGTGTGCAAGCGCACCGATTGGGATGGCGACCAAGAGCCCAAGCCCGAGCCCTGTCAAGGCTCCCTTGGTGGCCCCGATGCGCACAGCGTCTTTTAGTGAGAGCGAAGCAGGCCGGCTAGCGAGCCTGGCTCCAATGCCTGCAAAAACGACCGCAGCGGGCACACCCGCGAACACGGCGGCACTCAGAACTTTTTGGGAGAGGCTCAGTTCCACCGCGAGCGGCCGATCGGCAATGAGATGCACAAGCGCTCCCAAGAGGGGAATCAGCACTCCCAACGCAAGTAGCAAGGCCTTTGCCGCACCCACCCGGCGTCGCCCCTTGATTGCCTGTCGATCCACCTATGAGGAGCTTACCAACTTCGTTTGTGGCCAATGGTGGAGGACCAAGACGTAGTCGACTCGCCTTCGACTCAGCGACGAGCAAACCGACCCAAGTCAGTAGATTCGATCCCTTAGCGGAACCGACGATCCGAACTTCAACGCAATTTGATCAAAAAATTGCCACCTGGATCGGCGATCGCTAGGTTCTCCTTATGACCCCTGTCTACTCATCTGGTTTTCAACCAAATCCACTGGATACCATCGATGTGTTGGCATTTGTGTTGTGCTCACCCAACGCGTTTGTTCCTGGCGGTGATGAGTCCGATATGGCGGCGGTCGTGGAGTTGATTCAGCCTGCCAAGGAAGAAGCCATTCGGCGTTGGCAGGAAGCACGAAACAAAAAAATGGTTTCGTAGCTCACGGAAATTACCCCGCCAGTAGCGCGGACACTCAGTAAAACTCGCATTTTTGATCCGCAGAATGCGCACATTGGCCTCTAGAGCCCTGTTTTGAGCGTTTGAGTGTGGACCTCTCCCTGGGAGTCGCGTAGTTCTTTCGAAGCACTCAGCAGAGTCGACACACTCTTGGTCAACTCAGGTCAGTGCAATACCTTCCTCTTGCGAAAGAAGTTGTGGATGGCCAGTTCGGGAAAAGTTCGTGTACTTGTCGTAGATGACGACCAGACCAGAGGGCAGCAGTTTCAACGCTGCCTCAGTGAGGAGTTTGAGATCTCGCTTGCTGCATCACACGAGGCTGCCCAAGAAATCCTGAATTCGCAGGAGTTCGATGTGCTTATTGGCGCCAATGATGTTGGCCGTGTGCCGCCCAGTAATGGCACTGCCGGCAACGGAGCCAATCTACGCACAGGCGGCGTATTGGCTCGTCATTTGGAAGCCGGGCAGGGCATTGCAGACACAGGCACCTCAACTCTTGCCAAGATCGTCGCTGAAGTGATTGCCTCTGGGCGGAGCTTGGACTCAGCGATGGCCGAAATCGAGGCCGCCGTGATTCGAGCAGCTCTCAAGCAGCAGCACGGAAACCGGAGTGCAGCGGCTAGGCAGCTGCAGTTGCCGAGGCAAACACTGCAAGATCGAATGAAGAAGCACGGGCTCTGGTCCTCCTAGCAGTTCTGGCGTCTGCAGTTCTGGCGTCTGCAGTTCTGGCGTCTGCAGTTCTGGCGTCTGCAGTTCTGGCGTCTGCAG
>JANTGM010000059.1 GCA_024762925.1 Kofleriaceae bacterium | reverse complement strand
AAGTCAGCTCGTTTGCTGGCGAGGCGGGAAGAGGGAGTTTGCTGGGGCAAGCGACCGAGGAACAACGAAGAAGACTGGCAGAGCCAGTCTCTCCAGCGGGCGAGAAGACCTGTGAGCGCGTTCTATATTCATGAATCGCGCACGAGTTCAGGAGGAGAGATTTCCGCCTCCTGGATTCCAAAAGCAAATTGCAGCCGTCCGCGAATTCAGTCGCTCATGCGACGGCCGCTGAGGTGATTTCATTCTGGCTCAGCAGATGTCGCGTCCAGGCCGGAAGACGTGCAGACAATTTCGCCCCTTCGCCTTGGCTTTGTACATGGCCTTGTCTGCGCATCGAACAAGCGCATCAATCGTCTCGGCCGCGTAGGGAAAGACGGCGAGTCCGCCACTTGCGCCGATGCGCAACTCCAAGTCGCCGATAACAATCGGTAAGCGCAATCGCCGCAGAACACGTTCCGCCACATCTTCAGGCCGATCCTTCTGCAGATCCTCAATCAGCACGGCAAACTCATCCCCACCAAGGCGAGCTACGGTGTCGTACTCGCGGACTGTCACACGCATTCGCATCGCAACTTGCTGTAAGACAACGTCCCCAATTTCATGGCCATGGGAGTCGTTGATAGGTTTGAAGAAATCGAGATCGATGTAAAGCAACGCACAGTCTTCGTTGTAGCGCCTCGACTTCGCAAGACAGACGCCGAGCCTGTCACGCAGTGTCATTCGATTTGCCAACCCTGTTAGTCCGTCGTAGTGAGCAAGCTCGGTGAGACGAGACTCAACCAGTTTGCGTTCGTGTGCAAAACGCACTGCACGCAACACCTCCGATGGAGACAGCGTTCGCGCGTGCAAGTAGTCCTGCGCCCCAAAACGCAACGCCTGGACAGCCATCTCGACATCCTCGATTTCGCTTGCAACGACAATTGCCGCTTCAGGACGAGCTCGTTGCGCGCGGGTAACTGCGTCGAGTCCTCGAGCATCTGGAAGGCTAAGCTTGGTCAGCACAACGTCAAACGCGGTCTCGCGAAGGTGGATGAGAGCTATCTCGAGTCGATTGCAAACCTGAACGTTGGCAATTGACGACAGCACCTCAGCAAGCCTGTCTGCGCTTGGCTTGTCATAGTCAATCACGAGGATGCTGAGCTTCTGGCTCTCGATTCTCGCCTCGCCTTGGCGTTTCTCATGCAGTTCATGAGCAAGGCGCAAGCTGTCAAAAAGCTCGGTGTCTTCCCACGGTTTGGCAATGACCGATGCAATGGCATCGTCGATGCGATCGTCGGCCTTGAGATCAAGATCTGGTGCGCCTGTGACGACAACAAAGACCGTCTCTGGCCGCAACGCGCGAATCCGCACCATCAAGGTGAGCCCATCCATACCAGGCATTCGCAAATCCGTTACCACCACCGGAAACGGTTGCTCGGCAAGAATTTCCAAGGCTCGCTCGCCACCTTCGGCGAAAGAGGCGTCGAATTCGCTGCGTCGCATTGTTCGCGAGAACGCTTTTCGAATCTTGGGTTCGTCGTCGACGAAAAGGGTCTTCTTCTTTTCCACGCTAGAACGCTCTGCTACCACCAAACCAGTTTATAAGAAGAACACCGAATCCTCATGCGCGCTCGGCGACTAGAATTCTTCGGGGCTCAGCGACTGCAACAACACCAACATCCCGAAGGTTAGGCAGGGAATCAATGCTGTGATGAGCGAGACCGATGCTGCGTCGCGGATTCTTGGCGCGGAAAACAGCATAACGACGGCGCAGGTGCCATTGATGGAAAGCGAGAACGCCCACGCCACTCGCCGGCCAAGCAAGGTGAACACCCCTGTGACGCCCTCGACTACTGCGAGAACAAGCAAGGCGACATTGAGAGTCATAGGGGTGTCATTTCCCGTAAAAAGATAGATGCCAAACCCCACCAGCACGATGCTCACGAGAATCGAGCCTGCGGCGCCCCAGAATGAAAACGACGATGCTTGTAGTGCGATGGCCGTTTTTTGGGGGGCCGATTGGGGCTGTGACTTGCTCATCCGTATCTCCTACTTGCGCTTCTTGAACATCCGAGACCAAAAGCCCGACTTTTCATTCTCAAGAACCGGCCCCGCCACGTCATTTGTTCCATTTTCCGAGATTTCCATTTGGATGCCATCATCAGAGAGGCCGGCGACCTGAGAATCGGTCCCTTCACCAAAGGAAAGATTCGCTGGCGGTGGAAGAGGCGCACCGGGAATGGGGACAGAGTTCTTGGCGGCGGCAGGTTCGATGTTGCTGTCAAAGGTGGGAAGGCGTTCTCCAATAGGAACCGCAACTCGGGCGACCTCAGAGTCCTGCAAATCTTTGGTGTACTCACGCCGAAACTCTTTGCGCATGAAGTCGCGCAACTCGCGAACATCAAAACGGTACCCGTCGAGTACCGCTTTGAGATCGGCGTGCATCTCGGCTGAGTTTGTGTACCGCTCGGAAACATCTCGAGCGAGTGCCTTCATCACAATCCGGTCGAGTTCGGGAGAGACCCGTCGATTGAACTTTGAAGGGGGCTGGACGTCGGCTTTGCGCACTCGCTCCATCAAGGCAAACTCGGTGTCGCCGCGAAAGAGCTTTTCGGTCGTAAGCATCTCGTGAATGATGATGCCAGCCGAGAAGATATCTGTGCGTTGGTCAACCGGCATGCCCCGAATCTGCTCTGGCGACATGTAGCTGAACTTGCCTTTGAGAATCCCGATCTCAGAGGTGAACTTCATTAGGGCTTGCGCGATACCGAAGTCGAGAAGCTTGACCTCACCTGTGTACGCAATTCGCACATTGGACGGAGAGACATCTCGATTGACGAGGCTGAGTCGACGCCCGTCGGGACCGACAAGGTTGTGCGCGAAGTCGAGGCCTTTCGCAATTCCCACTCCGACATGGACGGCATGGGGAACCGGAATCCGCAGAGAGCTCTTCTGACAGCGACGAAGAATCTGCGTTAGATCACGCCCACCGATGTACTCCATCGCAATGAAGTGGCGTCCATCGATGTTGCCTAGCTCTATCGTTTCGACGATGGCGCTGTCTTTGAGCATTAGCGCAAGCTGCCCCTCTCGGTGAAACATGTCCACGAATCGCGCTTCTTTGGCGAGTTCGGGACGCATGACTTTGATTGCCAACAGTCTGGGCTCTTCACCCTCCGGAGCATCCACGAGCCGAGCGCGATACACCTCTGCCATACCACCGCGGGCGATGAGACCCAGTAGGTAGTAGTGACCAAAGCGCACCGGGTCTTTTGGGGACCCCGGTTGCAGCTTGGGTGGTTTTCTCAAACTGCCTTTGCTCATAACAACACTGCCAGAACCGCGAAGTTCTTGTCGAAGATACTACCAGTCGTCCGCAATTTGTTGTGCTTCCTGAAGACGATTTGTAGGCCATCTTGCCACAACTGGCTCAGTTGAGGAGCATCTAGGCGATGCAACCCACTGGGGCTTCTCAGGCTTTCAGCCTGGCCAAAGTCCAAGAGGTTGCGCAATGGCTGAGAGCTCGTATGGTGGGCTTGGGGCTCTCAGATTCACAACGGCAATGCAGGTTTGTTCGAACTGAGCACCTCTCACCGTGACTTCCAGATGCAGGCAGATTCACTACACTTCACGAGCTAAGCTCCCTATAGGCGCATGTCACCTGCGACATGTGAGTTGTCAGACAAGCATGTGTGCGATTCGTTGAGATGCTTGGGTTGTTTCGCTAAGCTTGGCCTCGTAGACCCATGTTGGGTCGGAGCCCAATTTGTCCCGACACACAGTCCTGGCGATATCTCCAAACTTAGATCAACTGCGAAGAATCGTTGACGCCCTGCAACGCGCAGGCGCAAAGGTTGACGCGGTTCGCAGCACGGATGCTATCGAGTCGGACCGAATCGGTCATCGCTATGTCTTTATCGATATTGGTGATGGCGCAGCCACGACAGATCTCAATGTGATCCTGGCGCGAACCTCCGAGCGCACGCACATCGCGGTGATCACTGATAATGCACCGCTGCAGGAGTTCACAAAGCTTCTCAACGACGTTCGCATCAATCATATTATCAGTCGCGAAGAGATTGACCGTGGCGTCTTTGTCACCGCGCAAAAGCTACTCTCTGGCGACATCTTTGGTATCGAACGCTACCTCCCCGAAGGTACGCCCGTTCACTACTGTCGACTCAACGACTTTGCAGGCCGAGGCAAAGCCATTGATACCGTGCTGGATTTCGCCAAGGAGTCAAAAATCCGAAGCCGCTTACGCGAAGGCATTGGGCAGGTGTGTGAAGAGTTGCTCATGAATGCACTCTACGATGCACCAGTGGATGAAGCGGGGGTGCAGGTATTTGCGGAGATTGACCCACACGATCGGGTGGAAACATGCTCCCCGAGACCGGTTTCCATTCGCTATGCGGCCACGGAGACACAGTTTGCCATTGCAGTTCGCGACCGGTATGGGCGGCTCGCAAAGAACACGATCATTGCCTACATCAACAAGTGCCTCACCTCTGACAATCAGATTGATCGAAAGGCCTATGGTGCCGGCTTGGGACTGTACATCGTTGCAAATGCCGCCGCTAGCTATGTCGTTAATGTCGCGTACGACATCGCGACCGAGGTAATCTGTACGTTCGACCGCAAATCTAAGATTCCACTGCGCCTGGTGGGAGTCTTCATTCATCCAGGTGAGGCAGAGATGCTGCAACAAGGGCCAACGCCAAACGCTCCGCGTTAAATTGGTCAAAAACGACAAATGGAACGCAAGTTCGGCCCCTACACACTGATTCACCAGATCGCCGTTGGCGGTATGGCCGAGATCCATCTGGCCCGAACTGAGGGAATCGCCGGCTTCGAGAAGTACGTAGCGATCAAGATGATCCATCCGAACTTTTCCGAGGATCAACAGTTCGTCCAAATGCTGATCGATGAGGCAAAGATTACGGTGCAGCTGGCACATGTGAACATTGCCCAGACCTTTGACCTTGGACGGGTTGGAAACACGTATTACATCACGATGGAGTTTGTTGAGGGGTGTGACCTCTACAAGCTCCTCCGTGAGGGCTCAGAACTCGACATTGATGTGCCGATCGATGTCGCCGCGCATATCGTAAAAGAGGCTGCAACAGGGCTGGACTACGCACATCGCAAGCGCGATGTCATGGGTACGCCGCTCAAGATCGTGCACAGAGACGTGTCTCCCCAAAACCTACTCGTCTCGTCGATGGGTGAAGTGAAAGTCATCGACTTTGGAATTGCCAAGGCGACGATGCGAGCACAAGAAACCCAAGCAGGCGTCATTAAGGGCAAGTACTACTACATGTCTCCCGAGCAAGCATGGGGAGAACACTTAGACGCCAGAACCGACATATTCAGCGTAGGAATTATTCTTTACGAGCTTCTGACGGGGCAAATGCTTTACCTCGAAGAAGACTTGCATGTGCTGCTCGATCGCATTCGAGAGGCGAAGATTGCGCCCCCAAGTACACTTCGACGCGACATTCCGCCGGAACTGGAAGACATTGTAATGCGAGCGCTTCAAAAGCGCCCAAACGATCGTTTCTCGACGGCAGCAGAGATGGCCCAAGCACTTGAGCGCTTCCTTCGCAACTACTCCCCTGTTTGTGGGGCGAACACCGTTACCGAATGGACAAGATCGGTGCTGGGGGATGTTTCGGACCAACAGGCTGATGAGCCGTCCATGGATGAGCGCGACATGCGCGCTCTCACACAGGGCATCGGATCAGAACAGTTCTTACACACGGGCGACGAGTTTAGTGACGAGAACAGCATCATCTTCCGCGCCAGTGAAGTGGATGAGCGCATGCAAGCCGCTGAGGCGGAAAACGAAGAGCAAGACGAGAGAGATATAGACCAAGAGACCGGGGTGGTCGATCCTTCTACCCCGCCGCCAGGCATTGCCGGTCGAGACATTGCTGATCGAGACATTGCTGATCGAGACATTGCCGAAGAAACGCATGCGCTCACAAGCCGGGCCCCAACCCTCGGTGACAACACACCGCTGCCCGAGCTCTTTCCGATGGAAGGAGAAGAGGGGGAAGAACGAACGATGGTCTCAGGACCTCCAGGATTTGGCGCCGGAATGCCACCGTTGGGCGGAGTGGATGCTCTGACAACGCCGAGTACAGCGCCAATCGTTCCACACAAACCCGCTCTGCAACGTCCTGCTCCCCAAGAGCCCGCTCTGCCAAAGCCCACTCGCCCAAAGCCGATTTCGCAGAAACCTGCTCCGAGAACCCAAAAGCCCGCTCGATCGGCCTCCAAGTTCAAGCCGGTTGCGACCGCCATCGACGACTTTGATGCTGAGCAAACGCTCGCGCACAACAGTGGTGCAAGGCTCGCAATTCCATCGAAGAGCAAGATTGAGCCCGCAGATGATGAGCAGCCCGAAGAAGTAACCAGCGAAAAGACCATGCCTGCTAGGCAGCCGGGCCCATTCCGCAAGTCCAACGCCCTCAACACTTCGAATCCAAAGCCGGCGGTGAGCGCTCTAAAGCCGCCCCGAAAATCGCGCCGAACGCCCCCAAAAGGCATCGCAGCCCAGCAACCGGGACCAAACTCGGTTCTCTCGCACCTCATCACCAGCGACAACAATCGTGCACAAGTTGCCCTTGGTGCCGGACCTTCTCCGGCAGCGATTGGTGTTCCTCTGCAAGCGCCCGCACAAAACGCTCCCGCGCCAATCATTCCAAAGCAACAACAGCAACAACAGCAGCAACAACAGCAACAACAGCAGCAACAACAGCAACAACAGCAGCAACAACAGCAACAACAGCAACAACAGCAACAACAACAACAACAGCAGCAATACCAGCAAGGACAGTTTCAAGGACGACCACAGCAGTACCAACCGCAACCGGGAATGCCTGCGCCCTATATGCAACAACCAGGAATGCCTGCGCCCTATATGCAGCAACCCGGGATGCCCGCGCCCTATATGCAGCAACCCGGGATGCCCGCGCCCTATATGCAGCAACCTGGCTTTCCGCAAATGGCTGGTCTTGCCACAAACACCCGGATGGCAGCCTACGACGTGGACGAGCTGCCGGATGCCTATATTCTTACCAATCGAAAGAGCAAGGCAAAGTGGATACTGGTCATAGGCTTCGTCTTGCTCGCTGTGGGAGCGGCCGCTGCCGCCTACTTCCTGCTCACCCAAAACGAAGAATCTGGTGGGCAACCTGCCACTCTGATGGTGGTCTCAACCCCCGAAGGCGCAAGCGTCACTGTCAACGGCTCGCTGCTCACCGGCAAAACTCCAACAAGCTACTCCAATGCAAATGTTGGCGACACATTGCAAGTCGTTGTGGATCTAAAGGGTCACCGAAAGTGGCAGAGCGAGACCACAATAAAGACCCCCGACGACAAGCTCATCGCCCGGCTCGATCCAATTCTCGTTAACTTAACCGTGACCTCCGTGCCCTCTGGAGCGGAGATTTATCTCAATGGCAATGCCAGCGCTGCTGGGCGGACGCCCAAGACCTTCTCTGATATCGATCCAGCGACAGCAACTTCCATCGTTATCAAGAAGGATGGTTTCCGCGAAGAGCGAAAGAATCTCGACTGGACCAAAGATGTCAAAAAGGAAGTCTCCTTCCTGCTCAAGCCCTAGAGAGGCACAGTCTCTCGTTGCCCGGCTTACTCGCCGCGTTGTTCACACCCCACGTATCACCTAGCCCGCGCTTGATCCTGCCTCGCCTTGATCCTATGGTCGAGTTGCCATGACACAAGCAGCACGACAAGAATCCGCGGTTGGTGAGATCAGCACTCTGCTTGGCAGGGGCAGTGAATTCGAAGGCAAACTCACCTTTGAAGGAACCGTTCGTATTGATGGTGTTCTCAAAGGCGAAGTCTTCTCAGAGGATGTCTTAATCGTTGGTGAAGGAGCGCGCGTCGAAGCGGAAATCGATGTTGGAGCCATCATCATTCAGGGAACGGTTATTGGAAACATCCGTGCCAAGCGCAGCATTGAAGTGCTCGCCCCAGGTCGTGTGAACGGTGATGTCACGACGCCTTCTCTGCAGATTGAGAAAGGTGTCATCTTTGAAGGTCGCTCATTTATGGAGAGCTTTCACACCACTGACAAGCCCAAATCCACCGGTCCAACCAAGGCGCCGCCCAAGCCGGATGCAAAGGGCGATTCCACGGGTCCCAAGCCTGTCAAGTAGCCCTCTGGCGACCTCCTTCGACGAACTCCCGGGTGAGGTCCAGAGGAACATGCTGTGGCTCGACTCCCAATGGCGGCAGAAAGGCGCCTCCAATTCGCCTCTTCTGACCCTGTGCATCCGCGGTTTTTAGAGCGGGATCGGAGACCCGATCTCCAAATCGGATCGTAAGCGTAATGGCCTCTTCCCGAGTCATTTGCCGGGGTTGACATGTGAGATAGCAGGGTGGTAACAGCTGCCGCATTCAGGGTTCGCAATCACCGCAAACCCTTCGTTTTCACAAGAGGTTCTCATGACTCAGCCGATGCTAATAACGCTCGCTTCCGCGGCCGAGCATCCGCTCATCGACATCGATAGTACCGCGTTCATTCAGTTCGGTATTTTCGTTGTCATGGCGCTCGCTTCCACCCAACTTCTCTTCAAACCCTACCTACGCATGCGCGAAGCGCGTGACGAGGGAATGGACGGCGCCCGCAAACAGGCCGAGTCGCTCTCAGCCGAGGCCGATGCAAAGCTCGCCGACTACGAGCAAAAGCTCGCCAGTGCGCGAGCGCGGGCTCAAGAAGAGCGTCGCAAGATTCGCGGGGAAGCTGCAGAACACTTGCAAGCTGTCACCGAGAAGGCACGTAACGCTGCGCAGGAAGCTGTCTTGTCGGCCACGCAGAAGGTGCAAACCGAGACCGAGAGTGCTCGTGCTGAGCTCCTCCCAAAAGCCGATGCACTCGCTGGACAAATGGTTGGCAAGTTGCTCGGAAGAGAGGTTGCATAATGCGCATTCTAGCCCCGCTCCTCGTCGCTGCATCGCTCATCCTCTTCGCAGGTTCCGCCTCTGCCACTGTCGCGCCTCAAGCGGAGTCGATGGCGGAGGTTGGCGTGCCCAATCCACATGGTGCTCAGCCCGCTGCCGCTCATGGCGATGCTCACGACAGTCACGCTGTCCACGGCGCCCCACCCGTCAACTGGACGGACATGGGCTACGGCGACAAAGACGTCAACGGCAACAAACTCACGAGCGATAGCGAGCCCATGGCTCCGCCACTACTTCTCGCTCTGCTCAACTTCGCAATCTTCGCAGGTCTGCTCTACTGGAAAGCCGGTCCGGCGCTTAGCAAGTACCTGGCAAATCGGCACGAGTCGATCAAGAGCGCCCTTGAAGAGGCTGCAAAGCTCCAAGAGGAAGCCAAGGAGAAGCTCGCCGAGTACTCCACTCGCATCAAGGATGCCGATGCTGAGGTCAACACCCTCATCGAGCAAATTCGCAAGGATGCGGAAGCTGAGCGCGAGCAAATCGTTGCCGATGCCGAGCGCCAAGCCGAGCGAATGCGCAAAGATGCCGAAGATCGCATTGAGACCGAGTTCCTAGCAGCCAAGCGCCGCCTTGAGAGCGAAGTTATTGCCAAGGCCACTGAGGCTGCAGAGCGTTTGCTCAGCGAAAAAGCCTCACCAGCCGACCACAACACCCTCTTCACCAACTTCATCGCCGACCTCAAGTCGGGCAAGGTTTCTGAAGGCAAGGGAGGAAACGCCTAATGTCTTCTGGAAGCCTTTCACGGCGCTACGCCAAAGCTCTCATGGAAATCGGCCTTGAAGATGGCTCGTACCAACGCATCGGCCAGGATGTTGCCAGCATGGCTAACGCCATCCAAGCCTCAAGCGAGCTAAGCGGCATCCTCACCAACCCCGTCTTTCCTCGTGACGACCGCGAGAAGATTGTTACGAGCATCTTGCAGCGCATCGGCGCTTCGAAGACCGTCATCAATTTCTCGAAGCTCCTGCTCGATCGCGAGCGCCTTCGCATCTTGCCTGACATCAGTCGGGAGCTCTCGGCAATGATCGATGAGAAGTCAGGTCAGATTACGGCCGAGGTCACCTCCGCAGTGGCACTCAACTCAATGCAGCAGAGCGAGCTCAAGGCCACCCTCGAGAGTCTCTCGGGCAAGAAAGTCCAGCTTGAGACCAAAGAGGACCCTGCCCTGCTCGGTGGACTCATCGCCAAAGTTGGCGACCTTGTCTACGACGGCAGCATTCGCACCCAACTCCGCGAGCTTGGACGAACCCTGGGCAACTAGGGACCAAGACTCTACGACTTTTTCTTACTACCAATACCCAACGCAAACGCACCTAGGACACTTCGATGGACATCAGAGCCGAAGAAATCAGCAACATCATCCGCCAACAAATCCAAGACTACGACAAGAAAGTCGAAGTAACGGAGACGGGAACGGTTCTTACAACCGGTGACGGTATCGCCCGCGTCTACGGCCTCTCTGGCGCGATGGCTGGCGAGCTTCTCGAGCTTCATGCACAAGATGGCAGCACCGTTAGCGGCATGGTTCTCAACCTCGAAGAAGACAACGTCGGTGTTGCTCTTCTCGGCGCTTCCGACACCATCAAAGAGGGTGACACGGTCAAGCGAACCGGCGAGATCGTATCGGTCCCGGTCGGTGACGAGCTTCTTGGGCGCGTTGTAAACGCTATCGGTGAGCCCATCGATGGTGGCCCCGCCCTCACGACGAAAGAGCGACGCCAGGTCGAGACCAAGGCTCCCGGCATCGTTGCTCGTAAGTCGGTTCACGAGCCCATGCAGACCGGCATCAAGTCCATCGATTCGATGATTCCCATCGGCCGTGGCCAGCGCGAACTCATCATTGGTGACCGCGGTACCGGCAAGACGGCTATCGCCATCGACACCATCCTCAACCAAAAGGGTCAGGACGTTAAGTGCTTCTACGTCGCTATCGGCCAGAAGCAATCCACGGTTGCTGCGGTTGTTGATCGCCTCAAGAAGTCGGGCGCCATGGAGTACACCACGGTGGTTCTCGCCGGCGCTTCCGAGCCAGCTCCTCTTCAGTTCATCGCTCCCTACACTGGTGTGACGATGGCCGAGCACTACCTCAACAACGGCCAGCACGCTCTCATCATCTACGATGACCTTTCCAAGCAAGCTGTCGCCTACCGCCAGATGTCACTTCTCCTTCGCCGTCCTCCAGGACGCGAGGCATACCCTGGTGACGTTTTCTTCCTTCACAGCCGCCTCCTCGAGCGCGCCTGCAAAGTGAACGATGACCTCGGCGCTGGTTCACTCACCGCCTTGCCCATTATCGAGACCCAGGCTGGCGACGTTTCCGCCTACATTCCAACCAACGTAATTTCGATTACCGATGGCCAGATCTTCCTCGAGTCCGACCTCTTTAACTCCGGTGTTCGCCCCGCAGTGAACGTTGGTATCTCGGTGTCTCGTGTCGGTGGTTCTGCACAGACCAAAGCAATGAAGAAGGTTGCCGGTAAGCTTCGATTGGAGCTTGCTCAGTACCGCGAGCTTGCAGCATTCGCTCAGTTCGCTTCCGACCTCGATAAAGCATCGCAAATGCAGCTTGCACGCGGTGAGCGCATGGTCGAGCTTCTCAAGCAAGGGCAGTACGCTCCCTTCGCAATGGAAGAGCAAGTCGTCTCCATCTACGCCGGTCTCAACGGCTACATCGATGACCTTCCGGTTTCCGTTGTTGGCCGCTACCAGGCAGAACTGCTCGAGTACTTCCAGGGTCCAAAGAAAGCCATTCTCGATGCGATTCGCACGAGCGGCAAGCTTGAGGATGAGGACGGACTCAACGCCGCTCTCGAAGAGTTCGGCAAATCATTTAGCGTCGAAGACTAGGTTCTAGCCAATGGCATCCCTCAAAGACATTCGAAAGCGGATCGGCTCCGTCAAGAATACGCAGAAGATCACCCGCGCCATGAAGTTGGTTGCAGCTGCTCGTCTGCGAAAGGCGCAAGAGGCAATCACTGCCGCTCGCCCTTACTCCGAAGCTCTTAGCCGAGTTGTTGGAGACTTGGCAGAGCACGCCGGTCGCGACGCCCACCCACTACTTGCCGAGAAAACTGGCGACCGCATCTTGCTTGTCGTCATGACCTCGGACAAGGGGCTCGCCGGCGGATTCAACGCGCAAATCAACCGCAAGGTTGCCGAGCTCATCAAGGAAACGTGGAAAGGCAAAGACGTCAAGCTTCGTATCGTTGGGCGCAAGGGCAACGACTACAGTAAGCGTCGTTTCGAGTCGAACATCCTCGACTTCCGCCTCGCTCCAACCGGCGATAGTGCCCTCGAGTTTTCTCGCGAGCTCTCCAACGAGATCGTCGATGAGTTTCTCGATGACAAAGTCGATCGGGTTGTCGTTCTCTACAACGAGTTTGTCAGTGCGATGACGCAGAACGTTACGGAGATGCAGGTTCTTCCTGTTCAGCCCGCCGTTCGCGAAGAGTCCGAAGACGAAAGCGAAGAGCACGCTGGTGCAGGGGACTTCGTGTACGAGCCTTCTAAGCAAGACCTACTCGATCACCTGGTCCCGCTGGCCGTGCAAAACAGCGTATTCAAGTCCTGCCTCGAGTCAATCGCCTCGGAGCTTGGCTCTCGAATGAGCGCCATGGACTCTGCGACCAACAACGCAGGCGAGATGATCAACAAGCTCACCCTCACTTACAACCGCGCCCGTCAGGCCGCGATTACTACCGAACTTACCGAAATCGTTTCGGGCGCTGAGTCGCTCAAAGGTTAGATACAGGACTAAAAAATGGCCACCTCACAAAACTCAATCGGACGCGTTACCCAGGTCATCGGGCCGGTTGTCGATATTGCATTCGACGCCGACCTTCCTCCAATCGGAACGGCTCTTCTTCTCACCAACCCATCTCTGGGCGATGAGAAGGACAACCTCACTTGCGAAGTTGCTCAGCACCTTGGCGAGAAGATGGTTCGCACCATTGCCATGGACGGCACCGACGGCCTCGTCCGCGGAATGGAAGCCACCAACACCAACGGCCCAATTAAGGCTCCTGTTGGCGAGGGCGTGCTCGGAAGAATTCTGAACGTAGTTGGCGCCCCAGTGGACGAAAAAGGCCCCATCGAGGCGACTCGCCACGACGCCATTCACCGTTCGCCTCCAAACTTCACCGACCAGTCGACGGCCGTCGAGTCCTTCGAGACTGGCATCAAGGTTATCGACCTTCTCGCTCCCTACCGACGTGGTGGAAAGATTGGTCTCTTCGGCGGCGCTGGCGTCGGCAAGACCGTTCTCATCATGGAGCTCATCAACAACCTCGCTAAGGCACACGGCGGTTACTCCGTGTTCGCTGGTGTGGGCGAGCGTACTCGCGAAGGAAACGACCTTTGGCACGAGATGGCAGACTCCAAGCTTGCTGATGGTGGCTGCGTTCTCGACAAGACCGCACTGGTCTACGGCCAGATGAACGAACCCCCTGGAGCTCGCAGCCGTGTTGCTCTTACCGCTCTCACCATCGCTGAGTACTTCCGTGATGTAGACAAGCAGGACGTGCTCCTCTTCGTCGACAACATCTTCCGATTCACCCAGGCAGGTTCTGAGGTATCGGCCCTTCTCGGACGTATCCCTTCTGCTGTGGGTTACCAGCCAACGCTGGCAACGGAGATGGGTGGTCTTCAGGAGCGCATTACTTCGACCAAGGATGGTTCGATTACGTCGGTACAGGCCATTTACGTCCCTGCTGATGACTTGACCGACCCTGCTCCTGCAACGGCATTTGCCCACCTCGATGCAACCACGGTTCTCAACCGCGCACTCACCGAGAAAGGCATCTACCCTGCTGTAGATCCGCTGGACTCCTCGTCGACAATTCTCTCTGCAGAAGTCATGGGTGAGCACCACTACACCGTCGCTCGTCGCGTTCAAGAGGTGCTTCAGCGCTACAAGGACCTTCAGGACATCATCGCCATTCTCGGTATGGACGAACTCTCTGAGGAAGATAAGGCAACCGTTGCCCGTGCTCGAAAGATCGAGAAGTTCCTCAGCCAGCCATTCTTCGTTGCTGAGATTTTCACTGGTACTCCAGGAGCCTACGTAACGCTCGAAGAGAGCATCACCGGCTTTGAGGAGATTCTTGATGGCAAGCACGACGATGTTCCAGAGCAGGCATTCCACCTGGTCGGCAACATCGAGAGCGCCCTCAAGAAGGCCGAAGAGCTAGTCGCAAAGGCAGGGCAGTAGTTTGGCAACCGGGCCCATGGCTAGCACCAACCTCAAAGTCAACGTGGTCACTCCGCAGGGGCCCGTGGCACAGACCGACACCGACGCCGTCTTGGCGCCGGGCCGCATGGGGCAGTTTGAGATTCTAGAAGGCCACGTGCCGTTCCTATCTGAGCTGCACGCTGGTGTCGTGACTCTGGGAGAAGCCACCGAGAAGCAGCACTTTGCTGTTGGACCAGGCTTTCTCGAAGTTGAGCCAAGCGGTGAGGTGCAGGTGCTCTGCGAGCAAGCCTGCGCTGTCGACGAAATCGATGCAGAAGCGGCGAAGGCGGAAGTCGAAGAGACCTCTGTCAAAGTGAACGACTGGAAAGGCGCCCTTGACGCCGAATACCGCACGCTGAAAGCACGTCTTGATTGGGCCCAAGCTCAACTCGACGCGCTGAAGATCAGCGGCAACTAGGGACTCCTAGCGAGTCTAGGGCTACGGCGATTCCCAAAAGGAATCGCCGTACTTCGTTTCGGGGTTACGATCCGGGATCTCAGGTGCATAAACGTAAAAACGCCTGAGACTGGCTACCGGGAGTACTCCGAGATGATCTCGTCGACTAGCTCGCAGAAATGATCCTCGAAGGTGTATGAGTGTTTCGAGGCACTCGCCGGTTCAGGGCAATTCTCGAACACCTCATCGTGCCAGTAGCGAATGACCGTGAGTTCGCCATCGTCCCGTGCCGAGTCCTTGGCAAAACAGAAGAAGTCTTGCACCCACTCAGTGCTCTGATACTGAAAGAATAGAGCGTTTCCCAGCGACACGTCGATTTGCTCTTCTAGTTCCTCATCGCCGGCGCCGCAGGCATCATCGGCGTCTGGTGAAACCCCGAACATCATGTCGGGCTGCACCATCGGATAGGCCTCCATCCCGCCACCCCGGTCGAGCTTCATCGGCCCGTAGGTGTGAATGAAATGACAGTAGCTTGGTGGCAGGGCGACACCGTAGCTTTCCTTCTCGGCGAGAGCCTCCAGCTCCGCTCGAGACCAGGTCCTGTCGAAAGCGAGGCGCAGATCATCCCGCCGCTCGATGAAACTCTCCAGCCTCGCCATTGCTTTGGCCATGCGCTCGTATTCCATGCGCTGAGCTTATCCGGCAAAGACTTGGCCCCTCAATCCCCGACTCCCAAACGTATCGAGCACGGCAATCCAATCGTCGAGACGCGAGAAATCGGCACCACGGCATTCCCCGAACACCCTGATGTTGCAATGAACGCATCCTTCCTCGTCGTGCTCAGCCTAGGACTCTTGCCAATGATGACCGGTGGTTGTCGTTCTGCGACGGGCTCCGAGCTGCCACTCATCAGCGCCCTGCAGCCAAAGAAGCGCACCTCCGCGTTCGTGGACAATGCTCAGAACTTTACGTACAAGGAGATCGCGGTCGCTACCAAGTGACCGTTTGCGATACCAAGGAAACGTATATCTGCAATGCGGACATTTCTACGACGGCCGAACCCATTGCTTGCGCTCGCGAGTTCACGCCGAGAGTCCTGACACTTTGATACCAATGGAGATAAGCACGACGGAACGAAGCCCACTTCTGGCCCAGCGTCTCTGGATCGGGCCACGTCACGGGCCCAGGCTTTTCCGCCGGCTCCCCTGTCACGATTGGAGCTCGACAGCCGGACCCTCCTGCGATCACGCTGCCTCGCCCACAATAGAGTGGGTGCCAACGGGCTTTACAGGATCCGTAAAGCTGTTGGACGCCCCGCGCAAAGCAACGACGACAAGTATCGACTATCGCATCAAAGAGATCTGGCCCAACCCTTGCTCTAGGGAATGTTCGAAAGGATATTCCCATGCAAGAAACCTATTTGTTTGAAGTCTACGTAATCTACTCTGTTGTCGCAGTCGGCCTCACGGTCTGGCTGGCGCGCACCCTCTTTCGCAATGGTGCGGTCTTTCTCTCAGACATTTTCGAAGGCAAGCCAGAGCTTGCCCAAGCCGTCAATCAACTCCTGGTGGTCGGCTTCTACCTGCTCAACCTGGGCTATGCGTTCTTCATGCTAAAGGCGCATGGGGCAACCTCGTCGTTCGCCGCCGTGGAGGTGCTCGCGCGAAAGCTGGGCTTCCTGCTCCTGACCCTCGGCGGACTGCATTTCCTTAACCTCTACCTCTTTCACCGCATTCGGCAGCGCTCCCACATCGCGACCATGCCACCACCGGTTGTGCCGCACATGAACGTCAACCCGGGGACGGCGAGTGCCTGATGGCATCACCAAAGTGACGCTGCTCTACGACCCCGAGTGTTCACTCTGTCTGCGTTGTCGCCACTGGATGGCAGCGCAGCAGAGCTTGGTGGAACTGGAGTTCCTTCCGGCAAACTCGCATGAGGCGAAAACGCGCTTTGGACAGGTGCCATGGCTTGATGAAGACATTGTTGTTGTCGCAAACACGGGAGAGGTCTGGGCTGGCTCGGCAGCGTTCATTGTTGCGCTCTGGGCGCTGCGCGACTGGCGACATTGGTCGTATCGTCTTACAGGCTCGGTGTTTAGTCCTTTGGCGGAGCGCTTCTTTCTGCAAGTCTCCAAGAATCGACACTGGCTTGGTGCCTTGCTCGCTCACGACGACTGCGGCGATGGGCACTGCCAATTGCCACACAAGACGCCCTACCGATGACGCCGTTTGCAGCCCTTGTTCTCTACCCACTTTTCGCCATCACCAATCTGGTGGCGATAACGGCACTGCGCTTGGGTCGTAGCCTTGGCGTGGGGCTCTTGGCGCTGTCGATGATGCTCTCACTGTGGGTTGCCTGTCTCATTGCACTGCAGCACCCAGAGTCGGCGCCGTTTGCCGAACGCTACCTTCCTCTCGGCATCATGCTCGCTGGTCCGGGTGTGCATGCTGCGGCGGATCTCATTCCACTGCAAAGGCGCTACCTCTACCTTGCGTACGGCTATGGCGCTGTTGTCGCACTGCTCGGCATTCTAGTCCCAACAGCGTACTACCAACCGGGCTTCTCTGGACCAGGCTCGCTCTTCTGGCCAGTTGCGGTGCTTTCCTCAATCGGCGTTCTTTGGTCGGGCACCTGGATGCTGAGAGCCGCACAACAAAGCGCGGGTCTCATGAGGCGCAGACGACTTGCCCTCGCCTTGGGAACGGTCTTTGCGGCGCTAGGATCTGGCGCAGCGACTGCTGGACACATCTTTGGCATCTCCAGCCTTGCCTGGGCAGCGCCTCCGCTGCTCTTAGCAATTCTCTTAGTTGCCTACGCAATCCTAAGCGGCCAAGGAGGGCGTCGAAGACTTGTAAACCAAGACATCACCTACACAGTAATGACAGCGGTTCTTGGCGCTATCGGTATCACAATCTACCTTCACCTCTTTCCATACTTGGCACCAGCGCAAACGCTTTTCTGGCTGCTCTTCATAAGCTTTGTGGCCGCACTGCCACTCGACCAACTGCGTACATTCGGAGTCGAAGCCATGGGTAGGCGCTTGTTCAAGGACCCGATCGGACTCACAGATCTCGCAGATCAAATCACCGAGACCAAGACGCGAGCAGACCACGCCGAGGGCCTTGCGGAAATCGGAACCATGGCTAGCGCTGTCGCTCATGAGCTTCGCAACCCGCTGGGCATCATCCAAGCCCAGGCCGCGCTGCTCGAGCGCCGAGGTGCCGATGCCAAGAGTGTGGCGAGGCTTCGAGAGCAGGTTGTTCGCGCCTCGCACTTTATCGATGATCTTCTTCACTACAGCCGCCCACGCCCGCTCTCCATGGAGACTGTATCCTTGCGTGAGCAACTAAAGGTGGCGGTTCAGTCTGTGCGAGAGTCATACGTGGAAAATCAATCCGAGATTGTGATTTCAGAAAACTTCTCAGACACGGAATTTGAGGCCGATGCCAATGCGCTGCTTGACGCCCACATCACGGTGTTAACAAATGCCATTGCGGCGGGCAGCACAACCATTGTCATCGACAATCACACAACATCGGAATGGATAGAGACTTCTGTAACCGACAACGGTCCAGGGGTGCCAGACGAACTCGCTTCCACCCTCTTTGAGCCTTTTGTAACAGGGCGCGGCCGAGACACCCAATATCCAGGAACCGGCTTGGGGCTGGCAATTACCAAGCGATGGCTTGCGAGACACGGTGGCGAAATCCGCCATGAGAGGCCCCCCGAAGGTGGCGCACGCTTCGTGTTACGCTGGCCTCGTCAGGTAGCGGAACATGGCTAAAAGCGTACTTCTCATCGATGATGATGATGCCTTTCGCGAGGTCTATCACGAACTCCTGCTGGACGAAGGATACGTTGTGCATGAAGCACGTGACGTCCCAACAGCCAAGGCGGCATTTGCCAAACACCAACCGAGGCTTGTTGTTCTCGATCTCATGCTTCCTCCATCGGGGAGCCCAACAGCAGGAGCTGCACTCTGCGACGAGTTCCTCTCCGCATCGCCAAACTGCAAGATCGTCACCATCTCGGGCACTGGCGACACAAAAATCGCGCTCTCGACGGTGCGACGCGGGGCCTACGACTTTCTAACAAAGCCCATCGAACCGGATGTGCTCTTTGCAATCCTCGACAGAGCGCAAGCGCGCTTTGCCCTTGAAGATCGGGTTGAGAGCCTTGAAGCTAGCCTCGCCGCCCCTGCCGATGGCTCTGGGCTGCTCGGTAGTTCGAAAACGTTTCTCGCTGCGCGCAAACTCTGCGAGAAGGCGGCTCCAACGGATGTTCCGGTTCTCATCACAGGAGCCACGGGCACAGGCAAGGAGGTTATCGCTCGACATTTGCACGCGTCTTCCAACCGCTCCGAAGGTCCGTTCGTCGCCATCAATTGTGGGGCGCTAAACGCCAACTTGCTCGAAAGCACGCTCTTTGGCCACAAGAAAGGTGCCTTCACAGGGGCAACGCAGGACTCACCAGGGCTCTTTCGTGCTGCCACAGGCGGCACCCTCTTTCTCGATGAAATCGGCGACATGGATCCTGCGCTGCAGGTAAAACTCTTACGCGCTCTTGAGACTCGTGAAGTTCTTGCCGTTGGAGCGACGGAGCCTACAGCGATTGATATTCGACTGGTCTCCGCGACACACCAACCACTGCCACAACGGACAACAGAGGGGGGCTTTCGCGAAGACCTCTACTGGCGAATTCGCGGAATCGAAGTGGAATTGCCACTACTATGTGAGCGCAGCGGCGACCTCGAACTCTTGGCCCAGCACTTCTTAAACCAAGCAAGAGCGCTCATTCCCGGCTCGGCTGGTGCAACGCTCTCGTCCGATGCTTTGCGAGCCATGGAGGCCTACGGCTGGCCGGGAAACCTAAGAGAGCTCCGTCACGAGATGCAGCGCGGTCTGGTGATGGCCGGCACAAGAAGCGAGATTCTTCTGAGCGATCTCTCCCCGGCTCTTCGTCAAGTCGACGCTGCCATAACAAGTCGTCCTCAAACGCTAGAAGCAAAAATCGCCGCGCTCGAATCCTCTGAGATCAAAGCTGCGCTTGAAGCCACGTCTGGCAACAAGAGTCAGGCAGCAGAGCGCCTTGGAATTTCTCGGCAGGGGCTTCTGAACAAGATTGCCCGTCACGGCATCACACCCTGATGCAACGAATAAGAGGCCAGCTACGAGCGTGTGACAATCGAGCGGAGCTCGTCCAGGTTGAGTGGCTTTCTCAGTACTGGCCTGTCAACCGATGCTAAGAATTCTTCGGTATTGGGAGTTAGGACTCCACCCGTCATGAACACAACGTGGCTTTCGAGGGTTGGCTGTGTCGCTTTGAGTTCCGAGTAGAATTTATCGCCTGACATTGACGGCATCATGATATCGCATAGGATGATGTCGTAGCGTTCTTCGCCGCATCGCTGGAGGGCTCGTTTCGCATCGTCCTCCGTTTGCACATCATGCGAACCCAACATGCGCCGGATCGACCGAAGCACGGCCGCGTCATCATCGACAACGAGAATCTTGAGCACCTCGGCACTTGTGGTTGCTGTTGATACCGTGACCTCATCTGCCTTGACTTGTTCGTCTCCGGCTGCGGGCAGCACCAAGTAGAACGAAGTTCCCACCCCTGGCGTCGACTCGAAACGAATGCTGCCATTCATGCCCTCCATGAGGCTTCGACTGATCGCCAGCCCCATACCGGTACCCTGCCCAATGTCTTTTGTCGTGAAGAACGGCTCGAAGAGCTTCTTCTGCACATCGTTTGGAATGCCTTGGCCGGTGTCACGAACCTCAATCCATACTCCTTCGCTGCACGCAGTCGCTTCGATGGTTAGTTCGTTGTCTTCAACGGCACCCTCCAAAGCATCGATGGCGTTGGTAAGAAGATTTACGATAACCTGGACGAGTTGTGCTTCGCTGCCTCGCGCGCGAAGTCCGGGTTCGCACTCCATACGAAACTGCGCGCAGTACCGAACGCGGTTGCCAACCATCTTGGCAGCCGTGTCGAGGGCCGCTTCAACGTCCACATCATCGTGCTGACGCTTATCGGGCGTTCGCGAGTAGACCTGCATGTCCTTGACGAGCGCTGACACGCGCATTGCGCCGTCCAAAGCGTCGCGCACAAGTTCTGCCTGTTCCTCTTCATCATAGGCTTCGTCTTCCTGAAGAGCTTGCAGGTTGCCAATGACATACGTCATGGGGTTGTTGATTTCATGCGCCACCGCGGCGGAGAGCTTTCCCATCGAGGCCAGTCGCTCCGTGTGAATCATGCGGTCATGAAGCAGCTCTCGTTGCTGCATTTCCTCTTTGAGCGAGTCGTAGGCGTCGCCAAGCTTCTTACTGCCCAGGCGCTCACGACTCGCAATGATGGCAATTGCCACTCCAATGGCTAGAATTGCCCCACCACGATCGGTGAGGCTCCGCACAGACCTCTCCTCTTCCGGGATGAAGTTCACAATTGGCAGGCCATGGCGTTCAGCAAGCCAGAATCCAACGGTCACGAGCAATACGATGCCTGTGAAGACAGCACCGGTTCGCATATTCGCGAGCAAAGCGGCGAAGACCGGAATGACGTAGAGCCAAGCAAAGTTTGGCCCATAGAAGCCACCCGTGGAGTAGGCACTGGTTGTGAGCAGACAGCAAAATGCCGTTACACCAAGGACTCCTGCTGTAACTGGCTTCTTCGAGTAACGCAGCCAAAGTACGCTTGCTGTTGCGGACGAAATCGTGAGGGCCACGGCAACTGCCATCCACACAACACCGATCACAATGAAGTGCACCGAGTAGAGCAATCCCGGAATCGACATGACAAAGAGAACACCAGCAACGAGCCGTGCATGTCGATGCTCTTCCTCGCTCGTCCAATCTGTGCCAACGGCCCAGTCGGTGAGAGCGATAACCCATTTCCATAGCCTCTCGAGCACCCTTGCGTTCCTCGCCTAGATCGTATCAGGAGGGGGGAGAACTTCGGCCATAAAACTTCTTAGGACGAAGAAGGACTCTTTGCTGACTGTGTACCAAGCGCTAGCGGCAGCAAAGCAAGTATCGGCGTGGGCGCGATGACCCAAAGCGGCTGGTTGAGCAGGCCAATCGTGGCCGCGATGGTGGCAAGCAGAGCGAGCCCAACACGAACCTGGCAATAGCGCTGACGTCCTCGCTCAGGCAGCGCTAAGAGCCCAAGATCGAAGGGAACAAAGAGCAAGAGGGCCTCGTTGTAGCGAGCCATTGGCAAAGGGCTAAGAATGGCAAGTGACCAAAGAAGAATTCCCACGAGCGAAAGGTACGAGAGAACTGGCAAGACAAAAATGGGGCTCAAGACTTTGCGCTTCCAACCGATCCACACCGGGAGCACGAGTACCAGCCCAAATAACAGCATGTATAGGCGAACCTGGCTGGGCTCGCGACTCGGCTCAGGCCCCTTACGCTCGTACACAACAACCGGCTCTGCGCCCATGCGCTCGGTGACAACTTCGCGCAGAACGGCAGGCAAAAACATGGCCTCATAGAGTGTGGGCTCCTCGTCACCGATGCGCCCAAGCACGTAGTCACTTGCGATTAACAGTGCAGGGGTTTCCGCAAAGCCCCGCCGACTGAGCTCTCGATATGTTGTCCCGAACCCGCCATTGCTATCTTTGCTAAGAATTCCTCCGAGTGCATCATCGAGGATGTCGCGAATTCTCGTGGTGCAGTTGTCGAAGTAGTGATGGTAGATGTAGAAGCGGTTTTCCTTGAGGGAGTCAAAGCGGAGTTTGTTGGCAATGGCTCTTGCTTGCTCGTCGGAGACTGGCAGCTCTTGCACCCACACTGTTCGATCACTCCGAACGTAGAGCTCGATCATCTTGTCAGGATTTGCAATGGATACCCAAAAGCGCGGGCGCCCGCGCACGAAGCTCCATCCCAAGCCAGCCGGATCGGCAAAGTTCGTAGTGCCATAGTTGTAGCAGCGGTCGCGGCGAGGGTTGTTTGGATAGCGCGTGCAGAGTGCGGCGTGGCCAAACTTCTCGACAACGAGAGCGCCGACGCCCATCGTGTACAAATCGATCTTCGGCGTTTCCCCAGCAGCTGGCGCCACGGGAGCAATAGATGGCGTTGTTGCCTCTGCTAGCGCAGCAGTAGCGCCAAGGAGGAGCAGCGTGAGAAGTAGACGTTGGAGCATAAAAGGAGAGCTATTTGTCGTCGGGGCGAACAAAGAGCGTAGCAGGCACAGGCTTGCCGACATCAAACTGTTTCAATTTGATCTTTAGGTCGACGTTTGGCGCCTTTGTGCTGCGTGTGTGTGCGACCTGCACTCCAGCGACTTTCTTGTAGTCATCAAAGCGCTCGCTGGTCTTCATTCCCTGTTCTGCGTAGTCCATCCCAACAAGCATCTTCGACTTGGTGTCTACAAGTAGAATCACAGATTGTGACTTTGCACTTGTGACGCCAATCGCAGCAATCGTCTTGCCTGATACAGTGCGCTCTCCAAGTGGTCGAACGGTTGCGCCTTCTTCCTGGTGCCTAAGCAATACAACTTCGGGATCTCGCCAGAGCTGGTTCGACAAAGCCGCCAACTCTGGAGCCGCAAAGTCGCGCACCTGCTTGCCGCCAGGGGTGTCCTCCAGTGCCCAGCCCTTACCGCCAGCAAGCGCGGTAACGATCTTCACCTGCCCGCCACCAATCACCATTTTGAACCGAAATCGATCTGGCGGAGCAATGTGCTTCTCAACCTGAGCGGGAACAACTCCTGTTGGCAAGTTTAGCTCGGCATCGCCAGTCCAATGAAACGACTTGATGGCACGCAACTTCTTTGCACCGCCCTTTGCCGCAAGCGCGCCGTCTAAGAGTTTTACTGCCGCAGCGACCGCCTTCGGATCGGCATCTTCCTTGACAGCATCGGCGGGTTTCACGCGTTCCCAGTTGGACACGGGTTCTCGAAAGGAAACGGTCTCAAACCCCCAGCCTGCGTTGGCAAGCTGTGGACCAACGATCTTTGCGTCTCCCACAATCACCAAGACGCCATTTACGGGATCAAGAATGCGACTTGCTGCCTTGGCTGCTTGATCGCGGGTGACTTTAGCGACATTCAACGGGTAGCGAGAGACATACCCATCACCAAATCCGTGCAAGTCCGCTGCGAGCAGTGCATTCGCATAGTCACTGGCAGTCTCAAAGCGCATCGCGTAGCTTCCCGAAATGTTCGTAGTTGCAGCAACGAGTTCGGCCTCACTTGGCCCGTGCTTTGCCATCTCCGCGATCACGCCTTGCATCAGCTTGATCGTTGCAACGGTCTCAGCGCTGCGTGTGAACGTGGCAGCCATAAATGCTCCGCGTTCGCGATTGCGATCAAAGCTCGACGAAGCCGTGTAGGCTTTGCCTTCAGCGGAACGCACGACCTTCATCAGACGTGATGAGAAGCCACCACCGCCCAGCGAGTAGTTGAACACGAGCGCAGCGTAGAAGTCAGGATCGCCATGAGCAATGCCAAGATTGCCCATGCGGATGTGGGATTGCGTTTGTCCAGGCTTGTCGACCAGGCGAATACGCAAGCCCCGAGACTCTGGTTCCTTGACCGCTGGCGTGGCCGGGACGGTTGCCTTCTTCCAACGACCAAACGCACGTTCAAGGTCGCTCTGCACCTTCTTTGCGTCAAAGTCGCCTGCAATCGCCAAGACAGAATTATTCGGAATGACCTGCGCCTTGTGCCAAGCAACCAAGTCCTCTCGCGAGATTGCATTAATGGTTGCCGCGCTCATTACTGTGCCGCGGATATGCTTGTCTCCCCACAGCGCACTTTGAAAGTGCGCGCTAGCCAGTTGCCCAGCATCGTCCAAGCGTTGTCGCACAGAGGCTTGCAGGTTACGGCGCACCAACTCGATCTCGGAAGCCGGGAAATTGGCGTTGATGACAACATCCGGCAACACCGTGAGACAGGTACGCAGGTCGCGGGAGAGCGACTTGCACGAGAGCAAGGTCGCCTCATAGCTCGCATTGGCTTGCAGCTCACCGCCAACCGCTTCCACTTCCTTGGCAATGCGAGCTGCGTTACGAAGTTTGGTGCCTCGAGTCATGGACTGAGCGGCAAACTCTGCAAGCCCCATCTTCTCACGGGGTACATTGCGGTCGCCCGCCTTTACCGCGAGCTGCATCGTGGTTACTGGCAAGCTACTGTCTTGAACAGCGATGACTTGCAGACCATTTTTGAGGGTAAAACGCGCAATCGCTGGCAGTTCGAGTGCACTCGGTGCCTTTGCCTCGGGTGGGGCGATTAGGGTTCGCCCCTTCCATGGATCGACCTCGACAGGCGCCGCAACCACCTTGGACCCTTTTGGCCTAACGAAGTTGTCCGTGCCATCGCCGGGTAGTTCTGGCGCCAACCTGCTTGCGCTTGAACCGCATGCTGCTGTGATTGCCACAACACCCACAAGCAGCAAAGCAACGCGGTTTCTCGTATTCAACTGAGACATTTACTTAGCTCCTGTTGTAGCAGCTGGTGGAATCACAACAACACTCGATTGCGAGTCACCAAGATAGAGGTTGGCGACGCGCTTGATATCGGCGGCCGTCACGGCTTCAAGCGCAGTTAAGTCTTCCAGGAAGCGACCAGCGTCACCACGCTGGATCCACGAGTAGCCGATCTGATTTGCGATTCCCGTGACGTTCTCCATGCCGTACACAAGCTGTGCCTGTAGCTGTTTCTTGGCTTTGCCAATCTCTGCTTTGCTCACGAACCCCTTGCGCACCTTTGCGATCTCCGAGGCCAGCGCGTCTTCCAAGGTCTTGCCTTTGGCGGCATCGAGATAGACACCAAATACCATCATTAACCCCGGGTGCTCTCGAATGACAAGCTGCCCTCCAACCTGCACCGCAAGTTTCTGCTTGCGTACGATTTGTTCGTAGAGACGAGATGACTCACCTCCAGAGAGAATTAGCGCCAAGACTCTAAGGGCATGAATGTCGGGATGAGCGGCTTCTGGAATGTGATAGCCGCGCATGATGACGCCGATCTGCGCTGGTGCAACAACTTCCCTGCGCTTCTCGGTTTGTGGTTTCTCCGTGAGTTCCGGGCCGAGCTTGGGCGGTTCTTTCCCCCTGGGAATGCTCGCGAACCACTTCTCGGCCGAAGCACGTACAGCGTTCTCGGTTGTCTTGCCCACAACTACGAGGAGCGCGTTATTGGGCACGTAATAGCGATCATAAAAACTCTTAAGGTCTTCGGTGGTGGTTGCGTCTAGGTCAGCAAGAGCCCCCCCAGCAGTCCACGAGTATGGGTGAACCTTGAACGCGATCTCCAAGAAACGAAGAAACCCGGTGAAGAGCGGGTTGTTCTCTTGTTGTCGAATCTCCTCTTTTACGACTTCTTTCTCGGTTGCGATCATGTCGTCGCGAAACCAAAGATTGCGCATGCGCTCGGCTTCGAGTCGGATGGCGAAATCCATATAGTCGGCCGGAAGAGTGTTGTGATAGGCAGTAACATCCTCGGTAGTGAACGCGTTCACATACCCGCCAAGGCCGCTGAGGTGACGAGCGTGTTCTTCTGCCCGAAGATTCTCGGTCCCCTTGAACATCATGTGTTCAAACATGTGGGCCGAACCGCGCCGGTCACGCGCCTCGTTCTTGGCGCCAACGTGGTACCAAAGCTGAACTGTCACAGACGGCGCGTTGGGCATTGGCAAGAAGGCGACTTGCAGCCCATTGTCCATCGTCCAGGTTTTCAGTGCAGGGAGGCTCGCTACAGGGCCTTTGCGTTTGGCCTTTGGTTGGGCAGAGGCCAAGCCTCCCGTCCCAGCTAGGAGTAGCGAGAAAACGGCAATAGCTCGTAACATTCCGGCACCCTACCCTGCTTTCGTGGCTGGATCCTGAGGATCTCACGAACCTTTGCTAGCAGAGAGCGAGGTTTGGGACTGGGTCTCGCTGATGAGCCACCACAAAAAAAAGACGGGACACCTCAGAAGAGATGCCCCGTCATGACGCAACCGATACTGCTAGTTACGTCAACGCCTGACCGATACTGCTAGTCAGACGGAAACCAACATGTCTGGAGACACATCAAACTATGCTGCAGCGGTCGCCTTCTGTGGCAGCCGATAAAACAGCGTGATGGTCAGACAATGGAATTCGGAATCGGACGACTGGGTTACGATTTTATCAACAATCTCGGCACCTTCGTTATCACGCATCCAATCCGTAACATCTTCGCCCAACCGAGCTCGCTCGCGGGCCTTGGTAGCAGAGAACACTTTCACACCTGAAACATAAGTCACACTCAACCTCCTCGTGGTTGCTAGTTATCCCAACCAATACTCGAACTCTAGGGCCAACCTCTATTCCAGTCAACGCGTAATTTTACAAAATTCCTTCAGCTTCCTGTATGGCTTTGCTGGAGTGCGAAACCCCCAAGAAACCATTCGTCTTTTGCGAATCCTGCGTTTCGCACTTCGTTGACCGACCAACCAATTCCGGGATCACCTGTTCCAGCCTGGCTGGAATTGCCAACGATCATGCCTCTGGATGACAGCTTATCTTGATCTGTAGTCCCTCAGTAGGGTAGACCGTGCGCCTATGGACAACTTTGGTAAACCTGTTGAGGTTGAGGTTCGCGATAGCCTTGAGAAGGCAATGAAAATCCTTAAGCAGAAAATGTCGAAAGAGGGCATTTTGCAAGAGGTCAAGCGACGCCGCTTTCACGAGAAGCCTTCACTCAAGCGCAAGCGCAAAGCAATCGAAGCACGCAAGCGCATCCGCCGCGAAGCACGCCGCGACGATCGCTAGCCGCCCAACCATCGATACGGATTGATTGACACAAGCCGTGCCCGGCCACCCGGAGCGCGGCTTTCGTGTGTCTGCAAACAACAGAGGTTCTCGTGAACGAAGCTGAGCAAGAGTGGATTGAGGTTGTTGTACCAGCCAAGGTGGCTCTAGCCGATGGCCTCGCGGCCCAGCTTGTGAGTGCAGTGCCAGCTGCAAGAGGCGGTGTTCAGGTTCGGAAAGGCCATGTGGTGTTTTGGGTGCACCCACCAAAACTTGAGACCACCCTCGCAGATGTTCGAGCCTGCCTTCGAGATCTTGCTGAGCAGGGGTGGCTCGTCGATGCCGACAAAGTGCGTGCTGGCAATCTCGCACCAGAAGAGGATTGGCGCGACGCATGGAAGAAATTCTTCCACACCACGCGACTCACTCGGCAGATTCTTGTGGTGCCAAGCTGGGAGAGTCACGAGCCGCTGGCGACCGACATTCCCATTCACCTCGATCCTGGGCAGGCCTTTGGGACGGGCGCCCATGCTTCCACCCAATTGGTTCTTGAGACCATGCAGGACTTGGTTGATTCGGGAGCACTGCCCGCACCGGAAACCGTGTTCGACCTCGGCACAGGCTCGGGAATCCTCGCAATTGCGGCCGCTAAGTACTGGCCTCTAACGCACATCACGGCAACCGATATCGATCCACTCTCCATCGAGGCCACTCGGGAAAATGCCAATGCCAATGGGGTTGGCGACCGCATCGAAGTAAGCACCACAGACCTCGCCAACGTCAAACCACGCTTCCCTTTGGTATTGGCCAACATTCAAGCGCACATCCTTCGAGGCTTGCGCGATGATCTACTAGAACGGCTTCTCCCGGGCGGAACACTTCTGCTCTCGGGGATTCTCACGGCGCAAATTCGCCCACTCGTCGACTTCTATTGTGAAGGTGCGGTTGTTGAGCTTGTGTCGATTCGCGAGTCCAAACTCAACTCCGAGTGGAGCTCGGCTCATCTGAGGCGGGGCGATTGAGCGTTCGCATCTTCGTCGATCCTGATGCCCTCATTGCCGGCACACTCACAATTCGCGATGAAGAGCATCACTACCTTGTGCACGTGCGCCGCCAGACGGTGGGTGCCTCGGTGTGTCTGCTCGATGGACACGGGCGTTGGGCCGACGCGAAGGTGGTCTCGATCTACGACGGAAGCACGGAACTTTTGGTGGACGAGCCAACCATGGTTGGGGTCGCGAGCTTCGCACTCACCATCGTTCCGGCCATAATCAAAGGCGAGCGCATGGACCAGGCAATCACCAAGATGGTCGAGCTTGGCGTCGCTCGCATTTGCCCTATCACAACCGAACGAACCGTGGTTCGCCTGAAGGGCGATCGGGCCAAACGCCGCCTGGACCGCTTCGAATCCATCACCAAAGCAGCCGCCCGCCAAAGCCGCAATCCCCGTCCACCACAGATTGCCCCAATCCAGAGCCTCGCCGAACTGCTCGTTGCCCCGCCTGCTGCCGAGCTCTCACTGATTCCCGAGGCTAGCGGTGCTGCTCCATTGCTCGCTCAAGCCTTGCCTGAGGCAAAGCCTACCTCCGCTGTCGTGCTTGTCGGGCCTGAGGGTGGCTTCTCCGCGGCCGAGCTCAGTGGTGCCGAAGAGGCGGGCTTTGTGGCTGTGTCCCTCGGTCCCAGGGTCCTGCGGGCCGAAACCGCATGCATTGCAATCGCGAGCATTCTGGCCTTCCGATACGGTGACGTCGGCAGCATTTGATTCGAACCAAGGGCCCGCCGTATAACTGCGGAACCAGATGACGAAGAGCGAAGCGGCGTCACAGCAGGCGGGAAGCAGAGCAGGGTCACAAGCGCGCTCTGCCCGAAGCTCACGCGGAGCTGCGCCCAAGTTCTATGTCGGGGGATTCTGGGCGCGGGCACTAGCAGGGCTTATCGATGCAGCCATCATCATCCCCATCGCGCTCATCCTCTGCAAAGTTGCAAGCGCCCTCGCCGACCTGCACATCCCCTCAAGCCGTGTGCAAGGCCTCGATTTCTGGCTTGATCTCCTCCTTGCGGGTAATCCTGCACTTTTTGGAGCCATCGGACTCACCTTGGCGATCGCCTGCACCTACAGCATGATTTTTCACATCTCCATGGGCCGCACCCCGGGCATGCGCGTGCTCAAGTTGCGTATCATTGACGTCTATGGCGATGACCCATCCACACCTCGAGCGCTGGCGCGGACCGCGGGCTACCTGCTCAGCGTCGCAAGCTTGGGCTTGGGATTCATTTGGATTGCTTTCGACAGCGAGAAGCGCGGTCTTCAGGACTGGCTCGCTGGTACCTACGTCGTGAAGAACCCATCGTAAAGATTTGCGTTGTAACGATTTGCCCGGCCCAAAGACACTATGACTTCTCGCCTCAGTTCTCTGCTCGTACGCGATGGACTCGTTCGAGTTCACCGCATGGAACATGTCTTTCAGCGCCAAGTCATCTATGGCGGCTGCCTCGATACGGTCTTGCTCGAAATGGAGCTTGTCGATGATCACCGGCTGCAGCAGTATCTGAGCCTGGCAACGGGTCTTCCACCACAGTCCAATGGCGTCGGCGATGTTGATTTGGAAGCGCTTCGCGGGGTTTGCAATGAGGACATGGCCAAGAAGTACCGGGTTGTGCCGGCCGCTCAAGAAGGTCGTGCGTTGAGTGTTCTCGTTTGCGATCCGGTGGACGTCGAAACCCTGGAAGGGCTAGCTGACGAACTCGACATGAGCGTGCAGCCAATGGTGGTGCCCGAATACCAGTTCCGCGTTAAGTTCTCAGAACTATTCGGAGGAGAAGTTGACGAGAGGTTTACCAAGCTTCTTGCCAAGCGAAGTACCGAACCGGAGAGTGCAGCTGCCAAGCAAGTTCCTTCGGTGACGATCGGGGAAGCGCCTTCAGAAGAAGATGATGTAGCTGCGGCAGAAGCAGCAGAGGCGCACGTTGAAGATCAACCACCAAGCGCTTCCGACACCACGATCGACGCCATTCCAACCGCCATTGAACCGGAGGCCACAAAACCCGCAGATACAAGTGAGCGCGTACGTGGGACCCGAGCGCCAGCGGAACAACCAGCGCGCCGACAAACGATGGAGCTCAATACGGACTCACTTCATGAGCACGCGGAGGCCACAGCGGAACTCGCAGAAGGGGCGCCACAGACTGAAGCTCCCCAAGAGAAATCGTCTACCAAAACCGAAGCTCAGCCCGAGCCTGCTCCGACTCCTGAAGTAGAAGCTGCGCCACCGGCACCAGTCGACGCCGACGAGAATCCCTACGCATCCATTACTCCAGACCAGGCTCGCAAGCTTCTGAGTGCAACTGATGATCGCGATGAGATCTTTGTGATCTTGCTACGTGCCATGCGCAAGCGAGCACGTTTCACCTCACTTTTCACGATCAAAGCGGACCATGCAGTTGGCCGTGTTGCTCTGAGCAAACCGGGAATCGACAACGAAGAGATTCGCAAGATCAGAATTCCTCTGAGTGTCCCTTCACGCTTCAAGCAGGTCGTGGCCAGCAAGGCCTTTAGCGTTGGCGGTCTCGAGACCAGTGATCCCGAGCTCAAGAGTGCGCTTGAAGCATTGGGAGGAGGCGAGGTTCCAAAGTCGGCCTTGCTCTTGCCCATCGTCATGCGCGACCGCCTCATTGCCATTGCTGTCGGGCACAACCGCGACCATGGCATCTCCGTTGGTCGCGTGACCGAACTTCTTCCTCTAGGTACGGCAACCGCAGATGCGGTGAGCCGCATCCTTGCCAAGATGCGTGCTGCGAAGGGCAAGTCCTCGCAGAAGCCCGAGACGACTGTCGACACGAAGAAGACAGAAGTGATGACAGTGCCACCCGTACACATCGACGAAGCGGTTGATAAGACGGTCAAGACCGAGGCGGTAACAGAGAGCAGTGCAGTGCTGCCGGTTGCGGATGAGGCGATGCTCAAGCTCTTTGATCGCATCGAAAACGGCAAGGCCAAAGCCTCAAAGAAGGCCTTTGCCGAGGCACTCAAGAAGCAAGACAAAGTCATCGAACACCTGCAATTCGGCTTTCCAGGCAAACTCACCCGTCCACGCGAAGAAGACGCCGAGCGACTACAAGCGTCCGAACACGGTCCGATTCTCGACCTGGTCACGCAGATTGGGCCGAAATGCGGCCCGGCTCTCGCAGAGAAAATGCGTGATGCCGATCGCGAAGTTCGCTACTACGCCACACTCTGCGCTGCCGAGCTACGACCGAGCAACGTCATTGATGAGCTTGTTGAGCGCCTCTTCGATGGCGACGAGAGTATTCGTGCACTGGCGGTCGAAGCGCTAGAGGGATATCCGCACAAAGAACTGAACACGGCGTTGGAATTTGCTCGCAAAGCACTACACAGCGAAGACAACCCGAGAGTGAAGGTTGCCGCTGATGGGCTGACAAAGCTTGCAGACATCACCGCCATCTCCGACCTCATCGATGCGCACAGCCGCGGGGGCGATGCTGCCGAGGTGAGCCGCCGAGCACTCTTCCAGCTAACCGGTCAAGACCTCGGGAACAGCAATCGCAAGTGGCGCTCGTGGTGGGAGAGCAACCAAGGCCGGCACCGAATCGAGTGGATGCTCGATGGGCTCTCTCATAAAAATGCTGAGGTTCGCAAACATGCCTCGGAGACGCTTCGCAACATCACTGGCGAGTTCTTTGGCTATGGACACGACCTTCCCAAGAAAGAGCGCGACAAGACGCGCAAGCTTTGGGAAGAGTGGTGGCAAGAGAGCGGCAAAGAGCGCTTCCTCTAGCGCCGCTCTTTGCTCATAGTGGTGCGACGATGCCCGCGTTGACACGGTCGCACCATGGCCGCTCCTGCCAACGAAAAGCACGTCGTAGACAAGTGGCGTCCTGCGAGCTCGTGCGCGATTCATGAAGATAGAACGCGCTCACTCGTCCTCTCGCCCGCTGGACAGACGGGCTCAGCCAGTCTTCTTCGTTGTTCATCGGTCGCTTGCCAGCAAACTCCCTCTTCCCGCCTCGCCAGCAAACGAAGTCGCGGAGGCTTCTCCACCAAGAACTACCTGGCGTTGATCCAGCTAGCATGCGCGTGGCTATGGCTCGGAAACTAGGGACGCCCCCTAGTCGCTTCCGTAGACCGAGAAGCGCACAAGGTTGCCACCATTTCCGGTAACCTCCCACCGCCGCAGCTGACGCCTTCCAAAGTATTTTGAGTAGACATGGTGCACCTGCCCTGGAAGGGCCTGCCCACTAAGGACTGTGCTCCAACTCGACCAGCTTCTCGACTTGCGCCGCATTCTGAAGTTCACCGTGTTGTTCACGGCTCCAACAAAACCATACATACTGTAGGTCTTTCGCTGGACGTATGGACTGCCGTAGAACGAGGGCCAACAGTAGGAGTAGTCCCAAAAGCCAGAGCAGTACGAGTCTTGATATCCCGTTGCCGAAATCTCCTGTCTTTGTCGACCAATGCCATCATCTGGTGGCATTTCACCACCAATCTCATTCTGGTCCGTGGCGGCATCGGATGCGTCTGGGCTCAAGACGATTGTGTCGTAGCGATGCTGTGCCTCTACCAATGCATTCGGTGCAGATGTGCCTGCCAGCTCTTCAAAGAGCTCAGTATAGGCCATCTCTTCGTGGTCGAGCTTCTGAAACGCCGACTCCTCCTCTTCAGCGATGGCATGCACAATAATCTCGCCTGGCTCGCCCTCATAAAAGTTCCAAACCTCGCCGTCAGTGGTGGTGGCCGAAGCAAGTGCCGTAAGTACTTCTGCATCGTCGAGCACGGGTTCCTCCGCCACACAAGCTGTGGACGCGAAAAGTCCCAGAGTAAGTCCAAGTAACGCGGTATTCTTCATGGTCATTCCTTTTGTGCGTAGCGCACTGTTAGATGGTTCGACCGATCTCCATCGCAATGGCCGTGCCGACTTCTAGGAAGACAAAAACCCCTACTATGGACTGTCAGTACACGCACCCTAGGCGTGTGGTGTGGACAGCCAGTCCACAGGCCGTGAACAGCCCTGCCACAACTCCAAAGCGGTGCACCGCGATGCTCCCGAAAACAAATAAAGCCCCGAACTCCTCGGGGCCTCATTCTCAGACCTTCGCTAGGCTCTCAAGCGATTCTTAGAACGGCAGGCAAGCTGGATCGAGAAGACAGAGAATCTCCTCACAGTCAGTCTGCCCGTTGTTGTCGTCATCGATGCCATTGGAGCAGTCGGTCTCGCCACCAAGGCCGCCGCCGCCACCAAGACACGCCGGGTCGATAAGACAGAGAAGCTCTTGGCAGTCTGTTTGGCCATTGTTGTCATCATCGATGCCATTGGAGCAGTCGGTTTCGCCACCGAGACCGCCACCACCACCAAGACACGCTGGGTCCATCAAGCAGACAAAGTCGTCGCAGTCGGTGAGTGAGTTGGCATCGTCGTCGATGCCATTGGTGCAGTTCTCAGTTCCGCCATTGCCTTGGCAGTTTGGTGCCGTTTGGCACTCTTGGATGTCCTGGCAGTCGATGAGATTGTCGCCATCATCGTCGATGCTGTTGCTGCAGTTCTCGCCCGTAACACCACCACAAGATGGGTGGCCTACGCAGCCTGCATCATCGCAATCGATTTGGTTGTCACCATTGTCGTCGATATTGTTGTTGCAAACCTCGCCATTGCTGCAGTTGCTGCCTGCAGAGCAAAACGGATCGTCACAATCGATGAGCCCATCAAAGTCGTCATCATCGCCGTTGTCACAGATTTCAAAAGCACAGCCCGGCTCGGAGGAGCAATCGGAGTCGGAGCAGTCGAACATGCCATCGTTGTCATCATCGATGCTGTTGTCGCAAATCTCTGCTGGGCCATTGTTGTCGCCGCCGGCGCCGGACCCGTCCTCACTGTCATCAACACACGCGGAGAAAAGAAGAGAAACTGCGAAGAGGATCGATGTTGCGCGAAACATGGCGCGAGATTCCCTATTTAGCGTTTTTGGATCAAGAAGTTTTTGCAACCAAAGTGTCTTGCTAGGCGTCCACAGGGCGAAAAGCCGAGCGAGCGCGAGCAAGAATTTTGAATTCGACACTAGCTAGCTAATTTCTGGTGTGGAACACCAGACCACAGCGCCGAAGGCGCGAAACACCACGCTTGCTCGCAAGCGTTAGCTAGTTTTTGTCCCTA
>JANTGM010000058.1 GCA_024762925.1 Kofleriaceae bacterium | reverse complement strand
TGGTGTGGAACACCAGACCACAGCGCCGAAGGCGCGAAACACCACGCTTGCTCGCAAGCGTTAGCTAGTTTTTGTCCCTAGCGGGACGGAAACTAGCCTAGTGTCGGATTCAAAACTCTTGCTCGCGCTCGCTCGGTTCTTCGCGCTCTGGACGCCTTCGGCTCTGTGTTGCTCAGCGCCTCACTTGCCCCAGCAAGCTCGTTGTTCGCGCCTTGCCAGAGAACGAACTCCCGTCGCGATCCATCGATCAACTATTCGGGATCCGACACTAGGCGGCACGAGATGTGGCGTTGCGTTTTGCAAGCTCCACAACAAGGTCGACCCAACGATCGCTTGAGTTGAGGGAGGGCACCAAAGTGAGTTCCTCTCCGCCAACTTCATCCCACTGCTCCTTAGCACGAATGCTAATTTCCTCGAGGGTTTCGAGGCAGTCGGCAACGAACGCTGGCGAGTACACCAAGAGATTCTTGGCACCGGCCTTGGCTAGCTCGGGAAGCACCTCGTCAAAGTATGGTTTGATCCAGGGCGTACGTCCGAGGCGCGATTGAAAGCAAACGGTCCACTTGCCGTCTTCTAGTCCCAACGAGGCAGCGATGCCCCTGGCGGTAGCATAACTCTGAGCGCGGTAGCACCCGGCGTTCTTGCTAGTGATGGCCGCACAACAGGACTCCGAGGCCAAACAGGTGTTGCCAGTGGGGTCGCTCTTGCGCATGTGACGCTCAGGGAGTCCGTGGAATGAGAAGACGACATGATCGGGCTTCTTGCTCTCCAAGAGGGCGCGACCTTGATCTGCGAAGGCCTCAATGAACTCGGGCTCGTCATAGAAGGGCGGGGCCACATGGAAGTAAGGAACGATCCAGCGCTCTTTGGCGTCGCTGTAGACTTTCTCTACTGTCGATCCTGTGGAGGACGAAGCGGCTTGCGGGTAGAGCGCTAGAACCACGATGTCTTCGCAGCCTGCCGCTTGCAAGCGATCGAGTGCATCGGGAATGTTTGGGTTGCCGTACCGCATGGCGAGTTCGACGTGCCAGCCGTCCCCAAGCTTCGCGCTTACCTTCCTGTGAAGGTCCTGGCTGTGTGTGAGAAGCGGCGAGCCCTCTTCCGTCCAGATGTTCTGGTAGAGCTTGGCACTCTTGCCTGAGCGGAAGGGCAAGATGATGAGGTTGAGCAGTATTGCTCGACCCACTGGATTGATATCAATCACTCGAGGGTCGCTTAGAAACTCTCTTAGATAGCGCCGCACCGCTGACGACGTTGGTGCATCGGGAGTACCGAGATTGACAAGCAAGAGGCCACGCATGAATTGATGGCAGTGGTACCACGAGTGCGATTTCTGTGCGCTCACCCAAGATAAAAAAAGCCGGGTCGCAGCTAGCATGCGACCCGGCCTCTTGACCGACGTGCAAGGCGGACCTCGCTCGTCGGGATACCTATGGTTGTGTTGTTATTCGTTGTACCAAGTGCAAGAGCCTTCAACGCAGCCGCAGCCGCTGACAGGAGCGCCTGGACCCGCACACTCGCAGGTGGAGATTCCATTGGAAACAGCGGGGTTGAAGCAAAGCTCGCCACCGCAACCACCAGTGTTGCAGTCGGCATCGGTTTGGCACTCGTCATTCGAGTTCTTCACGCAGGTGCCACCGGCTGGAACGCGCTCTGGCTCACTGCAGAATTCGTCGATGTCTCCGCAGCAGTCGCCGTAGCCAACGCAGGCATCGTCACACCAGCAGTTGCCGCTGGCGCTTTGCTCGCCACAGCTGCCTTCGCAAGAGTCGACTGGCCCGATTGGGTCCTTGCATGCACAGATTTCGCAGCCGTTTGCATCGGTCTTAAGACCGTTAGAACAGAAAAGTTCGCATAGGACTGGCTGACACTCTTCTGGCTCGACACAGATGCCACCACAATCGGCACCATTGCTTGGATCGCAGCTGTCGTTCGGATCATCGACACACTCAAGTCCGTCGGGGCAGGCAATGTTGCCAAAGCCACCACAGAAGATGGGCTGTTCCTCGCAGGCGCCAAGAGCTGAGACGCTTGTACCTGAGGCTGCGGCCATGCAGCTGTTGGAGTAGGTCTGACTGTCACAACCGCAAACAGGGTCGAAGACTTGGGCGCAGGCCTCAGGACGAGGAGCACAAACCCCACTTGCATCAGCCCAACCGCAGATTGCGGAGAGAGAGAATGCACAGAACTCATCTGCTGCACAGGTATCGCCAACCCAGCCACCACAGACCGTGGGCTCAGGGGCATCACAGACAGCAACTTTGTCATCGCAGCAGTCGCCGTAGCCTTCGCAAAGGTCATCACACCAGCAAGCGCCATCGGATTGGCCGCCACAGTTTTCTTCGCAACTGCCAATCGTGTCGGCTTTGCCAAGAGGGCCGCGATCCGAGTTCTGATCGACGTTGGTGTCACCGCAAGCAGCGAGTGCTGCGAGTAGTGTGAGAGGTAGAAGTGCTGCCTTAAAAGGCTGTGAAGAGAATAGGTTTGGTAAGGACATGGAGAACTCCGATGTTTGAAAGGGATACTGCCTTTGGAGGAGATACTGCTTTCGATCCCAAGCACTTGCGCGATGGGAGGCTGTATGTAGCCCTACCGCCTACATAGGTCAATACAGCGCTGCTACTACCGCAATAAGTCTCTCTTATACTCTGGTAAGTGCGTGAAATAGAGCTGTATTGGGAGCACTCCCGGGATCCTGCGCTCCGAAGCCTAGCGGGCCACGAGTTCGAGAACGGGAAGGTCTGTCTCAAAGTACCGCGCCCAGAGAGTCATCGAGGCATCCTGAAGTGCGTCGGAATCGAGGTCTGTAAACGCCATGAAGAGCTTGGCGACAACATCCCGATCGATGCTGCGACCCACTACGAGGGGTGGGTGATCCATGCCGAGTTCGGCCGCTAGTCCCTCAAAAATCACCAATGCTGCATAGCTCTCGCCCATCCCCCAGGCGCCGCGATTGAGAAGGTAACGGGCCAGCAGTGTGAGATTGGTTCTTGGTGTGAGCGGGTCGCGGGCGAGTTCACTCAAATAGGCGCTCATCTCTGCGACCGCACTGGAAGCGAGCCCACTCTGGCCGCGGTAGCCATCGGGCAACTCGCCCACATACGCTGCGAGTTCTTCTGGCATCGGCAGTTTGTAGAGTTCCGCTAGATCCAGTCGATGCTGCGTCTCGTGGCGCTCTACCGACTGTGCAAAGTGATCTTGAGCCAACGCAAACGCCCGTTGCATCTTCTTGCCTTTGAGCTTGCTCTGAATCTTGTCCAGTTGGTCCATCGCGGAGTGGGTCGCCAGACCTTCCATTTGTTGACGGTAGTCCCAAGTGACTTCAAGGCTGTCTGGGGGATCGATGCTCATTTGCCTCGATTTGAGTCTTTCATTCCAATCGTCGTAAATCGCGTGGCGCTGGGCGATGAGTGATGCGAGCTCGGCGACATCGGGGCCGGCTTTGCCGAGTTCAGCGGCTACAACACTGGTGGCACGCTTTCGAGCAGCAGTATACCAGTCGGCGTAGGTGTCTTCCAAAGGCAACGCAAACGGATCCAGTTGCACCTCGTCCGACAACAACGGCAAGAGCTCGAGCAGGTGCTCGTCGACCTTGTTGTCCAAGACCACAGCATCGCGCCGTTGTGGGGCGGTAAAGCCAAGCAAGCTGTAGGTCCAGTTAAGATTGTCGAGTCGTCGCACGCGCAAGGTGCGTACATCGTGACCACCACTTCGGTAGAGCACGACTCGATGAACCTCGAAGGTGAAGAGCAGGACTGAGCGCCCTCGTCCCCGAGTTAGCATCTCGGCATCTACGAAAAATCCCAATCCCGCAGTTGCCAAGGCGTCGTTGAGGGCAAGCGTCCGTTTCAGCATCGTGTCGGCTGCGTCGTCAAGCTCGGTTTCGTCGGCCACCGCAGCAGCCATGCACGCATCCAAGAGTCCCTCAAGCCGCTCGGCTGCTTGTAGGGGGATGCCCGCGTTGTGAGCGCTCAACATCACCGCTCCGCGCTCTTCTTGGAGGTCCGTGCGAATCTGCGAAGGATCGCGGGAAGAGTCGCGTCCCCATGCATCTAAGGCAATGACAAACTGTGGCAGAGTTTTGAAGAAGATGTCACGAGCGGGGCCGTCATTGGTGGGGCGTCCGCCCTGCAAGTAGGCACCGGTGGGAGGCGTTTCTAGCCTTGGCGGCTTGGCAATCGGCCCGCTCTTGTCACCGTCTCGATCGCCGAGCCACTGCATGCCCAAGAGGCCGCCGCCTAGCACCAAGACCAGGAGGGCGAGAAATATCCAGCCAGATTTCGTGCCGCCCTTGATGGGCATCTCCTCTCCCAACGTGCTCATGGCAAATAGACTAGCGCGGGATTCGGGCCCATGGTTGCGCCGGGTCTTCGCTTTCTCTACTCTTGGCGGCGATGAGTGGTCTAAGCGCGAACTGCCCCAGCTGCGGCGGGCAGGTGCAATTTCGCGTGGGTAGCTCGTTCGTCACGGTTTGCGAATTCTGCTCGGCTGCTGTGGCTCGAACAGATCGCGGGCTAGAAGACCATGGCAAGGTTATCGATCTGCTCGAATCTGCCTCGCCGCTAGATCTCTTTCTCGAAGGTCGCTACGGCGAGTCGCGCTTTCAGATTGTTGGGCGAACGCAGATCAAGCACGGCGCTGGAGGTGTTTGGGACGAGTGGTATTGCGCCTTCGATAGTGGTCACTGGGGATGGCTCTCCGAGGCACAAGGGCGTTTCTACATGTCCTTCGCAAGCCCGCTTCCGCAACCGCCCGCCTTTCAGCAGCTCGGGCCCGGCATGCCACTTCCCCAAGTTGGTGCAGGCATGGTGGTCGCCGAAGTTGGCACCGCCCAGACGCTGGGGGCAAAGGGCGAGATTCCCTATCTGCTTGAGCCGGGTAAGAGTTATTCCTATGCAGATCTTAGCGGGCAAGATGGCGCATTTGGAACCCTCGACTATGGCGACTCACCTCCAACCTTTTATCTTGGTAAAGAAGTAACCCTCGCTGAGATTGGAATTTCCGCAAACGCTCCTGCTCGTGATGAGTCAATGGAGCAGGCGATTGCCGGGCCAGGCTTAAAGGCGCGCACACTAGAGTGCCCAAACTGCAGAGGCTCGCTGGATCTTGTTGCCCCTCAGCAATGCGAGCGTGTTGCGTGTCCCTATTGTGGTGCCTTAAGCGATGTCAATCAGGGGCATCTTAGCGTCCTGCAAATCCTCGACAAAAACCGCTTCCCCGATCCGCCAATTCCGCTTGGCAGCAAGGGCATGGTTGATGGCGAAGAGATGCAGGTCTGCGGCTACATGGTTCGCTCCACCTACGACGACGGGGATACGTATTACTGGGACGAGTACCTGCTCTACAATCCGCGTTTGGGGTTTCGTTGGCTTGTCGACTCCAATGGACATTGGAGCATGGTCGAGCCAGTAAATCTCGCAGATGTTCAAGTGCTCACATCTCTTGCCAAACACGGCGGCCGGAACTACGAACTTGTCGAGTCGGGGAGCGGGCAAGTCGAGTATGTCCTTGGGCAGTTTTACTGGAATGTAGAGCCAGGAGAACGCGTCGAGATGCGCGAGTTCACGAGCCCGCCGCACACACTTTCCGAAGAGCGTTCGGCGACCGAGGTAACGTGGTCAAAGAGCACCTACTGGCCCAAGGAAGACGTTGAGGCGTGTTTTGGCGTGAAGCTCCGGGACCCGATTCACGGGACCGTGGGCCTTGGGCAGCCCTATCCATATAACGGCGTGTTCAAAGCGTTCGCAGTCCTGTTGGTGTTGGCCATCGGTGTGTTCGTCTACGGCAAGTCGCGAGCGAGCGGCACAGAAGTATTCCGAGGCACGATGCAGTTCCCAACCGGCTCCGATCCAGGCACGCAAGTTGTTTTCAGCGAACCCTTCGAGCTCAAAGGCGGCCGCAACATTGAGGTCGATGCGTACTCCGCTGTCGACAACTCATGGGTCTATCTGCAAATGGATCTCATCAACGAGAAGACAGGCGCCGTGACGTTCTTCGACATGCCCATTGAGCAGTACAGCGGCTATGATTGGAAAGAGGGTTCATCACGCAAAAAGCGGGTGCTCAAAGCAGTAGGCAGTGGCGAGTACACGCTCCGAGTTGCCATGGAGCGCAAGAACACGGGTGCCCCTGCAAGCGTGCAGATCACGATCCGCGAGGGCGTCGTTCGACTTCGCTACTTCCTAATCTTGCTGGGCTTTCTCGCCATCATTCCGTTCTTTACGTTCCTTCACAAACTCGGGTTTGAGAAAACACGCCGTGGCGAAGGCGATTCCTTCGGTGGCGATTCTTGGGATCACGACTACTACGACTACGACGACTAGGAGGATGCAGACACAATGATGAAATTCTACCTGCTCTTCGGCTTAGCTGGCATCGGTGCCTATGGCTACGTGAGCCGCACTGGTTGGGAATACACTAGCCAAAAAACTCGCTTCGTTCCCAAGACCGTTATGGGGTCTCCTGGGGGCTACCGCTCATTTCACTATTGGCACGTCGGATACGGCGGCTATCGAGGAGGCAAATAATGGACTTCGAACTTCTGGGCAAAGCCCTACTCACAACTTTCGCATTCTCAATGGTCGGCATTTTGATGTTCGCACTGGCCTTCTTCCTAATGGGAAAGCTCACGCCATTCTCGCTTCGCAAAGAGATTGAAGAGGATGAAAACAACGCCCTAGCAATGATCATGTCTGCAATCGTGCTTGGCATCGCGCTAATCATCATGGGCGCGCTGCTCGGCTGAGCACGCTCCCGCGATCGAGACTCTCATGGCCTATCGCCGCACGCCGCTCTTTTATCTCAACGTACTCGTCGTTGGGACGTGCGGCCTCATCTACGAGCTCTTGGCTGGCACGCTTGCGAGCTACGTGCTGGGCGATTCGGTCACACAATTTTCGCTCATCATTGGCCTCTACCTGTCGGCGATGGGCGTTGGTGCTTGGCTCTCGGGATATCTCTCGAAGAATCTCGTTCGGCGGTTTCTGGACATCGAGCTAGGCGTAGGATTGGTGGGAGGGTTGTCGGCGCCACTGCTCTTCATGAGCTTTGCCTACCTCGGTTGGTTCAAGGTCGTGCTCTACGGGGTGGTCTTCCTCATTGGCGTTCTTGTCGGTCTGGAGTTGCCGCTGCTGATGCGAATTCTCCGCGAAGAACTCGACTTTAAGAACCTCGTCTCACGAGTACTAACCTTTGACTACCTCGGTGCGCTTCTGGCGTCGCTGCTCTTTCCGATTTTCCTGGTGCCAACGCTCGGGCTCATGCGCACATCGCTTCTCTTCGGCATGCTCAATGCTGGCGTCGCGCTCTGGGGAAGCTTCATATTCTCCGACCTAATCACGGGAGGCATCGTCTTTCTGCGAAGCCGAGCGATCGTTGTGCTTGTCATCCTCACAGCTGGCATGATTAACGCGAAGTCGCTCACTTCGTTCGCCGAAGAGGGCATGTTCGATGATGCGATTGTCTATGCGAAAACGAGCCGCTACCAGCGCATTGTTGTCACGCGCTCGGGCATGGGGTTCAAGCTCTTTCTCAATGGCAACCTGCAGTTCAGTTCTTCAGACGAGTACCGGTATCACGAGGCTCTGGTCCACCCGGCAATGTCCACGGCGGCCAATCCCAAACGCATTCTGGTCTTGGGTGGTGGCGATGGGTTGGCAGTAAGAGAAATTCTTAGGTATCCATCCGTAGAAGAGGTGCTTTTGGTGGATCTAGATCCGGAGATGACCAAGCTTGGCAAGTCGTTGCCTTCACTCGTGGCGCTCAACAAGAGCTCCTTGCGCGACGCGCGAACGAAAGTTGTTAACGCTGATGCGATGACATGGCTTGCAAGCTACGAAGGTCCGCTCTTTGATGTGGCGATTGTCGATTTCCCCGATCCCAACAACTTCTCTCTCGGCAAGCTCTACACGCGGCGTTTGTATCGTTTGCTGGCGTCACGTCTGGAGCCTGAGGCCCCTATCGCCGTGCAGTCCACCTCGCCCCTCTACGCGCGAATTTCCTATTGGTGTATTGTCGAGACTATCAAGGCGAGCGGCTTTCAAGTGAGTCCATATCAAGCGACGGTGCCATCGTTCGGAGTCTGGGGATATGTACTCGCTCGTCGCGGCCCCGACCCAATCGGACCACCAGAGAAACTCCCAGAAGGGCTTCGATATCTAAACACCGACAGTCTCGGGGCGATGTTCAAGTTCCCTGTTGACATGGGGCCAGTACCCACCGAGATCAATCGTCTAAACGATCAGCGTCTTGTGCGCTACTACGAAGAAGAGTGGAGGCGTTGGCAGTGAATGAGCTGGCGCGTCGCGACTTACTTCGAGCGTTCTTAGGGGCACCAGCACTGTGGGCTGCCAGTTGTGCCGGTCGAAAAGGGCAGCGAAACGTCTCCCAAATGGACGGCGGTTTGGTGCTGCGCCGCGAGCGCCTCGGTCATCGCATGCGCGATGTCTCCTCGTTGCCCAAGCCGTCCACCTGGTCGGAGTGCCAGGTCGCTGTGGTCGGAGGTGGCGTCGCTGGCTTGTCCGCAATGCGCGAACTAGAGCGACTCGGCATTGGCAACACGTTGCTTCTTGAACTGGACGAACATGTAGGAGGCACCTCGCAAGGAGGTGCGTTGCCCGCCTCAGTGCATCCTTGGGGCGCTCACTACGTGACAGTGCCACTTGCAGCCAACCAGCCGCTCATTGCACTGCTGGGCGAGGTTGGCGCGGTGGAGGAGATATTGCCAAGTGGTGATCCAGTGATGGCTGAACAACATCTCGTTGCAGATCCATCAGAGCGCGTGTTCTACCGGGGGCGATGGTACGAAGGCCTCTTTCCCGTGGCGGGCGCAAGTGCTGACGAAAGGGCACAGAAGGAGCGCTTCGAGAGCGAGATTGATCGTTGGGTAGAGTTCCGAGATGCTGAAGGTAAGCCGGCGTTTGCTCTGCCGATGTCGCTCGGGTCTCGCGATCCTCGGGTTCAGGCTCTCGACACCCTGTCGATGTCGCAGTGGATGCTAGCGAACGGCTATACCTCGCCGAGGCTGCGTTGGTGGGTGGAGTATGCCTGCCGCGATGACTATGGAACCACGCTCGCAGATACCAGCGCTTGGTCAGTGTTTTTCTATTTTGCTTCTCGCAAGAGAGCCGCCGGAGCTTCGTACCAGGAGGTTGTTACTTGGCCAGAGGGCAACTCACACCTCGTGGACCACTTGCGACGGGGAGTCGCGACTCGAACGGGACACGCGGTTGTTTCGGTGGAAACCGGACCAGACGGGGTTTCCATTGTTGCCTTGGACGCAAGCGGCACCGGCGAGCCCAAGGTTGTTGGGGTTCGCGCACGATACGTCGTGATGGCAACGCCGCAGTTCATAAACGCTCGGGTAGTGCGTGGACTATCAGAAGAACGCTTAGATGCGGCGCGCAGCTTTGAGCAAAGCCCCTGGATGGTAGCCAATATGCAAGTTCGAGAGCGGCCCGGTGGGGCTGGCTTCCCGCTGTGCTGGGACAACGTGCTCTTTGACTCGCCATCGCTTGGGTACGTTGTAGCCACACACCAGAAGGGGCCGCACCGCGGTCCGACGGTGCTCACCTACTACTATCCACTTGTGGACTCCGATGCCCGTGTTGCTCGCAAACGGCTGCTCGAACTCGGTTGGGAAGAGTGGGCCGAAGTAGCTCTGAGTGACTTGGAACGTGCTCATCCTGGCCTTCGCAACTACGTTGAGCGCATTGATGTCGCGCGTTGGGGACACGGCATGGTGCGAAGCACCCCAGGGCGCATCTGGGATGGTCGCCGAGAGCTTGCAGCCAGGCCACACGGGCGGGTGCACTTCGCTCATAGTGATCTCAGCGGCGTGGCACTTTTTGAGGAAGCCTTTGACCGCGGCAATCGAGCGGCTGCTGAGGTTGCAAGGCGTATTGCAACCGAGGCAAACGATCCGTGAGTCGGTACCCCTGGCTATTTGGTGCTCCTGTAGACCTCGGAGTTTTTCTGGGAAGTGCACTCGTGAGCTTCGCGCTTCTCGGCATTGGTGCTGCCTTTGGGCTTCTGCACAGCGACAGCCCCGAGTGGATTTGGGTGCCCTTCGTGCTGCTCATCGATGTTGCCCACGTGTGGTCAACGCTCTTTCGCGTTTACTTCGACCGAGATGAGCGAGAGCGCCGACGCCTGCTCTACTTTGGGGGGCCAGTGTTCGTGTACGTGGTGGGTGTCTTGGTCTACAGCCTGGGGCCCCATGTGTTCTGGCGTGCTGCCGCCTACTTCGCCGTTTACCACTTCGTGCGCCAACAATATGGATGGGTGGTTCTCTATCGGCGCAAAGGCGGCGAGACGCTAGCCGTAGACCGCTGGATCGACACGGCGGCAATCTACGCTGCAAGCGTCTATCCACTGCTGTATTGGCACGCGCATCTGCCTCAGAAGTACTCATGGTTTGTCGCTGGGGATTTTTCTGATGTGCTTCCACTCTGGGTGTCTCAGGTCGGGTTTCCCCTCTACCTGCTCGTTGTCGGGGCATATGTCGTGCGTGCTCTGCAGCGTTGGTTTGTGCTTGGTCTCCGCAATCCTGGCAAGGACATCGTGGTCGGCACCACGGCTCTTTGTTGGTACCTAGGTATCGTGGCGTTCAACTCTGATTACGCCTTCACAGTCACAAATGTGGTTATTCACGGTGTGCCGTACCTGGCCCTGGTGTATCTCGAAGCGCGCCGCCGCGAGCGGGCTGGGCACCCTGGTCTGATCCGAGTGCTGGCCTATGGCCCCTTGGTGTTTCTTGCCGTGCTCGTCGTGCTCGCCTATGGGGAAGAGTTGTTATGGGATCGACTCATCTGGCGAGAACGCGCTTGGCTCTTTGGCTCGGGCTGGTCCTGGGCTCGTGGCATCGAGGCCTTTGTGGTGCCGTTACTGGCCCTCCCACAACTCACGCACTACTTCCTAGACGGCTACATCTGGCGCAAGCATGCAAACATCTCCTACCTGGCGCGCACTCCCAAGCCGGCTCGTTAGCTCTCGGTCGAGATGCCGTTTGGGAACGATTCGTAGCGGCGCTGGCGGTAACCAAGGCAGCGAATGACTGTCTTATCGCCTTCTTAGTAGAGACACCTCCGAATCCCGAAATGCTGGCTGATCCCACGTTTGCCGATCCATTTCTATGGGCTTGGGCTTGGAACCCCATCCTAAGAGGGGTGGAAATCAAAATTGATTATCATTTTCAATTAACCCTTGATCCTCGGAAGCCACTTCCCGTATTCTAAATAGTGAAGGAAGCCTCACATGTTTGTCTGTCTCTGCAAAGCTGTTAGCGATGTCCAACTGGTCGAAATTATTCGCAGTGGGGCGTCGACGGTAAAGCAAGTAGCGGATTCTTGTGGAGCTGGCTCAGGTTGCGGCGCTTGCACTCGCGAGATCCAAGACATGATTGAGGACGAGGCTGGGCTTTCCAGCGACGTCGACGCGGGCTAGCCAGCACGACTTGCGGTAGTTTGCCCAGCATGAAGGGCGACACCAAAGTAATCGAACTACTCAACGCGATTCTCACCAACGAGCTAACCGCAATCAATCAGTACTTCGCGCATGCGAAAATGTGCCAGCACTGGGGCTACACCGCGCTCGGTGGCAAGCTTCGAGCCGAGTCTATTGACGAGATGCGGCATGCAGAGTCACTCATGGATCGCATCCTGTACCTTGAGGGCGTACCGAATCTCCAACGACTCGGAAAAGTCAAAGTCGGCGAGACAGTACCAGAACAATTCGCAGTTGACCTGGCTCTCGAAGTCGAGGCGGTGGGGTTCCTCAACGAAGGAATCAAGGCCTGTGCAGAAGCCAATGACAATGGCAGCCTCGAACTGGTCAAGTCCATCCTTGTGAGCGAAGAGGCACACATCGATTGGATTGAAGAGCAGCAGAGCCTCATTGAGAACATCGGGCTGCAAAACTACCTAGCCTCTCAGGTCTAGGTCTTGCTTCGATAGGTTCCGCTAAGGAGCGCAGACGCCAGCAGTGTCGCCACCCTCAAGATGGCGGCACACATCCATTACGGCGCAATGTGGGTCGGAGAGATTGGCGTTCTCGCCGAAGTCGCAGTACGCGGCACACTGGCTGCGTTCGTCGATTTGCACGCAACCCGACCCAATCGCACATTCGTTGAGGTACTGGCAACTCAGTCCCGGTACGAGTGGTGGCGACTCGGCAACTGGTGCGCACACAGGACCTGAAACCGAAAGGTAGCAGCCCTGGCGATCGCCAGTGCTCGTATCGGGGCAGTCCTGGGCAACCGGATCGCAGGTCGTGAGACAAATTCCTAGTTGCTCGGCATCCGAAGGAATCGGAATGCAAATGCTAAAACGGTCAGTGCACGGCTGAGCATAGGTGCAGAGCTCTTGGCACGTTCCCTCATAGCAGTGCAGGCCCGCTAGGCAATCATCACCTTGCCCAATATCCTCTTGGCACGATTCGCCAAAGACCTTGTTCCCGTCTGCAACACAAGCCCACGCATCACTCGCGATGGCGCACTTCTGCTCATCCTCGCAACCCGTTTGGTTTACACCATGACACACTGCAGGCTCATCGAAGGCGTCAAGATCTCCGCTGATAGGAGGAACGCTGGCCGCCGCATCGGGTGCGTCTGCTTCAAGACCATCGCCACAAGCGGCAAGGCCGGCAAAAAGGAAAAGCAATGCGAGAAGACGGGACACATGGTCTGGTTCGGCCCGAAACCGATAGTCTTAAGCCTCTCAGCGCAAATCACCGACCCTATTGCGGTGTCGGTTCCTCGGGATCGGTGGCGATGGGATCGACCAAGACTGTCTTGGCGCCAGAACCCGTCTTCAGGCCAAGTTTGAGTGGGCTACCCATGCTTGGGGCCTCAACTGCGGTCTTCACAACCTGCAAAGGGATTCCCCCCTCTCCTTGCGTTAGTGGGAAGTCCTCAAACGTGGTGATTCGATCACAGGGTTTGATGCCAGCCTTGTCCGCAGGGCCACCATCGACGACCGAGATGATCCACAGGTGCTGGCTGTCCTCCTCAAGGCCCTCGGCGCTGGCTTCTCCTGCACAGAGTGCCGGTTTGCCAATTTCCGTTGCGACGCCAATTGTGCCTTTCGGTTTGTCCTCGTTCGGAGTGTCGCTAGGCAGCGAGGCCGTAATCTCGCCAAGGTCCTTGGACTCTCCGGGTGCCAATTCGAACTCCTGTTGGATGATGAGCCCAAACCCCTTGGCCTTTGGATCTACGAAGTACACTTCCCCTTTTCCCGAGCCCAACTTGCCAACTCGAAAGCGTCCCTCTTCATCGGTGGTAGGACCGTTGCCCTGGAGCATTTCCATGGTGTTCTCAGCCCACTTGCTGCCGCTATCGCCCGTGGTGGCTGCCACCGAAATACCCACCATGGGATCTCCCGACTCGCTATCGACCAGGACACCGGAAATCGAACCAAAAGCTGCAAGGGCGATGGCAGTGCGAGATTCTTCGCCCGTCTTCACCGTTGCTTTGGCCGTAGCAGCTCCATTGATGGATGTGACCTCGAGGCGGTACTCACCGGGTTCAAGCCGACGAAGTTGAAACTCGCCACTGTCATTGACGATGTGCGCACGTCGCCGAGTTGGGCCACTTGCCGAGATGACGAAATCTGTCACGGGAGATCCAGCCTTGCTGACCTTTCCACCAATGCTTCCAAGGGCCGCAAGCGTAATGGTCACGTCAGACCCTGTGCCAGTGCTCTCGATTTCTCCCTTGGAGCCACCGCGCATTCCCTCGGCCTTTAAGCTGTACTTGCCCTCGCGGAGACCAGTGACCGCAAAGCGCCCCCCATCATCCGTAAGCACGGGAGCTTCTCCTGAAGACCAGCGAACGGACGCCGAGGAATTCGCGTCGGGAATGTACTTCGCTGTGACCCAAGCGTCGGTGACGGGAGCACCATCAGAATTCACAACAGAGCCGCGAATGGTCTCGTTGCGAGAAACAATGGCAAGCCGCATGCCTCGAATGTCGGCGCCGTTCTTCACTTCGATTCGCTCTGGAACATAGGCAGCTTTCTCCTCCTTGCCCGCCCACGCAAGTTGGGGGCCGTCTCGAACGACTACGTTGTAGCCGCCGTCTTCAAGGCCAACATGCACAAAGCGGCCGTCGGGGCCGGTGATTGCTTCGGGCCCGGGACGCATTATGCTGAGGCTCGACATCGGACTCGCCTCGTCGCTGTTGAAGTCGACCGTCACTCCTTCGACAGGTTGGCCGCTGGCGTCAACGACAACACCTTCTGCACTGGCGCGTTCCTGCATTTGGACCTCAAGGCCATCCATACTTTCAGAAACACTGATATCCAGCGTGCCCTTGTCGCCGGTCTCGGATCGCGCAACCAACGTGTACTCCCCGTTGCTCACCCCTTTGAGTTCGAATTCTCCATCTTCGTTGGACTTGCCATTGACCATCAACGAACCCGCTGCTTGCAACATGGTCGAAATGCCCATTGAGTCCATCGAAACTCGCAAGTGCAATTGCGTAACTTGTGGTGGAGAAATCGTTCCCCGAAGTGTTGCTCCCTTCTTCACTTTCACGGTGAGGTCACTGATGTCTTCGTCGACAACCGTGATGGTCTCGCCAAAGAACGTGGGTGGGCGTTCTTCGGCAGCGGCACCCAGTGTGTAGGTGCCCGGGTGGACACCGTGAATTTCAAAGTAGCCATCACTGGCCGATGGCGTTGACGAGGCAAAGACGGCCCCTGGAGAGAAGTTGTAGGCCCCGACAAGAACTCCAGGTTCGGCTATCGACTCGTCATCTCGATCTACGACAAATCCCGAGAGGGTGTAGGCATCGTCAACATACACCACGACGTCAGTTAGGCTCTCCGCAATTCCAAGTTCGACCTGGCTCGGTTGGCGCGAAGACGAGTGCTTCGCCACGGCCCGAATATCAAATGCGCCACTGCCCAGTCCGCCAAGGGTGAAGTGTCCTTCTGCATCCGTTTGCGCTCCTCCCTCAAAAGCGATTCCCGACACCACAAAACCTCCACCGCGCCCAGCAGGCATTACCGTCACCAGGGCGTCAGCGACTGGGCTATCGTCGCTGGAACGCAAGACAACTCCTTCTATGACCGAGCCTGGCGTGAGTACAAAGTCTGCATTGCGATCGCTGCCATTGATGATCACCTGCCGACCATCGTGCTGGTAGTCTTCATGAAACAGGGAGACTTGGTAGCGGCCGTCTTCTAGATTGAGAACATAGTTGCCGTTGTCGTCTGTTCTCGCCGTGAATGGTGCGCGAAAGAGCGTGCTGATTGTGAAACCGCTGATCTGTGTTGCGCGTACTTGGGCAAATGGGATCGCTCCACCGCCGATGTCGGAAACCACACCGCGCAGCTGGTGACCACCCCTCGCCAAGGAAAATTTCAAGTCGTTGCGATCGCGACCGGCTTCCAAGGCAATGGAGTCCTGTGCCTGAGGCTTGTAACCATTTGCGCTGGCTGACAGGCTGAACTCGCCGGATCGAAGTCCAGAGATTCGAAAGCGCCCCTTGGCATCAGAGCGTGTGATCACTGGTGCGGGGCTTTGTCCCGCTTGGGAAATCATGCCGCCTTCGATTTTGCGCGGACTGAGAGAAATGAGCGCGCCGACGATAGGTTGCTCGCTTCCCTGTTCGACAACAATTCCCGAGATGCTTGCGGGGGCGGTGCTCACACTTCCGCTTCGCCTAGCTTCGCGTCGCTCTTCCAGCGTCATAGCTTTGGACGCAGCTGCGACGTTGTTGTCGTCGGAAGTTTTCTTTTCATCACCGCTGGGCCAGAGCCACACACCAAGGACGACGATAGCGATCAGACCAGCTGCTATGAGAACGTTCGATTTGCGCATGAGGAGTTAGGCGGAGAATAGCCGCTGATCTCGAAGAGTGCTCGGAGGTCTTGCGCTGCACCACCCTGGGCCCGCAGCGGCCACACCGACCAACGTGTTCACGGTCGGCTTACAACGTGGCAGCAATTCATGGGGAGTGCGTTGGCAACGTGCGTTTGTCGTCAGCGGTGCGATACGAGAGTTTCAGGCCCGAGCTCGACCGCGCTACTTGTCGCGCACACGTTGGCATGCCGCCTTGGCAGCTCGGCGCCGAGCTGGTGGCAGATTTCGCAGAGCGCCGTTGAAAGCGGGAAGGTCGCCTTTATAGCAATAGGCGGCCGCTTGAAGCATATAGCCTCGGGACGTTCTGTGGAGGCGATTTGCCGCCTTTGCCGCCAGCAACGCTTTGTCCATGCGCCGGGCCTTGACATGTCCTTGCGCCTCTTTCAGGAGTTCCGTGACCTTTGCAGGGACTTCCTCGTCGCGTTTGCTGACCACCGTTGGCTTGCTTGGGGGATTGTTTCGTCGTGGTGCAGCGTCAACTCTTTGGCGTGGTGCAACGGCGGCATCGGTATGCGTGCTCTTTGCTACAGCTGCATCAAGGGTGAGGGCCAGAGGCACACCAGCATCGAGCACCACGGTTTTCGTACTGGCGTCGACAAGCATCGCCCGCTTGGCTTTGCGCTCCACGCGTTTGGTCACTACGGGATTCTCTTTGGTGGCGTCGCCGCCGCGCATAAGTGCGAATGCGCCGATTCCAAGAGCGAGAGCCGCAATGCCAGCCAAGGGCTTCCACGGAACTGCTCGCGGGTGAGACGAACTTGTGCTTGTGCTGTCGGCTTGCGTATTCGCATCGCTGAGAGACACCGGCAAAACCGCATTGCGATCCAACTTACTCGAATCGATGGTCGCGGCGGCTTCGATCTCAGTAATGCTTGGGCGCATCGCTGGCATCTCACTGCTATGCGAGGCAACGGTTGCAGCTTGCTCGAGATTGATATTTCTGGAATCGACGGTCGCAGCAGACGCTATCTCCATCTTGCTCGAATCGACAGTGGCCGCTGACTCGAGTTCCCGCGAGTTGGGGCGCACCTTGATCGATGGATTGCTTGTCCTTTCGGATGGTAGCGCTTCACCCGTGAATGCAAGCACCATATCCGCAACGGATGCAAAGCGATCATCTTGTGCTTTGCTTAGTGCCTTGTGAATTGCGGCTGCCTTCTCTTGCTGAATGTCGGGCAAGAGCTCAACTAGCGGTGTCTCTGCGACATGAACCACCTTGTAAACGACCTCGGGAATGTTCTGGCCAGCGAAAGCCGGTTTGCCTGAGAGTAATTCGTAAAACATTGCCCCCATGGCAAAGATGTCGGTGCGCTCATCGACGAGGTTGTGCTGGCCGACGGCTTGCTCTGGTGCCATGTACTGTGGCGTGCCAAGCAGCGTGGAGTCTTGCGTCTTAACGGTTTGCGAACCGCGAATCTTCGAGATGCCGAAGTCGAGGACTTTGGCGATGGCCGGCCCAACACCCGTTGGCGATGGCACCAAGAATATGTTCTGAGGCTTGAGGTCGCGATGCACAACTCCTTGCATGTGTGCGCACTGAAGCGCGGCGGCAATCTGGCGGAGGTAGGCCTCGCACTCTTCGATGCTAAGCGCGCCCAACTTGAGGTGCTCATCAAGGCTCGTGCCTTCCAACAGCTCCAGGATCAGATAGGGACTGCCATCATCGAGCTTGTTGAAGTCGTGTACTTCAACGATGTTTGGGTGGCCTAAGCGACATGCAATTTCTGCTTCCCGGCGAAACCTTGCAAGTGCCTCGGGATCTTCGGCGACCGACGCGTGCAAGACTTTGATGGCAACGCGTTTTCCTGGAAGCCTGGTGTGGTGAGCCTCCCAGACCGAGCCCATGCCACCGCGGCCGAGCATGCGAACAATCTCGTAGGTGTCGGCGACAATGCTGCCCACTTTGACACTGGATTCTGCTGTTTCACTGCCCATCCCGCTCGTTGAGTATACGCGTACTACTGGATCCGCGCCTGCTCAAGCAGGGACTGGAAGGTTCTCTCGTACCGCTCTCGAATGGCTTGATAGTCGCGATGTTGGCCCTGCTGCACAATCTGAGTCCCACCAACGCATACGCTGTCCACAGCTCTGGGCGAGGCACCAAAGATCACCACATCATCGAGATGGGCGTCTGTGGCTCCCACGAGCGCTGCGTCATCTGCTCGGAGTCGCACTTCGTCCTTCTCGCAGGTCTTGAACATGCCGAGGGACTCATAGCCCTCCGCTGTGGCAGCGGCCAGAAGCTGGGTGGCATTTGCTGCTCGCATGCGGCCTTGGTCGGCCGTTCGCTGATCGAGTTCAATCGCTCGTGCCTCCTCAAAGGGATCGCAAAGTGCGTGGCTGTCGATGCCCGTACAGAATCTTGCCCCGGCTTCCCGCAGCGCCCGGGCGTCGCAGTGTCCATCGCCCAAGTCGCGTTCGGTTGTTCGGCATACGCAGACAAACGCGTTGGAGGCGCCAAGAGCTGCCACCTCCGCTGGATCGAGATGCGTCGCGTGAACAGCAACAAAGTGTTCATCGAGAATGCCATTGTCATTCATGAGAGCAACGGGTGTTGTTCCATGCTCTTGCTTGCACTCGCGAAGTTCTCGTTGTTGTTCACTCAAGTGCATGTGTAGCGGCAATCGCATGCGCTTGGCATAGCTTGACGCCTCGCGAATCCAGTCGAGGCTCAAAGCACGCACGCTGTGGAGGGCGAGCCCGATCGTGACGCCCGGCGTGTTCTCGTAGCGGCTTCGCAGCATCTCCACATCCGCAAGTCCATCTTCGAGACGCTTATCACAGAACCTCTCTTGCCCGGTTTCGAGCGGCAATCCAACACCAGCGCGCTGATACAGAACGCGCTGCAGGCAGATTCGGATCCCAACATCTTGCGCCGCCCGAATCATCACCTCTGATAGTTCGGTGCGGTTGTCGTAGGGCCGCCCTCCAGGTTGGTGATGCACATAGTGGAACTCGCCGATCGCCGTGACTCCAGACATGGCCAGCTCGGCATAGGCAAAGCGGGCGAGGTCGTAGAGCGAGTCTGGATCGAGCTTGCAGGCCAGGGCATACATCGTGCCTCGCCATGACCAGAAGGACTCGCCCGGGCTTTGTTCGCGCTGGCAGTGTCCTCGCAATGCCCGCTGGAAGGCGTGGGAGTGCGCGCTTGCAAGCCCCGGAAGAACGATCTGATCTCCGTCTCGAGTTGCGATCATGACCTACGCTAACAAGGGGTTCCACACTGGCGCCAATCGCGACATTGCTGTCTCAGATGGCAATGAATGGCAAAACGGAACTTCGTCAAGTCGTCGAAATGACCCGCTGCCCACTTCGGCACAAGCCCTGCGATAGAGGTGCGCTGGAGGTAATGATGAGGTTTCGAACCATATTGGCAGCAGCACTCTGGCTCTCAGCTGGATGCGGCTCAGACTATGCAGGCGATGGGAGCTTTAGCAGCAGCGATGCTGGCGCAGGCAGTTTGCCTGACTGTCTTTCATCCAACGAGTGCCCGACGGGGTGGACGTGCACCGAGTTTGGAACCTGTGTGCCGCCTGCACCCGGGGCGCCGGATGGTGGACCTGGAGCTGTGGAAATCGAATCGGAACTCAGCGCACCCACGCACTCCGAGCGATTCGTCTACGTCGCAATGAGTGAGCTCGATGCGCTGGCCAAGATCGACGGAACCACCTTATCGGTGGAGTCAATTCCGGTGGGCGATCAACCCGAAGTCCTCGAAGCGATTCCCGGAAGTGATGGAGTCGTCGTTCTGGATCGCAACAATGGCACGGCATCCATCGTGCGCGCTGTGAATGGCGGCGATGACACCCGAGTCGTTCCGGTGTTGCCAAATATGAATCGCATCTCGGTTGATCCAACAGGCTCTTACGCGCTGGCGTGGTTTGACTTGCGACAAGAGACCCTCGACTCAGGTGGTCTTTCCGGAGTTGGAGCGATTGGCAGTTTCCAAGACGTAACGGTGATTCGACTGCGCCAAGATAGCGAGCGTTCCGTCGATCTCAGCGTCGGATTTCGTCCGCGAGACGTGCAGTTCAACGATGATGGCAGTCGTGCATACGTGGTTACCGATGATGGCATTTCGATCATCGACATGGCGAATGCCATCGAAGCTGGCCCCAGCATTGTTGCCCCTGTTGATATTTCGGGAGGCTCTAGCGCCGACCCGCTCGACATGGAAGTCAACATCGTCGCCTCGGGAGAATTCGCAGTGGTCCGCGAGGTGGCCAATCCCGAAATTCGAGTCGTCGGGCTCACGGCCGGGCAACTTGGAGTGAGTCGCGGCCTTGTGCTGCCAGGCGAGCCCAGCGATCTGGACTTGGCCACAAATGGCTTGGCTGCCTACGCCGTTATCAAGGATACCAGCGAGTTGGTTGTGATCGATTTGGCAGGAGGATTGCCAGATGCCAGTGACGTGACACGGATCGACCTTGGCGGAGAGACCGTTGGGTCCATGGTTCTATCGCCCCTTGGGGATCAAGCGATTCTCTTCACGAATGCCAGCAGCGTCGAGCGCCTCACCGTAGTGGACTTGAGTCCAGCTCCAGCGGTGCGAAGCTTCAGCCTGCAAAAGAGCATTCGCTCCTTGGGCTATGACCCAACCGCAACCTCACTCATTGTCACCCACGCAAAGAGCTTTGGAGACGCGCAAGAAAATGGAATTTCGTTCGAGGAGTTTATCGACCGGAGCTATGGATACTCGATCGTCGATATCGCAACGGGGTTCGACAAACTCCAGATCACTGAAGCTGACCCGGGAGCCTTTCGCTTCTCTACAACTACACCAAGAGCGTACGTCTTGGTTGACGGCGGAGATGGCCCTGGTGCCGTCGCGCAAACCCACATCATTGAATTGGACACGGGCGTTGTGCGACTGCAGAACATGAGCTCACCGCCAGAAACTGTGGGTGTGTTGCCACAAGCGGGTATGGCCTTTGTCAACCAGCGCCACCCTCTTGGCCGAGTCTCGTTTATCGATGTCGCGAGCGATGCGATGCGAACCGTCACCGGCTTTGACTTGAATAGTCGCATTGTCGACTAGGAGTTCATCATGACGAATCTAAGAAAAACACGAATACTCCGAGGGTTTGGCCTTCTTTGCTTTCTCTCCCTAGCCGCCTGCTATGGCGACGAGCGAGATGAGTCGTGGGACCGAGAGCGAGTCATCATCGGCCCAGTCGCCGTCAAGAGCCGCCTTGCCTATGTCGATACAGCGCGCGACCGCGTGCTTTCGATTGAGACAGCAGATGGACGCCCCGATTTTCACAGCTATGACATTGGACGAAACGCGATATTTGCCACTCCAACCCCCGATCGAGACCATCTTGCGGTCATCACGCGCGGTGAGGAGGCCTTGGTAAAGGGCCAGGTCGATGAGGATCCGAAACTCTGGATTCTGGATCTGTCGGAACCAAACTCGGTGGCTCAGTCGTACGAGATTGGCTCGGCCTTTGATCGGCTTGCCGTCTCATCCGATGGCAGTGTGGCGGTTGCCTACTTCTCATCTGGTGGCTTTGATGCGACGACCGGCGTCTTTCGCAACCCCAACGAACTCGCGATTGTCGACTTGGAGAGTGCGCCTAGCGATGAGAACCCGACACTGCGCACTGTGCGCTCGTTTGGTTCTGCCCCGGATGGCGTTGTTCTTTCACCACCAATGCGAATTCCGGGTGCTGAAGATACCTCGCCGCGAGTGTTTGCCTTTCTGCTGGCGGAGAATACTTTGACACTGCTCGATGCAACGCATCCGACGAGGAGAGAAGTGACGATTCGTCTCGGGACAGGTAGCACCAATGCCGCGATGATCCGACCACAAGAGTTGGTCTTTGCGCCAAACACAGGAACCGCATACGTTCGCTCAGACAACGCATCCGACGTCCTCTCGGTCCTGCTCAGTGCCGAAGAGCCTGAGTCGGAACAGGACAATGACTACCAGCCCGCCCTGGCCGAACTTGGAGCCGGAGGAGGCCCCGCCGATGTCGCAGTTTGGGATGACGCAATCGACAGGCGCTTCGTCTTGGCTGCCATGCCTAGCAGTCGCCAGGTCGCGGTCATTGACGCCGATACGGCTTCCTTTGTCACGGTGAGCACGCCAGATCCCATCGACCGCATCATGCTCTTTCCCAATGACCCAAATCTGCAGCCTCGAGTTGCGTTGCTTGCATCGATTTCCCAAGGCCTTCCTCGAGTGCACTTACTCGCGCTCGATGGAATCTCCGACCAACTGGTTCCGGTGGACTTGCGAACGGTGACGATGTCGGAGCCTGTGCTCGATGTTCTTCAAATCCCCGGCAGCGAGCAAGCGCTGATCGTGCACGATGCCAACCGAACGGTCCTTGGACTTCTCGATGTGAGCCTTGGCGCCGTCTCGCCGCTCGAGGGAGTCGGAAGACTCGACTCTTTCGACTTCAGCGCGGATGGAAGCTTTCTTGTCGGCGTAACCAACCAGGTGTCGCGTGTCGGGATCTTGGATCTGCAGTCGCTGCACCCAACCAACATTCGGATCGACGACGACCCTGGCCGTGTCTTTGCGCTCCAGGGAGGTGCCATCATGGTGGATCATGGCGACGCCTTTGGACGTGCAACCTACATACCGAGCATTGATGCACAACGCAGCGATGCCCGAGTGATGAGCGGCTTTCTTTTAGAAGAATACCTAGACGAGGATGAGTAGTCATGAACGCTTCAAAAATGCTAGTTCCCGGATTGATTGTTGCGGCAGGGCTCGCGCTGACGTCCTCTGCACACGCAGAGCGCTATCAAGTGAGCATCGGTGGTGGCTCGAGCTACCTACCTAGCAAGAGTGTAGATTCGTTAACCAATGCCACGGGCTTTGCGCGCCTCGATTTGGAAGCGGGGCTCACGATCTTGCATGTCCCCATTCTTGGACACACAGAAGTCGCGCTCAACTGGGGAAGCGGTGGTGTTTCAGGCACGAGCTTTGGGCGCATTGAGTCAGACCTGGGTATGAATACCGTAATGCTACTCAGCCGCGTTTGCAGGCCCATCTCCCCTCGCATCTCGGCCTTCGGGGAGTTTGGGCTCGGTGTGCAATGGGGACACTTGCAGCTGGACGATGCTGACTCAAACTCGGCGCGGAGTCTCGAGGATTGGGACAAGTCGGCGGCCAGCAGTCTAGGCACGGGCGTAGATGTGCGGCTCACGAACCAAGGCAATGAGTTCAATCTCGGCATCCGGGGCAAGCTTGCCTATCGCGCTATGGCGCCTCTGAACTTTAGCGCGACTCCGATGAGTGAGGGCAGCGAGGAGCTCCTGTTGGAGACGACAAGCGCCAACCTGGGCTCCGTGAACACATCGGGAATGCTAGTCTCTGTTGGCCTTGTCGGGAGCTTCTAGTGCGTGATTCAAAGAGATTGAGCGTGCTCACTCGTCTTCTCGCCCCCGGGACGCGTTGACATGCCAACGCGCATCATTGCTTGATCGGTCACTTGCCCCAGCAAGCTCCCTTCGCATGCCTTGCCAGCAAACAAGCGGACTTCTCGATCCCATCTCAATCTCTCTGGAACATGTCTGTAGCGTCACGCTCACAGGCGATGAGAACTATTCGCAGATGGTACCCATCACTTCACTGTCGTAGATACCAAGTCCAGTGTAGATGAGCTCGATGTTTCCGGAGAGCGGTAGCACCACGAGCTTGTGGCGCTTCTTGCCTTCGATCCAAAGGGCTTCTTGCATGCTGTTTTTGCCGATGACCAGGCGAAGTTTCCCGCGTTTTGTCGCAAAGATCTTTCCATCACTATCATCCACGATGTCGACCAGGGCGGTTTCCCCAACCTGCCCGCGCGGGCCCCTAAAGACTCGAAAGCTCTTGCCGCCAAACTGCGGGGCGAGCCTGTCTACGTAGTAGTAGATGCCACGGTTATCCCTAGCGAGCGCAAATGCTTCACGCCGCCACAGCACGTCTTCTTTCTGCTTTGCGTTCTTGAGAATGCTTGCCCGGCGCTTGCGCGAGACTGGATGAAACCTCACCGTCTTGCTTCGGCACCGAACCTGCCAGCCGGTATCCGCACGCTTAAGCTCGGCTACGCGCGATCTTGCGTGTGGATCCCAAGTCCAGAGTGCCTGCTGAGCTAGACGCAGCTTGCGGAGTACTTTGTCATCACCCAATAAAATTGGGCTATTGCCAGTCTGGTCATCAGGGTCAAAAACAATGATGCGCTTCTTCTCATCCTCCAGTACGAGCCTGCCAAGTCCAAGAATCTCTTTGAGTCGGGTGTATGCCTCCTTGCTATTCATCGCATTGGAATTGTCGAGCTCAAGGTTCAGCGTACCATCAGCATCTAGGCTCAGGTTGTTGTTCTCCGCGTATGCGCAGCGCACTTTCGAGACTCTCTGTCGCAGATCCTCTCGCGTCTGTGTGTCGCGTCTGCAGAGCTTCGCAACGGAGCGAAGGGCAACCTCGCACAGCTCCTTCGAGCTGAGTTGGACGTCCGAAATACTCGCAAAGTCCACCTCATAAGGCAGGGCTTGCCCGCAGTTCTTCTCCACCTCCTTGTGGGCGAAGGCCATCCTGCGAAGCCACTGTTCCTTATGGTACTTGCGGTCGACCTTGGCGAGAGCGTCCAACGTGCCGTCTGCCTTATGGCGAAGATGTGTGGCAATAAAGGCATCTACATCAAATGCTTTGCTCGCCTCTAAGTCGAGTTGCATTCGCGACGCAGCTCTGCTGCGCGGCATTCGGAGCGAAACCGAGAGTTCTCCTCTGGCCTTGCCGCTAGTCTCCAAGTAGATCTTGACGATGTTTCGCTCATCGCCGTCATACCGGATTTTCCAATTCTGATACGGAGCGGTACCGTGATCTCTTGCCAGCATCACCTTGCCGGCCGCTGGGAAATTTGCGCCTTTGAATTGAAGGAGGGCCTCGGGGAGCTCGCCCTCGTGCGGCTCAAGAACAACCATGCGCAAGGTGATACCGCTTTCGTTTCGGTAGACCCGTGGTGGCGTTGCCTCGCTGATGACAAACTCCCTCGCGCTCTCTTCTGGGCTGACCTGCGCAACAGGTTCCTCGGGGGGTGGAGCTGAGCCAGCGCACGCTGACACCAGACTCAGGGAAATAGCGAGGGGGAGCTTCGAGATTCGCACGATAGGACAAGTGTAGCTCACAGCAGCGATGTCGCAGCTTCAGAGTATTCTCGGGCATTTGGCGACGAGATCCGTAACCTTTTGGGGGCGCGCCTGTACTAATGGTGGTTTTGCACGGCATTCTCAGCCCCCAAGGACGATCACTCGATGAATCAACCTCTCGTCTCCCTAACAAGATGGCGCTTTGACAAGCGTTTGCAACGGCAAGGCCTTGGCCCCCTTGTGCGGCGAAGTATTGAGACCATTCAGGTCAATGTAGGCAAAGTTTGCAATCAAGCCTGTCTGCATTGCCATGTCGAGGCGGGGCCTAAGCGGACCGAGCAAATGAGCGAGAACGTCGCAGAACGGGTGATGAGCCTCTTTGCTGCCAGCGAATCTGCCGGGGTGCTCGACATCACGGGTGGCGCGCCCGAACTCAACACAAATTTCCGCCCGATGGTTCAAAAGGCGCGGGCATTGGGGCGCGAGGTAATTGATCGCTGCAATCTAACGGTGCTCTTTGAACCAGGCCAAGAGGACTTGGCGGCCTTCCTTGCAGAGAACTCCGTGCACATTGTTGCCAGCTTGCCATGCTACTCGGAAGGCAACGTCGATTCTCAGCGCGGCAAGGGCACCTTTGACAGGAGCATCGCTGCGTTGCGGCAACTTGGGGACCTCGGCTATGGCCAGCCGGGCAGTGGGCTCCTGCTCGATTTGGTCTACAACCCAGGCGGCCCCTTTCTACCTCCTGCGCAAGCCACCCTCGAGGAGAAGTACCGCAGCGAACTTGGTGCGATGGGAATCGCGTTTTCATCGCTTCTCACCTTGAGCAATCTTCCTGTGAACCGATTTGCGCAGAGCCTTAGGCGCGACGGTCAGCTCGATCAATATATGGATCTGCTGTGCGAGAACTTCAATCCAGCCACGGTTGCTGGGCTCATGTGCCTTGAGCAAGTGAGCATCTCTTGGGATGGCGGCATCTACGATTGTGACTTCAACCAAATGCTTGAGATGCCCAGTGGGACGAGCGGAGTTGAAGGTCCTCTCAATGTGATGGCGCTCGACTCCTTCGAGCAACTAAGAAGAATGCCAATTCGCACCGCACCTCACTGCTTCGGATGCACTGCGGGGGCAGGCTCGAGCTGCGGCGGTGCCATACAAACCGACTAAGCGTTGCGCCCGAATACCAAAAGACTCTTCTTTCTCGTTGTGCTCGCAGTCGGTGTGCTCATTGCGATGCAGAGCACTGTGCGCGATTGGCTTCTCTCTGCCGTCGCCCTTGCCCAGTCTCTTGGCACCATTGGGTTGTTGGTCTTCGCACTGCTCTATGTCGCCACGACAGTCCTGGCGCTGCCTGCATCACCATTGTCTCTTGCCGCAGGCCTTCTTTACGGTCCCTACCAGGGCGGAGTTCTCGTATTTGCCTCAAGTCTGGGGGGAGCTGTGGCGGCGTTTGTGTTGGCGAGAAGTTGGCTTAGACCATGGGTTGAGAGCCGCTACGGCGACAGCATGGCCTTTCGTATCATCGCGGAGAGGACAAAGGCGCAGGGGGCGAAGCTGGTGTTCTTGCTGAGGCTCTCGCCCTTGGTGCCGTTCTCGATTCTCAACTATGTTCTTGGACTCACCAGCGTTTCTCTTCGTGGATACGTTGTCGCTTCCGCTCTCGGAACGGTCCCAGGAATCCTGCTCTATACGCATTTAGGCGCGTCGCTCAACTCTCTTGGTGATGTGGGGAAAGGCATTTCCGTTGAGGGGGGATGGCTGTTTTGGACTGGGCTTGCGGCAACGCTCTTTGCGACCTTGGTGCTGGGCAGGTGGTCGGCGCAAGCACTCAGAGGGGCAGAGGAGGCGTGAAAACAACCGTCTGCCTGCTTGCGAAGGCTCCGCAGATCGGGGCAGCCAAAACGCGACTCGGCCCAGCGCTGGGGCTTCTGGGAACAGCGCGCTTCGCCGAGGCTTTGCTGCTCGATGCTCTCTCGAGTTGGAAGAATTCTGAACTCCTCATCGCGCACACAGGTTCGTGGACACCCCGCTTGTGGGAACACGTGTCAATCCACGCACACATGCAGCAGGGAGAAGGCAATCTGGGCCAACGCATGGAGCGAGTCGTTCGCGCGGCCCTTCGCACAAGTGACGCAGCGATCGTTGTGGGCACGGACATTCCCGGTCTTGGCGACGACGATGCCAGGCTGGCAGCCACGGCACTACAGACACATGACGCCGTGCTCGGTCCTTCCCGAGATGGCGGGTTCTATCTGATGGGTCTCAAACGCTGCCCAGAGGGTTTGCTGGCTGGCGTTTCTTGGAGCTGTGCTGAGACTTTCGACGAAACTAGGAGGCGCCTGACCTGCGCGGGAATGTCTGTGGCGCTCTTGCCAAGGCGTTTCGACGTCGATGAAAGCGAGGACCTTCGCCACCTGCAAGAGTTTCTCGATTCGAACCCAACTGCAATGCCTTGTACCCGTGCTTTCCTCGGATCCAACGAAAATCAGGCGATATCTGTAATCGTGCCAATCCTCAATGAGGCTAAGAGGCTCGAGAACGCTTTGCTGGAGCTAAGAGAAATTCCGGGGATTGCGCAGATTATTGTAAGCGATGGAGGCAGCAATGACGGGAGCGTCTCAATTGCGAGAAGTCAGCTAGGAGTAGACCTTGTGCGTAGCAAACCGGGTAGGGCACGTCAGATGAACACCGGGGCGAAACGCGCGCTTGGCGGAATTCTGCTCTTTCTCCACGCCGATGCGCGACTTCCCAAGAATGCCAGCGCCCAGATTCGAAGCGCGCTGGGAGTGCCGGGTGCCCTTGGCGGCGCGTTTCGACTGCGGACCGACTACGATGCGTTTGGGCGCAGCCGCCGCTGGGTGGCGCCCTTCTTAAGACTGGCAGATATGCGCTCCCGCTACACCAGTTTGCCCTATGGAGATCAAGCACAATTCGTTAGAGCGTCAACCTTTCGCGACCTGGATGGATATCGGGAAATGCCACTTTTTGAGGACCTCGATTTCGCTCAGCGACTACTCCAGCGAGGGAAGTGGGCACGGGCTCACGGCCCGCTACGAGTCTCAGGACGGCGCTTCCAAGAGCGCCCGCTCTACTACTTGGGGCTCATGAACACCTTTCCGCTGCTCTATCGACTCGGGGTCTCGCCGCAGCGCCTGGCAGCGTTCTACAAGCACACGCGGTAAACGACTCGCTTAGCGCCAGCGGTTTGGCTATAACGCCGCGGCCGTGACCTCCCAGAGCCATCAGCACGACGATGCCGAGCGCGATCCGTCGGACGATGTGGTGGGCAAAAGCGCTCCCGATACGGGCGGGGAAGGTGGAGCGAAGCTGGACTCAAATGCGAGCGCAGATCGCATTGCGCAGGCTATCGATTCCGTTGTGCAGCAGGGCTTGTCAGTGGTCCTCTCTACTGCGGACCTCTGTTTCCTCGTTGCCTTGCACTTGCGATCTACCACGTCACACCTTTCGTCGTTCGCCGAGCATCAACTCGAAGATGTCTTTGAGCATGTTCGCGAATTGATGACTGTCGATGACGAGCCTATAGCTAAGAACGCCACTCGTGCCATCGCAAGGCTGCGAGAGCAGCGCATGTTGTCCCGGATCGATGGCTTAGGTGTTGTGCGCGCACCAGAGTATTCTCTAACGAGACTGGCTACCGCGATCGTTGAGAACTTGTTGGAAGAGGAAATTCTCACTCGGGAGAGTTTGAGTGTCCTCACTCGCAGCCTGGCGCTGGCACTGAATGAGGTGAAGGCTGCTTGCAAGTCCGCACGCTCCGAGGGGGATTGGGCACAGCAGGTGGTTGCGCCCCTGCGAGTGAGTACAAGTGATTTGGTTCGAGGTATTGAACGGCGCCAACGCGGTTTGGACCAGCAGCAGGAGTCATTTCAAAACACCATCCGTGGTTTGCTCGATGCCGACTGGTTTGGGGCCATTGCAAGGTGCCAAGATTTGCTCGAGAGCACCAGCAAGACGCTGCGTGAGCTAAATGAGTTGTTGCTGCGCGACAGTCAGCAACTGCTGGAGACGCTCCAAGATATATTAGAGTTATCCCTAGGTGCTTCTTGTGTGGAAGCGGCTAGTATCACCCATCAGCTCATCGAGAAGCTCGACCGCATTGTGGCGTGGGGAAGCGCCCGGCAGAGCGCCTGGTCTGAGTACTTTCAGTATGTGCACCGATTCCTTCGTGATGTGGTGCGACTCGATCCATCACGGGCACTCACGCAGCGGCTTCGCGAGCAGCTGGCAGGAACCGCAGGTCGTTCCTTCGCGCTGGCCATTGCCGGTGGAGAGTCGATAACACTGCTCCGAGAGACCATCGCGCGACCAAAAGCGCCACCTGTTTCTCGTCCTCGAAAACCTCGAGACGCACCACCAAAGCAAGGCCCAATCTTCGATGCGGATGCCGCCCTCCGCAGTCAAGTGGAGGAGCGAATGCGGGCAGGCGCAAAGACTCTCTCGGAAGTTACCGCCGATCTATCTTCAGAGCTCGAAGGCGGTGAGCAGTTTGCCAGCGCAGGACGCGTGGCCCAGAGCGTAGCGGAAGTGGGGACACCCAGCCTTGAGCGCCCACGTCCTTGGGTGCGTGTTGGAGAGGATCTTCTCATTGAAGATTGGAATCTAGAGCCGAATTCGGAGCCGCATCATGAGTGAGAGCACAAGCAATTCCATCAGCAACCTGCAGGACGCGCTACGTGCCGACGAATTTCCCGAGGTTGATCTAGCTCTGAGACGTGGCCGTCACATTGATCGGGACGACACGGCCTGGTATGGGTTTCTTATCGATGCTCAGTCTCTCTTAGAAGAATTCTATGCGCGCTATGGTTGTGATCTGGTGCAGCGAGCGGATGGCTACTTCTTCTTGTTGCCAACTGGCGATCGTCTGCGCAAGAAACATCTAAGCACGGGGGCGATGCTGGTGGGCCAAGCGTTGGCGCTGTTGTATCTTGATCCTGCGACTGCAGGCTTGGGAGGACTCGTCACCAAGGACCAACTCCTTGCACAACTCGATGGTGTTGTCGGGACCGATGCCCTCATTCGCAGCTTCAATCCAAAGCGACGTCGATACGACGAACGGGTCGCACAGGAAACCGTGAGAAAGAAAGTCGCTGTTGAAGTGAGGCGCCTCGCTGGCTTCGGATTTGTCGAGCTCGTTGCCGACGGACAGATTCGCCTCCGACCTGCGCTTCTGCGATTCGCCGAGCCTGTGCGTGGCCTCGCGGATCCCGCGGAGGCCTTGGCAAAGCTCGTTGCAAGTGGCGAGATCCAGCTAACCGAGGAGCCAACGATGGATTCGGAGGATTCCGACGAATCAAGTGAGCACGGCTCAACGGCGGATGTAAGAGAATTGGTTGTGGACTCTGATGGGGAAAACTCTGAGGATGCGCCGGAGACTTCTGAAGAAGTGCAGGACAACGACGAGTAGGCCTCCTCCGTGAGTCGCACCAAGATTATCTCTCTCTTACTCGTCAACTGGCGAGGTGTGTTCTACGAGCGCTACCTGCTTGATTCGAACGTAACCGCCTTGGAAGGTGGCAACGGCGCAGGCAAGACGACGGTGATGATTGCCGCCTACGTGGCACTGCTGCCAGATCTATCGAGGCTGCGCTTCACCAATGTAGGCGAGAGTGGCGCCAAAGGTAGCGACCGTGGCATCTGGGGGCGCCTTGGCGAGGCAGCACGCCCCTCCTATACGGCGCTTGAAATCCGACGTGCTGATGGTAGTCGGTTGATTGCAGGAGTGCGGTTGACAAAGAAGGGGGAGCCAAGTGTCGAGGCAACTCCATTCGTCATTGAGTCATTGCGAGATGACGTCAGGTTGCAGGAACTATTCTTAGTTCAAGACGGTGAGGACGAGCATGTTCCAGAAATCACCGAGCTGCGCCAGGCAGCTACCGAGGCGGGCGCAACCCTGCAGGTCTTTCGTGCGGTGAAGGAGTACTTCTCAGCGCTCTTCGAACGAGGTATTACACCCATGCGACTCGTCGGCGAGGAAGACCGAAACAAGTTCAACGAGATGCTTCGCACGAGCATGACAGGAGGAATCTCGAAGACGCTTACCCAAGAGCTTCGTTCCTTTGTCTTGAAGAAAGAGTCTGGCCTTGCCGACACGCTAAGCCTAATGCGAGCGAATCTCGACGCATGCCGGCGAAGTCGTGGCGAGGTGGGCGATGCGCGACGGCTGCAGCGCGAGATCAGCGGCGTGTACGATGCAGGCACAGCATTCTTCAGCACGCAAGTACTGGCTGTGCGAGCTCGTGCGCATCAGCGACGCGAGTCCCTTGCGAAGGCGAAGGAAAATCTCTCCGCTGTTGCTCGGGGGCATGTGGAGCTCGAAAGCGCTGTTGCCGCCCACAAGGCCAGGCAAGAGCAGGTACAAGCGCGTCAACGAGATGCTCGTCTCGCTCTCGAACACGCAAAGCTCGAGGAAGAGCGTCGCCGCAAGGCAGAGTTGCTTCGCCAGGAACTCTCAGAGCGCGATGAGGAACTCTTGGAGCTAAGGAAAAACGCCGAGCTAGCAAAGCACGTGATGGAAGCCTGCGACGAAGAGCGCACTGCGTGGCAAACCGCCCGAGACTCGGCTCAGGAAGCATACGATCGAGCTGCCGGTGGGTTGGCAAAACTGCAAGATGGTCTGGATGAGCTGCATCGACGAGCGCGGGACTATCGGCAGCTACACCGAAGCTTGCAGCAAGCCCGTGAGGCGTTGCACGCTCCTGAACTTGGCCTTGGCGACTGTGCTGTAGCGCTTGCCCGACTCAAGGTGGAGTCGCAAGAGCTCGACCTCGAACGCGCAACACTCGAACGTGAGACGCAGAGTCTTGCTGTTCGCAGAGATGAGTACCAACGCGCAAGCAGTGCCCTGGCTGAATTGGCGGAGCTCGTGGAAACCGAGCAGCATGAGAGCACAAGTCCACACCAGCGAGCCCGGCTGTTGTTGGCGGAACTCGATCGCCGTGAGGCGACTCAAGGCCGGCTCGCGGACCTGGAACAGGAAGGTCGTGACCTCGAGGGCAAGATTGCTCGACAGGAAAGCGCGCGGGAACGTGCGGAGAAACTCGGGATTGCTACTGGCAAACTCGGTGCCGCTGACGCACTCGCAGCGCGCCTCGAACAAGTGGAGGCGCTATGGGGCGAAGACGAAGAGCGCGCCCGCTTCTACGATGGGCTCGCGGCAAGACACGAGCGAGACCTTGCATCGATGACACTAGAAACAGAGGCGCTTGAGCTGCGAAGCGCTCGCTATGCGGTTGCGTCGAAGGCTGCCGAGCACCTCTCATCGGCTTTGAAGGTGGCCGCAGAAGGATTCCGTTCGGTGCAGGATCTTGAGGCTGCAGAAGCTGCGTTGTCGGACCGGCACTCGGCGCATGTGCAGAGCCGCATCGGCCTGGAACGAGCACGTGAAGCCGCCTTGCAACTTGTATCGGATCTCGAGAGCACAGGCGGATCGCTCTCATCGGAGCTTCTGCGAGTAAGAGATATTCTGGGAGGAGAGCTCGTCGCGGGTCGATTTGAGGAGTTGGCTGCGAGCGATGCTGCGCGCTTGGAAGCGAGCCTTGGGCCTCTCTCTCAAGCGATTATTGTGGATGATGTCGAGGCCGCCGCGAAGGTGCTAGCCGAAGCGCCCGAGCCACCAAACCAGAGTGTGTGGCTGGTGGCTGCAGGGACTCCTCTTGAGAGTGTCGCCAGTGATACTTCCTTGCAGGCCAGTTGCGTGGTTGTTGTTGATGGGTTGGCGACGAGGGTGAGTCCGGTACCGAGGAATCCCACTCTTGGTCGCGCCGCTCGAGTGGAGGCCATTGAACGCGCTCGAGCTCGTGCCACGGAGTTGCGAGAAGACCTTGAGGCAAGTGCACGTGAGAAGCTGCAGCTGGCAGCCCTGCATCGCGACTTTGGCGTGCTGCGTGATTCTCTTGACGTGTATCTCGCTGGAGATCCGAGCCCCTTGCGGGAAGAGCTGGCGAAGAAAGGCACATCCCTGCAATCTGAGGTTGCGGACGCTCGTACTCAGGCGAGTGATGCTCGAGAGCGTGCTACTGGCCTTCGCGGCGAAGTCGATGCACTACGAAGTATTCTGTCCGAGGGCGCACTGCTTGAACCTCCAGAGTTCCGAACAAGGCGCGACGCCATTGATGAGCAGATTACGCGCGCCACACACACAAGTGGCCTGCTTGTGGCGGCTCAAGGACCGCGTGAAACTGTGGCGGTCTTGCTCGATGTCCTTCGCAACGAGCCGCCCAAAGCCTCCGACGTTAGCGATGCGCAAGAGCGAATCAAGTCTCTGGATCAGCGTCGTGACGAACTCTTTGCAGTCCGCGACCTGCTAAACGAGGCAATGGCGAATCGTCATGCTTCGGAGTGGCATGACGCTGAGGAGTTGCTCGCCAGTCGCACCAGCCTGGTTCCGGCACTCGAGGAGCAACATCTACAGGCTCGCGAAGCCACCGCGGAGGCGGCTCGGTCGGTTGCCAATGCGGAACAAGAATGGGCTGGGGCTACCAAGGTATGGCAAGCTGCAGATGCGCGGTGCGCGGCATCCATGGCCATGCGCGAGCGTCTCGCACTTGACCTCAGCGAGCTTGGACCCGATCGTGAGGCTGGCGAGGACACCTCAGGTCAGGTGAAACGTCGTCTGCTCTCACTGGACAAGGAACTGCTTGAGGCCGTGGAGAGTGGCGCACGTGATCGGGAGAGACTCTCGCGATCAGAGCACCGCCTGGCCGAAGCACGAGCCGCGGTCAAGAACGAGATCTTGGCGAGCGAGCCGTCGCAAGTGAGTTGGAACGAGCTGCGTGATGCGTGCGACGAGGCGGGCCTGCTCAGTGGCATTCTCATGGATGGTGAGGGGGCGAGGCGCGCTCGCTCGGCCGAGCAGCTTGTTACTCAGGCGGCAGGGAAACGCGATTTGCTCGTCGATCGGCTGAGCCAAGCTCGGGGTGGCGAAGAGCTTCTCTCGCTCGTGCAAGGGCTTCCCTCAGGCGTTGAGATCGGAGGAGAATCAGAACAACTCCGAGTCTGGCTATCCCTGCGCGAGTGGATGCGCCAGCGCGTACCGGCGCAGATCTCGCAAGAAGCCGATCCGCTGCGCGCTTTGGAGCGACTTCGGGAACATCTCTCGGGGCTAGAGTCGCGGCTCAGCAATCAAGAAGGCGACTTGCGCTCTGCTTCAGAAGACGTCGCGCGCGGTGTCGATGTGCAGCTTCGCCGAGCTCGCTGGCAGGTCCAGCGCCTCAACGAGCATCTTGAGAACATCCACTTTGGCACAATCTCAGGCATTCGCGTCCAGATGAGCCGTGTTGAGCGAATGGAGCAGATTCTCCGAGCGCTGCGAGATGGGCAGGCTCAGGAGCTTCTATTTCAAGCATCTCTCCCCTTCGAAGATGCACTGAGCGAAATCTTCAGCCGCTATGGTGGTGGTCGTGGTGGTGGCCAGCGCCTCTTGGACTATCGAGAGTACCTTGAACTTGGAGTCGAAATTCGCAGACAGTCTGGTGACCGCTGGGAAGAGGCAAGTCCCACGCGGCTTTCGACGGGAGAAGCTATCGGAGTTGGAGCGGCGCTAATGATGGTTGTGCTTACGGAGTGGGAGCGAGATGCAAACCTCTTGCGCAGTCAAAAGCTCGGTGGCAGTCTGCGTTTTCTGTTCTTGGATGAGGCCAACCGATTGTCCAAGGACAATCTTGGCGTGCTCTTCGAGTTGTGTCGAAATCTGGAGCTGCAGCTTCTCATTGCAGCACCCGAAGTTGCCCACGCAGGCGACAACACAACCTATCGCCTCGTCCGTCGTGCCCTCAAGGGCGGCGGAGAGGAGGTGCTGGTCTCGGGGCGCCGCGCCGTGGTCGAGAACGAAGCTGGCTCCTCCGAAACAAAAGATGAGTCATCGGAAGAGTTCTGAAAGCCTCACTAGTGTGCGGCTCAGAGGAATAGAAATGTGCTGGCGACGGGATCTCGTTCTTTGACAAGGCGCGAAGAACCGAGCCAGGGCGTTCTATGCCTCTGGATCCCACACGAGTGCGCGATTCATGAATATAGAACGCGCTCACTCGTCTTCTCGCCCGCTGGAGAGACGGGCTCAGCCAGTCTTCTTCGTTGTTCCTCGGTCGCTTGCCCCAGCAAACTCCCTCTTCCCGCCTCGCCAGCAAACGAGCTGACTTCGCGATCACGAA
>JANTGM010000057.1 GCA_024762925.1 Kofleriaceae bacterium | reverse complement strand
CGCGCCTTGTCAAAGAACGAGCTCCCGTCGCCAGCACATTTCTATTCCTCTGAGCCGCACACTAGTGCGCGATTCATGAATATAGAACGCGCTCACTGGTCTTCTCGCCCGCTGGACAGACGGGCTCTGCCAGTCTTCTTCGTTGTTCATCGGTTGCTTGCCCCAGCGGCCCTCGCTTGGTTTCTCACCTTCTGGGCGCTTCGCTCTGCGTTGCTCGTCGGTCACGTATCTCGATACGTTCAACTCCTTGCGCCTTGCCAGAAAACGAGCTCCCAGCGCGATCTTCCGGTCAATCATTTCGATCTGCACACTAGGCGAAGCACTCACGAATCCATAGCACAAGTCCCCAAAAGAAAACGAGCCAGCGTGGTGCTCCGTAAGAATGCAATTTAGGTATGTACACTTTGGGCTAGTGCACGGTGTGCCGATGCTCGTGGCAAGACCAAGAGCCTGTGCCCTATGATGTGCTTGATATCTGTCAAGCGTACGCGTCTGAGGTGATTGGTTCTGAGTTTCTTGAGAGGAGGCGAAGGAGCGGCAATCACGCCCCATCGATCCCTCCCCAAAAAGCAGCTAGACTCCGGCGATGGACGGTGAATTCCAGGCAGAGCTCGCAGCTATCGCAGAAATCGGCCAACGAAGGTCTCGAGTGCGAACGGTGGCCTTTGTCGCAGCGTGGTGCGGGTGGTTCGCTGTGTTCTTTGCCCTCCGCTACGCCGGGATCCGCATGGGTTTCTTCTACATCGCTGTCCTTGCCTCGGGTGGGGCGGGCGGTATTGCGGTCGCAGTTGCCAAGAAACTCAGCCCGAAGATCATCAGCCAGGTCGCCGAGAAGCATGGCCTGCCCGAGAAGCAGCTCGAGGCGGGCAACTACCTCATCGAATAGCAGCACTCGCGCAATCGCCCCGAAACGGGCAGACGGTGGTGGAGCAACATGTCGCTGGAATTCCCACCCAGGATTTGATGAAGCACTACCTGACCGACGAGCATCTCGACGAGGTTCCCCTGGCCAAGGAGTTCGTGAAGTTCAACGAGCGCTGCATGCTGAGAACTCCTCGGCGATATGCACGCGGACAACTTCGTCGTCGACATCACCCCGGACTTCGATGAGACGGTGTACAGCCTGCGGGCCATCGACTTCGATCAGCCCTCCTACGAGGGCGAAGCCATGTCTACTTGCCCCAGTACTGCAAGGTGAACAACCTGCTGGTGTTTCTGGGCATGCGCTGCATGACCGGCGAAACGGGCAAGCAGTATCGCAACGAAGAGCACACCTTGCTGGGCAATCGAGCGAAGGTGGAGGAGGCTCGGCTATCGGGTCTGTTGGATGCCATGTGCGAAGACGAGCTGGCGCCTCGCGAGAACGTCAAGCGAGCTGCGAGCGGAGCTCACTGAGTATCACAGCCAACCGAGGTTTCTCAAAGGCGAGTCGACGGGCGAACTCGTAAGAATTTATCTGAACCAGCTCGCTCTCTAGGGCTTTTGAGCCCGGAGCAAGCGGGGCGGCTGGTTGTTGCAGCTGGCATTCGCGCAGAGCGCGAGATCGAAAGGGCCGCCCTGGTCCGCTGGTCTTGTGGTGGCATCAAGGAGGCTGCCATCGAAATCGTAGAAGTGGATGCCTGCTTCCACTCCGAAGGGGAAACAATCGCTCTGTCCATCGAAGCCCAGGGCATCTGAGCCGACAGGAGCTCCCTCTTTGCTCCACAGCACGAAGACCATCCCGGTACCTATGCTTCCGTAGACGGTGATTTCCTCCGGGTCGATTCTGTCGTTACCATTTTCGTCGGCAAAGACCATGGGAACGCCAACGCCCACCGGGCGCGGATTGGCTTGTTGCAGACACTCTTCCTCCCACTGGCAGAGCAGCGTGGGAACGGGCGGCTCAGAAATTTCCTCAAGGGAAATTTCGTAGCGTTCCGCACCGGGCTCGAAGGGGGCGTCGTAGCCGAGGGCCAGTGGCCAGCTGTCGAAGAGACCGTTGAGTTCGCCGTAGGGCTGGTACCAGAGAATCACCAGGCGTCCGGCGCGCTGGGGGAGCTCAGGTTGGACCAGAAAGGGCTGCAGGCAGAGGGTGCCAGTGGGGCAGGGACCCACAGGAGTGTCACCATCGGCGCTCACGGATGCATCGGAGGAGCCGCTCTCGCCCTTGCCAGAGCCACCGGTGCAGCCGGCCAATGCGCAAAGCGAGAGCAGGAGGGGGAAGAGGAGGGAGAGACGCATGGCGCTGTGGACGCTCTTCGGCGCGAGGTATTCACGATTTCTTTGGTCTGACTCCCAGGCGATGAGGTCGTGATTCAATGTGGGCATGACTTCGACCCATCCGTCCGAGGCCTCTTGCTCGCACCAGGCAGCCATTGGTGCGCAACGTCCACCTCTCCATCGCAGTCGGTCTCTAGGGCTGCCCGGATGGGCCCAGCATAGATTTGCACTCCGAATGCCAAACAGGGGCCGAGGACTCAGCGATTTCGTCGACACAGTACTGAGCTCCTTTGCGAGCACGCGCCGCTAGCCGGTCGGCGACATTGGCCAGCGCGTCGCAAAAGGCAGCCACCGCATCCTCAGCATACGGACCGGTACGAATGTCAGGTGGTATCTGTATTCCATAGAGCTGGCTCGCAAAGATCCAATGTACACGAGAGATTCGAGCCACCGCAGCGGCTCGCCATCGGGTATTGGCCGCCTGCTCTGGCAACGCGATAACTCGCTGGTACATGGCGCTTGTGTTGTCGACTAGCGTGTTGGCCTGTCGCATGTACTCCACAAAGCGCTCCTCCGACTTTTTCTTACGCTTGCGATTCTTTTCGCTGAAGGTAAGCCCGGACGGCACCTTTAGCTGCGCAAACGCCTCAAGGCTCGCCTCTCCTTGCAGAAAGAGCGCCTGTGCTCGTGCAGCCGCAACCGCATCATCTTCTGCTTCGGCTGGCGCGGTTCCCAAATCTTCGAGAGCTTCAGCGAGTTGGGCTGCGGCCTGCTTAGCCTTGGATCGCTTACGACCTGCGAATTGGAGCGTGTCCACGAAGGGTTGACAGGAATTTTTCCGAGCAACCCGACGAAGCGTCAGGCATCCCAAAGGCCCGGCTCGCTTGCATGACGAATCCCAGCGAGCTGCAGCCAAAGTTACAGCCGAGACAGCGGGCGAAACTGCCACTACAGCCTGTGGTGCAGTCTCAGGCTCTGCCGATGCTGACGAAAATGGGAGAAGCACACAGAGCAGAGTGATACTGATCCAGCGTTTCATGGAGTGAAGACACCTGAGCGGTGTTGAGGTTGCAATACGGCGGATAGTGTCTTGCATTAGAGCAGAGCTTCGTCCGCCAGCGGCGTAGACATGTAGCGCTCTCCACTGTCGCAAAAAACCGTCACGATCGTCTTTCCCACCATGTCTTCCCGTCTTGCGAGCTTGATGCAAGCGGCTAGATTGGCCCCTGATGAGATGCCTACCAAGATGCCCTCACTGCGGGTTAACGAGAGTGCCATCTTGGTGGCTTCGCGGTCACTCACAAGAATTGTTTCATCGATGACGTCGCGATCGAGATTCTCGGGAACAAACCCTGCACCAATGCCTTGAATGTAGTGCGGGCCGGGCTTCTTGCCAGAGATCACAGCGCAGTTTTCCGGCTCGACCGCTGCAATCACAATCGACGACTGCTTCGCCTTAAGAAAACGTCCTACGCCAGTGAGTGTCCCACCTGTCCCGACGCCCGCCACAAAGGCATGCACGTCACCTTCGGTGTCTTGCCAGATTTCCTCTGCGGTTGTCTCGCGGTGAACGCGAGGATTTGCGGGGTTCTGAAACTGCCGCAGCCTCACGGCCTTGGGGTTCTTCTTAAGAATCTCGTCGGCCTTCTCAACTGCAGCGCCCATCAGTGCGCCCGGAGCAAGCACAACGTTCGCTCCAAGCATCTGCAGAAGCGCGATGCGTTCACTGCTCATGCTCGCCGGCATAACGATAGTGATGTCGTAGCCAAATGCTGCAGCAGCGGAAGCTAGGGCGATGCCTGTATTTCCCGACGAAGCTGAGACGATCATGGCGCCATCTTGTAGGGTGCCGTTCTCTTTCGCGTCGCGAATCATCGCAACAGCAATGCGGTCTTTGACCGATCCAGAAGGGTTGCGCGCCTCCAGCTTTCCGAGAATACGCACAGAGAGCTTTTCCTTGGCAACAAAGCGGCTCAGGTCGATTAGCGGAGTTTTTCCTACGGTTGCAGTGATGTCCTCGTAGATTGGCACGACTGCTTGCTACCACAAAAAAACGCCGGCATCGCGAAGATGCCGGCGTTGATAGTGAGTGAAGCGAATGCTTACTTCTTCGGCGGAGCGAGCTTTTTGAGGCCCTTCTTAACAACGAACTTGTCGTAGTAGTCAGCAACCGAAGCTTCGCCTTTTGCGATGCGATCGTTAGCCTTCTTTAGCTCCTCATCAACCAGCTTCTTGAACTGGTCAACTGGGCGTGCACCAGAGAGGAAGCGGCCGTTGATGTAGAACGCCGGGGTTCCCGAAGTTCCGACGTTGCGAAGATCGCTTTGATCTTGGCCGATTTGCTTCTTGCAAGGGCCGTCCTTGTCAGCTTTGTACTTAGCAATGTCGACACCGACATCCTTTGCAATGGCTTCAAGTGTTTCTGGTTTGAAGTCGCGCTTTGCGTACGCCTTCTCCCAGATTCCCTTCTCCATCTCGCTGAACTTGCCTTGCAGTCCTGCTGCGCAAGCGGCCAGAGCTGGCTCTGTTGCGCTCTGTGGATGAACCACAAAGTGCTTGTAGGCAATTTTGATGTCGCCTTCGTAATCTTTGATGAGTTGTTGGATGGTCGGACCGACCTTCTGGCAAAACGGTCAGGCGAATTCAAACGCCTCAACAACTGTAACTTTGGCGTCTTTTGCTCCCTTGAACGGGGCTCCGTTGATGTTGACGGAGTAGACGGAATTGGCATCAGGACGTGGACGCTGAGGGCGCTGAGGACGAGCGGCAGCAGGGCCAGCTTTTGGCATGTTCTTAATGGCATCCAAGATCTTCTCTTGGCCAGCCTTAAGTTCTGCAACCTCTTTCCTCAGCGGAGCATCGTCCCGTTGGCAGCCGAATACGGCTACTGCGGACAATAGGAAGAGACCAGTACGTTTCATAGGACGCCATCCTGCCGACAGACGTTCGTCTGGTCAAGAGACCATCGCACCCTGCGACGTTTATTTTGGGATTCTCAGCTGGTCGCTGGTTCTTTCCCATTCCTGGGAATACCGGCTGTCTGACCGCGATTATGGAGCTGGCGATTTGGCTGGAACCGGGGGGGTGGCAGCCTGGTCGACAGTCTCGCTCGTTGCCTTTGAAGGTGCCACCTCCCTTGTGCCAGGAGCGACCGAGGCGGGTTCAGGCGTGGGCATTGGCCGCTGGAGATTGACCTTTGGCACAGGAGCTGCGGGTGGGGCAGCAACCGTCTTTGGGCCCACCAAGGCCAAGTGGCACTCTGCATACCGCTGCATGGCCTTCTCGACGCCTTTGCGATCACCTTCCGAGCCACGGGCCCGCATGTTGCCCTTCCACCACTCGAGATACTCGGCCTGCACAGCCTCCGCGCACGCTGCGTCTTTGCACGCGCATACCTTGTCCGCGAATCCTTTGATTTGCTTCGTGGTCGGCGACTTGCGACACGCTGGCAGAAGAAGGGCCATGGCAAAGAGACCAATGCTGGCCTTGGTGCGAGAAGAGCGGCTCATGTGGCGGACTCTACAACATCCAGTTCAGTAGATCCCCTTCAATCGGAGGAAGACCGTGAGCAGTGCAAACATGAAGACGTTGAAGATGAGAACCACCGCAGCATCGATGAGTGTGATGCGGACTTCGAAATCTGGATCGTGGCTGCGCACCGAAATGAACAGCCCACCAGCGAGGCCCATGAAAATCCAAAGGATGTAGTGGTAGGCAAATGAGAGGAACATACTGCCCGCGAGGATCGCTCCGATGGAGGCCAAGAGCGCCACTGACCAGATGACAGAGACCCGGGCTTCCTCATGACCTGAGTAGCGTCTTAGCACCTGAAGCGGTGTCTTAATCATGATCCACACCAACATGGAGAAGATAAAGGCGCCGACAAAGCCCAACTCTGCGAGCACCAAGATGAGCGTGTTGTGTGCTGTAAGGAAGTGGTATTCGTTGAATTGCCCAAAGCCGATACCCCAGATTGGGGATTGTCGGAACATCTGCAATCCAGCCAGCCAAGCCTCATAGCGCTCAGTACTCGACGATGCAGCATCAGCACGATCACTGCCGCCCTTTGCAACAAGCAGGAGCACAGGCACCATTGCAGGGCCAGCAACCACCGCGATCTTCCACCGGTACTTCCAAAACAGGAAGGCGCCGATCGTCGCCAAGAACCCTAGCTGTCCCGAGCGCGAACCAGTCTCCTTGACCGCCCACGCCACCAAGACAACACCAAGCAAGGCAGCCCACTTCCATCTTCGCTTTCGCTTTCGCAGCCATAGAGCAATCAGCAGTGCGAGCCCAGACGTAAGAGCAATCGCCAACTCGTTCGGATCCTGCAAGACGCCGCGATACCGCACGCGTTTGCCAATGGAGTGAGTACCGAGAACCCCAACACGCTCGCAGTAGTAGTCAACACTCGGGTCTTTTGCGTCTGCGTAGCAAGTCCTCGCCCTTACACAGGGCACTCCTGTTGGCGTTCCCGTCTCATTTTGATTGCCCTCCCCCGGCGGGGCAATGACGCAAGTTAGCGGTGCCTGACTCTGATGGATGGCAATGAGCGTGAGCAGCATTCCCAGCGCTATCAACATCGCAGCGACTTTCTCGAAAACTCGGAAACTCTGGATACTCTGCGCAACCAAGACGAAGATCGCGATGGTGATGAAGAGCTGAATGGCGCTGGGCATCAGCTGATCAGGCTTGTTGATCGCCACCGAAATGAGGCACCAGACCAGAAAGCCGATGGCCCATGGCAATGCGGGAATGGGAATTGCCTTTGTCACGCGCAGACGCAAGTCCACTGCCGCTCCAAAGAGAATCAGGGCAAAGAAAAGGTAGAGAAACGGCACGCCTTGCAACGGAGCGAAGGCCTCCTGCGGGCGCAGGTAGATAAATAATAGAATGCCGAGGATTCCGGGAATAGCGAACATCGAGGGAGTTGCCTATAGTAAGCAGGTGCAAGCTTACGTGGGAAAGCTCATGGCCGTCCTGGCTTTTGGTCTGATTGTGGCCTGTGGGCCAAAGATGCCAAACTACGACTACAGCAAAGAGGTGGACCCGCGGGTCTCAGAGTATGTCGTTGGCGTTGATGATGGCCTCAATATCAACGTCTGGAAGAACGAACAGCTCTCCACCTCGGTCGTGGTACGTCCCGATGGCACCATCACCATGCCTCTGGTTGGGGATTTGGTTGCTCGCGGCAAGACGCCAAGCCAACTCCGCAAAGAGATCGCAAAGCGGCTGGCCGAGTATGTGAAACTTGGTGCCTCGGAAATCACGGTTGCTGTCACACAGGTCAATAGTTACCGATTCACGGTGAGTGGTGAAGTCGTACGTGCCGGCATGGTGCAGTCTCGCCAATACCTCACCGTTGCGGATGCCATCGCCCAAGCTGGCGGCTTCACGCGTTTCGCTGAACGCAACAAAATTACCCTGAGCCGTCGCGACGCCGATGGCACGATTCGGCGCATTCCAATTGCCTTTGATTTCATCGAGGATGGCAGCCATCCTGAGATGAACATTGTGATGCTGGCGGGCGACTCATTGTACGTCCCATAGTTGGCTCGTCATCGATGCAGGAAGCCAATGCCTTTGACATCCGTGCATTTTGCGAAGAAGGCTGGAACGCAGTGTTCCACCTAGTGTTCCTGCAAGAGCTACCCACGAACGATTTCTGAGGACAAGGCCCATCGGGTTTGAGCTCAACTGCGAAGAGCTAGAACGAAACAAGCCGAGCCCTTTCGGACTCGGCTTGGATTCGTGGGTTTGATTGATTGATCGACGTGATCGATCAAGCGACGATGAGCGTTTGCTCGTCAACGCGTCCAGCGGACGAGAAGACGAGCGAGCACGCTCAACATCATTGAATCACGCACTAGAGCGTTACAGGAGTGACGATTCCGCTGATGTCTCCACCATCGTAGAAGTCCTGAACTCGGCGCATATCGCCTTTTGCGACGGCGTAGGCCACAGCAGCGCTGGCGGCTTCACGGGTTGAGTCGCTGCTTGCGTTGACAGGGTTTCCAGTTGCTGGGTCGAACGTGGTTACCGTTCCGTTGCGATCGATTCCGCCGTGCCAACCCGTCTTGAGATGACCTGCACCAAGCGCGTACAGCCAGTTGCTGTTTTGCGGAGTGCCATCAGGCCAGCCAGAGCGGTTGAGCGGGTTCTTTGGAGTATCACCATGGATGGTAATGACGGTTCCCTCTGCGAGCTTGTCGCTACATGCTGGGTCGTCCATCGTTTGAAGGTCGCCCATGAAAGCATCGAGGATGCCACCAAGGCCAACAACCGTTGAGCGGAGGTTTGCCATGTTGGTAAAGGCGCCATGTGGATCGTCCTTCATCGCGGGCAGAACAACCGAACTCGTAAGACCGAGCGTAAAGGCACGCGCTGTCACGATGAGTGTGCGAGCCAAGTTCGTGAGCTTGGTTGGGGTTGCCCCATTCACGCCATAACGGCTGAGGTCGGCATTGGTTGGAGCCAACGCATTTGCGAGGTTCTTACCAAGAAGCGCTGAAGCCTCACGGCCTGTGGCAAGCGACCTCTTCGAAGTTGGACGTCCCGACATTCGGTTGAGTGAGAGGAGTGCCTTGTAGTGAGCATCGTAGATTTCCGCATCAGCGGCATTCTCAAGGACACTGCCAGCGCGAGAGGCTGCACTGTTGAAGAGACCGACGATTGCATCACCGTTGTTCACTCGAGCTACGTTTGGCGCACCGGGTGCGTTACCGACACCAACATCATCAACCGCAATCACTGGCACCAAGGTTGGATTGGTGGATTGCATGGCTGCACATGCGGCGAAGAGCGAGATGCCGCCGTTAATTGTCGAACTCGTTGATGGCGAGTTTGTGTGCGTCTCATTGCGACCAGCCATGAGAGCGGTTACTTGCCGGCTCCCATTCAAGTTCTTCCAAGGAGCTTCTGGCCCCAACGTGAGAAGCCTGTCGGTGTTCTCCGCAATGGTTTGCTCGCCAGGTGCGTGGAACGCAAAGTTGGCATTGCCTGCAGCCGCAACATCATTGTGTGGCCACAGAAGCTGGAACCAGGCAAAGCCACCAGTACCAGCAACAATGTGCACAGAGCGGTTTGTGGAGTGGCATGCGGCATCGGCAGCCATTGCGACTCCCCCTGGGCCCGAACCTTCTAGGGCTTCAAAGACCTGCCACGGCTTGAGCCCCAATGCGGCTCCAGCTGCGACGCTCCACTTGACCAGGCTGCGCCGGGAGACCATTCGCGCGTATTCTTTTTTATCGCTGCTCTTAGACATATTCTGTTCCTTACTCACAGGTGTGTGCGGCAGCAGCGAGTGCGGCGACGGCAATTTCCTGGCCTTTTGTGGTGGTCGAAGCACGGTTGACCATCTCGTTACATAGTTCTAGGTGGGCTACGGTTGCTGGGACACCGGTTAGGCACGCAATGCCATCAATGGTGCAAGCTCCTTCAGGGGTGAACATCTCAGTTCCAACTCCATCCACAGTACAAGCTGCCAGAGTTGGCATTGCTGTAATGATTTCTGGAGCAGCCTGGGCAAAGATGTCGAACAGCTTTGCCGCTGAGGCAGTTGTAATCTCAGTGCTTTCCCTAGACCGAACATCAAGCTTTGGAGCACCCAAGGCCGGAGCACCATTTCGCCACAAGGAGCCAGCACTAAGGCCGCTTTGAGCGTTGAGGTCAACTCCGCGAGATTGGAGGATGTTGCCGATGCGCTCATAGGTCATCTTTGGACATGAGTGCATGCGAGAGGAGAACTCGGGTGGGCCCTCTTCAGCCAGCCTGTCCAAGTAGTCCCAGATATCGGGGCCACCAGGGTGTTCGAAGGTGTTGTCTTCGCCACCAGAAGTATCACCAGGCTCAGTGGTGTCATCAGGCGTTGGTGTGTCATCGATGTCGTTGCCACCAAGGGTATCGCCCTCAGTACAGGCACCGAATGCGGTTAGAGCAAACGCTAGGAGGATGTATTTTGTTGGTTTCATGGTTGGCCTCCTAGAATTGGACAAAGTCGTCACTGGTGAATACTTGGTAGAGCAGTTCTTTGTAGTCATAGCCGTTGGCGATGAAGTCATCGAACTGAGTTTGGAAGACCTCTTGTGGAACGGTTGAGAGGGTGTCAACGATATCGCCTTTGCCCATGGCCCAGTTCCATGCTCGTGCAACAGAGCACTCAGCAACTCTAGGGTCGGCAGCCATTATGGCACCGAGAGCAGGCAAGTCAGCAGCTGGAGCATCAACGCGCCAACCTGTTGTTTCGCCATCCGGCAGCCAATCGATAAGGGCTGTTGGAGGATTGCCATCGACAGGCTTTGGCACTGAAATTTCGTTGTTCAGAACTCCAAGGTCGTCGAAGTAGCCAAAGAGCGGAGCCATGTGGTTCATCGTGGCGTGGCAGTTTGCACAAACAACACTCTGGTAGTCGAGGAAGTCAATGTCACCGCCGTTGGCTACACCAGAGATGCTTGTGAACTCCCAAGGAGCTGTGTAGAGAGCAGTATCGCTCAATGCTTCTGGCTCAGAAGAAATCTCAGCAGGGAATGCGGTACAAGCAAAGGTCTCTTGAACCCAACGAACTCGACGGAACGCCATGTTCGAAATGAAGTGTGCGTTCATGCCTGGGTGCGTGAGAAGACCAGCATGTACTGGAACTCCATTGTCACAATCAACCGGCGTGAAGATGTTGGTGTTTGGGTCGTAGGTAGGACAGGTTCCCGTTGTTGCTGTAAGAAGCTCTGTCAAAGGACGCCCCTCAACAACAAGCTGGGCAGCGAGCACACCGGCAGAGTCGAGTTCAACCGAACCACCCATCTTGAATGTGTTCTTCCAGAAGTCTACTTGCATGTCGGCAAATCGTGGATCTGCGATGTAGGCAGCCACTAGCGCCTCGTAAGCACTCTTCTGATCACTTGCAGTCTCAACGCTCTGAAGCTCGGTGAGAGTTGGCAAGTCGCCTTTGAGGCGGAGTGCAGCAATTCGAAGTGCAGCCGAGTAGTCATACTCGCGCTCTTCTAGTGCTTCCTCAAATGGAGTGAGCTCTGGCGCTGCATCCTCAGTGGGACCAGCATCAACGCCACCGTTGTTGCCGCCAGGACCATTGCCTTGCGTTTGAGTATCGCCGCTACAGGCACTGAGGCCGAGTAGCAATGCGAATGCTGCGGACCATGTTTTCGCTTTGTTCATGTTGTTCCTAGGGTTACTTACGGTTGAGGGGCGGCGGCCTGTTCGGCAGTGATCCACGTGATAAGCGCGGCTCGGTAGGCTTCAAAGTTGGCGTTGTTGTTGTTGAACTTGAACGGGTGTCCAAGAGCACTTCCAGGCTCGGCAGCGAGGAAGATGCTGCTGTTGTTCGGGTCGAGAAGATTGACTCGGCTGAGAATCTGTCCACAGGCTGCAGCCTGTCCCTCTGGAGAGAGGTCGTTAATAGATGTCATGTCGGTTGCGGCAGTTGCGCCACCGTTGTTGCCGCCATGGCAAGAGACACAGGCTTGGCTTAGAGGGCCCTGAGCATTAGCGGTGAATTCGGCGACTGCGTTGCATCCTTCAAGAACGTCGTTGCCTTGGTCCGAGAATTCTGCAACTCCAAAGCGAACACTAATTGGTGAGGTTGAATCAACTCCGACAAGAATCAGGGTGCCACCACCTACCGAAGTTGACTCTTGCACACCAGCATAGATGTCAACATTCGAGAAGCGATCGACAGGGTCGGGGAGAGGAGAGTCACCCTCCCAAGGAATGAATGTTGGGTGCACAATGTGAACGCCTTGGTCGGCCGCATTGAGTGACATACGGTAGATGTACATACCGGTAGAAAGCGCATCCATCTCAAACGTGATGGTGGCTCCAGTGAGTCCAACCTCAGCAAGGTCGATGATGTTGGCTCCCTCGACTGGAACAAATGGTGTGGTCTCAAGAACTGGACCTTGGTCGGGAGCCAACTCGGCTTCCGCCTCAATCCATTGACGAACAACAGTGAGTTGATCTGGCTGCCATGCAGGACCAGAGTGCGCGCCGCGAGTGATGAGGCTCGATGCGCTTGGAGCTTGGAGGCTCACAAGGTTTGGCCATTCTTTGACCGAGGAGTACATCTCCTCGGCGGAAGGCCCCATAAAAGGAACAGTCGTTTCGGGACCGTGACAGGCTGAGCAGAAGTTGGTGAGCAGAGGGGCAACCTCTGTGTTGAACTGAAGCTCCACCTCTTCTTCTGGAGTGAGTTCCGCAGTGTTCGCATCAGGGGTGGGATCCCCTGTGAAGGTAGGTGCATCACCTACGCAGGCAGCGCCGAAGGAAGCAGCGAGTAATGTGCTGAGTGCAATTCGTGACATCGAGATTCCCATCCTGGTTGGTGGCTAGTGCAGTTGTCTTGCCAACTTCACCGCAGCGGCATGTGCATCAAAGTATTACGGGCAGTTGCGATCAACTGGTGTCCTGAGTCCCCACCTAGCGGCTCGCCTACATCGGATCTGGGAGTTGATCCCCCAGGCCTACACCAGAGCTGTCCCTGGTTCGGTGTCCCCGATTGCGTGCGAAAGCTCCCCCCCATGACCCCAGCTGTGCGTAGAACACAGCACAGAGATCCCCAAGCATGCGTAGCATGCGCACCAAGACTATATCAGAATTTGCCCGAGCTACTGCCCTTGTCGGCCCAGCATAACGAATGGCGTCTTGAAGATAATCTTTAGTTCCATCCCCAAGAAGCTCCAGAACGTTTCCAGCGAGGCAAGGTACGCAAGGTCGTAAAGCATCTTTAGCCGCATGTCGTCGGCAACCGCGCCATCTGCTTCGTCCAACTCAAAAGGGTTTTGCAGTGTGGCGGCAAGCTGCGCGATCTCGCTGTCTTCTGGCAAGGCACCGGTGTAGCGCAAAGAGATCTGCGCCAAGCCGGTGACTCCGGGTTTTACATCACGCATCCGCTCCTCGAAGAGCGGGATCGCATGGGCGAGGTTCGATAGCAATTCAGGACGCTCAGGACGTGGCCCCACAAGGCTCATGGCGCCACGTACAACATCCCACAGTTGAGGCAGTTCATCGAGGCGAGACTTTCTAAGAAAAGCTCCTACCTTGGTGATGCGGGGATCGTCCTTTTCAGCAAACACCGCACCAGTGTGCTTTTCTGCATCCACTTTCATCGTGCGAAATTTGTGAATGTAGAACTCCTCGAAATGAAACTCGCGAACCCCATCCTTTGTGGTGGTTCCAAGCAGTTTCCCTGCCCGTTTTTGCGAGAAGAAAACAGGGCCTGGTGAGTCTATATAAACGACTGCTGCGATGATGGGCATCATCGGAACCGTCAATGCCAAACCAATGGATCCACCGAGAAGATCGATGCTTCGCTTGGTGAGCCTCACCCCCCAGTGCATGCCCCCTACTCTACCACAGGGCTATTTTGCTCTGGTACGATGCGGGCGTGGCAGAGCAAACCACGATCGTTCTCAGTATGCCTGCAGGACTGCGGTATCGAGATCTCGCTGTTCGTTGTGTGACATCTGCGTGTCACCTTGTTGGCCAAGACGCGGACGATGTGACGAACCGAGATGCATCTCAACTAGAGCTACAACGAACCTTTGACGCAGCCTTCATCTCCGCGTTCTCAGAGATCTTCAACAACATCGCAATCCACGCCTATGAGCGAAGCGGTGACGGTGGTTTGAAACTCGAGCTCACCCCGGCCAAAGATCACTTAGTCCTCGAGATTAGCGACAATGGCAAAACGTTTGACCTGAGCAGTGTGCCTGCTCCAGAACTGGAATCTCTTCCAGAGGGCGGCATGGGAATTCACATAGCCCGCGCTTGCCTCGACGAATTGGAATACACGCCCGGCCCCCCCAATCGGTGGCGCCTCACGAAATACCTTCGCGCAGAAGGAGAAGAATAAGACCTTGGCTCTAACATTTTCTACAATCGATGACGACGAGAACGAGCTTGTGCTCAAGCTTGGAGGTCAGCTCGATGCTTTGAGTGCATCCGAGTTGTTGCCGACCATCGACAAGGTCATCGCAGAAAAGCGAAAGCGAATCGTCGTTGAGTTGACCGATCTAGAACTGATCGATAGTTCGGGTGTCGCTGCAATCGTGGCACTCTACAAACGCAGCCGAGCAATTGGTACCAAGCTCAAAGTTGTTGGTGCCCGAGATCAGCCACTGGCGATCTTCAAGCTACTGAGGATGGACAAGGTCTTCAACATGGCCTAGCCCGGGTGCGTGTCCTCATAATCACCAACCTCTTTCCTAACGCGGCGCATCCGCGGGTGGCGAGCTTCAACCGTCAACAGTTTGCCGCGCTTGGCAAGACCTGCGAAGTGGAGGTTCTGGCAACCCAACCTTGGTACCCAGCTCAGCGATTTCTCGGTCGCTTTGCCACCCACAAAGTTGCCAGTGCACTGCCACGAGAAGAGTGCATTGACGGTCTGCATGTGCGGCATCCGCGCACACTACATATCCCCAAATTCGGCATTCCAATCGCAGCGCCGCTGTTTGCAGCCTCCCTGCTTCCGGTGGTTGCTCGGTATCGCTCGAAGGTCGATGTTGTCTTGGGATCGTGGGCACACCCGGATGGCTGCGCGGCGATTGCTCTCGCAAAGCTTCTCGGTGTCCCATCGGTCGTCAAACTGCACGGCACAGACATCAATACCGGATTGCAGCTGCCAGGACCTAGCCGGGTGATGAAGGCAATGCTGCCGAAGGCCGATGCGATTGTCTCTGTGAGTAGTGAACTGTCGCGACAAGTTGCCGACCTTGGCGTCGACCCGAAACGCATTCACCTTGTGATGAATGGTGTCGATAGCACGCTCTTTCATCCACAATCACGAATCGAAGCGAGACGAACGCTCGGGCTTCCAACCAGCGGCAAACTTGCGCTCTGCGTTGGCAATCTCATCGAGACCAAGGGAGTTTTGGATCTACGTGATGCCTTTGCCAGCATTGTGGGTTCTACGCCTGATTTGCACTTGGCATTTGTCGGGGATGGGAATGCGCGAGCAGCTCTTGAAACCAATATGCCTCCTCGAATGACACTCGCTGGAAGTCAGCCTTTCGACACCATTCCGCTCTGGATGGCAGCCTGCGATCTCCTTGTGCTGCCAAGCTGGAATGAAGGCACGCCGAATGCCGTTCTTGAGGCGCTTGCGTGTGGCCGACGTGTATTGGCAAGCGCGGTTGGTGGTGTACCGGATCTCATCACCAGCAATGCCATCGGTGCACTCGTTCCTGCCAAGAACACCGAAGCCCTTGCTAGGGCGCTGCAGCGAGAGTCTCGGGTTGGGTACTCCCCCGAAGCGGTCGCCAAAGCTGGAGCACGTGGTGACTGGCAGAAGAGCGCCGCGGATTTAGAAGCTGTGCTCACGTCAGTGCTACACTCATAGCTTAGTGCATGACCTGTCTTCCCCTGGCCTTCGGCTCATCGCAACTCCACGCGATTTGGAACCGTGCTCTCGAATCAAGCGATCATGAGTAGTTTTGGAGTTACGCCGGAAACTCCGGAAGAGATCGACTGGCTCGAAGCTGAAGCCACCCAACAAACTCTGCGCAATGAGCTCAAGCGACTCAAACGTCGGGCCAAGCAACGCAAGCTGCTGGTAGTAGTCCTTGCGCTCTTGGGAACGGCAGCGGTGCTCTACAAGGTCTCCAAGCGCCGTCCTCTCTACACTGCCAGTATCGTTATGCGTGCCACCGAAGGTGTCTTGGTTGATGAGGAGTCGCCCTTGGCGGCCCAAGGACTTGCCAACTACCTCTACAGCGTTGCGCTCAGCAAGGAGCGGCTCATGCCCTTGATCGAAAAGCACAACCTCTACCCCCAGAGGGAGACCTTTGGAGACTTGTTCGCGATTGACGAACTTCGCAACTTCCTCGACATCGAGATTGGCTCAAACTTCTTTGCTAGAGAACGAGATGAAGGGGATCCGCAACGGTCGGTCGGGATCACGGTTCACTTCTCAGACTTTGACCCAAACTTGGCGTTTGATGTTGCCCAAGATCTTGGAACGATCCTGAGGGAAGCTGAGGTTGAGCGACGAAAGAACCACGCCAGCAAGCTAAGCGCAATTGCCAATAGCACCGTGTCCCGTGTACAGCAGCGCCTCGCAGAGCAGACTGAGGCCTTGGCCAAGGCGGATCTAGCAATTGACCAACCGGGCACCGGAAAAAACGCCGCCCTTGCGGTCGCCGAGGCTCGCATCACCAAGAAGCGGCTGCTAGTTGATCTCAAAGAAACGACCCTCCTACTTGAAGCAGTCACCGCCGAGCAGAGCTACACGAACTTGGCGCAAGCCGCCGAGGGCGCCAACCAGGCGCTGCAGTTTGAAATCGTAGATGTGCGGCGCCCCATTATCATTCCCGGCACCTCCATGGCCGTCTACGGCATTGTGGGCCTCTTTGTCTTCGTTTGTCTGCTGCCAATTTGCGCCATCGGACTTGCCGCGATGGACACCAAACTACATCACATTGAGGACGTCATGCGATTGGGCATGCCCGTCGTAGGACACGTGCCCGACTTCCCAGGCGCACAAATGGGCACACTGCGCGAACGTAGTCGCAGAGCCAAACACACGTCATAATCGGAGTTCCATGAGCCAAGGCCCAAAGACCACCCGCGACCAACTTACCCTGTTGGTTGACCTTCTTAAGAAGACAATGCGCCACGCTTGGCTCGTAGCGCTCATCACGATCGTGGGGGCTGGACTCTCGGTCTTGCTAGCCCTCAAGCAGAAACCAACGTATTCCAGTGAGGCGGTTCTGCTCTACCAAGAGAAGATTTCTCAGAGTGTGTTGCAAGGACGGGACGTAGCCAAAGGCAGCCGAACACAAAGTGCGCGCTTCAAAGAGATGCTCTTGTCGCGCGCTACGCTCTCAGCCGTGGTTGAAGAGTTTGGCTTGTACCCAGAAGTGGTACAGGCTCAGGGAACCGTTGCTGCTGCAGAGAAGCTGCGTTTGCTCGTTGAGTTTCGCGACCGAGGTGCTGGCACTTTTCGCATCGCTTACCTGGGAGACACTCCCGAACAAGCACAGCAGGTCACGGCACGTCTCGCCTCGCTCTTGCAAGAGAAAGACGAGAGGGTTCGCAAAGAGCAAGCAGAGCAAACCAAGACCTTCCTAGAGAACGAGAAGGTCGCTGCGGAGAACCGGCTTTTCGAAGCGGAGTCCGCATTTGCAGTCTTTGCATCAAAACACCCCGAATTTGTCGTAGAAACGGCCACGGGCGGTGCAGCCGGGGCTGGAGCATCTATTCGCGCATCCGTTGAGAAGTCTTCTAAGGCGCCAAGTCGATCAAAAATCGACACATTGCGGCGAGCAGCGCGGCGTCTTCGTGATCGCATCGCCAATCCCGATGCCCCTGTGGTTGCAGCCTCCACTAGAACCAATCGCGTCGAATCCCCAGCCTTGCAACAAGCCCGAAGCGAGCTTGCAAGCGCAAAGCGCAGTTTTGCGGACAAGAGCAATCGATTCACACCAAAGCACCCCGATGTCATTGCTGCAAAGAACAACGTCGCCGAAGTCACCAGGCGTTTAAAGCGTTTGGAGGCTGCAGAACGAAGCTCACGGCCAAAGTCGGTCACGCCGGCGATTACTCCCACAACAAGCGTTGCAGATCTCAAGCGAGAGCTCTCCCGCATCGAATCGGAGATAAGCCGGCTGAGTGCTTCAACGGTGACTGACAAGCCGGAAAAGGACACCATCGCTACCGAGCTTGTGAGTCTGGAGACCGAGTATGCCCGGCTGCAAAGGCAGGTCGATGTGGCATCACAAAGACTCTCCAGCCTGGAGAGCCGAGTCTTCACCGCCGAGATTACGGCCAGCTCCGAATTTGCCGAAGCGGCAAAGCTCGTGGTGATTGACGAGGCCTACCTTCCAGCAAGACCTGCCGGCAAGGGGCGTAAGATGCTCGCGATGGCCGGTACAGTCGTGTTCATATGCCTTGGATGCGGTCTGGCACTGGGGCTAGCCCTCCTCGACGATCGAGTCTATCGACGCGCCGACATCGATGACCTGGGCATCGCGCCTGTTCTCGTTGTCATTCCAAAGAGCAAGAAGAGCAAGAGGAGATTCCGACGTGGCTAGAACCAAAGACTACTCGAAATCCCCACAGAGCCAGGGGACTAAGAAAAACACCGACATCGCGAAAGGCGAAATTCCGGCCAAGCGTGTAACCAAACAACGTTTTGCCGCGGACCTTGGCACCCAGATTCGGGCTTCTGGGGCGCGTTCGCAGTCCCAGCCCAACGCGGCAGCCACAACGCCACCCTCCCAAGCCGATCCGCGCAGTACGCTGATCATGAAACCCGGCCAAGTTGTGGGCGCAGCGGGCCGAAGCCAGGTCAAGCCGCGCAAGAAATACGGGCTGCCCTCTGGCCAAGAGCAGCACACTGTCGTGATGAGTGCCGAATCGGGCGCGGCGGCCGTCCAAGCCGGTCTTGAGAGCGCACAAGGATCAGTCGCGATGGAGTCGCACCCAAGTTCGCAAAACCTCCAGCCTCCCGAAATTGAGCTGGTACAACACGAGATTCCCAGGGACAGCCCATACGACTCTCGACTCGTGCTGCTCGCCCAACCTGACTCCGAACAAGCAGCGGCATTTCGGGTTCTTCGGCACCACGTGCTCGGAGCTGGGCACCCACAGGTCATCGCAGTATCGGGGCCTCACGATGGCTGCGGCAAAACCACAACGGCGATCAATCTGGCCATGGCATTGGCGGAATGTGGTCGCTCACAGGTGCTGCTGATAGACGCCAACTTGCGCAACCCAAAGATTGCCAGCAGCATGCGCTTTGTTCCACCTTGGTGCTTTGCCGCGCAATTAGAAAAACACCGAGACGAGCCATTTGCTCCTTGGACTCTTGTAGATATCGCATCGACTGGATTGCATGTCGCTGCAATTGATCCGCGTGGAGAAAACCGTGCACGCCTAGACGCGCCGGCATTTGCTATCGCTATGGAGCGCCTGCGACTGGGCCCCTATGAGCACATTGTTGTGGACTGTCCATCGGTCCTAGGCAACGCTGACGTCAATCTCATCCAAGATGCTACCGATGGAGTTCTTCTCGCTGCACGAACGAAGCATGTGACTGCCCGAGACATACGCAACGCAGTGGATCAGCTCACACCCACAAAGATTTTGGGAACGACCCTCTTTGAGAGCTAGAGCGTATCTCATACCCGCTGACCGAGTATGAGGCCCGAGCTGAGAGCAGGTCCAGGAGAGAGAGCGCAGGCATAGTTGCTCTACGGCAGGTTTCGCGACGCCGAGATGCGCCGCAGATCGGGACTCAGACGACCGAAGAGGTTGTGAGATACGCTCTAGCTTTGGACCATCCTAGTGCGCGATCCATGGACATTGATTCGTGATCGCGAAGTCAGCTCGTTTGCTGGCGAGGCGGGAAGAGGAAGAGGGAGTTTGCTGGGGCAAGCGACCGAGGAACAACGAAGAAGACTGGCTGAGCCAGTCTCTCCAGCGGCCGAGAAGACGAGTGAGCGCGTTCTATATTCATGAATCGCGCACGAGTTACGCCTGAACGCAGTCAGCGAGGACTTGTAGTGCATCCATGGTCGTAAAAATGCCGGCCACCTTGCCGTTCTCGATTACAACCGCTGAACCAACCCGTTGCTCCGCCATGCGCCGAGCGACCTCGGTGACCGAGAGAGTGGGCGCAACCGCCAAGACATCTTCTGTCATGGCCTCTCCGACCGTGATTTCTTTGGGGTCTGCGTCGTCAAGACTCTCAACGAAGTACAGGTCGCGTTGGGAGACAACCCCCTTGAGCTCGCCATTCTCAAGGATGGGAAGGTGGCGAATTTTGTGCCGGCGCATCAGCCGTCGTGCGGCGACCAAACTGTGCTCTGGTTCGAGTGAGTGTAGTGAATGAGACATGAAGTCGGCGACAGTCGTTCCAGGCATGTTACCCATACAAAGCAAGACGGAAGCCAGCCGCAACCACCACAGAAGACAGGGCGCACAGCGTTGGCAACGCAACATTTTGCTGACAACTCGGCCCCAGACGCAAAACGTTCGCTTTGAGGTTGGGAGGGTGATGTTGCATCCCGAAGGTGACGTAAGGGAAATAAGAGTTTGTCTGGTGGGCTGTTATGCCTCACCCACACGCATAGATAGCTTGAATCGTGCATCGATTTGTCCAGCGACAAAAAGCCGCAAGCGAAACCGGTGACCCACGTGATTGCGCGTGGTACCCCGAGGGTGTCCCAGAGAATCATCACGATCGCTTTAGGTTCAACACAATTGAACCGACTGGGTGCGTAGCCCAGGGCTCTGCACATGTTGTATTTCGTACAGAATTGTTCTCCAACTGCCCGCACACGCACGGTTTTGCAGGCTTTGCGTGGCGTGTACCTGTACGTGCAAAATTTTCAGACTTCTGGCCTCACTCTCTTTCTTTCTAGGGGCTTAGCTTCGGCTCGGCCTGTGCACTCGTCACCCAAAATCATCCCATGTTCGAAGTGGTAACAGCAGGCGCAATCGCGGGGCTCATAAGCGCCCCACACTGCGCCCTCATGTGTGGGCCGCTTGGAGTGCACGCAACTCGATGTGGGTCTGGTGGATTTGCGCGGTACCAAATTGCGCGTTCCCTCAGCTACGCTGGCCTCGGTCTTGGCGCTGGCCTGCTTGGCGAACCACTGATTTCCGCACTGTGGTCTTCGCAAGCCGCCCTCACGCTTTCGATTGCCCTCGCGATCGTGATGCTAATCGCTGCAATTCGAATTTGGCCACGAGAGCAGGCACAGAAGGTCGCAAAGGTCGAGGGTCTGGTGCGGCTCAAGCCTCGTAAATCGCTCTTTCTTCGCGTCCTGGCTAAGCTTCCAAAGAGCCCGGAGCTTGTCGGAGCTTGCAGTTCTCTATTGCCTTGCGGCGCGCTTTGGAGTGGCGTTGCCCTCGCTGTTGCCAGTGGTTCCCCAACCTCAGGTGCAACCCTCATGGTCGCCTTCTCACTCACCTCGGGAATTGGAGTTTGGGCAAGTAGCCGCTTGGTAGCCAAGGCCGCTGGAGCCCCCTCGGGACGACCGTTTCGGCAAAAGGCGCTTGCAGTGGTACTGGCAGTCGGCGCAATCGTCTTGGTTTGGCGGCCGCTCGCTATGCAAGATGCCTTTCGCGATCTGAAACCTGGCTCTGCTGCTGATGGAACGGCAGCACAATCGTGTCCTCTGCACTCTGGCGGTGCCCAATGAACATGGCAGCTGTTGCCACGGCACCCGAGGCTCTTTCCACCTCGACATGCTTACACTGTGGCTTGCCGATGACGCCCGAGATGCGGGGAGCGTTTTGCTGTCACGGCTGCGAAGCAGTCTATGCGTTGCTGCACGACGGGGAACTTGAGCGCTACTACAGCTTGCGCCGGGGCCCTGGCACGCCAATCACCGACAGGCCCGACGCCAGTCGCGATCTCAGCTGGCTCTCCGAGGCCTATCAGGACGACTCTACAGATACACAGAAGCACCTTCGACTCGACATTCAGGGCATTCACTGCAGTGGGTGTGTTTGGGTTCTCGACAAGACATTTCAACGGCACCCCGGCGCTCTCAAGCTCGTCACAAACCCAGCCTTGGGAAAAGTGGAACTGTGGATTACCCCAGAGTTTCCGCTTCAGGAGTGGCTGCATGCGGTGGAGCGCTTTGGCTACCGTTTTGGCCCCTCTCTAAAGGCCAGTGACTTGGGAACCGACACGCTCCTGCTCCGCGTCGGAGTGAGCATTGCGATCGCACTCAATGTCATGATGCTCTCGGCCGCGCTCTACCTTGGGCTCAACTCAGGTCGGCTCTACGACGTCTTCCGCACCCTCTCCTATGCGCTTGCCTCGCTCTCGGTGGTCATCGGTGGGCCAGTGTTCTTTCGCTCAGCGATTGCTGGGCTCCGCAGCCGCGTACTTCATCTTGATGTCCCCATCAGCATCGGTATTGCTCTGGCGTTTGCCGGCTCGAGTTGGGCGTTTTGGACTGGTCGCGACAGTGCACTCTACCTTGATAGTGTAAGTGTCTTCATTGCTCTTATGCTCTTGGGCCGCTACCTCCAAGAACGAGTTCTCAACGCCAATCGCAACCGACTTCTGGCCAGCGAGGGTACCGAGGGTTTGCGTTCCAAGCGCCTTGTCCACGGTAGCGTAGAGACAATTCGGAGCTCAGAGATTCTCTCAGGGTGCGAGCTGCTCATTGCTCCAGGCGACCTGGTACCCGTGGCGGCCAAGCTTCGCTCCCCCCAAGCACTTGTGTCCACTGATTGGATCACAGGTGAGAGTCGTGCCACGCAACTGCAAGAAGGCGCTCAGCTGAAGGCTGGATCGTTCAATGCGGGTGACCAATCATTTCATGTTGTCGCAACGGCCAACTTCGAGAGCTCGCCCCTGCAAGCGTTGCTTCGCCCTAGCAGTCAAACCGGCAACGCAGCACACGAGACCGGCCTCGTACGCACAATATCTAGCTACTACGTCATCGGCGTCCTGCTGGCTGCGGCGGGCGGATTCGCCGCCTGGATTTTTGCAACTGGCAGTGCTGTACATGCACTTGAGGTGGCAACTGCCGTCTTGGTTGTGAGCTGTCCCTGCGCCTTTGGAATTGCCACTCCCCTGGCTCACGAGCTTGTGCAAGCAAGGCTGCGTGGCAAGGGCCTCTATGTTCGCAATGGAGATTTTCTCAACAAGCTCTCCAAGGTTCGAAGCCTGGTCTTTGACAAGACTGGAACTCTTACCAGCGGGCAACTTACGCTACCCATCACCGATGCTGTAACGGCCCTGTCCTCCGAAGAACGAGACGTGCTCTTCACCCTCGCAACACACAGCAACCACCCGGTTAGCGCTGCGATTCGACGAGGACTGGAAGCACAATCCCCATCGCTCCTCGCAACGCTCTGTGTAACGGAGATTCCGGGCAAGGGCATGGAATGTCGCCACAACGGAAGTCACTACCGACTTGGCAAGGCGCAGTGGGCAACAAAGGCAGGACAAGGAACTGTTCTTAGCAAGGATGGAAGGCTTCTCGTCAACCTCGACACTCACGAGGATACTCGCAGCGATGCGCGTCACGAGATTCAGGCTCTTTCCACAGAAGGCTACGACATATTTCTTCTCAGTGGAGACGCGCCTGATCGCGTTTCGCAAATGGCCGATGAATTGAACATCCCACAGTCGCGGGCATTCGCTACACAGAGTCCAACTGACAAGCAGCAGTGGCTTGCCGCCCATGACCAGGGCGACATGCTCTTCGTCGGCGATGGAATCAATGACAGTCTTGCTGCACAAACCGCTAGCTGCTCGGGAACACCAGCCCTTGATCGACCATTTATGGCATCGAACTGCGACTTCTACTTGGGTACGAACCAGCTTGCCCCCATTCGCGACGCGCTTCACGCGGCTACAGTGCTAACCAGCGTCGTGCGCCGCAATCTTGTGTTCGCGCTTGCCTACAACGGACTCGCAATCTCACTTGCATGGGCGGGTGTAATGCGTCCGTGGCTTGCGGCGATCCTCATGCCATCGAGCTCGATCCTCATCGTGCTCGCCACGACCCTGTCCCTCTCTCCGCGGAGCACACGATGGAAGTCATAATTCTTCTGATCTTTGTAAGTCTAGTCCTCGCCGGAACCGGCGTTGCATTCTTTGCTTGGAACCTTCGACAAAAGAGCCATGAACACGGAGACCGCTTGGCTCTTCTACCCCTAGAACTCGACAACGACGAAAGCTGAACGAAATACATGAGTGAATCCCAGAAAACAACCATTGTCTACAACGACAAGATCACCAGGCAATTCATTGCCGCCTCGGTGGTCTTCGGAATTGTTGGCATGCTCGTCGGCGCCTGGGCGGCGCTGCAACTGGCCTTCTGGCCAGCCAACATAACAGAGTATTTCTCCTTCGGGCGCATACGACCACTGCACACCAATGCGGTGATCTTTGCCTTCGTTGGCAACATGATCTTTGCGGGCGTTTACTACTCAACCCAGCGGCTTCTGAAGGTGCGGCTGCCAAGTGACCTCTTGGGGGCAATCCACTTCTGGGGTTGGCAGCTCATTATCGTTGCTGCGGCGATCACCTTGCCTCTGGGAATCACCCAAAGCAAGGAGTATGCCGAGCTCGAGTGGCCTATCGACATTGCCATTGCCGGCATCTGGTTGGTCTTCGCTTACAACTTCTTCTGGATGCTCAAGCGAAGGAACGAAAAGCAGCTCTATGTTGCCTTGTGGTTCTACATCGCTTCGATCGTCACGGTAACCGTGCTGCATGTCGTCAACAGTATGGCAATCCCGGTCGGGCTCTTTAAGAGTTATTCGGTGTTCGGTGGCGTACAAGACGCACTTGTGCAGTGGTGGTACGGGCACAATGCGGTTGCCTTCTTCCTAACCACGCCTGTGTTGGGAATCATGTATTACTTCATTCCCAAGGTCTCCAACCGGCCGGTCTTCTCCTACCGTCTTTCGATTATTCACTTCTGGGCACTGGTCTTCATCTACATCTGGGCAGGTCCTCACCACCTTCTCAATACAGCGCTGCCCGACTGGGCACAAACCCTTGGCATGATTTTCAGTCTCATGTTGTGGGCGCCAAGTTGGGGCGGAATGCTCAACGGCCTACTCACACTCCGCGGAGCCTGGGATCAGTTGCGCACCGATCCAATTCTCAAATTCTTCGCCGCGGGTGTCACCTTCTACGGCATGGCGACGTTTGAAGGTCCGCTCCTATCAATCAAAGCTGTCTCAAGTCTCGCGCACTACACCGACTGGATTATCGGCCACGTTCACGCTGGTGCCTTGGGCTGGAACGGCTTCATGGCAGCCGGCATGTTCTACTGGCTGGTTCCCCGTTTGTATGGCACCAAGCTCTACAACAAGGAAGCCGCCAATCTGCACTTTTACATCGGCACCTTTGGAATTCTTCTCTACGTGGTTTCCATGTGGGTTGCTGGCATCACTCAAGGCCTCATGTGGCGCGCCGAACTCCCAGAGGGTGGCCTTCAGTACCCGAACTTCCTCGAGACACTCCTCGAACTTCGCCTCATGTACTGGATGCGTCTCGTTGGCGGAACGCTCTACCTCTGCGGCTTCATTCTCATGGCTTGGAACCTCATCATGACTGCGAAAAGCGGCAAAGCTGTTGATGGAACGACGGAAGTTGCAACGGTTGGACTGCCTCCTGAGAAGAACCGAAAGAGCTGGAAAGAGCTCATCATCGCTCAACCCATGCAGGTCAGCGTCGTGGTCCTTCTCATCGCTGCAGCAGCGGGCTTCACAACATCCCTTGCAAGTAGCGCGATGCTGGTGACCTTTGTTGTTGCCGCGGTCCTGATTATCGTCTTTCAGTCACTCAAAGAGGGGCGCAAGGGTCCAAGTTGGCACTCCATCATCGAGGGACGCGCGGCGTTCTTCACTGTGCTTGTCGTCGTCGCCGTACTCATTGGTGGTGTTGCGGAGATCGTTCCTTCCATCATCGCGGGCCCCTCTGCAATGCGCTCCACGACCAACGTTCCCTACACTGCACTCGAACTCGAGGGACGCGACGTCTACTTGGCAGAGGGTTGTTACAACTGCCACTCACAGATGATTCGCCCCTTCACTTGGGAAGTCGCAAGATATGGAGCGCCATCAACTCCGGAAGAATCGGTCTTTGACCATCCCTTCCAGTGGGGCTCAAAACGCACCGGTCCCGACCTCGCTCGCGAAGGCCCCATCAAGTCCGCTGCTTGGCACTACGAGCACATGCTCGATCCGAGGGCATCGTCCAAGGGGTCGAACATGCCGCCGTACCCACACTTGGCAAAGAAGACTATCGACTTCAGCAAGACCGAGGGAAAGATGCGTGGCATGCGTTTTGTCGGCGTGCCCTACACAGCACTCGAAGTGCAGGCTGCGGAAGTGAGCGCCAACGAGCAGGCGATGACCATCGTCCAAGAGCTCAAGGAAACCGCCAACGTCGATATTGCTCCAAATACCAAGCTTGTTGCCCTCATTGCGTACCTAAAGCGCCTCGGCAATCCGCCGATTGTTGAAGTTGCAAGCAATGAGACGGCAAGCGAAGAACCCACAACTGAGGAGACAAAGTAATGCTGAGCATGATGGCAAAGGGCTTCTTTACCGATAGCCCACTAATTTTCTTTCCCGTCCTTGCACTTGTGATCTTCCTCGTTGCCTTCACGTTTATCACCATACGAACTCTTCGTAGCAGCAAGGAATCACTCCAGCACGTCGCTGGCCTGCCTCTCAGCGACGATACGCATGGCACGACAAACGAGAAAGCGCACGACAATGAGTAGCGAACCATTACGCAAAGACGAGATTCAGGGACAGATTGTCCACGTTTACGATGGAATTGAAGAGGCGGATAACGCACTCCCTCATTGGTGGCTGGCAACGTTCTTCGGAGCCATCCTATTCGCCGTCTTCTACTGGATGTTCCATCAGTCGTTCGCCGTTGCCGACTACCCGCACGAGGCATACACAAAAGCGCGTTTGGCTGCGATGGAGAAAGGTGGCCCTGTGACCGATGAAGACTTGATCGCCCTTTCCGAAGACGTGCCAATGGTGGCATCGGGGAAGGCTATCTTCATGAAGGAGTGCACTAAGTGTCATGGCACCAAAGCAGAAGGCAAAGAAGGCCCGAATCTCACGGATGAGTTTTGGATCCATGGTGGAGCTCCTTCGGAGATTTTTAAAACGATCTCCGATGGCACTCCGAAGGGCATGCCAAACTGGGGCCCAAAGATGGGCAAGGGAGCCACAAAGCAAGTCGCCGCCTACGTGCTGACCCTGCGCAATACAAACGTCGCCGGCAAGGCGCCCCAAGGCGACAAGTGGGTCGCCCCAACCGAGTAGAGTGAGCGACCACCGCAAAATGTCGGGCCACAGGCAGTAGAGGAACAATGACCGAGAAAGCGAAATTCGAGAAGGTAGCAAGCTCCCTTCACTCTGACGGCCGACGCAACTACGTCCAGCCAGCTGACGTCAAGGGGCGATTTGCGACATCACGCAAAGGAATCTTCGCCCTCCTCATTGGAATCTACGTCTTGCTGCCCTGGGTGCAAATCGGTGGACACCCTGCGGTCTTTCTCGACATCGCGGCCCGGCGCTTTTACCTCTTTGGTGCAACCTTCAACGCGCAAGACACCTTCTTGCTCTTCTTTCTCTTGTCGGGGATAGGCTTTGCACTCTTCGTCGCAACAGCAGTCTTTGGGCGAGTCTGGTGTGGCTATGCCTGCCCGCAGACGGTGTTCCTCGAGGGCGTTTTTCGCCGCATAGAACGCTGGATCGAAGGCCCTAGAGCCAAGCGAATTCGCCGCAACGCGGGTCCAATGAATTTCGACAAGTTTTGGAGGAAAACACTAAAGCACATTGCCTTCTTTCTGATGTCGACCACCGTCGCGCACATCTTCATTAGCTACTTCGTCTCACTGCCAGGGCTGTGGAAGATGATGCAAGAGAGCCCACTCAACAATATCTCAGCATTTCTCTGGGTCTTCATCCTCACAGGAATCATGTACTTCAACTTCGCTTGGTTCCGTGAGCAGATGTGCGTGATCATCTGTCCCTATGGCCGTCTTCAGTCGGTGATGACCGACCTAGACACGATCATCATTGGCTATGACGAAGGGCGTGGAGAACCACGCGGCAAAAAGAGCGATCCAGATGCAGGCGACTGCGTAGATTGCGGTCGATGCACGGCGGTATGTCCAACGGGAATCGACATTCGCAACGGCCTGCAACTCGACTGCATTGGCTGTGCAGCGTGTGTGGATGCCTGTGACGAAATCATGGTCAAGCTCAAGCGCAAGCCTGGTCTGGTTCGCTACGACTCGCAGCATGGTCTTCGCGGTGAGCGCAAAAAGTTCTGGCGTCCGCGACTCGCCCTATACGGCTTCCTCGCTGCCGTAGGTCTTGTGGTCGCATTCTTCTTCGGTCTGCAATCGCACGAGGAGTTTGAAGCGAATCTATTGCGCCTTGGTGGCACCCCATACCTGGTTGAGGATGATGGGCGAATTCAGAATCTCTTTGAGATTCACGTCGTCAACAAGAAGAGCAAGAGCCACACCTACGAGATAAAGCCTTCCACCGACGATGGACTTGAGTACGTAATCGCCATTCCAAATCCGACCCTCAAAGGTGGGCAAGGAATGCGCGTTCCCATGTTCATCTACAGCTCTCCATCAAACACCGTCGACAGTATCCACCTCGACGTGAGCCAGGATGATAGTGATACCGTCCATAAAGTTAGCGCACCGTTTTTGCGGCCGCGTTAGGGCGTGGTTTCTCGGGCCGCTTTGGCATTCGTCTCCTTGACGTAGGGCCTTCTGCGGCCGAGTCTTGAGGTATGAGTCAAACAGGCCCAACCGGAACGCACTATAGCGACTACCTGCAGTTGGGAAAGCTGCTCGATAGCCAGCATCCTCGAAGTGGAAAGGATGGGGAAGCTGCACACGATGAGATGCTCTTCATCATCATTCATCAGGCGTACGAGCTGTGGTTCAAACAGATACTGCATGAGGTTGGCTCGGTGTTGCCGCTCTTTAAGAAGAAAACGCTAGATGAAGCGCGCATGGGGTTCATCGTGGCGCGCTTGGAACGGGTCGTTGAGATCCAGAGAATTCTGGTCGACCAACTGACGATTCTCGAGACGATGACACCACTCGACTTCTTGGACTTTCGCGACTACTTGGTGCCCGCATCCGGGTTTCAGAGCGTGCAATTTCGCTTGATCGAAATTGCTCTCGGTTTGCGCCAACGAGACCGCACACCTCTGAGCGCCGATGCCTACCGAACGCGGCTAACTGATGCAGAGCGCGAGAAACTCGAAGCCGTAGAAGCTCAACCAAGCTTGGTTGAACTTGTCGAAGATTGGCTTGAGCGAATTCCCTTTCTCGATGTTGATGGCTACGACTTCTGGGGAGACTACCAAGGTGCGGTTGCACAAATGCTCGAGAATGACGCCGAGATTATTCGCAACAACTCGATGCTGAGCGAGAGCGAGAAGACCGATCAACTAGGGCAACTTGCCGACACAGAGAAGGGATTTCAGGTTCTGATCGATCGCGACGAGCACAATCGATTGCGTGAGGATGGTGAGCGCAGGCTCTCACATCGCGCCACAAGCGCCGCACTCTTCATTGAACTCTACCGAGACTATCCGGCGCTGCAGCTGCCACACAAGCTCCTGCGCTTGCTGGTAGACGTCGACGAGCTTTTCACGGCGTGGCGACAACGACACGTCATCATGGTTCATCGCATGATTGGCAGTAAGATTGGAACCGGTGGCTCAGCGGGACATCGCTACCTGCGATCAGCGGCACAAAAACACCGCGTCTTCACGGATCTCTTCGATTTGCCAACGTTTCTTATTAAGCGCTCAGCATTGCCAACGCTTCCCGATGAGGTTTCCAACAAGCTACGCTTCAACTACGAGGATGCACGATGAAGGTCAACATTATCGGAGGTGGTCCTGCGGGACTCTACTTGGCCATTCTCATGAAGGCTGAGAACGCGAGCCACGAAATACACGTCTACGAAAAAACCCCAGCAGATGTTACCTGGGGTTGGGGCGTCGTATTTTCAAGCAAGACTCTCGACTACCTTAGTAGCAGCGATGCGGTTGTCCACGAGCGGCTTCAGGGTCAGCTCAACAAATGGACTGACGTCGTGTTGCCATACCAAGGCCAGGAAGTTCGCGTTTGCGGCAACCCATTCTCCGCCATTGCCCGCATCGATATTCTCAAGACGCTACAAGTACGGTGCGCTGAGCTTGGCGTCGAGATGCACTTCGATCACCAAGTGGACGATGTGAAGAGTCTCAGGGACTGCGACCTCTTGGTTGGCGCCGATGGGATAAGCAGTCTTGTTCGCGAGACATACAAAGAACACTTCGAGCCAGAAATTCGCGTTGGCAAGAACAAGTTCATTTGGCTCGGAACGCGACACTTGTTCACGGGACTCACGATGGGTTTCACCGAGTCTGAGTATGGCCCGTTCGCATGCCATGCCTATCGATTCAATGCGGATACGAGCACCTTCATTGCCGAGTGCACTGAGGAGACTTGGAAGAAGGCCGGCCTGGACACCGCAACCGAAGAAGAGTCGCTTGCGATCCTGGGCAAGGTCTTTGCGCGAGAACTCGACGGTAAACCACTACTGTCGAACCGCTCCGCTTGGATCAATTTCCGCCAAGTGAAGAACGCGCACTGGCACCACGAAAACGTCGTTCTGCTTGGCGATGCTCTGCACACGGCGCACTTCTCCATCGGCTCGGGCACCAAGCTTGCCATGGAAGATTCGATCGTTCTGGCACGGCTACTGGCAGAGGGCAAGAGCATTCAAGAGACTCTGGCAAGCTTCGAAAAGGAGCGACGTCCCGCCGTTGAGAAGATCCAGCGCGCCGCAGAGACCAGCCGCATTTGGTTTGAACACATGGGAGAGAAGATGGGCCCTGACCCTCACCTCTTCGCCTACGACTGCATGACGCGCAGCGGGAGAGTGGACATGGATCTGCTTCGCGAGCAGGATCCGGCATTTGTCGAGGCCTATGAGCGAGCTCGCGCGGCTGCCGATAGCTAGATGGACGACGTAAGCGACTTGGTTCGCTGGCCAGAACCTGAGGGGTGGCCACTTGACAGTACCCGCGACCGTCTCATTGGGGACTGGTACCTATACCAGCGCAAGGGTGGGCACAGAACGAGCACAGATGATTTGATAACGGCTTGGTACGCATGCCATCGCACCAAATCGCCAACAGAAAACTACCTAGATCTTGGTTGCGGCATTGGTTCCGTGATGCTCATGGTCAGCCACAAGCTTCGCCCGCCCACGGTTTGGGGGGTCGAAGCACAGCCACAGTCCTTTGCGATGGTTGCGCGCAGCGTGGACGAGCTTCCTGATAACTCCTGCGAGTTTTCCCTAAGGCATTCGGATTTCCGCAGCCTCGATTTTTCAGACCAGCATTTCGACCTCGTTACAGGATCTCCACCCTACTTCCCCATTGGCACCGGCGTCTTGCCCGATGATGCACAACGCCGGGCGTGCCGCTTCGAAGCCCGTGGCGGAGTGGAAGGCTACCTCGAAACCGCCGAGCGAGCGCTCTCGAAGAACGGGCGGCTCTACCTCGTCTTCCAAACTCTTTGGACCGATCGTGTGTTGGCGTCTGCAACCGCGAACAACCTGCATCTCTCAGGCCAGGCCGACTTCCTCATGCGCAGTGATCGCAACCAGCCCTTCTTGAGCGTCTACGAGTTTTCCCGAGAGTCATGTTCAGATCCGCACCGCGTATCACTCCCCGTGCGTGACAGCCAAGGTAACGTCAGCCAAGCCTACCAGGAAGTGCGCAACGAGATGGGGCTCTGAACCTGTGGGCAGGCTGAAGCCCAGCCGACCCAAAGAATGGCCCTCTGAGGTCGTAGGGGGGGCATGAACCTCGAATCTTGAGTGGCGCATGAGGGCTTGAGGTGGCCCGACGGAGAATAGGAGTTCTTCTTAGATATGATGGCAAATCACAACGGTCGTTTGATCCGGAATCACTTGATCCGCCGTCGTGAAAGGAGCTAGCCAGACCACGAGATGTGCGGCGATATTGGGGCTCTTGGCACCCAACCGGGGGGAGCACGCCACGATGAACGCCAGTGTCCGACCTCGAGAACGCCAGAAAAGATCCAAAGTTCCGACAACTTGAAGATGACAAGGTCTGGGTCCACCCCTTGCACTCCTTCGAGTCATGACAGCATCTGGGCTCTCGCGAGCAACATCTGCACTGCTGCTTACAACCTGCCTCGGCGCCTCTCAACTCGTCGCCTGTGGTGGTGACGATGGGGTGCCTGAGCGCAGTTCCGAAATCGCCACAGAAAGTGCTGCGCGGCGTCTTAGCAATGTCGAGCTTGATAATACGTTACGCGACCTTCTGGGTGACGATACGAAGGCGGCCTCGCGCACCTTGGTCTCCGATCAGTATTCGCCGTACGACAACGACGTCGCACTCCAAGCACCATCCGAGGCGCTGATTACCTCGCTCGAAATCATGGCGGGTGACGTCGCCGACAGGCTCACCGCCGATGACGAACGCATGCAGAGTATTTTGGGATGCACGCCGACCGGAGCCGATGACACAGCATGCCTCCGAACGTTTGTCGAGTCATGGGTTCCAATCGCGTTGCGCCGACCTCTAGAAGACGGTGAAGCAGATCTATACCTCGGGCTTCAGAGTTTTGCTACCGAAGCCAATCCGTACGTCGACAATGGTTTCTCGACGGCCGTCAATCTCATTGTTCGCGCGGTTCTTCAACAACCAGAATTTCTCTATCGCATTGAGAGCGGTACGAAGACCAATGACAAGGGCGTGCTCGCCCTCGACGATTGGCAGGTGGCATCGAGACTCTCGTACTTGCTCTGGGGCACGATGCCAGACCAAGCGCTGCGAGAAGACGCAGCGGCGGGACGACTCACCACTGCAACGACTCGATACGAAGTTGCCGAGCGCATGATGACCGATGAGCGTGCCAAACTGCAGATGCGGCGCTTCCACGCCATGTGGCTGGGCCATCGCATTCTTCCGCAGCCAGCCGAACTTGTGAATGCGTTCTCGATGGAGACCGGAGCACTCATCGACCGCGTGATCTTTGACGAGCCTCAGAGTTATTACAACATGCTCACGATGCCTGAGACCTACCTCGACAATGACCTTGCTGACCACTATGGGCTGCCAAGGCCCGAGGGGGGCGAAGGCTGGGTAACCTACGAGGGGCCGCCTCGTGCAGGCATTCTCTCGCATGGCAGCGTGCTCGCCTCCTTTGCGAAGTTTGCAGATACAAGTCCAACTCAGCGCGGCATCCTCATCCGCACACGACTCATGTGCGACAAGATCGATCCTCCGCCACCGACACTCAATGTAGATAGCCCGCCCGGCAACGCGGAAGCGACGTGCAAGTATGATCGCTATGCTCAGCACCGAGAAGTAACGAGCTGTGCTGCCTGCCATTCCGAAATGGATCCCATCGGCTTTGGCCTTGAAAACTTTGATATGCAGGGCCGATATCGCGAGCATGACGATGGTCTTCCCGAGTGCATCATTGATGGCCAAGGCAGCGTGCCCGGAGTTGGCGAGTTTTCAGGGCCAAAGGAACTTGCGGAAACACTCATCGAAAGCGGGCGTCTAGAAGCCTGCATCATGAAGAACTTCTACCAGTTCACCATCGGTCGCGAAATCGATGAGGTTGAGCAACCTGTTGTTGATGAGCTCTTAGAACAATTCCGAGCTGAGGGCCGCGATATGCGAGCACTCATGCTCAGCTTCATTAGCAGTGATAGATTTGCCTTGCGACGCGAGTTCCAAGGCACCGAGCAGGTAGCGCCATGAAAAAACTCAGCAGAAGAGCCCTACTTCGCGGCATCGGCGGCGCCGCTGTTGCCCTCCCCGTACTTGAGTGCATGCTCGGTAAACATGGAGAGAAGCTCGCAACCGCCAACGACTCAGGACTGCCACAGCGCTACGCCTTGCTCTTTGCAGGCCAGGCTCTTGGAGGTGATAACTACGACAAAACCTCAAGTCGAATCGCTGGCGAGAACATCCAAGAGGGCAACCACTTCATTGCGCCAACAGCCATTGGCCAAGACTATGAAGTAACAACTCCACTGGTTCCCTTACAAGAGCGCGACCTTCTGGGCGACGTCTCGGTCGTGACAAACATGGCAATTCCGTTCAACACCACCAACGGGGATGGCTCTGCTGTCCCCGCAGGTGGTGCATACCGAGACTTCCATGGCGGCGGCTGCAGTCCGCTGCTCTCGGGAACACGCTCCACATCAGCGGGCTTTACCTGCAATGGTCCGACGTCGGATCAAGTGATAGCGGAGATGTGTGCCGGAGATACGGTTCATCGTCACCTCGTGATGCGTGCGCAAGTACCCTTCTACCTCACTGGTTACGATCACTCGGGTCGTCAGTATATTTCTTACGAGGGAGCCGGCAATGGAGGCCGGATTGAAGCGCAGACCAGCCCACGTAACGCGTACATGTCGCTCTTCGGAAACTTTGTTCCGCCCGATGACGAAGAGGCCCAGGCAGTCTTGGACTTTCAACTTCGCTCACGCCGCAGTGTCTTGGACCTCGTCAAAGGCAGTCGCCAAAAGCTCACGCAGAGCGCGAGCCGCTACGACAAGGAGCGACTAGAGCGCCACTTCGACGAGATTCGCGATCTAGAGATCCGCCTTGGGGCGGAGCCACCCGTAGTGGGCGGTGAGTGTCACAAGCTCGACGATCCGGGCCCCGACCCAAGCATCGGCGCCGACAATACAGGTGCAGGCTCAAACGACATCACTTCGGCGAGCACCGGATACAGTGATGAGCACATCCGTGCTCGAACTATGTGCGACCTCATGCACATGGCATTTGTCTGTGACCTCACCCGAGTTTCAACGCTGCAAATCACCGCCTTCCAATCGCACATGAGTGCGCTACCGCCGAGCCAGCAACAAGGCTACGAGTTTCACGCAGACGTTCATGAACTTGGGCACAATGGAGACGTCAACAACCGCGGCCAGAAGGCAGTGAGCATCATGTTGCAGTGGCACATTTCGCACTACGCCTACCTGCTCGAAAAGTTCAAGAACACACCTGAGGGCAACGGTACGATGCTCGACAACTGTGTGGCGGTCTTCGCAAACGAGGCGGGACACGGTCGCCAGCTCAATGATGCGACCAGTGAAAACCAAACGCACTCCGTTGAGAACATGGCAATGCTTGTTGGTGGCCGAGCCGGAGGGCTAACGCCGGGCAGTCACATCCGAACCAATCGCGCACACCCTGCGCAGTGTCTCACCTCCGCCATGCGCGCCGTTGGCTACACCGGCGATGCCCTTGGCGAGGTTACCGGAATCCTGCCTGAACTCTTCGAGAGCTAGTGCGCGATCCATGGACATTGATTCGTGATCGCGAAGTCAGCTCGTTTGCTGGCGAGGCGGGAAGAGGGAGTTTGCCGGGGCAAGCGACCGAGGAACAACGAAGAAGACTGGCAAAGCCAGTCTGTCCAGCGGGCGAGAGACGAGTGAGCGCGTTCTATATTCATGAATCGCGCACCAGTGCGCGATCCATGGACATTGATTCGTGATCGCGAAGTCAGCTCGTTTGCTGGCGAG
>JANTGM010000056.1 GCA_024762925.1 Kofleriaceae bacterium | reverse complement strand
TTGGGTCATTGCATTTGTTCGTATGCGTTGTGACCCACGCACGAAAGACTACGTCGCAAAGCGAACTGCAAACGGTCTTTCTCGGATGGAAATCCTGTGTTGCCTCAAGCGCTATATCGCCCGAGAGGTATTCAAGGTGCTTTCCTCGAAGTTCTTAGCCACGGAGAGTTCTCAAGTCGAACATGCCTGTTGACATATAGGAGCATCAATTCGTGTGTCGAGAGCTTCTTTGCGACAATCAACAAGGAGCTCATCTATCGTCGCGCTTGGTCGACGGAAGCCAGCGTTCGCAGTGCCACCCAGCGCTACATCCAGTTCCAGAATGCTCGTACGCTTGGCAGCTACTCGCCAATCGAGTATGAACTCGCAACGGCAAGGACGATTTCAAGATGGCAGCGGAATCAACAACTGTCTTTGGAAACCGATCAACTCCAGTTTGTCGGCCCGAAACGAAAAGAAGGAACAGACGTCCAAATGCAGAGGAGGACGTCTGTTCCCAGGGTGCAGAGCTCCGATGGCTAATCGGAGTGAAGCAGTAGAAAAGAGGTACAGGCGTCCAATGCAGAGGAAGACGCCTGTACCCAGGGTGCAGAGCTCCGATGGCGAATCGGAGTGAAGCAGTGAAAAGTGAGGACAGGCGCCAAATGCAGAGGAGACGCCTGCCCCCAGGGTGCAGAGCTCCGATGGCTAATCGGAGTGAAGCAGTGGTTGGGTGGGAAAGTTTGTGTTGGTGCGGTCGCCACTACTGCACCACGAAGTCGGGAAAGTAGACGCCTTTGACAAGGTCTTCATCATCCAAGAGGATGTTGAGGCGGGAAATGATGCCGTCGCGAATGCGAAGGCGATTGGTTTCACCGAGCGTCTCCTCCACGCGCAAGTTGCTGAGGTAGCGCAGCAGCTCGTCTTTGACTTTTCGTTCGTTAGCCTGCAGTTCTGCAAGGGCATCTTCGTTTTTTACTTCGAGTTCAACTGTGACGCGAAGAAAGCGACCGCCACCAGCTTCATTGAGGTTCACAAGGAACGCGTCAAACGCGTGCACAGGACCAGGGAGTTCGGGGTCACCTTCATCCTCGGCATCGCCAGCGGAAATGGTATTTACAATCACAGGCTCAGACGGAAGTCCCATTATCTTGAACAGGGCAGCACCACTTACCAGAATGTTTATAAACAGGAGAAGGGAGACAATCTTGGAGGACTTCTGTCCCTCCGACGCTCCCAAATCTTCATCAATTTCTTCTTCAGCCATATCCGCTCCTCTGTGCCTCTCCATAGAGCAAGGGCGGGGCCAAGTCGATTCGAACGGATGATCAACGAGTTAGCCGAATGGACCGCAGAAGGCGTCGGTGGTTCTGACGATCGAGCGTCAGCGGACTGGCCTGGTGCGCACGAGCCTGGCGCGTACTGGCCTGGCGCGCATGGGCCTGGCGCGTACGAGCCTGGCGCGCATGGGCCTGTCGCGCACGGGGCTCGAGCGCACGAGCCTGGAGCGTACTGGCCTGGCGCACGGGCCCAACCTTGCGCGCTCCTCAGTCCTATTTAGAGGGTGGCTGTGCTGCCCTCACGGCCGTGGCACTTCTTGTACTTCTTGCCACTGCCACAGTGACAAGGGTCATTTCTGCCGATCTTTGGCCGCTCACGACGGACTTGCTTTGCAGGAGCCGCCTGTTGCGCTTCTGCTTGCTCGTCTTCCTCGTTGTAGTCGTCGTCACCTGCGTGATTCTCGTGTACCGCGCGGGCTTCATTCTGCTGAAGACTTGGAATGACTTCTTCTTGCTGACGAATCTGCACCCGGAACACGTTCTCACCCGTGTTGTGTTGGATGTTCTTCATCATTAGGGAGAAGAGTTCAAAGCCTTCTCGCTTGTACTCCTTCTTTGGATCTTTCTGGCCATATCCTCGAAGACCAATTCCCTCGCGAAGGTGGTCCATGTTCTTGAGGTGCTCAATCCACTGATTGTCCGTCTCTTCCAGATGGAAGTGGCGGGCAAAGTACATGAGCCATGGACGCCCAAGCTCCTTGAGACGCTTTTCGAGGATAGCCTCGACCTGCTCCCAAGTGCTCTCCGCGATGACCTGCTGATCAACGTTCTTGCGGGCGACCTCGATCTTGCTATTGAACTGCGCTGACATCGCCTCGTCGATGGCGTCAAAGTCCCAATCATCGATGTGGGAATCTGGGGGGCAGTGCTCTTCGATAACGGTAGCAATCAGTGTGTCGCTTAGATCATACAGACGCTCGCGTTGCTGGATAAGGGATCGAGCGACCAGGTCGATGACCCAGTCGAGAAACTCGTCCTCATCGAGCTTGCCGCTGTCGAGTCGCTTGTACTGACGTTCAAGGTCTTCGAGCCAGGCGCCCGTCTGTCTCCAAATTTCGGACCGCATGGAGTGCCAAACGGGTACCAGCTCGGCCAAGGGATTGTTCTTAGCAATCTCCTCGTTCTCTGCCTTCTTGGCGAGAGCATTGTCCACCATCTTTGAGATTTCGTCTTTCAAGTCTTTGGAAAGACTCTCGATGGTCCAGTCGGCACTCTCGGTGGGCGGCTCTTCGATTTCTTCCTCGGGAAGAGGATTGCCATCATCGTCGGTGGTGTTCGGAATGTACTGCCCGCGAAGCACCTGATTGCGAAGACCATAGATGGTCTTACGCTGCTGGTTCATCACATCATCGTACTCAAGCACGTTCTTGCGAGAGTCGAAGTTGTGTCCTTCGACTTTCTTCTGAGCGTTCTCAATCGACTTGGTAACCATGCCGCTCTCGATGGGGATGTCCTCTTCGAAGCCGAGTCGCTCCATCATCGCAGCCACCTTGTCACCCATGAAGATCCGCAGTAGGTCGTCCTCAAGGCTCAGGTAGAAGCGCGAAGCACCCACATCGCCTTGGCGACCGGCGCGACCACGAAGCTGGTTGTCGATACGACGAGACTCATGCCGCTCGGTGCCAATGACGCGCAGGCCGCCGGCTTCCAGAACTTCTTCTCGCTCGGCATCGCACTGCGTCTCAAACTTCTCAAGCAGTTCCGCGAGGCGTTCCTCGTTGCCCTCTTCTCCCTCATCCTTGAGAGCATCCTCCGCGAGAACTTCTGCATTGCCGCCGAGAACGATGTCGGTACCGCGACCAGCCATGTTGGTAGAGATCGTGATGGCGCCTTTGCGGCCAGCCTGGGCTACCACCAGAGCCTCTCGCTCGTGTTGCTTTGCGTTGAGGACCTCAAAGGGAATGTTCTGTTTGCGAAGCAATGTTGCGATCACTTCGGACTTCTCGACTGAGGTTGTACCGACAAGAACAGGCTGCCCTTTCTCGTGGCACTTGGTGATGTCCTTGAAGACAGCCTTGAATTTGCCTTTCTCATTCTTGTAGATGAGGTCGCGCTGATCATCGCGAACAAGCGGCTTGTTGGTCGGAATCACAAGAACGTCAAGCTTGTAGATGTGATGGAATTCCGCAGCCTCAGTGTCGGCTGTACCCGTCATGCCCGAGAGCTTGTCGTACATGCGGAAGAAGTTCTGATAGGTGACAGTCGCGAGGGTTTGGTTCTCCTCTTCAATCGTCACACCTTCTTTGGCTTCAATCGCCTGGTGCAGACCATCGGACCATCGGCGCCCTTCCATCTTGCGACCCGTGTGATCATCGATGATGACGACTTTGCCATTGTCGATGAGGTAGTTGACGTCGCGCTTGTAGAGCGTGTGTGCACGAAGCGCTTGGCCGACGTGGTGGTTGAGCTGGATGTTTGCGGGGTCGTAGAGGTTGTCGAGCTCGAGCAGCTCTTGAACCGCTTCAACACCGGAGTCGGTGAGCATGGCGGAGTGCGCCTTTTCATCAACGGTGTAGTCGATGTCTCGCTTTAGGCGTGGAACGATCTTGTCGACCCTCTCGTAGGATTGCGCGCTTTGCTCGGCAGGACCTGAAATGATGAGCGGGGTACGCGCTTCATCGATAAGAATGGAGTCAACCTCATCGATAACTGCGTAGCGAAGCCCGCGCTGCACCATCTTGTCAGGCGACATCTTCATGTTGTCGCGTAGGTAGTCGAATCCAAATTCGCTGTTCTGCCCGTAGGTGACATCGGCTTGATAGGCCGCTTGGCGCTGTTGGTCGGAAATGCCGTGAACGATGACGCCAACAGAGAGCCCCATCCACCGATAGATTTGCCCCATCCACTCCGCATCGCGAGAGGCGAGGTAATCATTGACGGTAACAACATGAACGCCACGTCCCTCAAGAGCGTTCAAGTACACAGGACTGGTTGCGGTGAGTGTCTTACCCTCGCCGGTCCGCATCTCAGCAATCACACCTCGGTGCAGGAAGATGCCACCGATCATCTGCACGTCGTAGTGACGCATTTGCATCACGCGCCAAGCCGCTTCGCGAGTCATCGCAAATGCTTCTGGCAAGATGTCATCGAGGCTTGCACCGTTGTCGAGCTTCTCTTTGAACATTGGCGTCATCGCCTTTAGTTCGTCATCGCTCTTTGCCTCCATAGCCTCGCCAAAGGAGGCAATGTGGCTGATTAGTGGCCTGAGCTTCTTGAGCTCACGGTCGTTCTTGCTGCCGAAAATCTTCGAAATAATGGACATAGTTGCCTTTTGGCGAGGAGCTTTGCCCTCTGCAATGACTTCTATATAGGAGCCGCTCTCGCTGGCAGCGTTCTAGCACATGGTTCCTCGTCCTGCGAGCCTCGTATGGTGCCGGTTAGTGAAGTGTTTCTGAGGGGTTGAGTGAGGCCTTTGAGAGGTTCTTGCAAAGAAAAACGGCCCACCCTCAAGGCGAGGATGGGCCGTGGTTGCTAGATGCCGCTGGTCGCTAGATTTCTTCGCAAGAGGCGTAGACGAAGGACTCGCAGGTGCAGTCGGCAGAGCCACTGGTGCACTCATCACCGTTTGGCGAGGTGCAGTTCACACCGTTGTAGACCGTGCTGCAGGTGTCGTTTGCGATACAGGCGTTCTCATCATTGTTGAGGTCGCTGCAGGCGAATGGAGCACCGTCTGGGCAATCACTCTTGGCCATGCAAGCTCCGGTGTAGCAGCCGTCTTCGATGACGGGGGTGGAGCCAACTGGGCAGACTGGAGTAGCGACGTCGCAGAGAACTTCACCCTGGCAGGTTGGTCCAATCTCGTCCGGTGGCACACAGGTGTTGCGGTCGAGGTCACAGACAAGGTCGCCAAAGCAGCCACCGTTTGCGTCGCATGTGGCAGTCTCAATGCACTCGCCAGCAGCTTCGTCGCAGTAACAGCCTTCTTGGCACATGCCATCGTCGGTGCAGGGTTGTGGGACACAAGTGTTGCGCTCGTCGCACTCAAAGCCCATTCCGCAGGACTCATCTGCGCCAGCATCCTCATTGTCACAGGTCCAAGAACCTACGCAAGCACCGCTTTGCTCGTCGCAGAAGCTACCGCTTGGGCATTGTGCATCGGAGACACAAACGTCGTTGCTGCCTTCAGGAACACAGCTTGAGCGGTCATCGCACTCAAATCCTGGGGCGCATTCCGCGTTGCTAGAGCAGAATCCTGCTTCCTCGCAGAACCCATCATCGGTACAGTAACAACCGCCTGCGCAGTCGTAGTTGCTTGTACAAGTCCAGCCGGGCTCGCCGCGGCCATCGCTAGGGTAGCAACCCCAATCGTCGCATTCATAGCATCCTGTATCGTCACAATAGGTGTAGCCGTCTCGGGCTTCCCCTTCGTCTCCGAAGTACAGGTGACAACCGGCAAGCGCTGTCGAAAAGAGGGTGAGGGCGGTGATCATCAAAGCATTCTTGAGCATGGTTCCTCCAACGTGTCTGTCTGGGGTCGGCATCATGCCTCTAGACTAAGCATGCAGCATGCCATCTTGGCAAAGGGATCGGATTTGTTGAACATTCAGGTGGTTTGGGAGCACCAACCGACGTTCATTTGCCGAAAGGTGAGCAAAGACTGACAGAAGTGTCGGGGTTTTGGCAGGTTGCGAGGTTTTTGCTGACAGTTTTGGATGTGGCAGAAATCTCACGCTGTCTTGCCAGCACGCCGCTTCAGAAATCGTTCATCGACGCTTGTTAACAATGGTTCACGCTTGGAGCGGAAGAGTGTTCTCAATCGCTACACTGATAGTGTGGGGGAGGGCACGGCAGGTGGCACAGGGCAAGAGAGGTGACCATGCTTCAGTCTGTCGCGCTTGAACGGCTAGGCAGGGTACGCTTGGTCCATGCCTGAAGATGTGTATGTTGACCTGCAGTATCGGGGCATCGAGCTTGGGAGGCGGCTCTGTATGCAAGAGTTCACCGCTTCCGAGGCCTACGTCCAATGTCCTCAGCCAATGCCTGTCGGTTCCACCATCGTGCTCTGTGTTGCCGAGGACCTTGAGATTCCGGTGCAAGTGGCCCACGTGAGTGAGCAAGTTGCTGGTGCTGAGAGGCCTGCTGGCATGTTTGTCGGGGCTTACGGACTTGAAGGGGCGGCCCTGGCCTGGTGGCAAAGCAACATGGGTGCTGCAGCGGATTCTGCCGAAGATTCTGAGGCACCCGACACTGAGGTGATGCCAGCGGTGACGCCTGAGGAGGTTGCGGCAGCGAAAGAGGCGAAGAAGGCGGAACCTGCTGAGGAGACCAGTGCAAAGCCCGCCAAAGGTAAGAAAAAGCGCCGCCGCAGGCGCAATACGCGCAACAAGTAAAACTCTTTGGTGTGGAGTGCCGCACAGAATGGAGAACACGATGAAACTGGGACTCGCACTGATTCTGAGTATTTCCCTCGTTGGGACTTCGGTAGCAATGGCCTGCATTAACTCAATGCGAGTCGATGGTGATGATGCCGTTAAGCAGATTGCGTACGCGCAACATCTCTTGGCCAAAGGGCAGATTGCCAAGGCGGAGCGTCTTGTTGATCCCCGCGAATACCACTTTGGCGATCCTGGATTGCAGAAGAAGGCTCATGTCATAGCTCATACCGCAGCTGTGCGAAGTGGCAAGGTGGCGACCTATAGGATCGAGGCTGCAACAAGTTTCTTCCGTGCACAGCTTCAGGAAAACCCGGAAGACCCTCTTTCGATCGCTCGTCACGCAGAGGCCCTGGCGCTCGCCACTAAGACCGCTGACAAGGCTCGTGCTGCGTTAGAAGATCTCGTAGAACGCGACCTCATGCCGGAAGCCCAGAGCTATGCTGCTCTTGCGCGGCTCTATTCAAAGGCCGGCGAGAAGGCCGCTGCCAATAGGGCTGTTGCGAGTTGCCTCAAGATGACAAAGCACAAGACCGTGTGTGCACTCAAACTGAAGACACGTAAGAAGGAGCTGAAGAGAGCACGCCGTGCCCGCGGCTAGAGATCGCGTTGCCTCTGGTTCTTCTATTTCTCGCTGCTGTCATTCTCGCCTGCTCGAGCAAGAAAGAAGACAGGCCCAAGCTCACTCCAAGCGCGTCCGCAATCGATGCCTCTGCCTCTGCCACAGCCGGCCAGCAGTTGCTTGCGCGATTCGAATGCCATCGCTGTCACGCGGGTACCGGGCTTGACGAACCCGCACCTGAGAAGCAGTGTGTCGGGTGTCACCGAAGAATCCTCGCTGGCGAGATGGATTCCTCTTCAGACAGTAGCGAGGCTTGGAAACGCAACCTCACGAGCTTGCCAGTAGCGCCAGATTTGGCCCATGTAGGGAAGAAACTGAAACGGGCTTGGGTGGCCGACTTTCTCCGCAGGCCCCACAAGGTTCGGCCAGGCTTGCCGGCAAGCATGCCTCGGCTTCCGCTCTCGGATAACGAGGCTGCGCTTCTGAGCACTGTGTTGATTCCCGCCCCATCAGGAGATCAGAGATTTTCTGAAGCAGCGGCAGCGCGAGGGGCCGAGCTTTTTGCAAGCCTCAACTGTGGTGCCTGTCACGCGTTTGGGAGCGCGCCCGCAAGGCCTCGGAACTACGCTGGGGGCACAACACCGGCTGGAGATGCCCTCATGCTCGCGCCAGATCTCGCGCTCACTCGCCACCGGTTTCAGTCGGGCAGCCTTGTCGCATGGCTGATGAATCCACAGAGCCTCGACCCACAGACGCTCATGCCCAACTTTGCTCTCACCGAGAGCCAGGCGGTGAGCCTTGCAGCCTTTCTCTGGTTCTCCAAAGAGCAACGACCAGTGCCGGCTTTGGTAGAGCGTCTGCCTATCCTGGAGCGAGACGTCGGTTGGGACGAGGTCTTTGAAAGCGTCTTCAAGAACGTGTGCTGGCACTGCCATTCAGATGCCGAGTTTGCGATGGGCGATGGTGGAGCTGGCAACACGGGCGGATTTGGCTATGGAGCAAAGGGCTTCGATGTGAGTTCGTACGAAGCGATTCGCTCTGGTGCCATGGGCCCCGATGGTCGCCGGCGCAGTGTCTTTGCCAACGACGAAAATGGGGTCCCGCTGCTGCTTGCGGTCTTGCTCGCTCGACGGGCCGAAGAGCGTGGGCAGCATGCGGAGCAAATCGGCATGCCACTTGGCTTTCCCTCCATGAGCGCTGAGCAGATTCAACTTGTGGAGTCGTGGATTGCCCAAGGTCACCTCCGATAGTGGTTTGTTATAGTTGCTCGAATGCGCGATTTGATAGCTCCCCCCGCTCCTCGTGAGGGCGACACCGTCGCCGTGGTAGCTCCCGCTGGGCCTGTGTCGATTGCGAGATTGGCCCCGGGATTGCGGCTTCTCGAAACGCACTACAAGCTCCTTGTCTCCCCAGATATCGCAAGGCGTGATGCCTTCTTGGCGGGGAGTGACGCTCGGCGAACCGAAGAGTTCAATGCAGCGCTGCGCAATCCTGAGGTGCGGGCGATTTGGGCGGCGCGGGGAGGGTACGGCTGCTCTCGCATCGTCGATGATCTCGATGCCCCCGCCTTGCAAGCGGACCCCGTACCCATCGTCGGCTTTTCCGATTTGACGGTTCTTTTGTGCTGGGCCGCAAAGCTCGGCATTCAATCGATTCACGGGCCTGTCCTTACGCAGCTTGGGGAGCTGAGCAAGGACGATGTGCAGTGGGTTTTGAACATGTTGGCGGGAGATACCGCTGGCAAACGCTTGCCATGCTCCGATGTGACCTCGCCAAAAGAAGGACGCCTGATTGGGGGCAATTTGAGCCTGCTTGCGCATCTTTGCGGAACGAAATGGGCGCCCGATTGGACTGGCGCAATTGGCATTCTCGAGGACGTTGGAGAGCGTCCGTATGCACTGGACCGCTACGTGACACAGATGCTGGCTCAGCGCGATGGAAAACTTCTGAGTGACGCTTCTGCCATCATCTTGGGCGACTTTGATCGCTGCGAAGAAGCCAGCGATGCCAGCCAACATGCCATCAGTATTCTTCAAGCGAGATTTCATCGCGCGGGCATGGCTTGTGCGAGGGGGCTTGCTGTTGGGCATGGCAAGGACAACCGCGCGTTTCCCTTTGGAGCGCGGGCCGAGGTTGGCCCCGAAGGACTGCGCCTCATCGAACCCGCTACAACGGCCTCATAGCAAGCTCGATAGCCGACGTGGGGGGGCTACACAGGATCCCGTGTATGCTGTGGCCATGCGGAGCCTGGGCCTTGATGTTGGAACCAAGACAATCGGGATCGCCCTGTCTGACGGTCTTGGTCTCGCGGCACATCCGCTATTGGTCTTGCCTCGGGAGGGCACCGTCAAGGATGTTGCTGCAGTGGAAGCCCTGGTTCAGGAAAACGACGTCTCGGCCATCGTTGTTGGGTTGCCGCTGGAACTCTCGGGCAAGGTTGGCCATCGAGCGCGCCGCGTCAAGGTGCTAATCGACGCACTAACAGAGCATTTTGGCGAAAACGTCCCTGTTCACGAGTGGGATGAGCGCTTTTCTACCGCAGCCGTGGAGCGCGTATTAATCGACGCAGACATGTCGCGAGCCAAGCGCAAGAAGGTGGTCGACAAGCAAGCCGCTGCCTACATCTTGCAGGGCTGGCTCGACGCCAACCGAGCTTCCCGCTAGACTGGTCCGCTCCTCCATGTCCAAGCGCAGCTTTCGAATCGCCGGTGGGATCGTTGTCGCGACCCTTCTCGTGTTGGGCGCCGCCGGCTACTACGCCTACGGCATTGCTATGGCCTATCCCAACGAGGCTCGCAAAGGAACGGGCCAAGAGATTACGGTCGAGATTGAACGGGGCATGAGTTTTCCGCGAATTGCCAATCGCCTTGCAGAGGCTGGTGTCATCGATAGGCCAACGTGGTTTCGCTTCTATGGGATGCGCCGTGGGGTGACAACCAAGGTGCGAAGCGGCAAGTACGTGCTCAGCGACGACATGACCCCAAAGGAAGTCGTCGACAAACTTCTCGAAGGCGTAAAAGAAGTCACTGCTCGCATTACGATTCAAGAGGGGCTCAACATGCTCGAGGTCTTTGCGCTGTATGAAGAAGCGGGAATCGCAGATGCGCAGGTCCTGGAAGGCCTTGCACGAGATGTGGAGTTTCTGCAGGAGCACGGCATTGAGGGCGAGACCATCGATGGCTACCTCTTCCCCGATACCTATCACTTCCAAGTTCCTTCGAGCCCAAAGCTCGTTTTGAAAACTATGGTCAAGCAGCATCGCGTAGTTTGGGATCGCTTGCGGCGAGCGAATGATAAGTCCTTTGCCAAAGTCCGCGACAAACTCAAGTGGAGCGATCGTGAGTTTCTTATCATGGCCTCGATTGTGGAGAAGGAGGCGGTCTCTGCCGAAGAGCGGCCACGCATCGCCCAGGTCTTCATGAATCGACTCACGTCACCGAAGTTCGTCCCGCACAGGCTCGATACCGACCCGACGATTCGCTACGGCTGTATGGTGCCCACCAACAAATCTGCCGCATGCAAAGAGTGGGATAAGACGGATAGGCTGCATCGAAAGCAGCTTGATGACGCCGACAACCCGTACAATACATACCAGCATGAGGGGCTGCCTCCAGGTCCTATTTGCAGCCCTGGCGCATCCGCGTTGAAGGCCGTCATGACGCCTGATGGGAGCGGCTATTTCTTCTTTGTTGCCATGGATGCGCGCACCCACGCGTTCGCCAAAACCCGCGCTGAGCACGAGCGCAACGTGGATAAGTATATACGCAACCGCTAGACTGCGCTGCCCACCCCAAAGAGCGTGCGAAATGTCGCGCTAACGGTAGGTGCCGGCAACCCTGCGCTCGGCCCACAAGCCGTGCTAAAGTGTGCAGACATATTAACTTTCTACGGGGAAGAGGGACGCAATGAGTCTGGTTGGTCAGATCGCGGAGTTGCAGGACTATAAGGAGTATGAGGACCTTCACTGGGAAGGATCCTTCAGTGACTACCTTGAGTTGGTTAAGAAAAACCCTAAGGTCACTCGCAACGCCTATCAACGAATGTTCGACATGGTGCTCTCGCACGGTGTCGAGGAGTACATCGATAATAAGAAGAAGCTCATCAGCTACAAGTTCTTCCGAGACGAGGCCCATGGTGGTGCCGACGCAGTCTTTGGCTTGGACGTACCACTCATGCGCCTGATGAGCGTTCTAAAAAGCGCTGCCCATGGCTATGGCACAGAGAAGCGCGTGATTCTCTTGCACGGTCCTGTTGGCTCAGCGAAGTCGACAATTGCACGGCTACTCAAGCTTGGGATCGAGGAGTACTCGCGAACCGCTGAAGGCGCCTTGTACACCTACTCATGGGTGCTGCCTGAAGAACTTCAGAGTCTCTCTGGTGGTGAAGCGGTGTTTGACTGCCCAATGCACGACGAACCGCTAAGGCTGATTCCCGAAGAGTGGCGTGAAGACGCATTTCGAAAGCTGGCTCTTGGCGACGATGATCACAAGATCAAGATCGTCGGAGATGTGAATCCCGCATGTCGCTGGATTTTCCGCGAGCTCATGGAGCACTACAAAGGCAACTTTGAAAACGTCATGAAGCACGTCCGCGTCAAGCGGCTCATCTTGAGCGAGCAAGACCGTGTGGGCATTGGCACGTTCCAACCAAAGGACGAGAAGAACCAGGACTCGACAGAACTCACAGGTGACATCAACTATCGGAAGATCGCCGAGTTTGGATCGGACTCAGATCCACGCGCCTTCAACTTTGACGGTGAGTTCAACGTCGCAAACCGCGGCATTATCGAGTTCGTAGAGATCTTGAAGCTTGAAGTTGCATTCTTGTACGACTTGCTTGGAGCGACGCAGGAACACAAGATCAAGCCTAAGAAATTTGCTCAAACCGAAATCGACGAAGTCATCATCGGCCACACCAACGAGGCCGAATATCGCAAGCTTGTGAGCAATGAGTTTATGGAGGCGCTTCGCGATCGAACCGTCAAAGTGGATATCCCGTACATCTCACGAGTGTCGGAAGAGGTGAAGATCTACGAGAAGGCCTACACCACCGAGCGGGTGGGAATGCATGTTGCGCCTCATACGCTATACGTAGCAGCGCTGTGGGCGGTTCTCTCGAGACTCGAAGATCCGAAGAAGCAGAACCTTAGCGTTCTGCAAAAGGCAAAGCTCTACGATGGCAAGCTTCTGCCAGGCTTTACTCAGGACAACATCAAGGAGCTGCGCAAAGAATCAACTCGCGAAGGTCTTGATGGTATCTCTCCTCGTTACATTCAAGACAAGATTTCCAACGCCTTGGTATCGGAGAAGGATGGCAGTTCAATCAACCCGTTCATGGTTCTCAATGAGCTGGAGGCTGGCCTGCGTCATCACACCTTGATCTCTAACGAGGACGAGAGACAGCGATATCTCGAGTTGTTGAGCGTTGTGAAGCAAGAGTACGAAGACATCGTGAAAGATGAGGTTCGCCGCGCCATCTCCGCCGACGAGGATGCCATCGCGAAGCTCTGTTCGAACTACATCGATAATGTGAAGGCGTACACCCAGAAGGAGAAAGTCAAGAACCCCTACACCGGGCAAGACGAAGAACCTGATGAGCGTCTGATGCGTTCGGTTGAGGAGAAGATTGATATTCCAGAAAGTCGGAAGGACGATTTCCGCCGGGAGATCATGAACTACATTGGTGCACTGGCCATCGAGGGGCGCTCGTTCGACTACAAAACGAATGAACGTCTGCGCAAGGCGCTCGAGTCCAAGCTTTTCGAAGACCAGAAGGACTCGATTAAGCTCACCTCCCTTGTCTCCAATGTTGTGGATCGCGAGACTCAGGAAAAGATCGACGTTGTGAAGCAACGGCTCATCAAGAACTTCGGATACGACGAAGTCTCAGCAACCGATGTGCTCAACTTCGTCGCCTCGATCTTTGCTCGCGGTGCAGTGAAGGAATAGGGCGTATGGATCCAAAGGGCGTTGGTTCCGTTTCCGTCGAACTCAACAACACAGCGGCGCAGCTCCTTGCGTCGCTCTGTGTTGAATTGGGCACGGACGATGCTGCTGGAGTGCTTTCGCGCGCCCTGGGTGTCTTGGACCTGTGTGTTCGCGGCAAAGCAAAAGGCGGAACGGTGTGCATCATCAATGCACATGGTGAGTCATCGGAGGTAGTCATCTAATGAGCCAAAAGATCGACCTGGACCAACGCCGATTTCGGAAGATCATTCGCGGCAAGATCAAAGACAACCTTCGCAAGTACATCAGCAACGGTGAAATGGTCGCTCGCAAGGGCAAGGACACCGTCTCGATTCCTCTGCCTAGCGTCGATATTCCGCGCTTCAAGCACGGTGGCAAGCAACAGGGTGGCGTAGGTCAAGGAGATGGTGAGGTTGGCGATTCGCTCGGCCAAGATGGCGAGGAGCAGCCAGGAGGGCCGGGGGAAGCTGGTGACAAGCCTGGTGAGCATGCCCTCGAAGTGGATGTCTCCTTAGAAGAACTCGCAGAAATTCTCGGTGAGGAACTCTCTCTTCCTCGCATCGAGCCGAAGGGCAGCGAGAAGATCACCTCCCACAAAGACCGCTACACCGGGATTCGAACAACGGGTCCCGAGTCACTGAAGCATTTTCGCCGTACCTACAAAGAGGCTCTCAAACGCCAGGTCGCAACAGGGACCTATAGTAAGAAAAATCCTATTGTCATTCCCATTAAGGACGACAAACGATTTCGGTCTTGGAAGACCGAGCCGCTGCCTCAGTCGAGCGCGGTGATTATCTACATGATGGACGTCTCAGGTTCTATGGGGGATGAGCAAAAGGAGATTGTCCGCATTGAATCGTTCTGGCTCGATACGTGGTTGCGCTCCCAGTACAAGGGCATTGAAAGTCGCTACATCATTCACGACGCCATGGCACGCGAAGTGGATCGAGACACGTTCTTTAGCACTCGCGAGTCTGGTGGCACGATGATTTCGTCGGCCTACAAGCTGTGCTCGAAAATCATGGAAGATGAGTACCCAAGCGATGAGTACAACATCTACCCATTCCACTTTTCTGACGGTGACAACTGGTCCGTGGATGACACCGTGACTTGTGTAGACATTCTCAACAACCAGATTCTGCCCAATAGCAATCAGTTCTCGTATGGGCAAGTGGAGTCGCCCTATGGCTCGGGGCAGTTCATCAAGGACCTACAGGAGCACTTCGCTGAAGCCGAGAATCTGGTGACTTCAGAGATCAAGGGCAAGGACGCGATCATGGACTCCATCAAGGACTTCCTGGGGCAGGGCAAATGAGTTTGCACAAACCACTACCGGTTCACTTGCAGGACATGCAGCAGGAGATTGAAGTGCACGCCCGCGACTATGGGCTCGACTTCTTCCCAATTCTTTATGAGGTTCTCGACTACAAGACGATGAATGAGGTGGCAGCCTATGGCGGGTTCCCAACCAGGTATCCGCACTGGCGCTTTGGCATGGACTACGAAAGGCTCTCAAAGAGCTACGAGTACGGCATGTCCAAAATTTACGAAATGGTTATCAACACCAATCCCTCGTATGCGTATCTGCTCGAGGGGAACTCCCTCGTTGATCAGAAGCTCGTCATGGCTCATGTGTGCGGCCACGTCGACTTCTTTAAGAATAATTACTATTTCTCGAAGACAAACCGCAAAATGATCGACGGTATGGCGAACCATGCTTCGACGGTGCGGCGACATATGCGTGCACATGGGCAGTCGGTTGTCGAAGACTTCATAGATGTCTGTCTCTCGATCGAGAATCTCATTGATCCGATGTCGCTCTTTATTGCTCGCAAGGCAAAGGCGGGTTCCGGCGAGGCCGAAGAGACCCAAGAAACCCCTCGGATTCCGGCAAAGGGCTATATGGAGGAGTACATCAACCCTCCTGAGTTTCTGGAGGCACAGCGCAAAAAGCTTGCCGAAGAGCAGCAGAAGCAAGAGAAGTTTCCCGTGGAGCCACAGCGCGATGTTCTCAAGTTCTTGTTAGAGGCGGCGCCCTTGGCCGATTGGGAGCGCGACTGCTTGGAGGTCATTCGCAACGAGGCTTACTACTATGCGCCGCAAGCCATGACCAAAATCATGAACGAGGGCTGGGCTACCTACTGGCACTCCAAAATCCTCACGAGCAAGGCGCTCAAGGGCTCGGAAGTTGTGGACTATGCCGATGCCTGCGCAGGAGTCTTGGCAACCGCACCAGGACGTCTAAATCCTTACAAGCTTGGCGTCGAGCTTCTTCGGCACATCGAGATGCGCTGGGACAAAGGCCAGTTTGGTCAAGAGTGGGAAGAGTGTGACTCGATGGCGGTGAAGGCCAGTTGGGACAGGCGCCTCGGTCTAGGGCGCGAAAAAATCTTCGAAGTGCGCAAGCTCTACAACGACATCACGTTTATCGATGAGTACTTCACGCTCGACTTCTGCATTGAGCAGAAGTTCTACTCGTTTGGCTACAACGAGCGGGCGAGTAGTTGGGAGATCATGTCGCGCGATTTTGAGAAGGTCAAAAAGCAGCTTCTCGATTCACTGACCAACCGTGGGCAGCCCGTGATTCGGGTGATCAATGGCAACTTCAAAAACACCGGTGAGTTGCTATTGCGTCACGACCATGAAGGCGTTGACCTGGACATGAACCATGCAAAGGACACGCTTGAGAATCTCTTCAAAGTTTGGAAGCGGCCGGTTAGTATCCACACGATTGTCGATGAGAAGGACAAGCTCTTGCGTCATGGTAGTGATGGATACAGCGAGAAGGCGGTCAACGCTGCAGACCTTGGCTAAGGCTGGCTATGAAACTTGCGAGTTGGGCCCTCTCTGATACAGGGCGAAAGCGGGAGCAAAACGAGGATAGTTTTCTCGTTTGCGAAGGTCTTAGCCTCTTCGCAGTAGCCGATGGAATGGGTGGCCACAAAGGAGGCGCGCGTGCATCGAGCTTGGCGCTGGAGGTGCTGGAGAGCGCCGTGCAATCGTCCATCGAAGATATGGCCGCCGCCGCTGAGCGGTTGGCAGCCAATGCGCGACTGCGTTGGGCCGATGGGAGCGAGGTTGGAGAGGATGCCCGCCAGACCGAAGAGATAACCGCAGACCACAGCGACCTGCGCACCCAAGAAGCGGAGCCGGCAGACCTTGAAGTGGTTTCCCTACCACCCGCAACCGCCGTTATGCGATTGGCGGCAGAGAAGGCAAGTCATGAGGTCTTTCGGGAAGCAAGTCGAGATCCTGAGCTTCAGGGCATGGGAACAACACTTACCGCCCTGCTTTTTGATGGTGGGCGGATGCACTTGGTGCATGCCGGTGACAGTCGAGCCTATGTGTTTCGCGATGGCCGTATCAGACAGCTAACAGACGATCATTCGTGGACAGCAGAGCAAGTTCGCCGTGGCTTAATGACCGAGGAAGAGGCTGAGGAATCGCAGTTCAAACATGTGATTACACGATCGATTGGCTACGAGCGCGAAGTCGAGGTTGATAGTAGTGGTGTCGTTGTGCAGGCTGGGGATTGCTTTCTGCTTTGCTCCGATGGCCTCACAAACTTTGTGGGAGAGGCCGAACTTCGCGACATCATGGAGCGCTGTTGGTATCGCAACTTGCCGCAAACGCTTGTTGACCTGGCGAACGCCCGCGGAGGAGATGACAACATCACCGTCGTCGTCGTGTATGCTGCCAACCATCTTGAGACGTAGGACTGCAACTTGGGCGGCTTTGGGACTCCTCGTAGGAGTTGCCATGGGCTGCAAAGGTAAGAACCCACCCGAGCCCGAAGCCCCGAAGGCGCCCACGGCCGCGGTGGACCAAGATGAGCCCACCGCAGCGAAGGCGCCAAAGCCTGCGGAAGGCGATGGCTGTCCGATCGAGGAACGACCTTTGCGGCATGAGCAAGATGCGCGCCTCGTCGCGATTGGTGACCTGCATGGTGATATGGATGCCACTCGACGTGCACTGCGGCTTGCGGGGGCGATCGATGAGACGGATACCTGGATTGGCGGCGAGCTTCAGCTTGTGCAGACTGGTGACATTCTCGATAGGGGGGATGACGAGCAAGAGATTCTCGACCTCTTTGCAAGGCTAACAACCGAAGCAGCCGCAGCGGGTGGCACGATCTATCAACTGCAGGGCAATCACGAACTCATGAATGCCATGGGGGATTTTCGCTACGTCACACGCGGAGGCTTTGCGGACTTTGTGGAAGGCGATGTGCCTGACCCACTTACTGCACAAGCGCGAGCTCGTGCATTTTTTCCTGGCGGTCATTATGCTCGCAAGCTGGCTGCCCACGACATGGTGACGATTGTTGGGGACAGTGTTTTTGTGCACGGCGGTGTGTTGCCTCGCTTTGCTGGCGGCTTGGAGACGAGCAATCGCAACGTTCGCTGTTATTTGCTTGGAGCGCTGGCGGAGCCTCCACAGGCGGTTCTCGACCCCGAGGGGCCGCTTTGGACGCGGGAGTTTTCGACCGAAGACACCGATTGCCAGGAGTTGAGCAAGACGCTTGACGCTCTTGGTGTCAAGCGCATGGTCGTTGGGCATACGCCGCAGCTTGGCGGTATCACAAGTGCCTGCGATGAGCGGGTTTGGCGAATCGATACTGGGATGGCGAGCTACTACAAGGGCCCAACCGAGGTTCTAGAGATCGACAAGGGCACAGCTCGGGTCTTGCGATAGCAGGCACGGAAGCCCAGATCAACGGTGAGAAACGAGCGAGTTCGCTCGTGTTTAGACGCTCGCGTCCCGAATGGCCTAACGCAGGGACGTAAGAATATTACTGTAGTCGTCGGTCCATGCTCTTAGGCTCGGGTGCGACGGTATCGTGCGATTGAGCGCTGGAGCGCTGAGGAGACTCTGGTTGTTCGTTACAAGCATCCAAGTTGACCCTGACTGGGAATGCTCGCTTGGGGCAGCCTTGACGATGCGACTCTGCTTGCCCGCGTCCCTTGCATGAGCCTGTATTACAGGGCCTAAGTTGAGGAACGCATTGGTGATGTTGAGTGCCAGGGTTCCGTTGGTATCTAGGTGCTGCCAATAGAGGTGAAAGGCTTCTCGGGTGAGCAGGTGGGTGGGGACGGCATCGGCGTTGAAGGCATCGATCACGAGCACGTCAAAGCTGTTGCTACCCGTTTTTCTGAGTTCTCTCTTCATTGAAAGACGGCCGTCACCAACCACAATGCTGATGGTCGCTGGGCTGCTTTGTAGGAACGAGAAGTAGCGCTCTGCAAATGAGACCACAAGCGGGTCGAGTTCATAGAACCGCAGTTGATCTCCCAATTGGCCGTAGCTTGCCAGCGTCCCGGCTCCCAGTCCCACCACACCGATGTTGCGCGGTGCGGGATAGGCAGCGTGCGCCAGCACAATGCCAACGCCGCTGTCGGTGCTGAAATAGAGCGTCGGCACAAGTGCGTCTGCTCCAAGATTCTGGGCGCCGTGCCGGATGCGCCCATGCAAGAGCGAACGCTTTCGTCGACCTTCGCTCGTTGAGTCCACAACGCTGAGCGTGCCAAAGAAGCTGCGGTCGGAAGCCAGCGTGCCTCGTTGAGCCCGCAAGGGCAGCGTGCCAATGAAGGCAAACGCACTGAGAGTCATGGCCCAAAGCGCAATTGCACCAAGGCCTATCCGTTGTTGTTTTGGCCCCACACCTTCAAGCATTGATTCCCTCTTTGTGGGTGTTGCAATGATTCCGATGCCAGCAAGCACTAGGACAAAGAAGAGCCCGAAGGAGAGGTCCCAGTTCCGAGCAAACACGAAGGGCGCCGCAAAGTTGATCAAGGCGCTGCCAATGACGCCACCTGCGGCTAAGAAAACATAGTAGAGGCTGAGGTTTCGCGCTTCGGGTTTCGTCTTTGCGAGCTCGCCGTGGCAGATCATGCACCCGGAGAAGAGAGTGAGACACGAGAGAGCGACGGAGGGCCACACGCCGACAAGAGGTTCGATGGCAGGGAGCCATAGGGTGGGCAGGACCGTTAGTGAAAACAGCGAAAGCCACGGCCTCCGCGAGTACGGGGCGTTGCTCGCAAAGCACCAAATGAATGTGACTAGGTAGAGAGCCAGAGGGACCGCCCAGAGCAGCGGCATGGGGACTAGGTTCACGGTAATCTCGGTTGTGACGCTGAGGAGAACCACCACGCCCGCGGCAGAAAATGCGAGCCAGAGCGCTAGCGTGGGCAAAGCCGGCACCTCAGCGCGCTCGATCGCGACAGCTGCGGGTTTAGCCAAGACAGCACAGGCGATGGAGCAAACAGCGAGCAGCAGGTAGCCCGCGCGCCAGAATTCTTCTTGAAGGGTCAAGCCGAGAAGCGGCTCGAGGAGAAGTGGGTAGCAAAGCAATCCCAACAGCGAGCCGAGATTGGAGACCGCATAGAGTCGGTATGCCGAACGGCCATGGTCTTGCGCCAGCCAGTGCTGCAAAAGGGGGGCGGTAGCGGAGAGAAGGATGCACGGAATTCCAATCTGCCTTGTAAGCTCCCACAGAAGCTGCAGAGACGGCCAGTGCACGTGTTGTGTGGGTACTGCGGATATCGATCCCAAAAAGAGAATGACTACTGCACCGAGGAGAAGAACGATGTGAAGCGCCGACTGCGCCCGCACAGAGAAAAACTGGGCGAGCAGGTGTGCGTATAGATAGCCAATGAGCAGTGCGGCCTGAAAGAAGAGCAGGCAAACGCTCCAGACTCCGCTACCACCACCCCAGTGAGGCAGTACGAATCGCGCCACCATTGGTTGAATCGAGAACAGCAGAAACGCGCTGACCAGGAGCGTCGTGGAGTACGCCAGGACCCGCATGCTGAACCTGGCCCTAGTCGAGTCCTTCTAGAGCACGATAGAGCTCGCGCCGGCCAAAGGGCTTTGGGAGAAGCATCGTGTTTGGAATTTCTCTTAGCTTCTCGCTAGCACCTGAGCTTGCGTATCCCGTGACCATGACAATCTTGATGTCTGGGTGGGACTCATGACACGTGCGCGCCAAGTGCACCCCGTCTTTCTTTGGCATCATGTAGTCGGTGACAAGCAGAGAAATCTTGCGCTCACAGGCAGTGGCAATGTCGCATGCAGCCTCCCCATCGGCTGCTTCCAGAACCTCAAATCCCGCATCGACTAGAGCAGACCACAGAATCGCTCGAACGCGAAGGTTGTCTTCCGCCACGAGCGCCAGCTTGCCTTTCCCAATGCCTGCGATCGAACCAAGCAGCGCCACCGCATCGCGGACTCTCTCTTCAGAGATTGGGAAGTAGAGTGTAAATCGAGTGCCTTCTCCGAGCGTGCTTTGTACTGCGATCGTTCCGCCCGACGAGGTGGCGAAGCCGAAGGAGCTTGCCAGCCCTAGCCCATTATTTGTGCTGTGCCCACTTGGAACGAAAAACGGGTCAAAAATGTCGCGGAGTTCGTCGTCTGCGATACCGCGTCCTGAGTCTTGAACCGAGACAAAGCCGTATTTGCCAGGCGCAAGTGAGGTCTCGTCTTCCCCGAGCTGTTGGGAGCCACAGCTAAGTGTGATGGTGCCTTCTTGCTCCATTGCGTCTGCCGCATTGAGTACGAGGTTGAGAAGAGCTTGGTGTAGCGCTGGCTCATCCACCTTCACGACAGCAGCCTCACACCTCTCCAGCACAACCTGAATTGATTCGGGAAGTACGCGCCGGGAGACCCTCACCATATCGTTGAGCGTTGTTAGCAAGTCTAGCGGAGAGGGACGCAGGAGCTCTTTGTTGCGGCCTAGGAGCAGTAGACGACGGGTGAGGGCGGCAGCCCGCTCGGTGGCCTGACGAATGACTTCCGCTGATTCGCCGATCGGGTGGTCTTCGCCAATCTCCGAGACAATGTAGTCAGCTTCGCCCCCCATTACCGTCAAGGCGTTGTTGAAGTCATGGGCAATGCCTCCAGCTAGGCGTCCCAAAGACTCCATGCGTTCTGCGCGAACCATGTGTTGCTTCATTCGTTCGCGCTTTTGCTGTTCAGCTTCAAGTCGTCCGACGAGCTGAAGGCTGCTGTCGAGGTTACTGCGAAGTCTTCTTAGCAGCGAGACAATGCACGTGGCGAGCACGATGGCGACAGCGAGATCAAAGCTGAGCGCGCGAATCCAGTTTAAGGGAGAAGCTGGGTCGAGCCCACCAGTGGGAATTAGTGGCTCAAGCCACCCTCGGTTGAGCACCAGAGCCACAGCCGCGGTGTGAACGATTGAGAGTACGATCGATATGACTGCTCCGCGAACCTCTAGAAAAAGTGCACTGGAAGCAATTAGCCCAACAAAGCCGGCACCGTAGAGACTCACAATGCCACCAAGGCTGCCAATCGCCCCTGCTACATAGAAGGCTCCAAGCAGCGTCAAAATTCGAAGCACTTTGTATTTGCTTGGGGCAAAGACACCAGCACCGAGCAGCGCCAGAATGAGCCCAATTACGTAGCCATTTCGTACATCAATTTGGCCGATCTTGATTTGCCACAGAGCGATTCCAGAAGCCATCACCACGATTACGAAGGCCGTCCGTAGGATACGGTCGAGCAATTCGTCGCGCCACTCGGCGATTTGAGAGTCGTAGTCCTTACTCGTCGACCCTGGGTCGTCGTCTTTGGCAAGGTCACTCATGAAAGCGCAACGCTCTGGGTGCTAAGAGTTATTCGGACTCCACGTCGATGAGCTCAACATCGAAGATGAGCAGACCTGCGGGTTTGCCTGGTGCCCCACGGTAGGCGTCTTTCTCAGGAATCCAAAACCGGAAGGTGTCACCCACGGTCATGAGCTTCACTCCTTCTCGCCAACCAGGGATGACCTGATCGAGGGTGAAGGATGTTGGCTCACCGCGAGCAACCGAAGAATCGAAGACGACACCATCACTGGTGCGGCCCTCGTAGTGAACTGTCACGTTGCTCGAGCTTGTGGGATGCGTATGTTGTTCACCGCGCTTAAAGACGACAAAGCGCAAGCCCGAGTCCGTCTTGTAGGCGGACTCAGGAGCGGGAAACACCGGGGTGTTCTCTTTGCTCGCGAGTTTGTACTCAACCCGTTTGGCAGCTTCCACAGCCTCAGAGCCATCAGGGTCAAGAATGGACGCTGGCACGGTTTCCACCGGGCCCCCACCGTTGACGCCGCAGCTCGCAAACGCGACGCCGAGAGTCACACCAAGACAGCAATTCCGAAGTACGGCCATGGTCACTATCATAACGAGGTTGGAGCCAGCGCAACAGGGGCGCTCCTACGAGCGATTGCGTCCCTGCCTACCTTTTGACGATCCGCGGCGTCCCTTTGAGGAGGCATTGCCACGCCGTGGGGCCTGGCTCGCACGTCCTCCTCCTCCATGACCACCTCGGCCGCCATTGCGAGGTGGACGCTGCTGCTGCTTGGGCTTCGGCGTGGCGCGTCGTCCCGGCTTTGGCATGGCCGGCTCGTGGTGATAGTCGTGGTCGAGATCTTGGGGAACCGGCATGCCGATAAGCTTCTGAATGTCACGCAGGTAGTCCATCTCCGTTGGATCGCAGAAGGAGATCGCAAGGCCGCTCTTGCCGGCTCGCGCTGTACGACCGATTCGGTGAACATAACTCTCGGGCTCGTTTGGCAGATCGTAGTTGAAGACATGGGAGACACCGTCAATGTCAATGCCGCGAGATGCGATGTCAGTTGCGACGAGCAGCGCAATCTCACCATTCTTGAAGCCGGCCAAGGCTCGGTTGCGAGCCGCCTGCGACTTGTTGCCATGAATGGCAGCAGCGCTGATGTTGACCTTTGTGAGTTGCTGGACCAACCGGTTCGCGCCGTGCTTTGTTCGAGTAAAAACGATTCCGCGCTTCACTTCATCTTCTTCGACAAGCCACTGCAGAAGCTTGCTCTTATTTGTGCGCTCCACAAACATGACGCTCTGCTCGATGCGCTCGACTGTGGTGGATTGTGGCGTTACCTCAACCCGCACGGGAGACTTCAAGAACGTTGCAGCCAGCTTTGTAATGGCGGGTGGCATGGTTGCCGAGAAAAGAAGATTCTGCCGTTTTTCGGGCAGCAGCTTCATGACGCGACGAACGTCATGTACAAAACCCATGTCCAGCATGCGATCGGCTTCATCCAGAATAAAGAACTCCACCTTGCTAAGGTCGATGAAGTCGCGCCCAGCCAAGTCGAGTAGTCGTCCTGGCGTGGCGACCAAGATATCTACACCGCGCCTAAGCTCTTTGATCTGCGGATTCTCGTTGACGCCACCGAAGATCACGAGATGGCGCGAGTGCAGGTTGGCGCCATAACTCTGCAGGCTGTCTCCGATCTGCGCTGCCAACTCGCGGGTTGGAGTCAGAACAAGTGCTTTGATGGTGGAGCGACCTCGGCCTTTTGTGTGTTGAGCGAGGTGTTGCAAGACGGGCAAGGAAAACGCCGCCGTTTTTCCCGTCCCAGTCTGTGCACATCCCAAGACGTCCTTGCCTTCGAGAAGGGGGGGAATCGCCTGAAGCTGAATTGGGGTAGGCGTTGTATAGCCCTGGGCCACCAGTGCCTCCTGTAGAGGCTGAATGAGTGGCAAGTCTTTGAATGAAGTCACAATACGTCCTGGATGATGCAAACCCGTTTGGGTGGGGCGCCAACTGTGGGCGCGGCCCTCCTTACCATCAATTCCCGGCCAGAGTGCAAGGCATTCGTAGGCATCGGGCTCAGGTCACCGGCTCCGCTCACGTTTCGAGCTTGATGGGAGCTTTGCGGCAGGCCTGCGGGAAACAGCTGCCGAGTCATTTGGCACGAGTTTTCCCGCCCGTTATCGTTCTGGCTCGGTCGTTACAGAGGGAGCAAGCACGTGAGAATTCTGGTCATCAATAGCGGATCATCGAGCATCAAGTATCAGGTCGTGGAGAGCGAGAGCGGTGAGGTGTTGCTCAAAGGCGCGACCGAACGCATTGCTGCCGGAGGCCATGCCGAGGCGCTCGCGGGGATTCTTGAAGAAGCGGCTGCACATACTCCGCAAGCCGTTGGGCATCGAGTCGTGCATGGTGGGCGCTCCTTCACCGACTCCGCCAGAATCGATGCCTCGGTGGAAGCGGCGATTGAGAGCTGTGTTCCCCTTGCACCACTTCACAATCCGGCCAACCTTGCGGGCATTCGCGCAGCGCGAGAAGTGCTGCCCGACCTTCCCCAAGTTGCAGTCTTCGACACCGCCTTTCACGCTCGCATGCCCAACCGAGCTCGCTCGTATGCGCTACCTCAGGACTTGGCCGAAGAATATGGCATCGTGCGGTATGGGTTTCACGGAAGCTCTCACTCCTGCGTCGCCCAGCGAGCAGCAACACATCTCAGAAGACCTCTTACAGAATTGCGACTCATTAGCTGTCACCTAGGCAACGGTGCCAGTGTTTGCGCAATCGAATACGGCACATCGGTTGAAACCAGCATGGGAATGACGCCGCTCGAGGGCTTGGCGATGGGCACGCGTTCCGGTGACCTCGATCCAGGCGCTGTCCTGACCCTGTGTAGCGAGCTTGGAATCAAGGAGACCGATACGTTACTCAATCGCAAGAGTGGCATTGCTGGGGTCTCTGGCATTAGTAACGACATGCGCGACTTGGAAGCCAAGGCCGCTGAAGGTCATGAGGGCGCGCGCCTGGCGATAAAGATTTTTGCGCATCGAGTTCGCAAGTATATTGGGGCCTACGCTGCGGTCATGGGTGGTGTGGATGCCGTCATTCTCACGGGTGGGATTGGCCAAAACAGCGCATCGATGCGTCAGAGAATTTTGCAGCGCTTGGAGTTTCTAGGCTTGCAGTTTGAGATCTTTGCCAACAACGATGCCAAACTATCTGAGGCAAATCCTGTTGTCGACATTAGCGCCTCTCATGCGCGGGCACGCTCGCTAGTCGTCGCGACGAATGAAGAACTGACAATCGCGCGGGAGACCGCTCGGCTTGCCAAGGCCGATGCGCCAGCCACCGATCTATCGATTCCGATCGCCATCAGTGCTCGTCATCTTCACCTCGATCGCGAGACCATGGACATTCTCTTTGGTAAAGGGGCGGAGCTGGAAGTCCATAAGAAAATCTCTCAACCAGGCCAGTTCGCTTCTAAGCAGAAGGTCAACCTCATTGGTCCGAGGAGCCGCATTGATGGAGTGCGCGTTCTCGGTCCACTGCGATCGAAGAATCAGGTTGAGGTTTCGCGCACCGACGAGTACAAGCTCGGTGTGGACGCACCGATTCGCGGTTCCGGAAAGGTGGAAGGATCGGCGCCAATTGTCTTGGAGGGCCCAAAGGGAACGGTTGAGCTCTCGGAAGGATTGATCTGCGCTCGCCGGCACATCCACATGACTCCTGCGGATGCCGAAGCGTTTGGCGTCAAGCAGGGGGACGAGGTTGAAGTAGCGATTACCGGAGGCCCTCGGGACCTTACCTTTGGCGACGTGCTCGTGCGGGTTAAGTCGAGCTATCTGCTTGAGATGCACATCGATACCGATGAGGCAAACGCCGCAGAGCTCTCGAATGGCGCAGAAGGCGACCTTATTTACAGCTCCGCCGGAGAAGGTGTTCAGGGCTGTCTACGGAAGCACGCAGGCTCTTGAAAGTGGCAGGGGTGAGTGAAAGACTTGCCTTGAGATGAGCCAAGACAACAGCAACGAGAAGCCCAAAACCGGTGCAGAAGAAGTTCGATGGGACTTAAGCGACCTCTATTCTGGTGCAAACGACCCGGCTCTTGATTCGGACCTTCAAGAGCTCTTGGCTATGGCTAAGAGGTTTGAGGAGAATCACCGGGGAAAGCTCAAAGAGAGCTTGGGCGCCGCACTTGAGCTCGATGCGGACATGACCTGCCTCTCGGGCAAGCTCATGATCTACCTATTCTTGATGCGCAGCACGGATGCGACCAACGAGACTCTTCAACAGCGTATGGGGCAAGTGCACGAGGCGTGGAGTCGTGCGGCCGCCAACCACATGAACTTCTTTGAGCACGAGCTTGTCGCCATTTCCGATGAAGACTACGAGGCAATTCTCGCAAATGATGACATTGCCAAGCGCCACCGGCCGATGCTCGACCTTGTACGCGCAAACCGAAGGTATTTGCTTGATGAAACGGTGGAGCGCGCCTTGACACTTCGCTCACCATTTGGCGCCTCCGAGTGGAGCGACTACCTCGATGAGATGGAGTCCGAGCTGCGCTTTGACTTTGACGACAAGAGCCTAACGCTGCCAGAAATTCTACACGTGATCAGCAACGATGCCGATGGTGATCGGAGAGCGAGCGCCCTAGGTGTTTTTAGTAAGGGGCTATCCGAGCAGCGCTACGATCGTCTCATGGCTCGCACGCTAAACGTCGTCCTTGGAGCCAAGGCTACCGAAGACAACGAGCGCGGCTATGCCGGGCCAATGAGCTCCCGCAACATCGGCAATCAGATTGACGATGCAACTGTGGAAGCTTTGCACCAAGCCGTTGCCGAACATGGCGCTAAACAGGGACGTCGCTACTATCGACTGCTCTCCGCTCACCTCGGCCGCAAGACACTTCGTTGGTCAGATCGCAACGCGCCTCTGCCATTCGTGGACGAGCGAGTCATTCCGTGGCAAGAGTGCCTCGACACAGTGCTTGCCGCCTATGGTTCGTTCTCACCGACACTTCGCGACTTGGTGGCCAAGATGGTGGATCGCAAGTGGGTGGATGCGCCGCCCGCTGACGGCAAGGGTGGTGGAGCGTTCAACTACGCCGTCCTTCTACCCTCGGGGGAAGCTCGAGCCTACAACTTCCTAAACTACCTCGGCTCAACTCGGGATGTCATGACCGTGGCCCACGAAGCCGGTCATGGCGCTCACGGAATCCTGGCCGCGGAAGCACAGGGCGCACTCATGTTTCGGGCGCCCATGGCCTACGCGGAGACAGCTTCGATCTTTGGTGAGATGACCACGTTTAAGTATCTGTTGGGAAAAGCGGAAACCAACGAGCAGCGGCTCGCCCTTCTCATGGACAAAAGTTCCGACCATGTGAACACCGTTGTCCGGCAGATCTCATTCTCCAACTTCGAGCGCAGCGTTCACAATCAGCGCAAAGCCGGCAAACTCACAGTTGGCGACTACAGTGATGCATGGATGCAGGTGACCCGGGACTTCTATGGCGAACCAGGAGACCTTTTCGAGTATGAGAATGTCGACAACCTCTGGGCGTATGTGTCTCATTTTACTCGTCCTTTCTATGTATACGCCTATGCTTTTGGTGAGCTTTTTACGCAGAGTCTCTTTGCGGTACAGAACGATTTTGGAACCGACTTTGAGGGCATGTATCTCGACTTGTTACGCGCTGGTGGCAGCAAGAATGCTGTGGAGTTGATGAAACCCTTTGAGCTCGATCCCCGCGATCCCGACTTCTGGAAGAACGGAATTGAGGGAAGCGTAACGTCTTGGTTGGACGAAGCTGAGGAAATTTCCCGCACCATGGGAATTCAGCTCTAGGCACTTGTAGGTGGGCCGGTTTGGTCGATTTTGGCATCGTGACCCTGCCAAAATGGGGGCGATTTTACTGTAAAGATACACAGAGTAGCCGGGTACCCGTCACCTGGAAACAAATGTAGGTAATATTCTGAATCGCTATTTGGGCATCAAGAGTCTGTGAAGATATTGTCCTGACGATTCCCTTACTGATACGGTAATTCTGTGATGGATGGGGTGACAGACGGTGGAGGCCCGCGGACATTGGCGTGGCTGATGTCTGCTCACCAAGACTTGGCTGTCATCGCCAGGACATCAAACTCCGAAAATGAGTCTGCTAACATCGCGATTCTCAAACTGCTCGGAGCTCTCTCTAAGAATTTTTCTTGGCAATCGTCGTGGCTTCTTGGGCCCTTCTCGATGGTGTCGAGCGCTGGACAAGAGGTGGCCTCGCATTGGAGTGTGGGAACTGCGAACGACGCACTCGAGGGCAAACAGACACTCGTGCTCACCGATGCGCTGAGCGAACGGATACGAGTCGCCAGAAGTTCGGAACAGCCGAGCCAGGGACAACAAGGCTTGCGCACAGGTGCCGATGTCCCACGCGAGGTCAGCGTGAGGGTTGTCGGTGGCGATGGCTGTCATTGGCTATTGGGAATGCAGGCAGCTTCGCCGGAGCAAGAGCTCAATGAATGGGCGCGTAAGAGCTTTTCTAGTCTCGCATCTCGCCTCTGCGAGCTTGTGGAAACTCGGTTGCTTCGATCCAGCCTCGCACGCGTGCAAACCATCGAAGAGGCGGTTTGGCGCCGTTCCAAGAGCGGGCTGGTGCTTGTTTCGTCAAACGGAGCGTGCATCCGAGCAAACAGAGCAGCAAGTCAGCTCGTCGGGCGACCAGAAGGCGAGATGGTGCACCTTGCGGCGCGTGAGTGGCTGCCCTCCCCAATGAGCTTCGGTCCGAATGGATCATCTACAACCGGTTCTTGGCAAGGACGGCTTGTTGGCAATGCGGGCACCGAAAACTTCGTTGACATCGCTCAAAGCCAAATCACCCACGAGGATGAAACACTCACGCTGTTTCAGCTTACCAATCGCAGTGACGTTGTCGCTCTGGAGGAACAGCTTGAGCAGCTTCAAAGGCATCGACTCATGGGACGGCTCAGTGGCGGAGTCGTGCACGATCTCAACAATCTCCTCACGGTGATCGTCGCGGCCCTCGAAGGTGCAGAGCGCAACCCAGAGAGCAAGTACCTGCCCGAGATGCTTTCAGACGCGCACGAAGCTGTTAGGCGCTGTGAGTCTTTGTGTCGGCAGTTGCTCACGATGGGCCGTCACCGCCCAGGAGCTGTCCGCGTGATTGCCCCCGACCCAACGATCGCCGGCATGCGAAAACTTCTGGAGCGAACCGTTCCAGACGATGCAGAGTTTTCCCTCTCGCTCAAAGCATCAGGGGCGAGCATCGAACTCCCCCTCGGAGCTTTGGAGCAGATACTGCTCAACCTCTTGGTCAATGCTCGCGAGGCAATGCCTTCCAAAGGCGTCATTTCCGCTTCAACACGCATCGAGGGCGATAGATTTCACCTCTATGTTACCGATGAGGGACCTGGTATCCCCGAAGGGGTCTTGCAGCGCATGTTCGAGCCCTATTATTCCACCAAGCAGCAGCCCGGAACGGGTGTCGGATTGGCAGTGGTACACGCACTTGTCGCTCAAGTTGGCGGGCAAATCGAAGCCAAGAGCGCGCCAGGCAAGGGAACGAGCTTTGATGTCAGCTTCGCACTGGCCTCCGAGGAGTCCGATGCCTCTTCCAAAAACACGTATCCAACGGGCTTTGACGAGAGCATTCGCGGTGAAGGGCGAATCGTCCTGCTATGCGAGAACGAAGCGGTTTTGCGCGATGTTATCCAACGCACCCTAAGCCAGCAGGGCTATGAGGTCGTGAGTTCTTCTGATGGGCGTCGAGGGCTTGAGCTCATTGAGGGCGGGTTTGCGATCGATGCCCTAGTCACAGACCTGGTGATGCCCAAAGTTGGCGGGGCAGAAATCGCTCAAGCTTGCAACCGGGGAGGCCGGCGCACACCGGTGGTCTTTGTCTCAGGGCTTCTAGAACAAGAGGCGCTGCCCGCACTTGGCGCTCCATCCCTATACCTGGCAAAGCCCTTTCGGATGCACGACCTGCTAGGCGCGCTGCAGGCCGTTCTAAGCGAAGACCAGCGCTCTTAGCGTTTGCGAATGGCGTGTTGGCGGATTGTCTCCGCCACGCAGCAACTGAGCTTCTTCGCCGTCGGAATATCCAAGAACTCGTTGGGACCATGGGCATTCGACTCCGGTCCCAACACCCCGGTGATCATAAACTGCGCCTCGGGAAATTTCTCACCGAGCATTCCCATGAAGGGAATTGTCCCACCTTCTCCCATGTACACCGAGTCAGCACCGAAGTAGGTATTTGATGCTTCGTTAAGGGCAGTCTCTAGCCAAGCGGCAACCGGTGGAGCATTCCATCCGTCATTGCCCTCTTCGCAGTCGAACGTGACCTTGGCCCCATACGGCGGGTTCTCCGTGAGGAGTTTGGTGACCGCTTCCTTTGCCTTCTCACCGCTCACTTCGGGTGGGAGGCGAAGGCTTACCCGAGCTGTGGTGATAGGCCGCATGACGTTGCCTGCCGAACCCACCTCGGGAAGCCCGGATGCTCCGGTGATGGCCAGCTGCGGCTTCCACGTTCGTTCCAGGACGAGCTCCGCGTTGCTGAGAGCCACTGTCCTTGCGCCCTCGTGCATGGGGAAGTGATCCCAAACCTTGTCGCCGAGAACCTCGGCTACCTTTGCGGCCTGCGCTTTGCGTTGCTCGGGAATCTCACCGTAGAGCTCCTTTGGAAGAATCTCTCCTGTCTCCGAGTTCTCTAGCCTGTCTAGGAGAATCCGAAGAATTCTGAAGCTCGAAGGAATGATGCCACTAGCATCGCCAGAGTGCACGCCTTCGCGAAGATGCTCGACGCTCAGATTGCCAACGACCATCCCGCGCAGTGACGTGGTGCACCACATCTGGTCGTAGTTGCCGGCGCCTGAGTCGAGGCACACCACAAGACTCGGCGTTCCAATGCGATCGGCAAGATGATCAATGTAGTGGGGCAGGTCGGGGCTACCACTCTCCTCGCAGCCTTCAATGATGACGACGCAGCGTGCGTGCGGGATGCCTTGCTCCTGGAGAATCGAAAGCGCGGTGAGGGATGCAAAGGTTGAGTAGCCATCGTCTGCACCGCCGCGGCCATAGAGCCTCTCGCCTTCCATCACGGGAATCCATGGCCCCTTGCCCTCGTCCCAACCGGTCATCTCCGGCTGCTTGTCCATGTGGCCGTAGATCATCACGGTGTCATCAACCTCGCCGGGGATGTCGATGAAGAGAAGCGGCGTGCGACCGGGAAGCTGCAAGACCTCAAGCTTCATGTCCTTTAGAGGATGGTCCTTGCACCAAGCGACGATGAGGTCCATCGCAGCCTTCATGTGGCCATTGGCTTCCCAGTCGGGATCAAAGTCGGGCGACTTGTTGGGAATCTTGATGTACTCGATGAGAGCAGGGACGATCGAATCGTCGAAGACCTTCTCAACCTGGGCACGGGCAGCGGCTGCATCAATGGTGGTGCTCATGGCGCGAGTGTATAGCCGGCGGCGCGCTAGGTTCGACTCTTGTCACGCTGAGATCGTCATGTCGCGGTGCGTTGTGCTCTCGAAAACGTGAGCGACCTCAAGCCATTGTAAATACTAGGCATTTTGAGCTTGTAATTCGCCGCCTACATGTCGCAGTATCGCCTCATGAGTTCAACCCATAGGACGGCACCAGACCACGAACTGGAGGGCTGGCCCTCCGGTGTGAAGTACATCGTCGGTAATGAGGGCGCCGAGCGTTTCAGCTTTTATGGCATGAAGGCAATCCTCTACATCTACCTCACGATCCTAATCCAGGCGACTGGCTTAACCGAATCTGCCTCGGACGCAAGTACCGCAAAGGTTCACCTCTTTATCGCAGGTGTGTACGCCTTCCCCGTCTTGGGGGCAATTCTCGCAGACAAGCTCCTTGGCAAGTACCACACGATCATCTGGCTATCGCTTGTGTACTGCGCTGGCCACGCAGCCATGGCGATCTTCGATGGCAACTTGGAAGGCACCTATCTAGGACTCACACTGATCGCCATTGGTGCGGGCGGAATCAAACCCTGCGTATCGGCTCACGTTGGTGATCAGTTTGGTAAATCAAACTGGCATCTCATCAACAAGGTCTTCCAAGCCTTCTACTTCATTATTAACTTCGGCTCCTTCTTTTCGACCCTTCTCGTGCCCTGGTTGTACAACGGCGGGGAAGGTGGCGAGATTTCGATCGCAGGAGTCGGTCTCGGTCTAGAACACAGTGGGATGGTCGCCTTTGGGCTTCCTGGTGTTCTCATGTTCATCGCGACCTTTGTCTTCTGGATGGGCCGCAATGACTTTGTCCACGTGCCACCAAACCCCGGCGGCAAGCTCGGCTTTCTCGACACGGTGGTTGGCTTCTGTCTGTTCGTGCCGCTTTTCATGCTGCTCTTCGCCCAGGACTCTGGCCTCGTGACAATGTGGCAGTGGAAGATTGGAATCTCGGCTGTTGCTGTCACTGTCGGCATCATGGTCTTTAGCTACAGACAGCGCATAAAAGAGGATGATGGCTTCTTGGCAGTTCTCGTCCATAGCTGCAAGGCACTGTTTAAGAAAAACACTCATGAGATTGGCTCTCCAGGAAGCAAGGCAGACCCAGAGGCCTCGATCTCGAAGCACTGGTTCTTTGGATCTGCTGCCGCTAAGTACGGCTCGGGTGCGGCAGAAGGCCCTCTCGCAGTCTTTCGAATCATCTCGGTCTTCTTCCTCGTCAGCGTCTTCTGGATGCTCTTCGATCAGCACGCGAGCACGTGGGTAGAACAGGCAAAGCAGATGGACCGCTCTCTCAACCTTGGATTCTGGACTTGGAGCCCTCTGCCGTCCCAGGTCTCAGCGGTAAATCCAATCATGGTTATGGTGCTGATTCCGCTTCTCACCTTCGGCCTATTCCCTGCTCTTGAGAAGGCTGGAATGAAAGTCTCTCCACTGCGCAAGATGAGCATTGGCATGATGGTCGCTGGCACAGCCTTTGTGGCCGTCGCTCTCATCCAGGCCAAGATTGAAGCGGTAGGGGAAGGGCAAGTTTCGATTGGCTGGCAAATGATTCCTTACCTCCTCATGACAGCAAGTGAGGTTCTCGTGTCGATCACAGGGCTTGAATTTGCCTACACACAGGCACCCAAGCGCATGAAGTCCATTGTCATGAGTTTCTGGCTCTTGTGTGTCTCGTTTGGCAACTACTTTGTCGCCAAGCTCTCCCATGCCTTTGAAGGCTGGCCATTGTCAAAGGCGTTTTGGATTTTCGCTGCACTGATGTTTGCGGCTGGAGTGCTCTTCTCAGTCCGAGCGCTGTTCTACACATACCAAGAGTATCCGCAGGAATAGGCCTCTAGAAGAGGAGCCCTGGCAAGATACGTTGCCGGGATCAGGTCTTTGGCCCTTGCCTGGCACAGACATCGGCACCACCTTGTCCAGAGGCAGTAGTATTGCGGCCAGCCATGCGGATTTTGATGTCAGACGATAAGAAGCCAGAGCGGAAACGCGAAGGAGGGACGCTCTTGCAGGAGCGCCCCAAAACGAAGAAGCCTCCTTTGTACAAAGTGCTCCTTCACAACGACGACTACACCACGCGGGAATTCGTCGTCTTGATTCTGCGTGACATCTTTCGCAAGCGAGACAACGACGCGGTGCAGATCATGATGCATGTGCACAACAATGGCGTTGGCGTTGCTGGCGTCTACACTCATGAAGTTGCGGAAGCCAAAGTCGACAAGACGATGAACTTGGCGCGCAAGTTTGAATTCCCGTTGCAGCTCACCATCGAGGCAGAATAATCGTGCTTAGCCCAGACCTAGAAAAAACCCTGCAACGTGCTGTTGATGACGTTCGCGTCCGTCAACACGAATACCTTCAGCTCGAGCACTTGCTTCTCGCGATGCTCGACGATGAAACCGCGGTTCCTGTGCTTAAGCACTGTGGTGCCGACATCACCAAGCTGCGAACCGACCTCGAAGAGTTTCTTACCGACGTCGAGGTCTTGCCCGAAGATGAAGCGGTTATGCCCGAGCAGACTCTGGCGTTTCAGCGCGTCTTGCAGCGGGCTCTGATGCACGCCCAAGGAGCCGAACGCGAGTATGTGACAACCGGGAATATTCTGATCGCACTCTTTCGCGAGCAGGATTCTCACGCGGTCTACCTGCTTGAGAAGCAAGGCATCACTCGCTTCGACGTCGTCAACTTTGTGAGCCACGGCATTTCGAAGATCGATCCTACCGCAGGCTCTCCAAGTGCGCGCGGTGTCGGAGCTGGAGCCGACGAAGAACAGCAAGCGCAAGCGGATCCGCTTGAGAGCTTCTGCGTGAACTTGAATGAGCGCGCCGAAGCGGGGCGCATTGATCCGCTCGTCGGGCGCGGCGACGAACTCGAACGAACGATTCAGGTCCTCTGTCGTCGTCGTAAGAACAATCCCTTGCTCATCGGCGAGCCTGGTGTTGGCAAGACAGCAATTGCCGAAGGCCTGGCGCTGCGTGTATTCAACAAGGATGTGCCGGCTGCCATCGAGAATTGCACCATCTACTCCCTCGACATGACGGCTGTCTTAGCAGGTACTCGCTATCGCGGCGACTTTGAAGAGCGCATCAAAGCCGTTCTCAAGGTGCTCATCGACGAGCCTGACTCGATTCTCTTCATTGATGAGATTCACAACATCGTCGGTGCGGGCGCTACGAACGGCGGCACCATGGACGCAGCCAATATTCTCAAGCCACCACTGGCAAATGGCGAGTTGCGATGCATCGGCTCGACGACCTACAAAGACTACAAGAGCGCCTTCGAGAAGGACCGAGCATTGGCTCGCCGATTCCAGCGTATCGATATTACCGAGCCTTCGGTTGCCGAGACGTTTGAGATTCTTAAGGGCTTGCGTTCGCACTACGAGAAGCACCATGGCGTGAACTTCAGCGATGCGGCGCTCGAGTCGGCGGCTGAGCTTGCTGCGCGGCACATCAATGAGTCCCATCTGCCCGACAAAGCTATCGACGTGATCGATGAGGCGGGTGCACGCTTCCGTCTCATGGACGAGGCCGACCGACCCAAAGTAATTCGGCCGGTGGATATCGAAGCAGTGGTTGCAAAGATTGCTCGCATTCCCGCACGAACTGTTTCCAGCACTGACAAAGAAAAACTCTCAAACATTGAAGCGGATCTCAAACGTGTCATTTATGGGCAAGATGAGGCGATTGAGCGCATTGCTCGGGCCATCAAGCTCAGTCGTGCTGGCCTCGGCAAGGCGGATCAACCTACGGGCAGCTTCCTATTCGCTGGACCAACTGGTGTCGGAAAGACCGAACTCGCCAAACAACTAGCAAAGACTATGGGCGTTGAGTTCTTGCGCTTCGACATGTCCGAGTACATGGAAAAGCACACGGTTTCGCGTCTCATCGGCGCCCCTCCGGGATACGTGGGGTTTGATCAAGGTGGCCAGCTCACCGATCAAGTCAACAAGCATCCCTACTCGGTCATCGTGCTCGACGAGATTGAGAAGGCGCATCCCGACCTCTTTAACATCTTGTTGCAGGTGATGGATCACGCAACGCTCACCGACAACAATGGTAACAAGGCCGACTTCCGCAACGTCGTGCTCATCATGACCACGAACGCGGGTAGCCGGGAGATGGAACAAACTGCTATTGGCTTTGGTGGGTCCGAATTGGATGACAACAGCAGCAAAGGCAAGAAGGCCATGGAGAAGGTCTTTACGCCCGAGTTCCGCAATCGTCTTGATGCGACGATCTTCTTTGGCAAACTGCCGTTCGACGTCATCATCCGAGTTGTTGACAAATTCTTGCTGGAAGTCGATGGGCAGCTTGCCGACAAGCATGTCGAACTCGAAGTCACCGACGCTGCCAAGGCGTGGTTCGCCAACGAGGGCTACGACGAGAAGTTTGGTGCTCGCCCGATGTCGAGGCTCATCCAAGACAAACTCAAAGTCGCGCTCGCCGACGAGCTTCTCTTTGGCAAGCTACAGCACGGTGGCACGGCGCTGGTGGATCTCAAGGACGACGAAATCACCGTCGAAGTCACCAAGAGCTTGCCTCCGCCAGCAGATGAGGATGAGGTCAGCGCTGAGGTCACCAACTAGTGTGGGATCCAGAGGCATAGAACGCCCTGGCTCGGTTCTTCGCCCTTTGAACGCCTTCGGCTCATCGTTGCTCAGATCCTTCCTTGCCC
>JANTGM010000055.1 GCA_024762925.1 Kofleriaceae bacterium | reverse complement strand
CGTCTGTAGATCAAATCTATGCACACACCGCAAGCACCAACGCGACACCAGGATCCAAGTGATCGAAATGATCCAACTCTTAATAGGGACACCCCCTGGTGCGCGATTCATGAACATAGAACGCGCTCACTGGTCTTCTCGCCCGCCGGAGAGACTGGCTCAGCCAGTCTTCGTTGTTCCTCGGTCGCTTGCCCCAGCAAACTCCCTCTTCCCGCCTCGCCAGAAAACGAGCTGACTTCGCGATCACGAATCAATGTCCATGGATCGCGCGCTAGACGAACCGGCGACTACTTCGCTAGCGACTTGAGGAGTGCAGTGAAACCGGGAATGCCGTGGACCCCTGTGGGTACCTGCAACGTCGTCCCCGTAAACTCCGATGCCTCTGCAGGCTGATAGGTGCCACCGAGGTGTGCACTGAGGAAAGCCTCCGTGGCAGCAAAGAAGCTCAGGTTGTTTGCTGGACGGTGAAACCCGTGCCCTTCATCTGGGTAAAGAACGTAAGAGACGGGGATATTGCGCTCCTTCATCGCGGCGGCAATTTGGTCGGCCTCGGCCTGCTTGACACGAGGGTCGTTGGCACCTTGACCGATAAGAAGCGGTCGAACAATCTGGTCGACTTTGGTGAGCGGTGAGCGAGCAAGCAAGTCAGCTTTGCCCTCCTCTGTCGTCCAGTCCCCAATGCGGGTCCTGAACATATCCTGCATTGGTTTCCAGTACGGAGGAATTGCCTCTAGCAGCGTGACAAGGCTTGAGGGCCCAACAATGTCAACGCCACATGCGAATTTCTCTGGTGTGAAGGTTAGACCGACAAGCGTTGCGTAGCCGCCGTAGCTGCCACCCATGATGCAAACCTTGTCAGCTTGAGCGATGCCTTGTGCGACAGCCCAGTCAACACTATCAATGAGATCGTTGTGCATCTTTCCTGCCCACTCTTTGTTGGCAGCATTGATGAATTCCTTTCCAAAGCCCGTGGAGCCTCGGAAGTTTACAGAGAGAACGGCGTAGCCACGGTTGGCAAGTAACTGGTGAAGCGGATTGTAGCCCCAGCTATCACGTCCCCACGGGCCACCGTGAACGAGCAGCACCATAGGCAACGCGGCGGTGGGCTTGCCATCCGCATCAGGGTCAGCCACCGGGGGTAGGCTTAGGTAGTTGACCAACGGCATGCCGTCACGCGATTCGATGACGGGTGCGTGCATCTTGGCGAGCTTCAAATCCTCGAGCGACTTTCGATTGGTGAAGAGGAAGGTCTCCTTTTGCTTCTTTCGATCCCAGTGGTAGTACTTCACTGGGCCATCGTCGTCGAGGAAGGCAACCAGCCAGCGATTGCCATCGTCGCTGCTGCTGATGACATTCATCTCCCCGTCGCTAATCTTGGAAAGCTTGTCGACATCCTTCTGGATCGACTTGTCGAGAATCTTCCACTCACGCCGTGCGTAGTTGAAGCTCACAGCCAGAGGTTTTTTGGTCTTTGGGTGCATGACAATGCCCTCGCCATCAGCCTTTTCGTGCTCGGCGATGAGCTTTTGCTTCTTGGTCTTCATGTCCATGAGAACCAGCGCTGATGTGTCTCGCCCGCGGCTCTCCCACATGTAGAGCTTCTTTCCGCTCTTGTCGAAACTGACCATGCTCGTGGTGAGAGCGTCATCCTGGGGAATCTTCATGAATTCCTTCCAGCCGCCCATTGGGTCGGGTTTGGCCGCAGCCGGCGCCTTCTTCTTGGAGACGACAGCTGGCATCTTGAGAACAAAACCGCCGTCCGGAGACATGGAGGTGCCAATGCGAACCTTGAAGTCGTCATCGACCATCACTGCACTGAATCCTGGGTTCTCGAGCAAGAGAGATTTCTTGCCAGTGATGATGTCCACTGTGTAGAGGTCGTGTAGCTGTGGCACGCGGTCATTGATGCCAATCACAATCTTGCCTGGATGCTTGTCGCTCGTCTTGGTGATTTGCGCTGCGACCTTCTCCATCGGAGTTAGATCAAGCGTCTTGCCTGTGGCGACTTCGGTGCTGAAGACGTGCCAGTTTTCATCGCCGCCCGCATCCTGCATGTAGAGAATGTGCGTGTTGTTGTGCGCCCAACCGTAACTTCGCACAGGGCGGGCAGTATCAGCAGTGAGCGCTTTCGCAGCCTCTAGATTGTCTGCAGGTGCGACCCAAACATTCATCACGCCATCGCGCTCGGCGAGGAACGCAATCTGCTTGCCGTCGGGACTGAGCTGCGGCGACGCCTTGTCAGGATTGCCAAAGAAGACTGTCCGTGGGATGAGGTCCGTCGATGGGTTGCCGACGGCTTCTTGCGCGGGTGTGGCCGTATCGGGCTGCGCTGGCAGCGTTGTGACCGGCTGCGTGACCTGAGTATTGTCACTAGAACCACCACACGCTGCGGCTAGAACTGCGAGTGAGAGTAGAGAGTTTCTGAGTTTCATGGAGTCTCCTTCGTCGAATGGATATCTGGGTTCGGATCGATATGGCCGCAACCAAAGGGGCTGAAGGTGGACGCCACAACACGTTACTGAGAATTTATCTGAGATAGCATCAACGACCTTTATAGCCCATCATGTCTTGCATGGCACCGAGTGCCTCGCCGGCAATTTCGGCCTCCTCGCGAGCAATGTCGACGCACTCTTCGCACAGTTTGCGAAACTTGCCGTCGACCTTGACACGGAAGAGCTCGTCTACTTCGTCTTCACATTCTTTGCAGATTGGCATAAGAGTTTTACCTATTACTTAGCCGCCGATTCCCAAAATCGCGAGAACACCGTTAACGATCCCCATAAGTCCCTCACCAGCAATCAGGCCGCAAGCTACAGGGAAGACCAGGGTTTCTGCCTGGGTTGGGTTGGCTTTGCGCCACGCGTTGAGGACCATGGCTCCGAGGAACATCGTGATGGAGTAGAACGCCGGAACAATGAAGGCGATGCCAAAGGCAAGACCACTTGGTAGATACGCTCCGAGCTTGGGGAATACCTTGCGAAGCACGGGCATGAGAATGCCGAACAAGAGTCCGAAAAGAGCGCCCCAATACGCCTTCTTTGGCAACTGGTCCAGCCCCTTCGAAACCACCTGGGCAACTGCTTTCCAGGCCTTCACAGCTGGAGCAGGCAAGGGCTTTTGCTTCACGTTGTAGAAGTCCTGGTGCTCAGGTTTTGGCTCCGCACACTCCTTAGTCGTGAAATCATCAAGCCCGAGTTGGTCGAGCTGTTTTTTGGAAGCCAATTCCCGCTTTGCTGCGGCTTCTTGTGTCTTGCCTGCCCCATCGAGGCTCACGGCCTCTTGCTCGAGAACCTTGCGCTCATCCGCCAACATACTTACGAATGCCGGGTCCACGACTTGGCAGTGGTCCACCGTGAACGGCTTGAACTGGCTTGAGAACACCCAAAAGGCCAGCACCGCTCCAACCACTCCAAAAGGAATACCAAGCAGCTGTGCTTTGAACTGTTGCTTGGGCGAGGCACCGAGCAACTTGCCGGTCTTGAGGTCTTGCATCATGTCGCCGGCCTGCGATGCGCCTGCTCCGGCGATGCCCGCAGCCATCAGGTTGGTTGACACGCTGCCCGGTGACACTGCACCAAAGGCAATCTGTGTGACTTTGCCCATACCACCAACAGGATTGATGTCCGTCTCGCCAGTCGAACGCACCGCAATCGCGGCCAAAACAGAAGACAACGCCAATGCGATAAGGGTCATCCAGACAGGAATGTCAAAGAGCACATAGCCGGAGATCGAGGTGAGAACAGCCCCGCCTGCCAGACCCAGCGTCCACCAGGCAGTCGGAATCGCATCGTCGCTTGTGTCCTTGGAAATGCCACCAGTAAAGGTACGCAAGATGGTCTTCCACGACAGTGCGAGAGACGTGAGAGCGTCACCAACCATGATCGCAACGCCAGGCCAGAGGATCCATCCGCGAGCACCCTCCGTGTAGGACATGATGCTGCCGGGCGCCCAGCCGACGTCCTTAACCAAGGGCCCGATGATTCCCCAGCTGACAACTGCGCCAAGCAATAGAGAGATGGACACTCGGTTGCCAATTAGAAACCCAGCTCCGAATAGCATTGGTCCAAGGTAGAGACTGAAGGACCATGCCGCCGCGACTCCAAGGGCTCCGATCGGTAGCCACTCGTGAAGAGGTGGCGCCTGCAGCTCTGGAAGGAAGTGCGTTCCCAAGGTGTAGATGCCAGCAGCGACCGCTACCCAAACGAGCACCCGCGCCTTCATCACTGCCTCTTCGGCCTTAGCAAAAAGCGATAGGATTGTGTTGGCAGTGGCAGTTCCGGTTGGAAAGCGCAACTTCTCAACGTCTACATATTGCGCGCGCAGAGGAACCGCGAAGAAGACGCCAAGGTAGGCTACTGACAGCGACCAGAGAAAGAGTCCCCAAAGCGGAATGTCGTATCCGAGGGCAAACATCGCTGGGATAGGCGCGACAAAGCCGCCAGCCGAGGCCATGCTTCCGCCGCCCGAACCTGCTGTTTGCGCGATGTTGGTTTCGAGCACTGAGAGCTTATTGCTTGGGCTAACAATCGCGAAGAACGCAAACCCGAGGATTGCGGCGAGCAGAGAACCACCCACAGTCCAGCCGATGTTCAAGCCAAGGTAGATGTTGAACATCGCAACGATGATTGCCATCAGGCAACCCGTGGCCACAGCACGAAAGGTGAGCTGTGCCTCACCAGGCTGTGGTGTGTAGAGCTGGCCTTCGACCTCGGTTTCTTCTGGACTCGCTGCTTCTTCAGACATGCACTTCCTTTCGCTGCCGGCGATATGTATCAGACAGGGCCCTACATCGGAAGGCGGGAGGGCAACACGCTCCCATGCAACGATCTCGACGCGCCGCAGCATGTGGGATCTCCACGCAATCTGGAGGTCTTGGCTGTGTTAAGACCCGTTCCAATGCGCCAGCGCCCCACCGCGATTGCCCCACTGCTGTCGATTGTTGCCCTTGTTGGTGTGGTCCAGGCCTTTGGCTGCAAGAAGCCACCGGCTTGGGAGAAAGGCAAGAAGGTTGCTCACCTAGCCGTGCGCGCAAAGATTGGCACGTTAGATCCAGTCGCAACCTCAAGCTCGTACGACAACGAGGTGCTCTCACAAAGCTACGAAGGACTCTACAACTACAAGTATCTGGTTCGCCCCTATGAGCTTGAGCCGATGCTCGCAAAGTCACTTCCGAAGATTTCTGAGGATGGACTGACCTACACAATCGACATCCGTGAGGGTGTCTATTTCCATGATGACAAGTGCTTTCCTAACGGCAAGGGGCGAGAACTCGTCGCGCAAGACTTCGTGTACTCGATTAAGCGCAACGCAGACGATGACAACCACCCTACCGGATACTGGATCTTTCAAGATCGGATTGTTGGACTTGATGAGTTTCAGAAGCGGATGGCGGAGCGAGGCACTGCACCGTTTGATTGGGAGGCCGATGTCGAAGGGCTCCAAGCAACAGGAAAGTACCAGCTGCAGATCAAGCTCAAGCGCCCCTTCCCACAAATCCTCTACGTGCTCGCGATGAACTACGCGTATGCCGTGCCACGTGAGTGCGCGCAATACTACGGCTCTGAGTTCGGCAATCGAGCGATTGGAACTGGGCCCTTCGTTTTAAAGGAATGGACGCGTGGAAGCAGAGTTATTCTTACGAAGAACCCCACATATCGCGACGTTCGATACCCTAGCGAGGCGAGCCCAGAGTTTCAGTACTTGCTCGAAGATGCTGGCAAGAAGGTGCCATTTCTGGACGCGATCGTCTACCAAGTTTATGAACAGGACCAGCCTATGTGGCTCAAGTTTCGCGTTGGTGACTTGGACATGGTGCAAATGCCCGCTGAGTACCACGACGACGTCATGCAATCGGATCTAACCCTGGAGCAGCGCTTCAAAGACGAGGGCATTGAGAACTACAACCTTGCACTTCTCGACTTTATCTATCGGGGCTTCAATATGCAGGATCCGATTGTGGGGACGGGTGCTGGCAGCAAATACTTGCGTCAAGCCATATCGCTGGCACTAGATGGCGAGGAGATCAATGGTGCCTTCTACAACGGCACCTGCGTACTCTACGATGGACCGGTGCCACCAGGGCTCGATTCGTATGTCGCAGGCGTTACGTCCCCCTATCGCGGGCCCAACCTGGACAAGGCCAAGGAGCTGTTGGCGAAGGCAGGGTATCCGGGTGGCAAGGGGCTTCCAACGTTGCAACTCGATACAAGCACCGGTGGCAACTCGCCGGAGCAAGCAGAGGTCTTTGCCCGAGCACTCAAGCGTATCGGGATCAAGCTAGACGTGAACCTAAACAGTTTCTCTGAGCTGTCGAACAAGCTCAAGAAGAAAAAGGCTCAGATGTTTGGCCTGGCTTGGGGAGCTGACTATCCCGACGCAGAAAACTTCTTACAGCTTTTCTATGGTCCAAACGAAGCACCTGGTTCGAACAACTTCAACTACTCCAACCCTGCCTATGATGAACTCTACGCTCGTGGGAGCATCCTACAGCCGGGACCGGAGCGTACGGCGATCTACCAGCAGATGAGAGAAATTCTAATAGAGGATGTGCCATCGCTAGGTCACATGGCCCGAATCCGATTCTACCTGTGGCATGGACGACTCAAAAACGTGCTACCCGATGAAGTGCACAAAACGTGGCGCAAGTATCTGAACATCAAGGAGAGCAACTAAATGTGGCCCTACATCATTCGCAGGCTGCTCTGGGGCATCCCGATTGTTCTCGGTGTGACGATGGCCGTCTTCCTGGGATTGCACGTCATGAAGGGGAGCCCGAGCGCAACCTATGTTGGCAAGGCGGCCACCCAGGAAGCCCTAGATCAGTTCGACAAGAAATATGGCTTCGACAAGAGTTATCCCGAGCAGTACATCAACTATCTAAAGGAAGTGGTCACCTTTGACTTTGGCGACTCGTGGAAGAATGGTCGCCCAGTTGGAGATATGATCAGCGAGGGCGCGGGCAAATCCGTGAGCCTTACCCTCCCCGCCCTCTTTCTGACATCGCTGCTGGCAATCTGCCTTGCCCTGGTCGCATCGTACTTTCGAGGCCGGGGGACCGATCGCACCATCATGGTGATTGCCGTCCTTGGCATGAGTGTGAGTTTCTTGGTCTACATCGTTGTACTGCAGTACTTGCTCGCATTTTTACTGCCGATTTTTCAAATCCACGGCTATGAGCCCGGGCTAGTGGAACGATGGCAATTCCTCATGCTGCCCATCATCATCCAGATTATCGTTGGAGTCGGCTATGACACCCGGTTCTACCGTTCGGTTTTCGTCGAAGAAATAGGCAAAGATCATGTAACAACGGCCTACGCGAAAGGCGCCTCGAAGAGACGAGTGATGTTCGTGCATGTTCTCAAGAACGCACTCATTCCCATTGTCACTCGCGTCATGATCTCGATTCCCTTCCTTGTGACAGGCTCGCTGCTCTTAGAACAATTCTTTGGCATTCCTGGCATCGGCAGCATGCTGCTTGCGGCGCTCGACACCGATGACTTCCCAGTCATCAAGGCGCTCTCAGTGCTTATCTCCTTGCTCTTCATCGTCTCCACGATCCTCAACGATATTCTCTACGCAGTCGTTGACCCGCGAGTGAGGCTCAAATGAGCGAGTTTTGGAACAGCAGGCCGGTTCGAAAAATCCGGCGCGACAAGTGGGCTCTCGCGTGCCTCATCATCATCATCTGCTACGTACTCGTCGCGATTGCGGTTCGGTTTGGCATCATTGGCAATGCGTTCGAAGAACGCATCGGCGAGCTGCATCTCTCGCCAAGCATGGAGAGCTGGAAGCACTGGCTTGGCACCGACCGGCTTGGACGAAGCATCTTTGCACGCATGCTGTATTCCGCGAAGATCGCCATTGGGGTAGGTCTTGTCTCCGCCGTGGTTGGTTCAGTGGTGGGCGGAATCTTGGGGGCAATCGCCGGGTACTTCGGAAAGCGCGTCGACGATTTCATCGTTTGGCTCTACTCAACCGTTCAATCCATCCCCTACCTACTCTTGCTCATCATGCTCACCTACATCGCGGGCAAGGGCATCATGGGCCTCTACGTGGCCTTCATCGCTACATCATGGGTTGGGCCATGTCGTATGGTTCGGGGTGAGGTCATCAAGCTTCGTGAAGCCGAGTACATCCAAAGTGCGAAGGCCATGGGGTACGGTGATTGGCGAATCATCTTTCGCCATGTTGTTCCCAATACCATGCACATTGTCTTGGTCTACTTCGCCCTGCTCTTTGTGGCTGCCATCAAGTCCGAGGTCATCATTTCCTTCCTCGGTCTTGGCGTTCAAGGTGAACCGAGTTGGGGCATCATGATCAAGGCGAGCCAGGCAGAGCTCATCAATGGCTTCTACTGGCAAATTGGCGCGGCAACCTTTGCGATGTTCGTCCTCGTCCTGAGCTTCAACATTTTCGCCGATGCGCTGCAAGACGCGCTCGATCCAAAGAGCCTCTAGGCAGGAACCTGTGATGAGCAAGCCAATCTTAGAAGTCCAAGAGCTGTGCACGAGCTTCTTCACCGATGAAGGTGTAGTGCATGCCATCGACAAGGTCAGTTTCTCGCTGGAGAAAGGCGAGACCCTTGGCATCGTCGGTGAGTCGGGAAGTGGAAAGACCGTCACCAGTAAAACTCTGATGCGCATCATCCCCTCGCCACCGGGAAAAATCACCGGTGGCAAGGTGCTCTTTCACGGCAAGGACCTTGCCGCGGCAACCGACAAAGAGATGCAAAAGATTCGGGGAAACAAGATCGCGATGATCTTTCAAGAGCCGATGAGCGCTCTCAATCCCGTGTTCACCGTCGGCTGGCAAATTGATGAGAGCCTGCGTCTGCACCAGAAGAATTTGACCAAGGCACAGCGTGCCAAGCGCGTCTTGGAGATGCTGCACAAGGTAAAGATTCCCTCACCCGAGCAGCGGGTCCGCGAGTATCCCCATCAGCTGTCGGGAGGCATGCGTCAACGAGTCATGATCGCCATCGCACTGGCATGCAACCCAGAGATTCTCATTGCTGACGAACCCACCACGGCGCTCGACGTCACGATCCAAGCCCAGGTGCTGCGCCTAATTGGCGACCTTAAGACCGAGCTTGGAACTGCTGTCATTCTCATCACCCACGACCTTGGTGTGGTTGCTGAGGTCTGCGATCGGGTGATCGTGATGTATGCCGGGCAAGTTGTAGAAGAAGCGAGCATCGATGACATCTTTCACAGTCCCTCGCATCCCTACACACGCGCGCTATTGCGTTCCATTCCCAAACGGGGAAAGCGTGTTGCTGGAGCCAAGTTCGAGACTATCGAGGGCATGGTTCCCGACCTCAAGAATCTGCCCAAAGGATGTCGCTTCCAAGGCCGCTGTGACATCGAGAAAGAGCGCTGTCGCCAAGAGGAGCCGCCGCTTGTGCAAGTCGGGGAGCGCCAGATGTCCCGCTGCTTCTTTTCCAATGAGGTCATCGCATCAAGCAAGGATGAGTCATGAATATTGAGAGCTCGCCTGAAGCAAAAAAGCCACTGATCAAGGCTACCAAGCTGGTTAAGCATTTCCCGATCACAGGTGGAGTTCTGGGGCGTGAGGTCGCGCGCGTTCATGCGGTAAACGGCGTGGACCTCGAGCTCTACAAAGGCGATTGCGTGGGGCTGGTTGGCGAATCTGGCTGTGGAAAGTCAACACTAGGAAAAACTCTGGTTCGCCTGCTTGAGCCAACCTCGGGCAAGATCAATTTCGACGGCACAGAGATCGCAGGACTCAACTACAGAGAGCTACGCCCGCTCAAGCGCCGCATGCAAATGATTTTTCAAGACCCATACGGGTCGCTCAATCCGCGAATGACAATAGAGACAATTCTCGCAGAAGCACTGAGGTTTCACAGCATCGTTCCGCCGGCAAAAATCTCGCGACGCATTGATGAGCTGCTGGAACTCTCTGGGCTGAGCACGGGGGTTCGCCGCAAATACCCCCACGAATTCTCCGGTGGCCAGCGTCAGCGAGTTGGCATTGCTAGGGCACTAACCGTAAACCCCGAGTTCATCCTCGCCGACGAGCCCGTATCTGCATTGGATGTATCGGTCCAGGCTCAAATCCTCAACCTGCTCAACGCTCTGCGAGCCGAACTTGCTCTCTCCTATCTCTTCGTCTCCCACGATCTAAAGGTCGTACAACACTTCTGCGAGCGCGTACTCATCATGTACCTTGGGTACATCGTTGAGGAATTGCCATGCGATGACCTTGAGGCCGATGTCAAACATCCATACTCAAAGGCACTGCTAGGCGCAATTCCTGTTGATGATCCTCGAGACCGCAGTGACCGTGAGTTTCTCGAAGGCGACGTGCCATCGCCTATCTCGTTGCCAAGCGGTTGCCCATTTCACACTCGTTGCCCACAAGTGATGGACAAGTGCAAGACCAAGAACCCCGAGCTCATTAGCATCGGCAAGTCTGGTCACCGAGTCGCTTGCCACGCCGTTGATCACGAGCAGGCTGAGTAGGTATGGGGTTCAAGTCACGGCTAGCCAAGCAACCTTGGCTAGCCAAGTGCCTGGAGGACCTGCTGGAAGCACCGCTCTCAAGCTTCGGTGAGTGCGCGCGCTTTGTTAAGCACGCTGATGGATTTCTGGAGGCAAAGTGGGGGCCAGCAATCCTACTTCTCGACCTCGGCGAGGGCGGAAGTCAGTTGGCAATCTTCGCAACCAGCTAGATAGAAGATGGCGCGGCGCGCATCTGAAGTTGCCGGTTCTTCCTTGCCCACTTAGAGAGCGTCAATCCAGACAGGTGCCGTCCATGCCATGCGATTGGCATCGACCTCAAAGACTTCAAGATACACAACGCTCGTGCTTTCCGAGGCAATATCGAGATTCATGTCGAGCCAGCCGTCCGCTGAGAGTTCGGTGGTGGCCACTTGCTCAATCGCTTTTCCGTTGGTCGTACCGAGGTAGACGCGCACTTCATATGTACCGCTGTAGTCGGGGTCGCTAATCAGTGCTGAGAGTTTTACTGAGGACTCTGTTGTTGCAGTCTCAGAACCCATCGGGATGCGGTCATTGACATAGAAGTGAAGGCTGAGATTCTCGTCTTCGCTGGCAAAGATGCGGCGGCGGTCTAGGGCATCCAAGAGCTTCTTCTTTGACAGGGTATCACTCACAACACCTGTACGGCTGGAGTGCCCCGTACCCCAGTTCGCGAAGTGATTGTCGTGATTCGCAACCGGCGCAATACGGAAACCACGAGCAAGGTAGTAGTCAAAGTCGGTGTGCACCTTGGTGCGACGTACGATGTTGCCATCCTCGTCCTCGGTGAGGCTTGGATTGCGCGAACTCTCATCGCCAAACTCTGTGCCGCGTCCTAACGTTACTTCCATCAAACGTGCATACGGAGCACTTGCATCACGGAGATTCTGCAGGGTTTGATCAACAATGTTTTCGTCTGGCATGGCGCTTCCATCGATCCACGATGGCAACACTTCGCGCATTGGCGAGTAGTCGTCCAAGCCATAGTCATTGAACTTCTTCTTGCGCTGCGAGTTGTTTGGAATGTCCTGCAGATTCACACCAAAGACTTGATCCCAACTGCCCGTAAGAAACTCCTCGTTCTCACGCAAGGTGCGCGGGTGGTTCATCATGACAAGAGGGCGCTCACCAGAAGCGCGCCGCTCATGCAAGAAACCATCATAGAGTTCATCAAACTTGCCGCGCTCAACCTTTGCCAAGGCATCAGTTCCAAAGATTCCCAAGTGGTTGCCACTCGAGTTCGTGCTCCACTCCATGGAGGCAAGTGCCACAAAACTGCCAGCTTGCTCATCGTTTACACGTTCTGCCGTGCCGCGCATTTCATCAAACGACTCCTGGCTCATGTTGGCCATATCGGGGCCATCCGAAGGGCTGTCGTTTGTGACGTGCGGTGAGAGCGCCATAAAGTCGAGGCCGCCATCGCGCTGTGCATATTCGTAGGCATGCAGCGCAGCTGCTCCAACATCGTCGCCAACATCCGCTGCAAGCGGCTCACCGGCTTCATCAAGTTGGTGATCACGACCATCATCGAGCTTGTGCTCGCCTTCTGCATCCGTGTGTATTGCGTGGAAGTGTGCGTGAAGATTTCCGTAGAAGGCGCTTGTCTCCGCAGCGTGTTGCTCTGCTCCTGTGAGACCAGCGTCAAGGCCTTCGGCGCTCACCGACCAAGACCACAGCCTGTCGTACATGTCCTCAAAATCGCGCACAACCTCGGGCTCGAAGTATCGTACGAAGTTTTCGTAGTTGTTAAAGAAGGCAGAACCGGACCAGTTTCCGCTTCCATTGATGAGCATCTTGCCGTCGATGATAGCGAGCTTGTTGTGCATGAACTGAAACGCATCTTCATTGACTCGCTTGAAGTGAATCTGCCCACCTGCGTCGAGAAGACGCTGGAACTTGCTGCCGCTTACTTCGCCCCGGTCGGCTTCATTCACAATGAGCCGCACGGCCACTCCGGCCTCTTGCGCCTTGGCGAGTTCCTTCACGAGATCGGTGAAGGTGAAGTGATGCATGAGTACGTCGATAGACGTGGTGGCAGCCCGAATGCTATCGCGAATGGCGATTCGCGCTTCGGCTCCTGGAGTAAAGAAGACGTTGTCACCACTGCAGGCAGACGCCTCATCGATCTTCGAGTCCCAAATTGCTTTGAAGTTGCAAGCGAAGCCGTCGATAAGCTCATCGCCCTGCGCACCCATGATGATCATGGTGTTCTCGTTGTTGATCGATGTACCGGTTGAGGACCAATTGTTGCTGCCTGTGAGAAGCGTCTGGCCATCAACCATCATGAACTTGGTGTGAACCAAGCCAAAGCGATCAGGGCCTGCCGCCTTGCCTTGGACAAATCGAACATCGACGCCAGCATCGAGCAGTCGCTTGGCAACCGTGCCATCTCGGTCTTGGCCAGAATCCATTGCGATGCGAACTTGAACGCCTCGTTCGTGTGCTGCGAGCAAGGCGGCTTCAATGCCCTTCCGACTAAAGGTGAATTGCGCAATATCGATGCGAGCTTGGGCCCCATCAATGAGCTGAGTGACTCGCTTGATGATTTGTGAGCGCTCCAAAAGAACAGACTTCTCGGCGCTTGTGCATTCATCGCAAAATGGGTTTGTGAAAATGACTTCGATATTGCGAGTGCCGCACTCAGCAGTTTCCTCACAACTGCCAATATCATCAGCCTTGCCACTTCCCGAGCCAAACTCCGAGGCTTGTGGATCACAGGCGGCGAGCCCAAGACTTACGAGGGCGGCGAGGAGGAATGCGGGAAAGGCGGAGCGGTTTGCCATACCTTGTAGCTACGCAACCTACATGCCAGAACTCTGGGCTGAAAAATCACGCTAAACCACTGATACTACAGGACGTAAAATGGAGTCACCGAGCCCCGCTGGTGGCAACAGTTGGCGCCTACTGGAGCACCTAGTGCCTGATGCATTGACATTGACCAAGCAAACTCGATTCTTCGCTCGCTGGCCGCTTTGCTCGTCAACGCGTCCACCGGCGAGAAGACGAGTGAGCGCACTGCGAGCGATGTCCTTCCACTCACAGATGCTCCCAAGCGCATCAAGGCACCCGTTGGAGGCCAGGCAATACCGCTATCACAAGAAAACCGCGGGCTTCGCTGGACTTCGGGGGGCCGCAAATTCCACTATCGGCACGCTACCCCGCTATGGATTTCTCATTCGTCATTGTGGCCGTCGTCCTGGTTGTTGCCATGGACTTCACGAATGGGTTTCACGACGCCGCCAATATGGTTGCAACGGTCATTGTGGCCCGGGCCATGAGCCCCATGGTCGCCATCATCGTCGTGAGCATCGCAACCTTTGCCGGCCCGATCCTGGGGGGCACGGCGGTGGCATCCACCATCGGCAGTTTTGTCACCATCGAACATGTCGATCCAAGGATGGGGTTCCACGTGATCACCGCAGCAGTACTCGCCACCATCTCCTGGAATCTCATTACCTGGCGTCGAGGCCTGCCCTCCTCAACCTCTCATGCCCTGGTTGCGGCCTTGGCGGGAGCAGCCTCAGCAGCCTTGGGATTTGGGCACGTGCACTGGGGCTTCATGGACCTGGCCAATGGACAGCTCACGGGCTTCGCGAAAATCGTCGCGGCCTTACTCATCTCGCCCCTCATAGGGTTTCTGATGGCCTTCCTGCTTCACAAACTCGTGAGTCGCCTCATGACTCGCGCAAGACCGAGCGCCAATCGGTGGATTCGCCGCGGACAGTGGCTGACAGCACCAGCCCTGGGGTTCGCCCACGGTACAAACGACGCTCAAAAGAGTATGGGAGTCCTCGCAGCCCTCCTGGTCTGTACGGGTCACGATTCCGGTGGAGGCATCCCATTGTGGGTAATCGTACTCTGCTCGACGGCTATCACCACCGGCACACTCATCGGCGGCTGGCGTATCGTAAAAACGTTAGGGTATGAGATTTATCATCTGCGACCGCTCAGCGCTTTGGATTCCCAAGTCTCTTCCGCCGCCATGATCGTAACGGCCAGTATGTGGGGTGGCCCGGTGTCCACAACCCACGTGGTCTCTGCCTCTATCATGGGAGTAGGAGCTGCAGAGAGACCTCGGTCGGTACGCTGGAGCAAAGTAAATGAGATCGCCATGAACTGGGTAGCGACACTGCCAGCCTCGGCCCTCCTTGGTGCCGGCTTTGTTCGACTGCTATCGTGGGGCCTTCCATGAGCACTCCTACGAGTTGGCTGCGACGACTCTTCCCTCCCAGCCCCAACTTTGGTCAGTTTCTCGCCGAACAATGCGAGTCGGTGCGACGCATAACCGACGGCCTGGCTACGACCCTGGGCGATGCAAATCACCAGCCCGATCTGGCCGCATTCGAAACCATGGAAGAAGACTCGAATGGCCTTCGACTGCGAAATCTCGAGGCGCTCAATAAGGCGTTCTCCACGCCGTACGACCGCGAGGACATCTACCGAGCCGCCGATATTCTCGATGGCATCGTCTTGCACACCATGCGCACGGTGCGTGAGATGGAAGCACTGGATCTTAGCGCCGACGCCACCATTATCGACCTTGCCAGCATTGTGCAGACAGGGGTGGTAGCACTGGACTCGGGATTTTCCGCATTGGCCCAAAAAGGCCCGCTCGTGGCCCAGGACGTCGAAGTGGCTCGCCGGACCGAGCGTCTTGCCCGCCGCCGCTACGACTCGGCGCTTGCCAGCCTCTACCAGCAAGTCGATCCGATAGAAATCATGAAACGGCGAGAGATCTATCATCACCTCGCCGATGGAGCCGCTCTTGTTCGCAAGGCTGCGGGCGTACTTGGCGACATTGCCGTCAAATCCTCCTGAGAGTTTATCGTATCCTCGGGGTTTGTGAGGCCTTCTATTTGCGGTGAGGCTAATCCCCCGTTCGGCGGTTCGATTGACCACCTTCTCAACTATCCCGAATGAGCGTGGGCGAGTACCACGGCATCGAGACTCGCAGGAGCCTCCAACCATTTTCGCCGCACCGAGGAATTTAATGCTTGAAGTCTCTTTGTGCATGATTGCCCTTTCTCAAAAGAGACCGTAGTTTCTACTCTTGAGAATCACCCATCATTGTCGTGTTCATAGTCGACATCGAGTCCCCCACTTCGCGATATCAATATGGATTCGCTCACCACCCAGGCGTATAAGACCCGCCCTCTCAAACGAAACGCCGCAATGTCCTCAACCGCAACACATGAATCGCCCCCCGTCGCGACTCTACAAGGCCTTACCAGCAAAGAGGTACTCGCCGCCCGGGAGAACTATGGCTACAACGAACTTGCCGAACGCGAAGAGCCCGCGTGGAGGCGACTACTAAAACGCTTCTGGGGCCCCATTCCCTGGATGATCGAGGTTGCTGCAATCCTATCGGCATCGATTGGCAAGTGGGATGACTTGGCGATCATCCTCGTTCTACTTTTTGCCAACGTCATCATCGACTTCCAGCAAGAGTCCAAGGCGCTCAGCGCACTACGCGTTCTCAAGAGTAAACTCGCCAGAGTGGCATTGGTTATGCGGGATGGTGCCTGGCTACAACTCCCAGCGCGAGAACTTGTTCCTGGCGACATCATCAAAGCCAAGATAGGCGACCTCATACCCGCTGACCTCGATCTCGTGGATGGAGAGTTCTTGCAACTCGATCAATCTGCATTGACGGGCGAGTCCCTCCCTGTCACGAGGACAAAAGGCGAAGAAGCGTATGCCAACGCGATTGTGAAAATGGGCGAGATGACCGGGCGAGTGAAAGCCATCGGCACCAATACCTATTTCGGCAAGACAGTCTCGCTTGTAGCCCGCGCGGAACGCGAGCAGCGAAGCCACTTTCAAAAGGCCGTCATAAAGATAGGGAATTTTCTTATCAGCCTGGCGATTGCCCTAATCCTCGTTATCATCGCGGTTGCCCTCTATCGCGGCGACCCGTTCTTCGAAATCCTCCGATTCTGTCTCGTTCTCGCGATCGCCTCGATTCCAGTAGCCCTATCTGCTGTCCTATCCGTAACCATGGCAGTCGGAGCCATGAACCTCGCAAAGCATCAAGCGATTGTCTCCAGGCTCGTTGCGATCGAGGAACTCGCCGGCGTGGATATTCTTTGCAGTGATAAGACCGGAACTCTCACGCAAAACCTCATGGCCCTGGGAACTCCCGAGCCCTTTGCCAAGTTCAGTAAACTCGATGTACTCAAGTTCGCGGCCCTGGCCAGCCGAGAAGAGAATCACGATGCGCTGGAAACTCCCATTTTCGCTAAGCTAAAGGAGGAGAAGGCATACAGCGAGATTTCCGACATTCATGCCGACCGCTACCACCCCTTCGACCCGGTCTCCAAACGCACCGAGGCCAACATACAGTTTGACGGAACTAGCTGGGTTGTAACGAAGGGAGCTGCACAGGTGATCCTTTCGTTGTGCGACTCAGAAGAAATCCCAGATGACGCCTTTGAACGAGTGGAGTCTCTCGCCAAGAAAGGCAATCGCACCCTCATCGTGGCTAGGCGACGGCCCAACGAAACGCTCTTCCATCCCATGGGTATCTTGCCCTTCTTCGATCCTCCTCGAGAAGATTCGGCCGAGACCATCAAGCGTGCAAAGGCACTGGGCCTGCAAGTAAAGATGATCACGGGTGACAACGTTGCGATCGGTGCGGAAATCGCTACGAAGCTCGGTATTGACCACGGCATCCAACGTGCTGAGAAACTGCATGAGTCTAAGAAAGACAAGAACAGCGTCCTGGCTGCGATTGAGAGTGCAGGCGGATTCGCCGAAGTGATGCCGGAGGACAAATACCTCATCGTCGATACACTTCAAGACGCAGACCATATTGTCGCAATGACAGGCGACGGCGTTAACGATGCCCCAGCACTACGCAAAGCGGATGCCGGCATTGCGGTTTCTGGAGCCACCGATGCCGCCCGCGCTGCGGCGGACCTGGTACTCATGAGGTCGGGCCTCTCAGTAATCATCGAGGCGATTCTACAAGCGCGAATGATCTTCGAGCGCATGGGGAGCTATGCAGTCTTCCGCATCGCAGAGACGATGCGTGTGATTCTCTTCATGTCGCTGTCGATCATCGTCTTCAACTTCTATCCGGTTACAGCGATCATGATCGTTGTATTGGCGCTGCTCAATGATATTCCAATCATGGCCATCGCCTACGACAACGCAAGCGTCGCCCCAAAACCCGTACGTTGGGACATGAGAGAAGTTATGACCGTAGCCAGCGTTCTCGGCGTGGCCGGCGTCTGCTCTTCCTTCCTCCTTTTCTTTCTCCTGGAGCAGTACCAGGTGCCACATGGCATTATGCAAGCCATCATCTTTTTGAAGCTGGATGTAGCGGGCCACTCCACAATCTACGTCACACGCAGCCGGCGCAGACACTTCTGGCACCGCCCATATCCGTCTTGGAAATTGCTCATTCCCGCTCTGGGAACACGAGTCGTGGGTACTCTAGTGGCGTGTTATGGCCTGTTCATGCCCGCCCTCGGCTGGGGCTGGGTAGGCTTAATTTACCTCTATGGTACTGCCTGGTTTGTCTTTAACGACTACCTCAAAGTCTGGACCTATCGGCTACTTGACCGTCGTGCAGCTCGGCGAGATCAGGTCTTGAAGGCCGCTTGATGATTCCACCCGCGAACGGCAACGTGACTGGCGATCGCATGCCGTGAGCGTCTTGGCGGTTTGCTGGGTCATTGCTGCCGACGGCGAATGAGGAGAGCGAGCATGCCCAGGGCAAACCAAACGCTGCTGCCCGAACCGGTCGTTGAGCAGCCGCCAGCCGTGCTCTCGCACGAGTCGGAATCTTCAGGACAGAGGTCAGCGGGCTCCTCGGAGCAATCATAGTCGTAAGAACAACTCTCATCACAGACTCCATCTGCAGGACACTCAGCCGAGCAATCGAGGTCGGCAGACGGATGCGTGCAAGTGTCACCACAAAAGCCATCCGCGGCACAGAGGCAGTCAGGGTCGGGCGTATCGCAGCCGCTGGCGCACATACCGTCTGCATTGCAACTCGCTGCGCCCTCGTGCTCTTCAACGAAAGGCATGATGAAGTCCATGGCGTGTACATCTACCCGCTCCGCGATGATCGAGCTACCACAGTCGCTTCGAGAGTGGATGCCACCAAGCACTTCGACACCATCCTGAACGAAGATAAGCGCTCCGCCAGAATCGCCATTACAGGTTGCAGACGGCCCAGGGTTGAGAAAAAGACTGGAAGAATCAAAACGATCGACCATCAACATGCCTGTCCGCCGCTGCCCGTTGCCCTCGCCCTCAGCCTCAGTAATGCCAAATCCCACGGCGCGGGCTTCGGTGCCTATCATGCCCATGGCACTGACATCGAGGTAGGCCATTGGCATTGGAGCGACAGGGGCATCCTCCTCAAGAGCCAAGACACCGACGTCGCCAGCGACGACATCCAGGTTCCACTCTGGGTTTGCGAGTCCGTCAACCACCCGAAGAAAGGTGCCATCGCCACTAGCAACGTCAGCCCCAAAGAAGACCTCAATACCAAAGAGGGGCACATCGATGTTTGGCGGCAGACAGTGTGCAGCGGTGACAACCGTGCGACTGCCGACAATGGTGCCGCTGCAAAACTGCTTACCGCGATACACGAGGGCCACGACTTGGTCATCGCTCTCACTCACATCGCCGTTGACGATTGCTTGGTGAGCTTCGCCGATGGCAACCACCTCCGCACCTTGGCAACCTGTGCTCGCGACAGTGGCGAGAAGCAGAGCAGCGAGGGTAGTTGTTGGGATGCGAAGCATTCTGAGATGTGACTAGAGCAACCTTTGTGCCGAACTGTCCTACATAGGCAACCCGAGGCAACGGGACGATATATCAGAACAAGTTCCAGATGTTGCACTTCTTTCGCGCGAGGCATTGGCCACCCTACTTGCCACTGCCCAAGCACCTCATAAGTCCCTCTCAGTCGTTTAGTTTCCAACCTTTAAGACAGTTTCGGGGCATGGCTAGGCGAGTCGCCAAGGGTATGAGACCCCCCACTGCCATCCTGAATAAAATCGAGCTGCGGGATCCTTGATTCCTGACAATTCTCAGATCGCGGCAAACCTCACCAATGGCGCTCACACCCTGACAACCGTCGGCGCGACTCCTGCAGTACCAAGCCCAGAGGAACGCTCAATGAGAACAATTCTAACAGCTTGCTTCGCAGTGATGAGCGTCTTTGTCACAGGCTCAAGCCTTGCCCGTGCCGAGGATTCACACTCTCTCACTTCAAACGAATCATCTGGGTGGCACTATTCTGGTTGGACCACGCGATTGGGCTCCTCGGTTGGCTATTCGGATATTGCAAAGCAGCGATGGAGCACACTTGGGGCACAGCTTGGCGTGGGATATCGGCTTGGCCCATTGGCCGTCGAAGCTGAGTACGAGACCAATCAGCTTCTCTACTACACCGGCCTTGACAACGATCTGCGCGGCGGGATGAAGCGACTCGGTGCAAGCGCGCGCTTCTACTTCTTGCGCCTTGGTGCGCTTAGCGGCGGACGAAGCCACTTGCTGCTCTTCGTTGATGCGGCGGTTGGCACCCAGCGAGGCTCACTAGAAGGGCGTGGCTTCGCGCGTCATGACTATGGTAGCGGCATGGGCCTCTTGCTAGACCACCAAGTTCGGCGTCCCGACATCGGTGTGCAGCGAATTGGATGGCATCTTGGATGGCGTGTGACGGGAACTCCTCGCGCAAGTGAGGCAATGGCACGTATTGTCTGTAAGGGCAGCAAATGCCCAATGACTCCCGTGCAACCCGAAAGCACTATCGACGTTGGCTTGGCCCTTGGCTCGTCGCTATCCCTTAGCTGGTAGGCCCAAGGCCTGGGGGCATTCGAATCGCGGCATAGAGATCGCTGAGGGAGACGACGTACTTGCAGTGAACGCACTCAAGCAAATCGTCGCCAAGCTGCTCCCCATTTGTTGTGTGCACAAGCACGTTCTCGTGCTCACAGGGAAGCTGGCCAAACGGATCTACCTGGATCCGAGGATGGGCCGCTTCTTGGAGGATTCGTAGGGTCACCGTCGCAGGATAGCAGCTGACAGCACCAAGGCCGTCCGCTAAGCTCATAGAACGATGACGGAACGACAAGCGCAAGAAGTCCTGCAAGATCGCGATTTGGTACAGGCAGCAGTAGCCCCGATGCAGGACATAAAGCGGATGCACCAGACCTGTCTTAAGAACGATATCCCTGCAGCCATGACCCGCAACTGCGGCAAAGGTGGCTGAGGCGTGAAAATGGTTCTCCTGGTTCAGGAGGCAGACATCCCCAAACTCGCAAGCATCATGCAAGAACAGTGGGCCTCATCGGTCCAGGCGGAAGGCAATCAACTCGCAGTGGAAGACTTGCGTCCTGACGCAACAGGCGAGCTGCCCTGCCCCGCGTGTGGGACCGCAGCTCCTCTCGATTCAGCCGGAGCCTGCACCGACTGCGGCCTCGTCTTAGGCTGATTTCTAGGGAGCGGAAGCTCGAACTTGCACCACATGCGAATGTAGCTACATCCGAAGTCGAAAATGGCCACTCGGTGGGCGATTGAAACTCGTCTTCGGCTAAGAGAATCTATTTCGACTAAGAGAATCTATGAATCGAGAGTGGTGGCGAGAACGTTAGCCAGTGACTACTTAGGGACTATCCAAAGATGCCGCATGTTCGCGTGCTGGTGGACAAGGATTGGTGATGTGCGAAGTCATATTGGCCCATCATCGATTCTGCTTGACCCAGAGGCGTAGGGGCGACCTAATCCGGCTATGCTCCGTCGCAGCCCCCTTGCGCTACTGCTCGTTGCGGTCATTCTAATGCCCACTCTGGCCTGGTCCAATCCCAAGGAGCGCATCCCAATTGCCGTGAGCTACTTCGCCAATACAGGCGAGGACAAGTCGCTCGACGTTCTCAAGAAGGGGCTGGCGGACATGCTCACCACCGATTTGAGCGTAGCAGACGACTTGGTGCTGGTGGAGCGAGAACAACTTGAGTTGGCGCTTGCAGAGATTCGGCTGCAGAAGAACCCCTTTTTCGACAAGGCCGGTGCGGTCCGACTTGGTAAAGGACTGGGAGCCGAGTTCATCGTGACCGGTGGCTTTGTTCGCTTGGACAATCAACTGCGAATCGACTTGAAGGTGATCGATGTTGCCGATGGCACGATCGTCTATGCCGTTCAGAAGACTGGCAAGGATGGAGCCGTATTCAAGCTACAAGCCGAACTCGCAAAAGCGCTGCTTAGCGAACTAGGCGCAAGGCTAAGCCGAATCCAAGCAAAGCGCCTTGGGCGTGGCGGCCCTCGCCATATTCGTTCACTGAAGACCTATGGCAAGGCGCTTGAGGCGGCCGACGCAGGAAAGCGCAAACAAGCAGAGAAACTCTTACGAGAAACCCTAGCGGCGGATCCGGAATTCACGCGGGTACAAAGCCGGATCGAAACCTTAGAAGCACAGGTAAGCGTGCTGGCAAAAAGTGGCGGCCTCATACTCAAGCCGACGACCTCTGGCGATTTTCTGCACAACTATCGCCTCCAAAGGGAACGTGGAGCTCGTGAACCCGCCGCCAAGAGTCTGGAATCGGCGATTCGCGCTGCCCCAAGCAAGCTAGATGGGTGGTTGGCACTCGGCTCGGAGGGCGCGAGTGCCAAAATCCCCCGCAACGTCACACTTTCGCCGGGCATGAGGAGCCTTGTTCGCAACTACTTGGACAAGAACCAAGCGGCGCTCAAAAAATCGCTAGCGACGAAGAACTCAGCGGCAGCGGCACTCTTTCTATTTGATCTGTCGAAGCGAGACCTGCCTTCAGCAAACCTCAGCCCATATCTGTATGCGCAAGCTGCCATGGCGCACATGAGTAGGGCTTCGCTGTCTCCGCTTGTGGGAGATCCAGAGAAACACCTAGAGAGCGTGCGGCAAATCCAGCGTCGATACTTCGATGGCAAGGACGATGGAAAATCGGGTTCGGTCACCTTCCGCGAGGGCGGCAACATCATGCAAATGGGAGTGTGGAGTCAGTGGATTGGGCTTGATGAGAGTCCCAAGGGAGACGTCACTGTGACGTTGTCCCGCTCCAGACACCCTTCGTGGAAGTCCAAGCCTCGCTTGCCCCCCTTCCCCCACAAGCACAAGCCAGCGACGAAGCGCGAGCTTGCCCAGTGGCCCCACATTTTTGAGGCGAGAAGAAAGGCCCAGCGTACAAGGAACGGCTATGTCTGGTTGGTCCGCCACCCTATCCACGGCGGAACGAAGTTGGTGCAAGACACCGCGGCGAGACTCGGCGATCGTATTTCGGTGCCGTCACGGGCCTTCACATGCAAAGACTCCAACAAGAGCCTCACGGGAAAACGCTGCTCAACGGTGCTCGAACTCACCGCCGACATGCTTGCCCCAGGCCAATACAACGTTCAGATTTCTTATACTGGACACGATGGGGTCATTCACACAAACCGTGTTGACACGTGGTTTCGAGACATTTATTTGCATCGCAGTACCCCTCTTGGGAGACGAAGCGCGAAGTCGCTCTACCACAGCTTTGCGTCCCTCGATGGCAAAGACGGTGCGAAGCTGCGCAAGGAGGTTAGCGCGGGTCTTGTCGGCATGCGGCGTTTCAAGGTTGCTGCCTTGGCGCACGTAAACACCTATTGGCGAGGGCACACCGCCCCAGCACCGAATGACAAGTTTGAACGCTTGCACTCGCTCTTTCTCGATATTGACTACGGGCTACTTGGCGGCTCAGCTCCCAAGAGTCGGCAGCAGGAAAAGGCGTATCGAGACCTGCTCGTGCAAAAGGGCTACGAGCTCAAGGGCAGCCCACTCGGCCATCAGTACATTCCCTTGCCAGCGCTCAGCAACAAACCACACACGATTTGTCTCGTGGCAGAACTCACGAACAAGGCCGTCTCACCACAGGCGCATTGCCAGACGTTCACGCCGTAGACCGCGCGCTACTTCTGCCCAAGCAGCACGACGAGGTAGATTGCGCCCTCACCCATCACCGGGTGGTCCCCCTGCGCAACTCCAATTCCAAAGTGACTCACCTGGGCGCCGCCCAATGAGCCTGTGGGATCAAACGCCGTGACATTGGCAACCGCGGTGACAAGCGTGGAGACTCGTGAAAAACCACGAGCTGCGGTATCGAGACTCTTGCTAGCCTGCTTTGATGCTTGGTCGGTGGTGACGCCCCGCGCAAGCTCACTCGCAAACACCTGCGCCACCTGACGTAGCTCATGACTCGAAGTCATCGCCTTGATGCTCTTTATCTTGGCCGCGACCTTCTTGCGCACCGACTCGACCTTGATGGGTTGTGGGATGTGAATGAAGACTTGGGTGACTAAGAGCTCGCGACGCCCAGCAACATCTTTCCCCAGGGTGATGCCAATGCCAACATGGTTGACATCCTTCGACAGCAAGTTCGCTCGATGGCCAGGACTATTCATGAGCCCAAGCTCCGCTTCTGCAACGCCATACGCCCTGGCAACATTCTCAAGCACAACAGCAGTGCGCACGCCCCCAGCTTTCACTCGATCGCCTGCACTTCCTGTTCGAGGAGATACATGGGCGACATTGCCTGTCTCAAGCATCTCGTCGCTGTGTAGGCGTGCAATGGCGGTGACTCGCTTGTCTAGTGCCAGTGGCGCCAAGCCGTGCTCGGCTCGATCTTTGTTGACCAAGACCAGCATGCGGGCCTCGGCCTCTTCCTGCGTCTTTGGAGGCGGGTCGTCGGATCCGGTTGATAGTCGCATCGTTCGAGGCGCAGCTGTTCCACACCAAATGGGAAAGTTCGCAAGCACGGTTGAGCCACTTGTATCCGAAGCTGTGATCTCAACTTGCTGACGACCCTCGTGATCTCCGCAGGAAAAGAGCGTGCGAAAGCCCGAGCCTCCAATCAGAGCAACCGACATGTTGTGCACCTTGCCGCCATCGTCGGTGTGGAATGCATGAGGATCTGAAAATCCACTTCCAAGGGTACCTTCGATAGACGCGCTACCGCCGCGTGCAATCTCGCGAACGATGGGCTTGGTTGTAACATTGCTCTCTTGCAGAGCGAGTAGAACCATGTCGACATCACCACGTCGGGCCGCTCCAATGCCGACGCGCTCGTAGGTTCCCGAGCTCAGGATGTCTCCCACACTTCCGCGAAGCTGCTCAATGATTGGCCCCGGTTCATCAATGCTGCCCTGAATAATCACGAGGTGCGGCGAGGGCTCGATGATTCCATTGCGCTGCATTGCAAACTCGATGAGTGAATAGGTGAGCGGGCTTTCGAGGGGTGCAACTTCGGCTAGCTCTGTAAGCGCTTGGTAGAGACGCCCATCGGGCACTGGCGGTGCCAAGCCTGCAGCGGCACTGCCCTCATTGAGCAGTTGCAGAATTGCCGTCGATAGAGGAGACGTCGGCGCTACCGTGCGAGGTGGACTATTGTAGTGAGAAGCCTGTGTTGGGCTTTCCACAAGCTCAATGAACTCGCTTGGTGCAGCCGTTTGTGCACGTGCTGTGGCCGTTGTGGGTGCACTGCGCCAACTTGGCTGTTGCCCTTGCTTTCCAGACCCACCACAGGCGTACAGCACAAGCATACATCCCAGCGCAAAAAACCTTCGTTTGCCCATTACAGTAAGGCTAGCACTAGCGCTCGCATGCGGCGCGCTCTTCTATCTACTGCTTACGAGTCTTTGCAGGCTGATCTTTCCGCTTAAGCTCGCGCCGATCCAATTGCATCAGATCGTGAGGCCCCCCCACCTTTGTCGCCTCTTTTGGAGCGACCGGAGAACCGGGGTTCGCTCCAGCCGGCGCCTCTCCCTCACTCATTGGTGGCGCTGCGGCCTTGGTCACGCCATTGGCGTCGCCGAATTCCACAGTGAGCATTCTGCCGAGTGCGTGAAAATCTTGAACGGTGATGGGATTCCAGGTTGCAGCAGCCAACGAGGCATCCTTCGGCTTCTCCCCTCGCACCACGTTTAGCCGCCAGCTGTCACCAAGTCGTGGGGGAAGCTCAACCTTCATGGCCGGGTTCATGCCTTTGACGTCGATAAGCGGAATCGCTATCTCGACATCCCAGCCTTGGTCCCTGTCGCTCCTCTTGTCAGAAGTTCCATGCACCGTCACGGCAGACTTCATATTCGAGTTCCATTCGAAGTGATGCTTCTGCCCGCGATTCCTGGGAAACCAGGCATCGAAATGCGCGTTATTGGGATTCACCTGAAGCTCGATGTATCCGCGTTTGTTCTTATCAGCATCGATAAACAACTCGATGACATCCTCTTTCCACAACGTGTCATCGCGATTGGTGAACTGGGAGTACACATCGCGATCTTCCGCTTGCACGAATGCGTACAAATACTCGTCATCCCACAGAAGCCGAGCGACGGTCTTCCCACCGACCTTTCTTCCGCCTTCAGCATCGGTAAAGTTTGGACTCATCGGTGAGTTTTTCCATGACTCCTCGTCCGCCTTGCCATCGATAACAATGGGGCCACTTGCCCTCCGAATCACGTAGTTGGGATGCCCAGAACTTTTCTTAGCACTGCCACTAACAGCGAATGTAAACACTGGTGCGCGATTCTCGCTATCCTTGGGACCCGAGACAATGGGCATGCGTGCGTCTGCGCCCTGACCACCCTTGCGATACAAGCCGACAGATAGGGTTGCTGAAGTTCCCGTCCAGGTCTCCGAGAGTGTGAATTTCTGTTCATCGCGAATAATATCGCCAGCACTCCACTTCTTTGCGGGGTAGCCGGTTCTCATGTCAGTGGCATCGAGATTCATCCACTGGCCACCAGAGCCGTTTAGGTGCGAAAACACGCGCCATTCGGCCCCTGGCGGCTCTACCACCTTCCAGAAGTGAACGATGGACCCAGCACCACCAGGTGAGAGCTGCTTGGTGCCAATATCGTTTCCTAGATAGATGAGCTTGCCACCAAAGTCCACGTTCAGTGAGTTGTCTAGCTCTGTCGGTGCTGTCGTAAGCAGGTTTGCTTTGACATATGCTTTATCGATGGCGGGCTCCTTGGGCCCTTTATCAACGCAAGCAACACATGCGACCGCAGAAAGAGCGGCTGCAAAGGGCCGCGTGAGACGAACTGTGAAAGCGTCGTTTCGCATCGCGAGCGTTGTACCATGCGCCTAAATAATTAGGTCGTCAGCATCGACGATGGTTGCGTCGACTGTGCCGCCCTCATTCTCTTTTTCGCGTTCGACCAAGAGCTTGTAAACCTCTGCCAAGAGCTCGGGGTGATCTGAGGCAATCTGGTCGAACTTGTCACGCGAAACCGAGAGCAAAAGGGCAGGACCTTCGGCAACGACATCAAACGTCGCGGGTTTTCGCCCCAACATGGACATCTCGCCAAATCCGTCTCCCACCGCGAGTTCCGAGATGCAGGTGTCTTTCGCCATGACCCTGCAGCTACCAGAGGCCAAAACAAAGAAGCGCTCATTGTCCTGTCCCGCCGTGAGTACCAAGTCTCCAGTCTCCGCGAGACTGGTCTCAAAGTGTGGGAGCAAGCTGCGCTTCTCATCGTTACTAAGTCGGCGAAACAGTTCGGAGGTGCGCATGACATTGCTGAGCAGCCTCGAACGCGCATGGCTCGCCAACACTTTGGCAAGGCTGGGAGCTTTGCCGGCGAGCTCGAGCGCAGCGCTAGCTGGGATGACGAGCACTTCAGTCTCTTCCAAGCAGGCAACACGCGCAGTGCGAGTGGTAGCGCCAATCAAGGCGATCTCTCCAAAGAAGGCATCGCTTCGCAGTTCACCTAGGAGTTTTTCGCCTCGGCTCACTTCAACGCCTCCTCGTGCAATCCAGTAAAGGGCATCGGCTGGGTCACCAAGGTCAACGATGACATTGCCTCGGGCGAAGCGCTTCCTTGTCATAACGCCAACGAGCGTTTGAAAATCCTCTGCGCTGAGAAATCGCACAAGCGGGGTCGCCGGCAACACCTTTGGTGCACGAGTCTGTGCATCCTTGATTGCGGCCCTTATCGCCGTCTGTGCGCGCTTCTTAGCATCGCCTTTTGGCGTGGTCGCAGGGTTGGCAGGAGCCGGAGGAGCCGGAGGCACTCGCCCCTGTGCGTGATCGACACGCTTTGATCCTCGACAGTGTGTCTTTGCGATGCGGTCAAGAAGTGCGGTGGCCAGGCGATCGTTATCGCTTTCCTTCAGCGCCAAGACACACGAGACCGCGAGAGCAACAGCGCCAAGCTCGCTAGCAGCGCGTCCCAGGTCAGCACGGCAATCAGTGGCCGCTCGATCCTCGCCGAGTTCTGCAAGCGCTTCAGCGACCTGCCACCATGCGCTCAGGTCACGAGGTGAGGCGTGCAGAGCTTCTGCGGCGGAAGCTAGCTCTTTGGTTGTCGCTTTGGAGTCGGTTGATGACACGTGTGCAGCATAACTGCCCTAAAAACGCCACTCAAGCGGCCCTGCAGCTGGTGCTCCGCCTTGTCGCATGGGAGGAGCGAGCAATAGGGAGTTTCCCGATGAGGACGAATCGCTGGTAGCAAAGTCGATCAGGATGATTGTGCCTACGCCAGCAACAACCCAAAACCACCACTGCTTGTAGATGGGCTTTGCCTCCTTCTTGTCGCCAGCAGGCTTCCTCATGTTGGCTCCCGCTCCTGCAGTCTCACGATTCGGCGCACCGGGCGAGGGTTCTGAGTCGTAGGACCTAGCGTTGTAGGCGGCAGTGCTTCCACCCCGCTGATCGCGAATCGCGGCCACATCGATCGCAGCCACTCGGGAAAGCTCGGGGTCATTGCTTGTGTAGCTGGCCTCGACGGGCGCAGGTGCAGTCTCTGCTGGACCCACATCAGTTCCACCGGGGGTGTAGACCTCTTTGGGAGCAGGGCCTGTTGGCTCTGGAACCGCTCTGGGAATCACAATGTCTTCGGGATTCACTTCGGGTGTTGGCGTTGGGGTGGGTACGGGCGTTGGAACCGGCTTGGGCTCTGCGACCACAGCGGCAGCTTCCCGTCGCTTTCTCTCAGCTTCCTGCTCTTGGCGAATTTCTCCCTCGAGGCGTCGCACCTTGCCCTCAACCGAAGCGCGGTTCTTCGCACTCGGCATTTCTCTTAGATACATTCGATATCGGCGCAAAGCCTCTGGGCGATCCCCAAGACGGTCGTAACAGAGTGCAATGTTGAACTCGAGCAACGCCGATGGAGCCAGCTTGTCTGCAGCTGCATACTCGGCAATGGCGCCTTTATAGTCGCCCGCAGAAAAGAGGTTTGTCCCCCGTTGATAGTGCCCGCGAGCCTCGGCGATGGCGTCAGCACTTTGCGCAGAAGCCATGTTGACCGCAATGGGGGCGAATAAAACCGCACAGGCGACTAGCATTGCTAGAAACTGGCGCATCCAGGTGGAAGACCTTTGCATATCTTTACTCTCCTACGTCACAGCGCCGAGCGCCGTGATCCGTGCTACTCAAGCATGCACTCAGGTAGATTGGGATTCTTGCGACAGGGGTCAACCGGTGGCTTGTCAACCGGCGGCTTGTCGACGGGTGGCTTATCGATGGGTGGCTTGTCGATAGGAGGCTTGTCGACAGGAGGCTTGCCACCTGGGTCACGTCCTTTGCGAGAGAGCCGGCTTGTAACCTTGGTTTTGCTGCCATCGAGAATGACTTGCTCGTCAGCATAGCGCTTGAATTTGAGCACCACGCTCGTTGGATCGCTTGGCAACACTTGCAACACAAGGGGTGTCTTTCCGATCTTCTTTCCATCCTGGTAAACCGTCGCGCGACCAGGCCTTGAGTCGAGAAGCACGGTAACGCGCTCCTCTACGGGAGGATCCTTTGGGTTGACATCTGGCGGAACCACCTCGGCTCCGGCGTCAATGGCGACCACTGGGTCACTTGTCGTTCCGTTTTTGGGATCGGGGTTGTTTGGGTCTGGCTCTTCAGGATCAGGGTTGTTCGGTTCAGGATCCTTCGGCTCAGGATTCGTGTCGGGAGTGTTGGTATCGGTGTTAGTTGCGTTCGATGCAATCTCTTCTTCCTTATCCTCACCTCCAAGTAAGAAAAATGCTGCAGCACCGCCAGCGGCAGCGAGCACCAGAAGAAGAATCGCAATTAGGCCCGCCTTGCTCTTGCGAGGGGGAACCATCAGCGAGTCGGACGCAGCCGAGTGCCCTGCGTAGCCACCTGTCACGTGATTGGGATGGCCGGTGTTGTGACCTCGGTTTGTGTCGTGGGGAACCGAATAGGGCTGGCTCGCTTCATCGCGAATAACCGGCATGGGGGTTGGCGAACCCGTAGGTGGGTGGTAGCCGCCAGATGGATGACCACCAACCGGTGCAACCCCCATCGAAGGCGGGTTGTGCGCAGCCATGTAGGTACTCATGCCTGCGCCCGCGGTTGCACGATAGAGAGGAATCAACGCCTCGACCAGCTCATTCATGCTCTGGTAGCGTTCCGCTGGCTCTTTCTTCATCGCGCGAAGAATGATGTCTTCGATGCCCGGCGGCAGCACCCGACCATGTTGGCTAGCGGTGGTACTTGGAGGTGTGGGTTCGGAGGTGATGTGCTGAGTGAGAATGCCCATGAAGGACTCTCCACCAAAAGGCACCGCACCACAGAATACTTCGTACATGATAACGCCCATGGCATAGATGTCGACGCGATGATCGACAGCTTGGCCAAGCGCCTGCTCGGGAGCCATGTAGAAAGGGGTTCCAAAGATCGTGCCCGTTCGCGTCAGATGGTTCTCACCTTCGGCCTGTGAGACTTTTGCAATACCGAAGTCGAGCAACTTCGGAAGGTCCGTTCCATCGGGACCATGGGTGATGTAGATGTTCTCGGGCTTCATGTCGCGATGGACGATGCCCTTTTGATGAGCAGCGGCCAGCCCATGACACGTTTGGATGAGAATGTGCAGCAGACGCTCCGGAGCGACGGGGCCTTTGTCGATCAAATCGTTGAATGGCTGCCCAGCCAGCAACTCCATCGCGAGATAGATGCGACCGTCCTCGAGCTTTCCCGAGTCCTCAATGCGAATGATGTTTTCGTGGCCGATGGAGGAAGCTGTCATGGCCTCCTGCTCAAAGCGCTTCACGGCTTCTTCGTTCGTTAGAACTTCGGCCCGCAAGAGCTTGATCGCCACGCTGCGAGCAATACGAAGGTGGTCGGCCGCATAGACCTCGCCCATGCCGCCTTCCCCCAGTTTCGAGGTAATGCGATAGCGCTTGTCAATGACCTGCCCGATCATCGGGTCGTCGGCGCTCTTGCCCACTGCCGAGCTCGATGCTGACGGATCCTGCCCTTCACTGCTCATAGGTTTGCAATTATGACCGGGGTTTGGGGCTGTGTACAGGAAGAGAACGACACTAGTCGGCCGAGCAAGACCCGACACCGAGGTTGCTTGCTTCCTTGGCAGAAACTTCGTTCAACGTACAAACACTTCCCGCTGGGCACGCTTCTAGCTGAGGAGTTCCACATAGTTGAGTAGACGAAGGATCAGGCTGAGGATTCATGCTCTCATCGCTCAGAACGCAAGCACCAGTGACGCAGCGTGGGACTTGCGTTTCGTCACATACATCGACACCAGGGCAAGCGGGACTTGGCGGGCAGCTGAGATCATCGACGAGTCCTGTGGCATCGGTGGCCGGTGCCGCACGATCTTCGCCGCCATTTGCGCACCCACAACAATCTGCGGGGATCTGCACACAGTCGGTGTCGATCTCGCACTCTCCAAGGTCGCTCTCCGGTGATGCACACTCATTGGTGAGACAGCCAGCTGCATCGCGCACAAAGCCAAATGTGCAGGTTTTGTCGGTTGTGATTGGCGAGCAGATCATCACGCACTCACCAGACTCGCAGGTGGCCTCCACAGCGGGACAAACTCCTGTGGGCGCCTCGCAGTCCACGGCATCACAACCAGCGTCGTATCCCTCACCGATGGGAGCGGCAAAACTTGGACATTCGCAGCATGTTGAAGCCGCTAAAACACAGTCGCTTGGGCTTTCACACTGCTGATTGCCGCCAAAATCGTCACCAGGCTCAGGGAATTCTTCCCCACCGCCCCCGGAGTTAGGTCCTTGATCGGCAGTTGCCTCATTGGACGTCCCGAAACAGCCCCCCAAAGCCAAGACGCTCCCGAAAAAGAGAGCAAGCCGAAGAGGTTTGGTCGAGAGCAGCATCCTGCCCTCTTGTTGTAGCAGGAGCCGTGCCGCAACCAAAGGGCTGAATTCCGGTAGAGAGGCCTCACTTTTCTGAGGCCTGCTCGGTGTCGTAGGCACCTGGTACCTAACAGGGCATGGGTTCTGTTGCAAAGACCAAGACCGATCGCAAACTCGAAGACAAGATGCTTGCTGCTGCAGGCGATCCTGAGCGTGCAGAGGTTATAGGCCGGGCGCGGACCTTCAAGCGGTCTTGGTTGGAGCTCGCGGAGGCCCTCACGGGCGTTTTGGAGCGCGGTTCTTGGGAAGGCTGGGGCTACAAGAGCTTTGATGCGTACTGCAAAAAAGAGCTGCAAATCACGCCTAGTACAGCGGCGAAACTCACAGGCAGTTTCCGATTTCTCAAATCCAGCGCACCGACAATTATCGAGCGCTCCCACGCCAGCCACGATGCGCCGGTTCCCGATGTGAAAGTTGTGGATTTTGTACAGCGCGCCGAAGAGCGGGGAGCTGCTGACGAAGACACCATGGCAGAAATCCGCCGGGTCGCCTTCGACGAGGGAGCACGTGCCCCCATGCTTGCCAGGCGCTTCAAGTCGGTCGCATTTCCGGTTAGCGATGCCGATGCCGAGAGCAAACTTTTGAGCCAGCTCGGCAGCACAGGGCGAAAGCTCGCAGCATTGATCGCCGAGCCGAATCTTCCAGTTTCCCACGACGTTGCCGCACAGGTTGAAGAGGCAATTGGCAAGTTGCTTGAGGCGATTGACGAGAAGCTAGCCTGATAGGCTCCGGGCATGGCTCGCCCGTATCGCCCGACCCTGCGCCCAACACCTCGGGCTGCTGTGGCGATGCTCTGTGCTGCAGCGGGAGCATCCCTCGTACTCTCTGTTGTGTGGCCACGTCTTGGCAGCGTTGGCGACATCCTCTTCATCGGTACCTTAGCCCCGGCGTTGCTTATTGGACTTCTTCTTAGTTGGGTCTCGGGGCGAACCGTGTTTGCCCACTCGCTGGCTGCAGCCAGCCTCGCGATCCTCGCGACGCTTGGTGCCATTGGCGGAGCGCACTATCAGAAATACCGCACCGATCTGGCACGGAACATCGAAACCGCAGAGGATCAGAGGCTGCGAAGCCTCTCGTTTGGGCGGGCCGAAGCTGAGGTCAATCAAGAATTCACGGAGGCGCTCTCGGCGATGACCTTTGCCAACTACCTTCGCACCTACTTTGGTCTTGGTGACGGTCACACGCCGATCGATGGAGCCAGCAGCAAAGTTGGGCCCCAGTTGGGCGTGGGTCTCTACCTGGCCGAGCTCTTATTCGCGGTATTGGCTGCCGCCTACTGGCCACGAGCGCGGGCCCGTGAACCTGCATGTGTGCAGTGTCACCAGTGGTATCAATTCGCCGACACGCGCAACGCTGCCCATGGCGTCAGCAAAGACTTGGTTCGCGCAATGCTTGCAAACCAGTTAGACGACGCGCTGGCCCTTCTCGTCCCACCCGACACAAAGGAATTTGTCGCCCTGACCCTAGCGTACTGCCCATCTGGCTGCCAATCCCCCGCCCTCTTGCGAATTTCAGACGTTTCCCTATCGGGCAGAGGATTGGACCTCACAAGCCGGCACCAAGCCGACCTCGTGTTGTCCGCACGCGAAACCGAAGCACTGGAGGACTGGACGTGAGTTCGGAGGACACAGAGAAACCCCTCCAGCGCGTTCGCAATCGGGTTGTCGAAAAAGTCCGCGATGTGGAAGATCGCGCAAGTCACAGTGAGCGCAAGCGCGTCCGTGCGCCCCTCTACGTTTGGCGGATTTGCGTGCTGCTCGTCGCGCAATGGAAGCGCGACCGTTGCCCCCAACAAGCGGCGGGGTTGTCGTTTCAATCTGTGCTCTCGGTGGTGCCGGCATTGGCGCTGGCCATGGCGGCGTTTCGTGCAACGGGTGCGATGGAAGCCGAGTCGAGTCTCATCAAGTTCCTCGCACGCGAGTACCTACCACTATCCCCCCAAGAAATCTCACAGAAACTCCTTAGTTTCTCTAAGAACATTACCTTTGAGTCGATGGGGCTCATTGGTCTCATCACCACCTTGCTCATTGCGTTTTTCACCTTCAATTCCCTGGAGCAAACTATCAATCACATCTGGCGAGTCGAGCGCCGAAGGTCCCTTCCGAAGCGTCTTCTAGCGTTCTACCTGACGGCTACGATCGGTTCGATTCTGGTTGGAATGTCGCTCTACCAAGCTGCACAGTTTGGACTTTCTGATGGTTGGTCCGGGGTTTTTCTTAGTGTGAGCATTGCCTTTGGCGCCGTGTTCTTAGCAAACTACTTCTTGCCCGCCACGAAGGTTCGAATAAGCGCGGCGATCGTCGGAGCAGCGCTCACGACAATCTTGTCCGAAGTCGCCAAGCTCGGTTTTGCCACCTACGTGACGCGCTTTGCCATGGACCGCTATTCGGGTGTCTATGGGCCCATGGCAGCTGTGCCATTGTGCTTGGTGTGGATCTACTGGTCCTGGCTCATGCTACTACTCGGCGTTGTTGTGACCCACAGCGTGCAGAACCTTCGACTGCTCGAGGGGGCCAAGCGTCGAGTCCAAGTCGATTTGGCAGGCGAGCTGGAGCGCAGCATCAGTGGCCGAAATGCGGCAAAACTAATGGCGGTGGTGGCACAGGCACAATCGAAAGGCGCAGAAGGAGTCACCAGGTTTCGCATGTCGCAGGCTTTCTCCTTGAGTGATGATGCGATTCGCCTTCTCACCAATCACCTTCGGGATGCAGACCTCTTGACAAGGGATGCAAGCACCGGCCTATGGAAACTCACTCGCCCTGCAACTGAAATCGATTTGCTTGAGGTCTTTGACGCCTTTCGCGGAACGAATGAGCAGGAGAGCCTCCACTTCGAAGCTCTGCCCAAAGCCGATATTGCAAACCAGGCCGACCAAGTGCTGGCGGGTCTCTTTGCCAAGAACCGAGATTCGGCTAAGAACTATTCTATATCCAACCTATACGAGAACGACGCCGAACCAGAGGAAGACAATTCATGAGCGAACGAACACAGTCCCCAGCGTGGCAAGCCCTCAAGTCGCACGCCGAGGAGTCCAAGAGCATGCGCATCCAAGACCTCTTTGCAGAGGACGCCTCGCGTTTCGAATCACACTCGCGACGTCTGCCTGGCGCCCTGTTCGATTTTTCCAAGCACCGAACCACAGGCCAGACGCTGGACTTGCTCATGGCACTGGCAGAAGAATCGAACATCACGAGCTACATTGAGAAGATGTTTGGTGGCGATACAATCAACAGCACCGAGGGCCGTGCTGTTTTGCATACAGCGCTGCGCAATCGCAGCGAGCGCCCCGTGCGGGTCAATGGCAGCGATATCATGCCCGATGTGCGCCGCGTCCTCGCGAAGATGCGAGTCTTCAGCGATGCGGTTCGTTCTGGCTCGCACGTAGGTCACACTGGCAAGCGAATTACCGACATTGTGAATATCGGAATCGGCGGCTCCGATCTGGGCCCGGTCATGGTGACCGAAGCGCTAAAGCCCTACTGGCAAGAGGGCCTATCGGTGCACTTCGTATCGAACATCGATGGCACGCACCTGGTCGAGACTCTCAAGCCGCTCGACCCTGAGACGACCTTGTTCTGCGTGGCCTCAAAGACCTTCACAACCCAAGAGACCATTACCAATGCAACGTCCGCACGAGCTTGGTTACTCGAGAGCCTCAGCGACCCTGCAGCCGTCGCCAAGCACTTCGTCGCCCTGTCCACCAACAAGTCCGCCGTGGCCGCGTTTGGCATTGACACCAACAATATGTTCGAGTTTTGGGATTGGGTTGGTGGCCGCTACTCCCTGTGGTCGGCAATCGGTCTGCCAATCGCTCTTACCATCGGCATGGACCGGTTCGAAGAACTCTTAGAGGGAGCGTACCAAGCAGATGAGCATTTTCGCACAACGCCGCTCCACGACAACATCCCCGTGCTCATGGCGATGCTTGGAATCTGGTATCAGAACTTTCACGGGGCGCACTCGCACGCCATCTTGCCCTATGATCAGTACATGCATCGCTTTGCCGCCTACCTCCAGCAGGGCGACATGGAGAGCAATGGCAAGTCGGTAGATCGCGACAATCGGTCGATATCCGACTACAACACTGGCTCCGTCATTTGGGGAGAACCTGGCACCAACGGGCAGCACGCGTTCTATCAACTGATTCATCAAGGCACGCGATTGGTCCCCTGCGACTTTATCGCACCGATTCACAGTCAAAACGAGTTGGGGCAACACCACGACATTCTAATGGCGAATTTCTTTGCCCAAACAGAGGCGCTCATGGTGGGCAAGACACCAGAGCAAGTGCGAGACGAGCTTGCAGCTGCGGGCCTCTCGGATCGCGATGACCTGATTGCTCATAAGACATTTTCGGGGAATCGTCCGACAACCTCCATCTTGGTCGATAGGCTCGACGCCAAGACGCTTGGAACCCTCGTCGCGCTCTACGAGCACAAAATCTTTGTGCAAGGCATTGTTTGGAACATCAATAGCTTTGATCAGTGGGGCGTGGAGCTCGGCAAGCAGCTCGCAAAGGCCATCCTGCCAGAGCTCACGAGCAAGGGCCCGATTGCCTCTCATGATGCGTCGACGAACGCTCTCATCAACCACTACAAAAAGGGGCGCGAGTAGAATGACTCGGGTAGCGCTCGCGCTGCTTCTGCTGCTCAATGCATGTGGAGGTTCCTCCACAACGAAAGCGCAGGTAGACCGCTTGGCCTCGCCAACTCCCCCCGTCTGTTCTCCCAATCTGCAGGCGCTAGAGTTCGCTGCCGTCGCATCTGAAGACGACGGCGAGCCCGTGTTGGATGAAGATGAAAGCAAAGTCGACAACCTAGTGCTGGGGCTTGGTCTAGGTTCGGAGATTGGCTACGCGAATTGGGGGCCAACAGGAGACCTGCTCGTCGCGCTCAGTGGCTGTGAGGAGGGCGAGTGCTCGGCTGGCGTTGCACTCATCGAGCGCAACGACCATGGCTTCTTCGTGAAGAAGGCCGATACTGGTTTGCCATCGGTTCTCGAGGGCGGTGTTTCGCTTGATCATGTCTTCGTAGCCAACATCATTGGCGATGAACGCCCGGAGCTTTGGGTCGTCTATTCGACCTCTGGCGGTGGCGATGAGAGGGAGAAGAACATTGCGGCCTATACGCTGTCTGGCCTGAAACTGCTCTGGTCGAAGACACTTGGCGCCAACGATAATGTGTGTACATCCGTGGTGTACATCGGTGATCTGCAGTGCGATGGCGCAGGTGATGTGGTCGTCAAGCGAACATGCGAGAACGCTCCCATCGAAGAAGCGCAGTATATGTGGCGTGATGGAAAACTCCGGGGGCTCTAGGGTTCGAGAGCCGCGTCCCAACTTCAACGTTCTCGCTTAATAAAAGCCCTCTTCCAGGTTGGCCGCTATTGGGATTCATCACCCAAGCAATGTGTTTTCAACTTGCTCAACTGGATTCGCTTGGTCGAAGTGGCCAGGCATGTCTCTATTCTGAGCTTACGCGTCTTCGTGACGAGTGGGTCGACGTTCTTTGCCAATAGAATTGCCGAGGTCGGCAGCATTCTGGAGTTTCTCAAGTTCTCTGAGCCCAAGACTTGAGCGATCCGATTCGTAGGAACGGAACGGCTAGTTTGCTGGGGCAGCGACCGAGGAAGACTGGCAGAGCCAGTCTCTCGAGCGGGCAAGAAGACGAGTGAGCGCGTTCTATATTCATGAATCGCGCACCAGTGCGCGATCCATGGACATTGATTCGTGATCGCGAAGTCAGCTCGTTTGCTGGCGAG
>JANTGM010000054.1 GCA_024762925.1 Kofleriaceae bacterium | reverse complement strand
GCCCCAGCAAGGTCGTCCTTCGCGCCTTGTCAAAGAACGAGCTCCCGTCGCCAGCACATTTCTATTCCTCTGAGCCGCACACTAGTGTCGGATTCAAGACTCTTGCTCGCGCTCGCTCGGCTCTTCGCCCTCTGGACGCCTTCGGCTCTGCGTTACTCAGCACCTCACTTGCCCCGGCAAGCTCGTTGTTCGCGCCTCGCCAGTGAGCGAACTCCCGTCGCGATCGTCGATCAACCATTCTGGAGCCGACACTAGGCTTTGCTCGCTCTGTGGAAGAGCTTCCTCGTTCTGTTGTGGAACCTGTGGGCGCCGAGCTTGCCAGCGGATGAACTCTTGGCCGCCAACTGTGTGAGCTGTCATCGGGCCGAAGTTGATGATTGGCAGAAGTCACGGCACTCGGTGGCGTTCACCAATGGCCTGTTTCGCCTGGAATTTGATCTGCGACGAACAGCATGGTGTGCAAGCTGTCATGCTCCCTCCGCGGCCGATGCACGAACCGTGCGCGACGACGATGCGCTGGCTTTGCAGGGCATTGGTTGCATGACTTGTCACATGGGAGCCGAGGGGCGCTTGCTGGCTCGTGCAAAGTCGCCAGATTCCCCGCACAAGACGCTTGTGTCGGAGGCTTTTGGCTCGGCCGAGTTTTGCGAGGGATGCCATGAGTTTCGGTTTCCCGTCATGGGAGACGATGGCATGCCGACAGGATTTCTCGACCTACCCATGCAGGAAACGGTGACGGAGTTTCGGGCAACAGCGGCCGCTAAGAAGGGGGACGATTGCCGGAGTTGTCATATGGAGCCGTCAGAAGGGGCGCATCGCTTTGTGGGCTCTCACGACGCTGCCACACTTCGCTCCGCACTCGCATGGGAGGTTTGCGTGGCAGATGGCGAGCTTCGTGTGGAAGTCGCCAACATCGGCGCCGCGCATGCCGTGCCAACAGGCGGAGTGAACCGGCACATGGTGCTGCGCTTTTGGCGTTCAGAAGCGCCAGGATCGATGGTTGAGCATTTTATTGGACGCCGCTTTGTAGGCGATGACGGCGGAGAAAAGACGCTGGTTGTGAATACATCGCTCGCTGCTGCGGAGAGCCGGAGTTTTGTAGCGAAGCTGCGCGATCTTGGGGCGGGTGCCGAAGATTTTGTGAATATTGAACTGCGCTACATCTACCCCCTCGATGAGTTCGCAAAGCTCACTCCTGGCACCCGCCGATTTGCTACGGTCTTTCACGAGCGCATCAAAGCCTCTGTCCCCGCTGCATGCTCAGAGCTGTAACTGCCAATGTCAGACGCGACCATAGACCTACTTCTGGAACTTGATGATGATGAGAGCATCGAAGCTCTGACGCGACGGGCTGCGCGCAAACGCGGCATCTCTGCTGTGCGATTGGGACCCATCGAGGTACTCAAACGATCGATTGATGCTCGTCGTGGCAAAGTTCGCATTCGCTATTTGGTTCGCCAGAAGAGTCGTGAAGTGCCCGAGTTTGGTGGTGCTGCGCTTAAGAGGTGTTCTGATGGTCGCCTCGTTGTTATTGTTGGCGGAGGGCCCGCAGGGCTCTTCTGCGCGTACCAGCTTGCTCGAGAAGGCATTGCGAGTGTGGTGCTCGAGCGCGGCAAGAAGGTCCAACCAAGACGCCGCGACCTCAAGGGACTCACAAAGGGCGGCGTCGTTGATGCCGATAGTAACTACTGCTTTGGAGAGGGCGGCGCAGGCACCTACAGCGATGGCAAGCTCTATACGCGAGCGCATAAGCGCGGCGATGTTCGGGACGTTATTGAGGTCTTGGTCAAGGCCGGAGCACCAGAAAACATCTTAACCGACGCTCGTCCGCACATTGGCTCCAACAAGCTTCCTAAGGTGGTCACCTCACTGCGCGAACAACTCGAAGATGTCGGTGTGCAATTTCGCTTTGGCACGAAAGTCGTCGCCGTCGAGAAAACTGGAGACCGCGTCACTGGAGTGAGACTCGCCGACGGTGAGGTGATTGGCGGTGACGCGGTGGTCATGGCTACGGGGCACTCCGCTCGCGACGTCTACACCATGTTAGGGGAGGCCGGGGCCGCGATGGAGTCAAAAGGCTTTGCTCTCGGGGTGCGCATCGAGCATCCGCAACCAACTATCAATCGCATTCAGTACGGCAAGGCCGCCGGGCACCCAAAGCTTCCTGCAGCGTCTTATAGACTCGTACAAGACGTTCGCGGCCGGGGGGTGTTCTCGTTTTGCATGTGCCCGGGGGGGTGGATTGTTCCGGCCTCAACCGAAGCCGGAGGCTTGGTCGTTAATGGCATGAGCCTCTCGAAACGTGATTCGCCATATGCGAACTCAGGCATGGTGGTGGGGCTGGAACCAAGTGACTGGCAAGATGTGCCGGGGCTTGGCGGTGTCCTTGGCGGGGTTGAACTGCAGCGCCGAATTGAGCGGGCCGCTTGGCAGGGGGGCGGCGGTGGTTTGGTAGCCCCAGCGGTCAGACTAAGAGATTTTCTTAGCAGTGGGCAGTCGTCGGATGTGCCACCAACCAGCTACGTGCCAGGCCTAAAACCCGCCGACATCGATGGGATCCTCGAATCTGGTGGCATTCCCATCGCAGAGCGGCTCAGGGAAGCGTTTGGCGTCTTCGGCAGCAAGCTGCGCGGCTTTGTCGCCGATGATGCTGTACTCGTCGGGGTCGAGTCGCGAACGAGTGCACCTGTGCGAGTGCTTCGGGACAGAGAGTCACTTCAGAGTCCTTCCCTCCGCGCGCTCTACCCCTGCGGAGAAGGAGCGGGCTACGCAGGGGGCATCGTGAGTGCTGCGATGGATGGCATCCGAGTCGCTCGAGCAATCACTACCGCTTACAAAGCCGATAGCAATGCAGACGCCAGCTGACCTGGTAGGCACGCGAGTCCTGCTCGTCGACAACTACAGCTCGTTCTCGCACAATCTTGTGCACTACATTGCGCAGGTAACCGGCCAGCGTCCTCTTGTGGTGACAAACGATGCAGCGACGGCGCCAACGCTCGAAGGGATTCACGCGATTGTGCTGTCTCCCGGGCCGGGAACACCTGAGAGGCCCGCGGACTTTGGTATTTGCGCTGATCTCTTGGCACAGAGCGAAGTGCCCGTTCTAGGGATTTGTCTGGGCCATCAGGGGCTCGGTGTTGCCGAAGGCGCAGAGCTCACCATGGCCGATCAGCCCTTCCACGGGCGGCTGAGTACCATGGAGCACGACGGTGATGCCCTCTTTGCGAACGTTCCCACCCACTTTGTGGCAACTCGCTATCATTCGCTCATTCTCCGCGATCCGCTTCCCGAGGCCCTGCGTTGCATCGCCCGCACAGCAGAAGGCGAGATTATGGCCCTGCGTCACCGATCGCGTCCTCACTGGAGCGTGCAGTTTCACCCAGAGTCGATTGCCAGTGAGTTTGGCCACGTCATCTTGGCGAATTTCTGTCGGCTCGCAAGAGGCCATCGAAAGACCGCGATTGCACGGGATGAGCCTCTCGGCGAGGCAGTTGTAGATCGGCCCAGCACGACACAGTGGCTGGCAATCAGTCGCACCATCGAGGGCGCCTCCGAACCGACCGAGGTGTTCGAACGCCTCTATAAGGATTCTGATAGCGCGTTTTGGCTCGATGGTGAGTCGTCTAAGAATTACTCGTATTTTGGGGATGCGGCGGGGCCGCACGCTTGGCGCATCTCGTACGATGTGCAATCGAGAGTTGCAACCTATAGCCACGGCCGGACCGACGTGGTGCATTGCAAGACGATCTTTTCGCACTTGGGCGAATTGCTCCAAGCAGCGGCACCGCCGAGTGGATTGCCCAAAGAACTAGGGTTTGCGGGCGGCTTGGTGGGCTACTTTGGGTATGAGCTCAAGGGGGAACTTGAGACGCACAATCGACACCTCTCGCCGTGGCCCGATGCGGAGTGGATTTGGGTGGACAGGTTTGTTGCTTATGATCACAAGCACGGGCACGCGATTCTCGTTGCACTCTATCCGCAAGGCGCCAATCCAGAGGCTTGTGAGGAGTGGCTAGACGCTACCGAAGCTGCGTTGGCACAGCAAACCGAGAGAGCAGCAGCACCACAGTGGGCAACGCCGTCTCTGGAGTGGCGGGATTCTCCAGAGCAATACGCGCGCCGCATCGATGCGTGTCTACGTAAGATCACCCAAGGCGAGAGCTACGAGCTGTGTCTCACCACTCAGCTTCACGGCGATGCACAGGTGGATGCACTGGCGCTGTTTCGCCGTATGCGCGAGAGCAATCCAGCGCCGTATTCGGCGTTCTTGCGTTGCAGCGAATTCTCTCTCGCCTCCGCTTCCCCCGAGCGCTTTCTACACATTGACGCCGACGGCCTAGCCGAGTCCAAGCCGATCAAGGGAACCGCACGACGGGATTCCAATCCGCTTGTCGATCGAGAATTGGCGGAGGAACTTGCGAGCAGCGAGAAGGAACGAGCCGAGAACCTAATGATCGTGGATCTGGTTCGCCACGATCTAGCCAAGTGCTGTGAGATCGGAAGCGTAAAGGTCACGGCAGTCTCCGTGGTTGAGAGTTATTCTAGTGTGCACCAACTGGTGAGTACGGTGCAGGGCCAGCTTCGTCCCAACGTTTCGCCACTCGACTGCGTGGCAGCGGCGTTCCCCGGTGGTTCCATGACGGGGGCACCCAAAAAACGCTCGATGGAGATCCTCGATGAGATCGAATCGGGGCCAAGAGGCCCATATGCTGGCAGTATCGGCTACCTGAGCATCAGCGGTGCAGTGGATCTGAGTATTGTAATTCGCAGTGTTGTCGCAGAGTCCGCGAAGGTTCACATTGGGGCAGGAGGCGCGATAACCGCACTCTCCGATGCCCAGGCCGAAGTGGCAGAGGTGCGGCTCAAGGCGCAAGCGCAGATCGAAGCACTGCGGGATGGCCGCTAGGCCGCTTGTGTGTAGATGGTTTGCGTGGGGAACGCAAAGTCGAGTTTGGCTTCGGTAAACCTCTCAAGAATCTTCATGTTGACGGCAGTCTTAGTCGCCATGATGTCCATGTCTTTCTTGATGTAGTAGATGTACTTGACGACCATTGCCGAATCGCCAAAGGAGTCGAATCCGCATATGCACGTCTCTTCCAACCCGTCCGTTGTCTGGGTAATTTCTTCCACAATGGCTAGCGCCTTCTTCAGGCCTTCTGGAGTGGTGTCGTAGGTGAGACCAAGGTCCACAGTCACCTTGCGCGAGGGCTCAAGGGTGACGTTTTCGACGGCGGTGTCAGAGAACGTGGCATTCGGGATTGTCACAACTCGACCCTCCAGCGTCTTTAGGCGTGTGCTTCGAATCCCAACTTCCATGATGGAGCCGTCGTAACCCGAGACCTTTACTCGGTCGCCAACGGTGAACGGGCGATCCGTGAAGACGGTAAAACCGCCGAAGATGTTGGAGACAGTATCCTTCGCGGCCATGGCCAGGGCGAGTCCACCGATGCCCAGACCAGCGATGAGTGCCCCCACATCGTATCCCGCATTGTTCAAAGCGACGATGGTTCCAAGCGACCAGACAAAAACTTTCGTACCCTTGCGAACCAGTGGAAGTAGCTGGTCGTCAAGATCGGTTTCGGTCTTGTCGGCCATCGGTGCAATGAGCTCGCTGAAGACCGCCTCGACGAGACGTGCCACCAGCCAGGTGATACTCATCATGATGACGAACTGACGCAGCCCTGAAATCCAACTTTCGGCTCCCTCCGAGAGTTCCAACGTGCCAATGCCGATCATCACGCCCACGAAGGTGAGACCAACAATAATGGGCTCCTCGGCAAGATCTACGATGAGGTCGTCGAGATTGCTGCGGGTTTTGGCCGTGAGCTTCTTGATGACGCTAGAACATATCCAATAGAGAATTTTGCCAGCGATCAGGGCGCCCAGCATGATGCCAAGCGCGGTAGCCCACTCAAGGACCGTGTTGCTGTAATACGTCTTGTCTAGAAAATCCGACACTGGCATTCCTCTGCGCGTTGTTGTGCGTCTTGTCGTGTTTGTGAGCGAAACGGTTGCCCAGCTACGAGAGCAGAGCTTGGTTTGAGGCGATGGGCAAGTTCGCGGCGGAATTTGAGACCCGTAGCGTCCCTCGTGCGTTGTCTTTGCCCAGGGCCTACGCGACGATTAGGGCTTGGCCCAAAACAGGAGAGAGATGCATGAGTGGTCCCGCTGTCAAATCACATTCTGGCGCAACGCCAACACGTCTTGCTTCGCGAATTCACGCAGTCACGGTGTATCGCAGTGGAGCTCGGGTTACGCGTATTGCATCGTTGCCGAGTGACCTCGCGTTCCAAGCGAACGAGGGGGCGCTCCGCTTTGACGACCTACCCTTGAGTCTGATGGACTCATCGTTGCGCTGTCGCTTAACGGGATCCACGGACCTACGAGCCACGGATCTGCAATGTGAGCTGCGCCTACCCAAAGCTCGAGAGACGGCGGCCGGCAAGCTTGAGGAAGAGATACAAGCGTGTCACCTAGACGTCTTGCGTTTGCAGGCTCGGGAGAGCTTTCTCGAAGATAGCATCAAGATTGGTTTGAATCTTGGCGAACGGGGAAAGCCAGAACTTGGATCCCCTCCGCCGGTTTCCCCTCTGCGCGCTAGGCTAGCAACACTCGAGGGGCTCAATGGCCGCCTGGAGAATCTTCATAGGGAACGTGCACAAGTCTCAGAAGAACTCCGTGTCGCCGAAGGGCGTCTCGACGAACTTCGAGACCAGCTATCGATTGCGAGTAGCGATCGTCAGTCACGTGTTTTGAAGCTTCGTAAGAGCGTCGTGGTTTCGCTGCGAGGATCCCACGCGGCAGGGCAGGTCGAACTGGAGTACTTCGTGCCGGGAGCACGCTGGGCACCGTCCTACGCCCTGCGCCTTGGAGCGGACTTGCGGACAGGCGGGTTGGCAATGCGAGCGATGGTGAGTCAGCGCAGCGGTGAAGACTGGAGCGGGGTCGACCTAACCCTGTCGACTGCAGACCACCAGCAATGGGCAGAAATCCCCGAACTCAACTCCAAGCGGATTGGCCGTCGCCAGCCTTCACCACCCAAGAAGGGTTGGCGTGCACCGCCACTTGGGACTGAGCTTCTGTATCGCGACTACGACGCAACGTTTGGTGGGCCGAGTGCGGCGCCTGTTATCGGCGGAATGTCCTCAGGGCGCGGCGTTATGGCAAACCGCATGGCGATGCCCGTGGCCGCGGCAGCGATGCCTTCCGAGCCGGCGTACGATTCCTTCGACGGTCTCGATGAGGAGGAGTTCGATGCCAAGAGCACGCAGGTCATGGACAGTCCCGAACTCGAAGACTCTGAGGTCTTCGCGCAAGAGGAGCCAATGCCTGCACCTGCGGCGGCTCCCATGAGGTCGATGGCGCCAAGACCTTCGCCGCCAAGACAAGAGGCGAAGAAGAAAACCGCAAAACCGCGACTCGCAAGGAACAGCGAAGGATTAAACAAAACGGCTGGAGGTTCTGCAACACAAGCACCCGCTGCACCTGTGGTGGAGTTGGACTTGCTGCAGTACGCGCGCCTTCGCATGCCAGCTCCGTCGAACCAGTTGCGTGGCAGCCTTCGAATCGTCTCGCAAATGGAGGTCTACGCTGAGCTTTTTGTCAAGTCTGGAGCTGCCTTCGATGGAGCTGCCCAGGATGTGCTCGCACGGGCAGAATCGCTGGCGCACGATATTGCTGCGATCCCAACGGGGCATGTTGAGCCTTGGTCGGAGGGGTTTGACTATGCGTATCGATCCGAGAATGCAGTAGATCTAGCCTCTGATGGGCAGTTTCACAGTCTACCCATGGCTCACGGTTCGGCCTCATGTACCCCGATGCATGTAGTTGTTCCTAGGGAAAGTACGGATGTCTTCCGAACTGTAGTCGTTGATAATCCGCTTAGTGCGCCGCTGCTCGCTGGGCCGATGGACGTGTATTGGGACGATGCCTTCTTGCTGACGAGTGCAGTTGCGTTCACTGCACCAAAAGGCAAGGTTGAGCTTGGGCTCGGAGTCGACCAGTCGATCAAGGTGGTGCGCAACACGCATTACCGAGAGGATACGGCAGGTCTCATGGGGGGCTCGCTAGCACTCTCACACAAGATTGTTGTTGAAGTCGCCAATGAGGGAGGTCACGATATCCAACTTGAGGTGCGCGAACGCGTGCCTGTACCCGCGAGCGACGAAGACGACATTAAGCTCGACATAAAGAGTGTTGCTCCACCTTGGGGCGCGTTTGATCCGTCGCGCGCGACGGCTCAGAGCGAAAATCCAAGAGGCATGTATCGCTGGCAGATCGCAATGCAGGCAGGTGAGCGAACCGAACTCTGCGCGACGTACGAAATCAAGCTGCCCTCGAAGTATGAGCTGAGCGGCGGCAACCGGAGGGAGTGGTAATCATGAGTGAAACTGCACAGCACGAAGCGCGGGCGGAAACGCCCTTGTTGGCCCCGATTGACGAGGTCTGCCTCATGGAAGATCGTGGCAGGGTGACTCGCCTAGGCTCTGCCACCCTTGAACCTGGCCGGCACAAGATGATCGTGACTGATGTGTCACCGGTTCTCGTCGATAAGACGCTAGTGGTTGCGCCAGGAGAATCGAGCGGGGCTTTCAACGTCATCGATGCGCGGGTTGTCCGCCAAGTCGTGATGGAGAGGGATGAAGAACGGCAAGACTCCGAAGTCGGTCGTTTGCAAACCAAGAAGCGAAGCCTGGAGGCCGAGTGGACAGCGCGCGAGGCTGAACTTGAGCGCAACTCGCAGCGGTTTCAAGGCCTAACCCGCACCACGCAGCTGGGTCTTCGGGAGTTGGTTGAGGATGCCTCTTGGAATCGGGCCGCAACTCCAGAGGACTTTGCGGAAATCGCCAAGCTGCGCAAAGAAGCGATGGAGCGTCTGGATGCTGAGGTGGCGCTCAGGAAGCTTCAAGAGGACACGCAAGAGGAGATGCACAGGGTCGATATTCAGATTCAAGAACTGCAGTCGCCCTCGCAGTCTCGTCGTGCCCACATCGAAATTGATTTGGAGGTGCAGTCGGCGTGTGAGGCAAAGGTCCAGATTGACTACTCGGTACCCGGAGCTTGTTGGCGTCCCGCGCACCGGGCTGAGCTTGTTGAAGACGGGGACGGTCCTGTTATTCGTTTCGAGACCGATGCATGCGTTTGGCAGAACACGGGAGAGGACTGGGACGACGTTCAGCTGGTCTTGTCGACGGAAAGGGCATCACTTGGCGTGGAGCCACCTATGCTGCACAGTGATGTCCTATCCGTGCAGCGCAAGAGCGAGACCGTCCAGATCGAGTCTCGTGAGCAGTCTGTGGACGCGCTGGTCCCAACTGGTGGTGCTCCCAAACTGCCCGGCATAGACGATGGCGGGACAGCGCTCAATCTTCGCGCCCCACAGCGGTTCTCGCTGCCATCAGATGGAAGGCCGCATAGAACATTTCTTAGTTCCTTCGAGAGCCCCGCTGAGGTTTCTCTTGTGGCGATGCCTGAGCTAAGCCCGTGCGTTCTACAAAAAAGCGAACTCGAGAACCTTGGCGCGCGACCTGTGCTTGCTGGCCCTGTGGACTTGATCCGCAAAAGTGGAGTTGTGGGGCATACCAGCGTCCTCTATGTTGCATCGGGAGAGCGCTTTGAGATTGGCTGGGGGCCAGAGCCCGAATTGCGCATTCATCGCGACGTCGAAAGCAGCCGAGAGACCAGTCGGGTTTTGAGCTCCTGGCGAGTGAAGCAGCACGACATCAAAGTGCGCGTTAGCAACATTGGCCACAGGACGCACCGAGTCTTGATCACGGAGAGAGTCCCAGTGTCGGAAATCGATAAGGTCAAGATCGAGGTGGAATCGGGTGAGACCACAGATCGGCAAACTGCCGACGCCAACGGCTTTGTGAAGTGGACTCTGGACGTTGGGCCCTCAGCGCATGAGTCGCTGGCGCTGCGGTACAAAGTCAAGAAGCACGAGGACGTGCAAGGTTCGTAGGGCGGTGAAGGAGTTGGCAACGTCAGCCAAGGCGGCTTGCCTGTGGTTTCGCTTTCCATTCCGCATTCCAATGATCACGCATCAGCACTCTCTGGCGATTCCGACTCGACACAAATAGAGAAGCCGGCCAGATTCACCGGCACTGAGGGTTCCAGAAGTCAAACGTTCCAGAAGTCAAACGGCAGCTCGGAAGGAAAAGCTTACGAGCGCTTAAACCGCTTCCACCAACGGGCCTTCTTGGCCGGCGGTGCTGGGGCGGGCTCTGATGGCGGGGAGAACTCCTCGGGCTTGGCGAGCAGCGGCAATTTGGCAAGTGGCTTAGCGCTTGGCAGTTGATCACATACCGAAGGTGCACGTCGTCGGGGCACGATGCAGCACAGGTCCTCAAACCAGAGTTCTTCTGAGACGGCGGCGCCCACTTCGGTTCCCATGGCCAGCTCTGCCCGCGCGAATTCCTCAAGCTCCGCATCCGTGAGTGGGTTGACAAGTGCGCTGTGAACAGCGACCGCAGGGACAGAGCGTTCCTCCTCACGGGCCAGGGACCAATCTGCGATGGTCTCCTCATCATCAAAACAGGTGTTGACGTTCACAATTGTGGGAGTGGCTGGTAGGGCTCGGGGCCGAGTAGGCTCCTCTTCTTCCAGACTCCAGCCGTCATCGAGCTCTGTGGAAGTCCACGGATTGTCGAATGCTCTTGGGGCCCCCATACCCGTCTCTTGTGCAACACTAGATCCAGGTTCTGAGAGGGCAAGATCTGCCGCTATCTGTCCGAAATCTAGCACCACCACAGATTCCAGCCTGGGGGATATGGACCCACACTTCGTCATTTTGCCCCCACAGTGCTACTTCCAATAAGCCCTGACAAAACTGGCAGCGAACCAGTTAATTCAGCAGTTTGCCCCGAGTTTGTCCTGCCAGGAAGCCGCTGGCTTTTGTATGGTGAGTCCATGAATCGGCTGTCGATGGTGTGTGTGTGTGTATCTGCTCTTGCCTGTGGCAGTTCGGACACAGAGCCGGACAAAGGCACCATGGTTGTCTTTGATTTGGCCGCATCCACGGCAGAGCAGGGGCACTTTTTCGACGTTCCGTTTCCCTCCGATGCAAGGCTCGTCGATGGCCATCCCGACCTGGCTGGATACCCAAATCCCGGTGACATCAAACTCCTCTCAGATTTGGTCCCGTTGGGAGAAGGGCGTGAGGGCTTTTCGACGAATATGGGCAGCTACTTTCAGTTTACCGCGCCACTTGCACCACGCGTTGAGACCGATGTCATTGCCGCTGACCCCGCATCGCCCATCTTGCTAATCGATATCGATCCAGATTCACCAAATCGTGGAGCACTGATTCCGACCGTGGCGAAGACACTCATCAAGGATGACTACGTCCCCGAGAACGTGCTCGCGGTGGCTCCGCGGCCGGGCTTCATCCTCAGCGGCGATCGACAGTATGCAGTCGTCATTCTCAAGAGCCTTGGTGACGCAGCAGGCGAGGCCCTGGATGCCCCTTTGGCGATTGAGGCTCTCGCAGACGGGCAGACTCCGGCGGGCGGACAGGCCTACTCAGAACTCTTCGCAACGCTGTTTGATGCACTGGAGATGCATTCCATTGCTCCTGAGGAAGTGGCAGCGGCAACGATCTATACCACGGGCGATGTGGTTGCGGGGCTGGCCGACCTAAGCGAGCGGATGCGAACCGAGTACGCGGTGACAATCAATGCTCTGGCGGTTGACGAGGACGATGGCGACCATGAGCGCTTCTGCGAGATTCTCGGAACGGTTGAGTTTCCGCAGTTTCAGGTTGGAACTCCCCCCTTCCTACAAAACGGCACGTTTGCGATTGGTGAAGATGGCTTGCCCGAATACCAACGGGATGAGCAGGCAGGAGTTGTGATTACGCTTCCCAAAGGTGAGATGCCTGCCGGTGGCTACCCGCTTGCTATGTATTTCCATGGCAGCGGCGGCCTCTACCAGCAAGTTGTCGATCGCGGCCGGGTTACCGAGATTGGCGGTGAGGCGACCAAGGGAGAAGGGCCTGCACACGTTCTAGCGCCACACGGATTCGCGATGGTCGGCTCGGCACACCCCGTTAACCCAGAGCGACTTCCTGGTGCGGCCGACATCGAGTACCTCAACCTAAACAACCTGGCAACGCTGCCTTTTACGTTTCAGCAAGGTGCCATTGAGCAACGACTTCTTCTCGATGCACTCTTGTCGCAGCCCATTCCTGAAAGCGCATTGGCTGGCTGTACTGGGATGAGCCTTCCCGATGGTGAGACTACGTATCGCTTTGACGAGGACAAGGTGGTCGCGATGGGGCAGAGCATGGGTGGCATGTACACCAACATCATTGGCGCCATCGAGCCACGAATTGGTGCAGTGGTACCAACGGGCGCGGGTGGCATGTGGCACTATTTCATTCTTGAGACCTCCATTGTGGAGGGGGCACGAGGACTTCTCAGTGTGGTTTTCCGTACCCCAGAGCCCGAACTCACCTTCCTCCATCCAACGCTTCAGCTTCTTGGACTCTCGTGGGAGGTCGCCGAGCCGATGGTCTACATGCCAAGGCTTGGGCGCGATCCGCTGCCAGGACATCCAGCTCGGCCGGTATACGAGCCCGTAGGTGCGGGCGATAGCTACTTCCCAACCATCATCTATGATGCAGCTGCGTTGTCATATGGTAACCAGCAAGCCGGCGAGGAGGTTTGGACAAGCATGCAAGAGAACTTGGCCCTGGCGAGCAAAGACGGCTTCTTGGAGTACCCGATTGTTGGCAATCTGATGTCACGTGCAGGAGAACCCTACACAGGGGTGGTTGTGCAGTATGAGGGCGATGGAATCTATGATCCTCATGCCATCTATGGGCAGCTTGATGAAGTGAAGTACCAGTACGGTTGTTTCCTCGAGACCTTTGTCGAGCGGGGAGTAGCAACCCTGCCAGCTCCAGCAGCGCTGGGCACGCCCTGTCCGTAGCGTTCTAGAGGCCTGCAAGAGCCAGAGCCGCGCAAAGCACTGGAGCACCATACTCAAGCCAACGCATGCGCGTCTCGCCCACCTCTCTCCGAATTCTTCGACCAAGAATATTCCCTAGGAGAATCGCTATGGTGATTGCGATGACGGAGTGAATGAGCGCGAAGTCCAGAATGCCTGTTGTTGAGTATCCAGCGATTCGAAAGAGGTGAATCGCCGTTCCAGCGGTCGCTCCCGTGGCGATGTAGCGCCCGCCCGAGGCTCCGGTGCTGAGTAGTAGTGGCCCCAACAGAAACCCGCCACCGCCCGTGGTCGCCGACAATAGTCCAACCCCGCATGCACCAGGCCCAAGAACGCTAGTTGGCAGGGTGACGCGTGCGGGGCTTAGCAGCCTGAGAAGGGCGATGAGCGTCATTGAGACGATTGCCACTTGCAAGATCCAGCTTGGTGCCTTGGTGGCGAGAAGGGCTCCAACCAGAGCACCAGGAATCGCCCCAAGAACGATGGGCACTGCCAACTCTCGATCCCACTGTTGGCGAAAGAGCCATACCCGCTGTGCGTTTCCGAAGAGCAAGGCAAGTGAACTGAGCGTGAGCGCGGTGAGCGGATCCCACAAGAGGGCCAGGGCGGTCACCAATACGAGGCCTCCTCCAAATCCGCTAAGCGTTGTGATGAGACCAGCGAGAATGCCCAGTGTTACGAGGAGAAGCATGAGAGCACGATAGGGCAGTTTATGATATTTGAAAATTCGATTGTTTTTATGTTTATTATAACAAATATCTATGTATGAGGATTTGCGCCATTTTCTGCTCATTGCCACGCATGGAACGTTCACGGCTGCCGCCGAGCGCGCTCATCTCAGCCAGCCCGCGCTCTCAGCATCGGTCAAGCGTCTCGAAGAGGATGTTGGAGCCAGACTCTTCGACAGAGGCCGTCATGGGGCCGAACTCACCGCAGCTGGGACTGCTCTGTTGCCCCATGCACAGGCGGTGCATGCGGCTCTCGCCTCCGGGCGCCGAGCGGTTGCGGAGATTGAAGGGCTGCACGTAGGCGAAGTGCGAATCGCGGCCGGAGCAACCGCTACCACGTATCTTCTGCCAAAAATCCTCGCGCGGTTTCGCCGCAAACACGAAGGCATAAAATTCCTCTTGCGCGAAGGCTACGCCCTCGACATCCGAGCGAGTGTGGCCTCAGGTGAACTCGACTTGGGAATCGTGAGTGGCAAGGGAGACGATATGTGGATGCATGACGAGCTCATTGTCGTTGCCTCACCGAAGGTGGATACCCGGCGAGCAGGCTTCCTCACGTTTCCCGAAGGTTCAGCTACGCGCGAGTTGCTGCACAAACATTTTGGGGAGGTGGATATTGTGATGGAGCTAGCAGGCATCGCCGCTGTAAAGGGCAACGTTCGCGCTGGTATGGGGAAGGCACTTCTCAGCCGGTCTGCGGTTACAGCAGACCTTAAGGCTGGCCGGCTTGTCGAGGTTGCGAGTCGAAAGACTCCCGTGAGAAGAACTCTTAGTCTTGTTCACCGAGGCGCCGCACGCCTGCCACCAGCGGCCGCCGCATTGCGCACCGCAATCCTTTCGTAGGCACTCTTACCGAGATGCGGTTGCTTCAGACTCTTGGCGCTGCAAGTAGAGCGTCTTGGCCGACCTGACTCCGTCACTCTCACGAGCCACGACCGTGATGCGATTGCTGCCGGGCCAAAGCGGAATATCGGCTTGAAACGCAAGCTCGGCCGCCGTGGCACCGCCGCGGTTCGACTGATAGTAGACCTTGCGGTTATCAATCTTGGCATCGCGATTCGATACAAAGATGTAGACGTCTTCTACTTTGGAATCGTCTTTGACGGTGCCTGAGAGCGAGTAGGTAGAGGTCTTGGTTTCGTAGCTTGGAATGTTGAGCGTCAGATTTGGTGGCGTCACCTGCATGCGCGCATCAAGACCACTCAGGTTCGCGCTGCCACCGCCTTTCTGCGTCATTTCGCGCTTCACAAAGCCGGGGCGTCCTTGGCCGAGATCCACTCGAAGCCACTCATCTTGTTTGCCTGTGACTCGGAATACCGTTCCCTTGCGTGCCTGTGCGATGAAGGCTGAAGTGTCGCTGGCACCCTCAAAAACTGCAGCGTTGTGAGTCACTCGCACACTGCCACTTGCCTTGGCGGGACCTGCTGAAGCCGAGCGCAGCTTGTAGCGCAGTTTTTCGCTGACCGACTCGCCTAGAGCAGCGTCGTAGACTTGCAGTTCCACACCAATATCCTTGAGGCCAGGCGACGGAGCTACAGCAAAGACAAATTCCACGACCTTGCTCTCACCTGGGCCAAGGGTCTCAAGGTCAAATCGAGCCTTCTCGAGTTTTAGTGCATCCCCTGAGGTGTTGCGCAGAAGTGCAACCGTATCCTCGGCTTTGCCTTTGCCGGTGTTCCGAACCGTGATCCGGAGTTTGTGTTTCTCGCCTTTTTGCACGAGGCCATCGCCATTGCCCTGATCAATGATCTGGTGTGAGTAGGCAAAGACAGGCCGCTCGGCAGCTCTCACCCGCAGGCGAATGGGCTTTGCTTTGAGCCTCTGTCCAGAGGCTTCCGTTGTTTCAAATCGCAAGTAGCTCACCCGATCAGGCGCAGAGCGTCGAATGCGAATATGCGAGGTCCAGGTCTTTGTCTCGCCCGGGGCAATGGATCCAAAAAGCATCTCTCGGTCTTCGAAACCCATATCAGCAGAGCGTATTCGCGCCTGAACTCGATAGGCCTGTGTGGTGCCTGTGTTCGTGACCGAGCCCTTTACGCGAACAACATCACCTGCGTTGACTTGAGTGCCGCCCTCGAGTGAGTATGAGACATTGAGGCTAGGCGTTGCCGCACCCGCCGGTGCCTTCGTCCAATCGATGCCAAGGGCTGCGAGCTTGTCGTGCAACCGCTTGGCCTCTGCGATTCTCGGGCCCACAAGTGCCTTCTTGACCCCCTTAAGGGTCTGACTGCGCGTCGCTTTGCCAATGCTGGAGATGAGGTCTCGGGCAAATCCAATTTCAAAGTCCTCGACGATGTCGTCGCTTTCCTCGTCTTCAAATTCGCCCTCGGGGTCGCCGGGCTCTGGGGGGGTGGCACTCTTTCGCTCAAAGACAAAGCTGAGCTCCTCGCGACTTGCCTCTGCTTTTCTCGCGTAGTCGGAGACCAGGGATGCTTTGAGATCACTCTCTCGGTAGCGTTTTGAAGGGGGAAGAAGTCTTAGGTGGTCACCAGGACCGGTGTTCTTCTTAGGAACGAACATCCTGCGGAGCTGCACGTCGGGGGAGATGCCCAAGCCTTGTATGCTCAAGTCCCCTGGAGTTAGGTACTCGGCGATGGTGAGCTTGAGGGTTGAGGAATCATCGTTGTCGTAGAGAATTTGCACTGAACCTTTGCCAAACGAGGTGTCGCCAATAATGATGGCACGGTCGAGATTCTTGAGTGCGCCGGCCACAATCTCCGAGGCCGAAGCGGAGTTGCTGTTGATAAGTACAGCCAAAGGAGCGCGGCTCAACGTCTTTGCGCGAGATGCGCGGTGTGCCTCGCGCTCCGAACCTCCAACAGTGGTGACGATAGTGCCGCTATCGACAAACAGGTCGGAGACACGAATGGCCTGATCGAGAAGCCCGCCTGGGTTGGAACGCAAGTCAAGAACAAATGCGTTGGCGCCTTTGTCGATTAGATCGTGGAGTGCCTTTTGCGTTTCCTTGGTGGTCGGGCTCGAGAACTGCTTAAGCTTGATGTAGCCAACACCCTTCGAAAGCATTTTGCTTTGGACGGATGCAACCCGGATGTGTGCACGAGCGAGGTCAAAGCGCAGCTCAGGCCCCTTGTCGTCTCGCTTGATGTAGATCGTAACCTTGCTGCCCTTCTTGCCACGCATGCGATTGACCGACTCGGTTAGCGTTAAGTTCTCGGTGAGTTCGTCATTGATTCGAACGATGTGGTCGCGGGCCAGAATCCCGGCCTTTGATGCTGGTGTGTCGGGCATGGGACGAATCACGGTGAGCTTCTTCTCGCGCATGCCAATTACGATTCCGAGACCGGCAAAGCCACCACCGGTGCTGGTGCGCATCTCGTTGGCCGCTTCCGGATCGAGCAACACCGAGTGAGGATCCAAGGTCTCAAGGATTCCGTTGGCCGCTGCATATTCGACTGCAGCAAGGTCTGCACCAGGATTCATGTTGGCTTCGACAAAGCGAAAGATTCGCTTGAGGTTCTTGCTCAGCCGCCATGGCGAGTCGATATCGCTTGTCGAGAAGGTCTGCCGCTTGTCGTTAACGTGGACGGCGATGGTGTCGCTGGCGCGGTCTGGCTCGACGAGAACTTCAGGAATGTTGAATTGCACCGAGTCGAGGGCAGCAAAAAGCATCTCCTTGGGATCAATCCGGGAAGGATCGACGTAGGACTCTTGAACCTTGATGAGAACACTATTGACGACATCGAGCGCTGCCAGATTGTGCTTCTTGCTCACTGCCGAGGCGGCTTGGCCTGGAGCGGCCCGAACTTCCCGGTTTCCCACGCCGAGGCCAATAAGACCTTCAGGAGAGGGGCGAGTGATGGTGAGTAGGAGGGCAGCGATTGCAGCACTACCGATGATTAGCCAGGGGCGGCTCAATCTGCGCATTGTTACCAGTATAGCGCCTTGTGTAGTCAGAGCACGAAGCTTCCTCGATCAATGCCTCACAACTTGACCACAATGTCTCCTACAAGTCGCACCTTTGCCGCCAGTTGCTTGAGTTTTTCCATCCGACCTGGCCCTCTTGGGAATTCTTGGCGCACTCGCTCAAGTTCTCCAAGAATCGTGTCGATTGCCTGTCCCTGTTCTGCCAAGCGGGCGTCGAATTCTCGGCGCAGATGCGCAGCTAGGGCAGGAGCCACTCCATGCGTGGAGATGGCAATTCGCAGAGCACCGCGTTTGGACAGGGCGGGAAATGCAAAGTCGGAATACCTCGGCTGATCGTGGGCGTAGGCTAGGGTTGCATGATCCCGGGCCCAGGTTGCCACATCGGCATTGAGAGGGGCATCCGCTGAGTGCGCGACGATCAGGAAGAAGCTCCCAGGTGGGCGTTTCCCCCCTCTCCAGGCATTCTCGTCCAACCGCTCGACGACCGCCCCAGCATCCTCAAGGCGGGCTAGGCGTTCCTCTGCACCCACGCCGGTCCCCACGAGCAAGACACGTCGGTTGCGAAGGTAGAGGCTGAGGTTGAGGGCTGGGCGAGCTGTCACTTTTGGTGCTAGCGTAAGCATCCCACATGGACAGACGCAAGACGAGTTCCAAGGAGACCCGAGCGAAGGCTGAGGTACGTTTGGCGTCTCAGGATGCTGAGTCGGAAGAGCAAGCCGAACTCAGTGACGAGGAGATGGTCGCCGAGCTTGAGGGGGATGAGGCGGGCGAGGATGTCGAAGTCGTCACGCTCCCCGAACCGCCAACGCTTTCTAGTGCCGATCGAACCGCGCTTGCCAAGCGGGACCCTCTCAGCGTTTACATGCACGACACCAAACGCTTTCCCTTGCTTTCGCGAGAGGAGGAGCACGAATTGGCAGTGCGTCTTGTCGAAGAGGGCGATTCGAGTGCTGCTCGCCGGTTGGTCGAGTCAAATCTACGCCTCGTCGTCAAGATTGCTTATGAGTACCAACGCGCGCATCAAAACCTCTTGGACATGGTGCAAGAAGGCAATGTTGGGCTCATGCAGGCGGTCTCCAAATACGACCCATATCGCGGAGTCAAACTCTCGAGTTACGCGGCGTGGTGGATTCGAGCCTACATCCTCAAGTTCATTCTCAACAATCACCGTCTCGTAAAGGTTGGCACCACACAAGCGCAGCGAAAACTCTTCTTCAATCTCAAGAAGGAGAAGGACAAGCTCGAGGCTGCCGGGTTTAGTGCCGATGCGGCCTCCATCGCCAAGGCACTCGATGTGCGCGAGAAGGATGTCGTCGAGATGCAAAAGCGTCTCGCCTCGCCTGATGCCTCGTTTGATGCTCCGCTAACCACCGGAGATGAGGGCGGTGTGCGGACTCGGCATGATGTGATGGAAGGTGCAAACGCAGATCGGCCCGATGAGGCGGTTGAGGACTCCGAGTTTCACGGCTTGCTCAAAGAGAAGCTCAGCATCTTTGCCGATACCCTCGAAGGTCGTGAGGAACGGATTTTTCGCCAGCGATGGCTCACAGACGAGCCTATGACGCTGCAAGAGCTCGGCGATGAGTTCGGCGTGAGTCGCGAACGAGCGCGCCAACTAGAAAAGCGCCTGTTGGGGCGCGTGCGTACCTACCTTGAAAACGAACTCGGGACCGCCGTGGATATCGGTGCAAACGAAAGAGACTAGAAAAACTCTCATGTCCAGCGAGACAGCCGGGTGCCTCTACATCATTGGAACGCCGATTGGCAATCTAGAGGACGCAACCCCTCGGTCCAAACGCCTCTTGGGCGAAGTGGATATTCTTGCTGCTGAGGACACGCGAACCGCCAAGCACCTCCTTGAACAGTTTGAGATTGCGGCGCCAACAATCCTGAGCTACTTCGAGGGTAATGAGGCCAGCCGCACCCCACAGCTGTTGGACGCGATGCGGGCTGGCAAGTCGGTTGGTCTTATCTCGGAGGCTGGTATGCCTTCGGTCTCCGACCCCGGCCAGCGGCTTGTTGAGGCAGCTGGGGCTGCGGGGATTGTGGTTGTGCCTGTTCCCGGTCCGTCGGCGGTGATTAGCGCAGTGGTGGGCAGTGGTTTGCCCACGGACCGTTTCACGTTTGTTGGGTTCTTGCCTCGTGAACGGGGCCCGAGAAGGCGCGCCTTGGGAGAGCTACGCGCTCGCCCCGAAACCTTGATCTTCTATGAGTCTCCGGAACGAGCGTCGGCCTGCCTAGACGACATGGCCGATGCCTTCGGCTCGAACAGGCCTGCGGTCTTGGCTCGCGAACTCACCAAGATGTACGAAGAATTCGTACGAGGCACGTGTGAGTCGCTCGCAAAAACTTACGCCGTGAAGTCTCCGCGAGGTGAGTGCACGATCGTCGTCGGTGGAGCGCTTGAAGGGCATGACGCGCCGATCGATGTAGAGGGCGCGGTGCGGGAGCTGTTGGAAGAAGGGCTGGGTCCAAAAGACATTGCGTCAAGGCTGATGGTAAAGACCGGCAAGCCGCGTCGTGAGCTGTATCAACTTGCCCTATCGCTGCAACGCGAACGCTAGGAGCCCAATGCTTCAGTGCAAAGACAGCGCGCTTTGCTAGAAGAGAAAGCGCGCGTTGAGCGTGAAGAGTAGAGTCTGGCCATCGGCGACACGGTAGCGGTGCCCCGCCAAGTCGATCGTCGGTGCGTGCAGTGGGTTGACCTCGGGTGTCCCAGGGTCAACAACATCGTTGTTGGCAGTCTCACAATTGGAAACCACTGAACCTGAGCACGTCGGAAGATCCGTGCCGGCGTTGGCAAAGCTTATGAGGTGACTCTGCTCATACTGCAGCCCCACACCTGCGGAGAAGCGCACTCGCTCACCTGCATCTGCGGTCACCCGAAATTGGGTGTCAACGGTCATGAAGTTCTCGATGTTCGAAACGCCGGGATGAGACTTGCTCTGCACTCCGGCGATCGTTGGTTCCTCGTCGAGCACCAGAGGAGCATCGGGCTCGGTTGCGGTGCCTGCGTATGCAAAGACTTCCCACATGTCACTGTAGCCTCGGCCTTCGAAATGCGAGATAAGAGTTGTACTGAGATCGACCCCAACGCGGAGTTCGTCCTCCGGGTTTTCCCAAACTGTCGCTTCCAAGCCAAACGTGGTTCCTGCTTGTTGCTGCGGACTCTCAGAAGTCACGCCAAATCCCTGGTCGAGGGGAGCCAGAGGAGCGTTGCTCTTGACGGTTAGCGGCGCTTGCCACCAAAACTCAAAGTGCGGCTCCGCCCAGCCCAGTTGTTTTGCAACTGACGTCCAAAGCCGAACGCTCGTTACGCCATCGGCGACCCCGGTTGCTTGGTCCGGATCGAATCGATTGAACTTCTTGGTCTTGCCGAGAGGGAGACGGACTTCGCCTCCGAGTTTCCACGTTGGCTTGGTGTCGTCATCTGCCTGATTCATGGGCGCTACACCAAGTCCGAGTTGCAGTTGGCTCGTACCGCGCCGATTCGTCCCGCGAAAGATGGTCGCGTCATTGGGATTGGTGAAGCCAGGACCATTGGGGTCGCGCGCGTCAAAGCCGGTTTCGGGAAGGAGGCCATCTTGGATGGTGCTCGAGTTTTCTGCGTTGATGCAGGTAGGGGTGCCTCCTCCTGGGAAGACACATGGGTCCGCAGTTTGATCAAAGGACAGCGAGTTTGAGCTGTGCAGAACAATGGGAAGGGAGGCGGAGAGCCAGAGGTTGTGAAAGACCCCGAGTTCGAGTCGCGGAATGATTTCGTGTTGGCTTCCCGAGAACACCAGGTCGCGAACTATTGGAACCGGCGCATCCATCTCGGTGCCGGGGAACCCCACAAACTCGCGCTTGATGACCGAGCTGCGTGACGAGAACTTGTAGCTAATGCTGCTGTGCAGATTGAAGTGGTCGTTCTTCTTGAAGGCGCTTGCAACTTCAACGGCAGGACTTGCAGCGGCCGTTGGAGCTAGACCAGCACATGCCACAACTCCAGCAGTGAGGCACAATGTGAATCGCAGATAAGAAAAACTCGCTTTTGCGTAATGACAGGTTCTGTACATAAGAGATTAATTCCCTGACTCGCCGTCGCGCACGCGGTCGCGAAGTCCGAAGTCCTTCATTTTCATTTGCAAGCTCTTGCGGCTGATCTTGAGAAGCTTGGCCGCTTGGGTCACGTTGCCTGCTGTTTCACCCAAGGCGTGGGCGATGAGCTCTTTTTCCACGCGATTCGTCTCCGCTCGAACGGCGTCTTTTAGCGAGACCGGCTCACCGGTGATCGGGTCAAGAACGGGAGTACTTCCCGTTGTCTCACCCGAGTCCCCAGAACCGCTGGCCTCGGGCGCTGACCCGTTTGCACACAGCTCGTTCGGCAAATCGGAGCGCTGGATACGAGTGCCGCTGCAGAAGAGAATCGTGCGCTCGAGAACGTTTTCGAGCTCGCGAATGTTGCCGGGCCAACTGTGCGCGCTGAGGGCAGCCATGGCGTCATCGTCGATGCCCTCGATTTCTTTGCTCAGGCGATGTCGGAACTTCTCGATGATGTGGTCCACCAAGAGGGGAATGTCACCTTGGCGCTCTCGGAGTGGCGGAATCATGAGCGGCACAACGTTGAGTCGGTAGAAGAGGTCTTCGCGAAACTCACCGCTTGCGACGGCTTTCTCGAGGTCGCGGTTGGTGGCGGTTATGAGGCGCACGTCGACCTTAAGAGTTTTTATGCCTCCAACACGTTCAAACTCCGACTCTTGGATTGCGCGCAGGAGCTTGACCTGCATCTCCACAGGGATTTCACCAATCTCATCGAGAAAGAGGGTTCCCTTGTCGGCAAGCTCGAAACGCCCCGGTTTGGCAGTCGTCGCCCCCGTGAATGCACCTTTTTCGTATCCGAAAAGTTCTGATTCCATCAGGTTCTTGGGAATCGCCGCGCAGTTGATCTTGATGAACGGTTGGTCGCTGCGATCGGAGTTCTCGTGCAGCGCCTTTGCCACAAGCTCCTTGCCGGTTCCAGACTCACCAGTGACAAGCACCGTGGATGGCGTGTTCGCTACCTTCTCGATGATTTCGAAGATGCTCTCCATGGGGGCGGAACGACCAACAAGGCCGTGGCGACCTGTGCTGGGATCGGGCGCTACGTCGCTCACAAGATCGGGAGATGGTTCGCTCCTGTTGGCCCCAGCCTGTTTGACCGCTTTCTCGACAATCTGCCGAATCTGCTCTTGCTCGAATGGCTTCTCGATGTAGTCGAAAGCACCTGCTTTAACCGCAGCCACAGCGTTGTCAACGCTGCCAAAGGCGGTGATCATGATGACTGGCACCTCGGGATAGTCGGTGGAGACCGTTTGCAAGACCTTCATGCCATCCACGCGAGGCATCTTGAGATCCGTGATGACAACATCGAAGGTTGAATCGAGGCGCTCTAGAGCCTCTACACCATCGGAAGCCTGACTCACTTCGTAGCCTTCTCGGGCGAGAATGGCTGACAGGACGCGCCGAAGGTTGGGCTCATCATCGGCCACCAAGATGCGTGGGCTCGCCATGTCCAAACCATAGCAATCCTGAGCGCCGAATACTGGCGTGGGGGCCCTCCGGTGACCGGTAGAAGAAGATTTCGGGGCCGTGCTGGGCTCGGGCGCCTTAGGACGAAGGGAGATCCGGCTCGGGGGTGAGCGGATCGAACTCGACGCCCAGGACATCTCCATCCTGACTCTGTTTCGCGCGGAACCCTTCAATGGGCTGAGTGATGCTGCTGTGCACATCATCATCTTGGCTTGGCGCTCGACTGGCACCGGCGGGCAGCGAGGGGCCCAGCGCGGGCAGAAATACCGAGAATGTCGAGCCGCGGCCAGGCGTCGATCGCACCTCGATGAGCCCGTTGTGCTGCGTGACAATTCTCTGCGAGATGGCGAGACCGAGCCCCGTTCCATGCTGCTTGGTGGTGTAGAAGGGAATGAAGAGACTGCGGAGTTTGTCCTGCGGGATGCCACTGCCTGTGTCTCGAAAACGCACTTCCGCAAAAGAGCCATAGCCCAAGCGAGAACGTCTTCTGCGAGTGCTGATAATCTCGAGTCGACCGCTTCCCTCCATCGCTTGTAGTGCATTGAGGCCAAGATTGAGGAATACCTGCCGAAGTTGTTCTGGGTCGCCCGCGACAGGCGGAATGAGATCGTCGAGTCGCACATCAATTTCGATATTGGCAGCTGCTTTGTCCGTCTCGATGAGGGCGGCCGTCTTGCGGACCACATCGTTAATGTTGATCGTTCCGTACGTCACAGGCTCGGTCTTGGAGGGGCGGGCGTAGTCGAGGAATTGGGTCACAACATTGTTGAGTCGATTGACCTCCTCCACAATGATGTCGATCCACTCGGCAGACTCCTGCGCGTTTTCGAGCGGCTTGCCATCCGGGCCAACAAGCAGTTGTGCGGCCCCCTTGATGGCGCCGAGCGGATTGCGAATTTCGTGGGCGAGACCTGCCGCCATTTCACCAATCGCAGCGAGTCGATCGCGGTCTTTGACACGCTCATAGCTCTGCGTATTCTCAATTGTTCGCCCACATTCCTCGGCTAGGCGACGAAAGGTATCGATGTCATCGAGGTCGAATGCCCCTTCGAGCCGCTCGTCGCGAAATCCGAGAAGCCCAAGCAACCACGGGCCTTGCTCGGTATCTTCCGAGCCAAAGATCGGCACGAGCAGGGTGGCCTGGAAGGCTTCGCAGGAGCGAAGAATCGACTGCAGTTCGTTTCGTTCGCGCTGCTCGGCGCCTTCTTCGCCTTCGAGGTTTTGGATTTCACGAGTGACGACATCCGCATCAACGTAGCCCTCACGGAGTCGGCTGAGAAACGGACGGTGCATTGCGGCTTCAAAATGCTCGGTACCGGCAATTGGGCCGAAGTGGCCCAAAAGGTCGTACGCGGCGCCATCTGAGTCAATGAGGTAGAGGCAGGCGTGGGTGATGCGACGACTTTCCTCGGCACCAACCATGATTCGCTTTGTCATGTCAGCCAGATCGACGGCCTCAGAAAGCTCGCGTCGAACGTCGGCAATGCGTCCGCGCAACTCGTGTCTTTGGCGTACGAGCCAGCCGTTGATTGTGTTTTCCAATCGCGAACGCACCGGCTCAAAGAGCACCAAGATGACAAATGAGGCGACCAGCGAATTGAGAAGCCAGAGACCTTCCTGACCACTTCCAAGCCAGGCTAAGAGGAGGCCGTAGACCGCCCAGAGCAAGACAACCAATGTGCCAAGCACAATCATTTTGCCAACAAGCTCGTTCAGATCGAGGAGTCGGTAGCGGAAGAGTGTCTGCGATAAGAAATACAGGTAGAGGATTGTAAGAACATTACCGATCGTCGGGCCGGCGGTTCCAAAGTAGGGCAGGGTCTCGGTTAGGGAAAGCGTGATCGCGACAGCGCCACCGGTCAGCAGGTAGCGAATGCGCGTCTTGGCGACTCGGCTGGGCGTTCGTCTCCACTGCTGGTAGAGCTCGAACATGCAGCGGTAGAGCCCGCCGTAGACGTAGATTCCGAACGGAATGAGGAACCAGCTCTCTTCGTGAATGGGACGAAAGAGCGCCGAGTAAATGAGCGCCATGTAAGCGCCGAATGTCCAAGCCAAGGTTGTGCGCGGAGGCCTGCGCTTGCCTCCAATCGCTGGCTCGGCCATGAATTCGCGAAAAAACTGAAGAGCGACCGGGGGGATGGTGGCAGCGGGCCAAAGAGCGAGCCACTTGACCATGGCCTCGCCGGTCACCATGGCGATGAAGTTGCACAAGTGCCAAGCGGAGACCATGAACGTGAAGGCCGCGAAAGCCGTATACGTTCGCCGCGTTCGATCACGCAGGAGGACTGAGGCGCCAATGGCAAGAATGACCAGGGTCGCCAGCAGCGATGAGATTGCCAGGACGTTCAACGGGCTCCCAGGGTAGCATTCTGAGCCGGTTGTGATTAGGTTCGGGCCGCTGTGAATGCCACACGGAACAACCCGCCCCCAAGACTGGGAGAGGCTCGATGAGCGGCCCAAGAGTGATTGCCATCGCCGGCGCAAAGGGCGGCACTGGCAAGTCGGTGATCGCAGCCAATATTGGTGTCTTTCTGGCAACGCTTGGCAAGCGGGTGGTGCTCATTGATGCCGCATTGGGGGCTGCGACGCTGCACTCCTTCGTCGGCGCCAATGACACGAGCCAAACGCTGGCAGGGTTTTTGGCAAATGACGGGGCACAGCTCGAAGAAAACCTGGTGTCGACTCCAATCTCGAAACTGCAGCTGGTGAGTGGCGAGCGGGATCCGGCGTGGACAGCGAATCCTCGCATCGAGCAACTTGAGAGCTTCCGAGACAGCATTCGCAAACTCGACGCGGACTACGTGGTGCTGGACTTGGCCCCCGGCACACGAGAATGCGTTCTCGACCTCTTCCTCGACGCTGATACGGGCATCTTGGTGTGTTCTGCGGAGCCAACGGCGGTCGAACTCACCTACCGTTTCGTAAAGGCCGCCTTTGTGCACAGCCTGCGCCGCGATGGATTTGGATTTCTCACAAAGATGTCAGTGGAAGAAGCGAGGCGCTACGAAGGAGGCATTCCGGCACCGTCCGACTTGCTCCGGCGAGGCCTCGATCGCTTTGATGAGGGCTCAGAAGAAGTCTTAACGCTGCGCTCGCATATGAAGAAGCTGGTGCCGTATATGGTACTCAACTTTGCCCGCTCAAAAGGGGATATGGATCTGGGGCGAGACATCGCAACTGCCGCGACGAGGCGCTTTGGCATCGTTTTGCCCTATCTCGGGCACGTCGAATACGATGATGCGGTTTGGGTATCGCTGCGCCGTCGCCGGCCGCTTCTTGTCGAGCATCCTGAGTCGCGGGCCAGCAAGTGCATTGAAAAGATCACGAGACGAGTGCTAGGGCTCGAGGCCGATAGTGCTCGCAAGATGACGCTGCCCGGAACTTCTCTCTACGATCTACTGGAGGTGGAACCGACAGCGAGTGAGGAGCACATTCGTCGAGCGAATCGCCGCATTCGTCTGGTGTACGCAAAGGACTCACCAGTCGTCGGAGGTCTCTACACTGAGGTTGGCCTTGACGATCTGCATCGAAGGCTCGAAGAGGCCTATGTAACACTAATGAATCCGGCGAAGCGTCGAGCAAACGACTTGGCGCTCTTCCCCGATGGCATTCCGAACGAACCTATCGTTGACCGTCCCTCTGCGCGTATTGGAATCGCACCGGTTGTTGGAGAGCGGCCAGGAGCGCCGGAGGTGGACGATGATACGGAGTACACCGGGGAGTTATTGATGCGCTTTCGGGAGGCCACCGGTCTCGATCTCCGTGAGATCGCCGACCGCAGCAAGATCGGAATTGGCTACCTAGATGCGATTGAGAAGGAGAACTTCGAGGAGTTGCCGGCGGTGGTCTACATTCGCGGTTTCCTGGTGGAATACGCCAAAATGCTCGAACTTGACGTGCCTCGAGTTGTTGAGACCTACTTGTCTCGAGTGCGATTGTGGCGAGAAGAAACCCTCCAGGATTCCTAATCGACGTCACATGCTTGACCCGAGCTGAGGGCCGGTCCTACGATCAAGGCAATGGCAAGTCTCATCGATAAGTCCAAACGTGCCCGTCAGCTCGCTCGCGCCATCGCTTCCGATCTGACCCTGTACCACGAGGCCAAGATTCTTGAAGGCATCGCCAACGACAGCCTTTTTGATGTCATGTCGGAGGAGATTGAGGAGGGACGCGAGCTATTCAAGAGTCGCGTTACCCCTGAACTCTTCGAGGATGGCATCTACGAGCGAGCTCTCGTGGACGTGCTCGTTAAGTCCAAGGGACACGTCAAATCGAAGATCTGGTAGACGAACTCGTCTCGCATCACGTCTTTGGCACAAAAGCCGATGATCCTGCGCTACGCGTTCGGCTGGATCACTTTCTTGTGGACTCAGAGCTTGGGCTCAGCCGTTCACAGATCAAGCGCTTGATTGACGATGGGCACGTTCTCGTCAATGGCAGGCCGGGCAAAACCAGCACCAAGCTTCGTCCTGGTGATGAGGCCGAAGTTCGGCAACCGCCACCGGTGGAGGCCAGGGCGGTCGCTCAGAACATCCCCTTAGACATCCTCTTTGAGGATGAACACCTGATTGTCGTCGACAAGGCGCCCGGAATGGTTGTGCATCCAGCTCCCGGTCACCCCGATGGCACTCTAGTAAACGCTCTTCTCGGTCATTGCACCGATCTGAGCGGCATTGGCGGCGAGCTGCGGCCCGGTATCGTGCATCGGATTGATAAAGACACCTCGGGGGTCTTGGTTGTAAGCAAAGATGACGACACGCACCACGGGCTTGCAGAGGGATTTAAAAACAAGGTGCACAAGCGCGAGTATCTTGCGATTGCGTATCCGGGACCGAAGTCTGCACGTGGCACGATTGATACGCTGCATGGTCGCCATCCCGTGCATCGCAAGAAGTTTTCCTCGAGAGTTACACGTGGCAAGAGCGCCGTGACCCACTACTCTGTGATGCAGCGTTTTTCCGAACCCGCCACGCTTCTTTCGCTTCGCCTCGAAACGGGGCGTACACACCAAATACGAGTGCACTGCGCCGACTCGGGGTTTCCACTGCTCGGAGATCCGATGTACAGCCGCATGCCAAAGAGCGAGCCCCTCCGAAGCCTCGCGCAGACCCTTGGTCGCCAGGCACTGCATGCGGCGCACCTCGGTTTTGTTCACCCGATCACGGGGGATTCGCTGAGCTTCACAAGCCCGCTGCCAGCAGATATGCAAGCGGTGCTCGACGCCCTTAGTCCGCTGGGGTAGCGTTGCTCGCATGCAAGTTTCAGGAGAGATTCGCCTCTACCAAAGTGCACTCATTGATGACGATGTCTTCTGGCATGGCTTCCCTGAGCGTACAGGGGGCGTTTCCACAGGTGAGCGTCTCTCCTTAAACCTTGGCCATCGCTGGGGCGACGATCCGGCCAACATTCAACGCAATCGCGAATTGGTTGCGGAGAACGCTGGCTTTGCCTTTGAAGATCTGACCGTGACCAAGCATGTTCACGGCACACGAGTTTGGACGGTTGGCCAAGAACTTCCCGATCCGCCTGAGTTTGACGGATTGGTGAGCGCTGAGCCTGGCAAGGTGCTGGGTGCCTTTGCTGCCGACTGCATTCCGCTCGTCTTTGCTGACGCAAACGCCAAGGTTTGTGGTGCGGCGCATGCGGGCTGGCGTGGCACCGTTGGGCGCGTGGCGGTGAATGTCGTGCAGGCGATGGTACAGGCGGGGGCCTCCATCGAGGCTGTGAGGGTTGTGCTTGGGCCAAGCATTGGGCCTTGCTGCTTCGAGGTGGGGCACGAGTTGGTGGAGGAGTTTACCAAGGCCTTTCCAAACACAGAGGGACTTGTGGTCAAGGGCCCAGTCAAGGAGCACATCGATTTGCGGATTGCGACACGTGTTCAGCTTGAGGCGATCGGAGTTCTTCCTCAGAACATTGATGACACGCCTCCTTGCACCAAGTGTCATCCCGAGAGGTTCTTCTCCTATCGTCGCGACGGCCAGGCGGGCGGCGTGCACATGGGCTACATCGGGGTTAGACCCCGACGCTAGGATTCCGCCTTCTGGCGTGCATCGGATTTTGCGACCTGCATCGCGTAGTATGTGAGCGAAACTACTGCCACCGGTGGCTGGGTGAGTACGATGAGCCAGAGCGACCAGTCGAGGTGGTTTGTGACAAGCCCAAGCCCAACCCAGAAAAGCAGGTCGGGTTCCGCGAAGCGAAAGACCTTCAGAAGTATTCTGTGGGGATATTGACACAGAGGCACATCTGCGTCCGTAACAGGCTCGACGTGCTTTCGCTTGTGCAGAATTGTCATACACACCCACTTTGCGTAGCCGCCTGTGATTTGCCCAGCCGCTGCCAACGTTCCGAACAATAGAAACTTCATGTCTCCGGTTTGCTCGGCAACCACCCAGCCGACAATCGAAAAGAGCAGGACCATGCCAACAGCATCGCTCACCTTGTCGTAGAACGAGCCAAGCTCGCTTCCTGAGCCCTTGCGGTAGCGCGCCAGCTGGCCATCGGCGCAATCAAATGAGAGCGAGAGATTGATCAGAATGGCCGCCAGCACCCAGTTGGACTGCGCATGAGGCAAGATGAGCAGGGAGCCAGCGATTAGAAAGGCATTGGATATATGCGTGATGATATTTGGGGTGATGCGCCGTATGTCTGCCAACAAAAGAAGCAGTAGGAAGGCTGTTGGACGACCCCACAAGATTCCCCAGAAGTCCTGGTTGTTGCCCGTATTGCTGATCTTTAGTCCGCCCTTGAGGGCGGCGATGCGGTCTTGAAGTGACACTTAGAGTTGCTCGAGAGCCTTTGCCAACGCACCAATTCCCGGTAGCACGATGTCTGGTCGCCTATCGGGTGGAGCTTCTGCGAGTTTTTCTGGCCCTGTCTCACCTGACATGAGCAGAACCGAGCGAAGGTCGGAGTTCATCGCCATCTCCATGTCCGTGTCTAGCTGATCACCCACAATGGCGGTGCTATGGGCGTCGGAGCCAAGCCTGTGCAGCGCTGCCACGACCATTTCGTGGTATGGCTTGCCGATGATCTTTGGCTCGCGACGGGTCACCGCTTCGATTGCCGCGATGATCGCCGCAATGTCGGGCACCAGCCCTCTCTGGGTGATGCAGGTGCGGTCGGGGTGGGTCGCAAAGTAGGGCTTGCCAGCAAAGAGCAGAGTGCAAGCGCGTTCGAGCTTGTCATAATCCATCGTGGTGTCGAAGCCAACGACAACACAGTCGGGGTCTTCGGCATCGAGGTCTACACCAGCCACTCGAAAGTCTTTTGCCAGCGCCTCGGTTCCCATTAGGAAGGCGCTGCGGTGCGTGGTGTGGGTGAGCACATGATCGATGGTAGCGTCGCCGCTGGTGAGAATCTGCTCGCGCGTTGCGGTGATGCCAAGTCCAGCAAGGCGGTGTTGGTAGTCAGTCCATGATTTGGACGAATTGTTTGTGAGGAAGAGATGAGGGATGTCGAGACGCTCGAGCTGCAAGAGAAAATCGAGTGCACCAGGCAAGAGCTTGGAGTCCAGATAGATCGTGCCATCTAGGTCAACGAGAAAGGACTTGCAGCCGCGCAGCACAGTCAATTCGGCATCAGAGATGGTGCTCATAGAGGGCTCAGATAGCACGGATTGGCACGGGACTCTACAGCCTGCGGGACTCTACAGCGTGATGCCATAGCTCTTTAGCAGCTCGCCGCTCAGCGCTTGAATTGCGATCGTTGCCCTCAAATAGTCCACTTCGGCGCGGGCGTAGCGCAGTCGTGCCTGCTTCTGCTCTTCTTGGCGTTGCAGAACGTCAAAGTTTGTCGCCTTGCCCGACTCAAATCGCCGTCGCTCGGCTTCGATGTTCTTCTCGCTCAGTTCAATGGCTCGCTGTGACAGTTCCATTCGCTTGTTGGCGATGTTGGCAGATTGCACAGCACGCGTCGCGGATACGGCAATTTGTGCCCGCATTTGCCGTTCGTTTACACGCAACAGTTGCCTCTGTGCCTGTGCTTCTTGCGTGCGACCCTTGCCAGTCTTGTTGCCCAGGCGCTGCTCGTATGTGAGGTCGGCCCCAACGAAGTAGCCTTTGAATTGCGTCATGCGGGAGAACGCACCACCAAAGTTGTCATCCGTGCCCTGGGGGCCAGCTGAGAGACCCAGATCGAGCCGGGCCCCGGCGTTGTTGTCGGCCACAGTGATTTGGATGGTCGCGTTCTTGCCACGTTTCTTGAGGGCACCTAGTTCGGGGCTTGTGGCAAATGCCCTTTCGAGCACGGGCTCCACGGAAAAGGCCTCAGGGGAGACCCTCAGCTTGTCTCCTGTTGCCACATCAATGTGTCCTGGGCCGATTTCCAGACCTGCAAGACGGCGAAGCTCCAGGGAGCGCTCTGTCACACGTTGCTCGGCGAGCAGGATTTCTTCTTCGTTGGTCGCCATGACTTGATCCACCTCAAGCAAGGCAGTTCGTGGAGCGCTTCCGAGTTTTACCGATGACTCGGTAAGGCGCCGGCGTTCCACCGCCAAGGCCAGAGCGGAGCGCCGAATCTCCAGGTCATTATGTGCCCAGACAACTTCCCAATACGCCTCGATGACCCCGCGAATCTCATCTCGCGCTGTTGCTTGCAAGTCCAGGGCAACGGCGCTCAAGTTGTTTCGAGCCTGGAGCTGGCCTGCATGGCTGATCTCGTTGCCTCGCCCCCGCAAGAGCGGTTGATTGAAGCGCGCACTCAGTTTGGCCTGGTCGGTAACAACTTTCGAGCCATCGAATGTCAGCGTGAATGCCCGCCGCGAGCTATTGGCCTGCAGAGACAGGGTGCCGCCAGTCGACATGAGCTTGCTGAGGGTCGCGGTTGCTGCAGTGACACTCGACTCATCAACACCAGTGATGTTGCCCTCTACGTTCTCATTTGAGTCAAAGGTGTAGGAGCCGGTCGCTTGAAGTAGGAAGTCATCGATGCCGGTCGATTGAATCACTTGCGCTTCGGCAACCCGTTGGTTGATCTTTGCCGAGGCTAAGCTTGGGCTCTGCTGAACGACGACACCGAGGATTTCCGCAAGTCGCAAGGTTTCGGTGGAGTCTGATGCGCCAGAGTCTTGTGCCTGAACCGTCGGGGTAGAAAGCACTACCAGGACGAGGACAGCGAGTAGGGCACAGGTGCGGTACATGGTTTGTTGAAGGTGACCCTGCTCGGGCTAGCTGTCAATGGTGGCTGGTTGCCTTTACCTCTTCTAAATCAGCGTGATAGGTTCCTTGCCAGCATGTCCATCACGCTTCGGACCTACGTATTCCTCGACCAGTTGCAACCGCAGCTTGCTACATTCATTGGCAAGACAGCTCGAGGGTTCTTGCCGGTGCCCGGCCAAGCGTCGCTCTGGATTGAGATTGCTCCGGGGATTGCGATCAACCGCGTGACGGATGCGGCTCTCAAGGCGACGCGAGTGCAGCCAGCTGTCCAAGTGGTCGAGCGTGCCTTTGGGCTCTTGGAAGTGCACGATGACGATCAAGGCGAAGTATTGCAAGCAGGTGGCACGGTCCTTAGCCACCTGGAACTCGAAGAGGCTGGGCGCATAAAGCCCAAAGCCGTTACCAACCAAATCATCCGCTCGGTTGAGGCCTATCAGGCGCAAATCATCAACCGAAATAGCCGCGGCATGATGGTCCTGCCCGGCGATTCTCTCTTCATACTCGAGACCAGTCCAGCGGGATATGTGGTCCTGGCGTGCAATGAGGCCGAAAAAGCCGCCAACGTCTCGCTCGTCAACATCACTCCCTACGGGGCATTCGGCCGCCTGTACATGTCGGGCTCCGAGGCGGAAATCGACGCAGCTGCAGAGGCTGCAACCGGCGCTCTGGCAAACGTCACCGGCGTTGAAGCTAAGAAATAATCTTAACCAAGCAAGAAAGTAATCAAGTACATGGCAGACGCTCTCGGAATGATCGAAGTTAAAGGTTTTGTTGGTATGGTCGAAGCGGCCGATGCCATGGTGAAGGCAGCCAAAGTCGAGCTGGTTTCCTATGAGAAGACCGGTGGTGGCTTTGTCACTGCCGTTGTGCGCGGCGATGTCGCGGCAGTGAAGGCCGCAACCGAAGCGGGCCAGCGGGCCGCAGAGCGGGTTGGTGAAGTCGTGTCCGTCCACGTGATTCCACGTCCTCATGCCAACATCGACGCGGCGTTGCCTCTTGGCCGCCAAGGCGACGGCAAGTAGGGGCTCATGGTCCTCGGCAAAGTGATCGGCACAGTCGTTGCCAGTCGCAAGGAACCCACGCTTGGTGGACTCACCTTGCTCCTGGTTGCTGCCTGCGACGCCAATGGTGAGGTCACGGGGACACCCGTGGTCGCCGCCGATGCGGTTGGGGCGGGGGTTGGCGAGGTGGTTTTGTACGCCTCAGGCAGCTCCGCTCGGCAAACCGAAAGCACCAACAACCGTCCTGTCGACGCAACCATTATGGCAATCGTCGACGCAGTGGAACTTGGGGGAGAGCAGCACTACACAAAGTAAGGCTCTAGGGCGGCGCTCCAAGTTGAATCGCCCAAGGGCTACAAGTAGACACGCCCCCCAACAACAGGATTTGTAATGTCCCAGATTGACGACGCGCGCATCGCAGAGATTGTGGACCGGGTGGTTCAGCGCCTTGGGCAAGTGCCCGCGGCCCCCAAGACCACTGTGTCACTCACCGCTTCCCAGAACCAATCTTCGGTTCCCCGCGGCACTCTTGGCATTTACGGGGACGCGGATACCGCAGCACAGGCGGCGCTGCGCGGGTTCTACGCCAACGAGCGCACCCAAAAGTCCCTTCGCGAAGACATGGTCCGAGCAATGCGAGAGGCTGCTCGGCGTCATCTGAAAGAGCTTTGTGTGCACGCTGTCGAAGAAACCGGTCTTGGTCGAGTTGATGACAAGCTCGCCAAACTCGATCTGGTAATCAGAAAAACTCCGGGGCCTGAGATCCTGCGCACAGCGGCGGTCACCGGTGATGATGGTCTCATGCTCACAGAGCGAGCTCCCTACGGAGTTATTCTGGCTGTCACGCCATGTACCAATCCAACCGAGACCGTGCTTTGCAACGCGATCGGCATGGTAGCGGGCGGAAATTCGGTCGTCTTCAACGTGCATCCGGCCGCTCGAAGAGTCTGCAACTGGCTCGTTCATTTGCTCAATGAGGCAATCATCGGCGTCGGTGGTCCTCGGGACTGTCTGGTCTCGGTAGAAGAGCCAACCATCCAATCCGCAAACACGCTCTTTAAACACCCCAATGTTCGCCTTGTGGTTGTTACCGGTGGTCCCGCTGTTGTGGATGCAGCGATGCACTCTGGCAAGAAGACCATTGGGGCGGGCCCTGGCAATCCGCCGGCCATCGTCGACGAAACGGCCAACCTCGCCAACGCCGCGAAGGCGATTGTCAATGGAGCGTCTCTCGACAACAATATCGTCTGCATTGCTGAGAAAGAGATCGTTGCGGTAGACAGCATCGCCGACGATCTAAGACATCACCTCTGTAACTCTGGAGCACTCCTCATGTCTGGACAGCAAGTCCGTGATCTTGAGGGCGTCGTACTCAAGGGCGATGGTGTCAACAAGGACTATGTTGGCAAAGATGCCTCCGTCATTGCCTCGCAAATTGGCCTTCGCGGCCACGGCTCGGATCTGCGGATTCTGCTCTGCGAAGTGGATGAAGGGCATCCTTTCGTCCAGCACGAGCTTCTTATGCCCGTGCTTCCTATGGTTCGCGTCCCCAACATCACCGAGGCGATGGCAACTGCGGTGCGCGTTGAGCATGGTTTCCACCACACAGCGCTCATGCACTCGACGAATATCGAAAACCTCTCTGCCTTTGCGAGAGTGTGCAACTGTTCCATCTTTGTGAAGAACGAGGCCTGCTACGCGGGACTTGGGCTCGGTGGCGAGGGATACACATCATTCACGATCGCCAGCCCCACAGGGGAAGGCCTTACGACCGCCATACACTTCACTCGAGAGCGACGTTGTACTCTCAAGGAATCGTTCCGTTTCGTATAGCGTCTAAATCGCGTCTAGGAGAATTTCGCAGTTGGCAGAAGCAGATGGCAGCCCGGCGCTGGGGGTTCTCGAACTTGAGCACATCGCCCGAGGCGTGCTTGTGGCTGACGCCATCTGCAAACGCACGGAAATCGAAATCCTCGCGTCACGGCCGATTTCTGGCGGCAAGCACCTGCTCTACCTTCGCGGAGGTGTCGCGGAGATGGAGGAGGCAATGGATGTGGGAGTAGCAGTCGCGGGTGACAGCCTCATCGACTCTCTCTTTCTGCCGATGGCTGACGCTCAGCTTTGGCCGGCTGTTCCCGATTCTGTGGACGGAGCAGGCTGGAAGTCGGACATCATTCTCAGTGCGGCGGTGGTTGAGACCTCGTCCATATGTGCACTCCTTGCTGCGATGGATGCTGCCTGCAAGGTTGCCGAAGTCGTAGTTCGCGACGTTCGTTTGGGCGTGGGAATCATGGGAAAGGCGTTCTTTACCATGACTGGCGAACTTGACGATGTGCAGGCTGCCGCTGATGCCGCTCGCGATTGCGCCCAAGATCGGCTGCTGGCTCTGGAAGTGATTCCCGCGCCAGCAAACGAAATCGTTGGGCTACTGATCCAGTGAGTGGTGGCTGATTGCGGCGTTCCGGGTTCTATGCTCCCCGCAAATCACGACTCTCCTTAGGGGTAAGAGTTGTTCCTATTTCTCGGCTTTGGCTGCTCGGTAGATCTCAACCTTCTCCATGATGACCGGTTCTACTGGAGTGGAGCCTCGCTTCTCGACTCGGGCGATCTTCTTCACAACATCAATCTCGTTGCACTGACCGAAGACGTTGTAGCCACCATCAAGGCTCTTCTTCGGAACCTCTGTGATGAAGAACTGGCTACCATTGGTGTTTGGTCCTGCATTCGCCATCGAGAGTACTCCTGGTTTGTCATGTAGCAATTCCGGGCTCACTTCTTGGGCGAACTTGTACCCTGGGCCGCCAACCCCCTTGCCAAGTGGGTCGCCGCCTTGAATCATGAATTCTGGGATGACGCGGTGAAAAATGAGGCCATCGTAGAAAGGGCGAGTCTCCGTTTTCTTGGTGGTGAGATTGGTGAAAGGATGGAGGCCGCGGGCTAGGCCAACGAAGTTCGCGACAGTGAGCGGCGCCTGTTTCTCAAAAAGCTCGCACGTAATGATGCCCTGATTGGTGTTGAAGCGCACCATGAGTGCACCTTCGCCCTCGAGCCCTTCGGTATACTTGGTGATGTCTGTGGCGAGAGGCGGCTTTACGCTTCCGCTGGGGGTCGCAGTTGGGCGCGATGCTCCGGGAGCTTTGTCGGGTGATGATGGCGTCCGACTCGGCGAAGAGTTCTTCGACTCTGGGGCTTGCTGCTTGCCTTCTTTCTCGCAGGCGACGCCAAGGGCAACGATAGATGCGAGAAGCGATGTCATTAGAGCGTAGCGATTCATGGCGGTAGTTTGCGATGGCTGTCCGAAAACGGCAAGCGCCGGCCTAGGGGGAAGGGCCGGCGCTTCATCTCAGGAGGGGCAGGGCCTCCACCCAGGTGCGTTATGGGGCGTCTGTTCCGCAGCTCTCGAAGACCCACTCAGCACAGGTACAACCGTTTTCGTCACAGCTGCAGTTGTCACCAACGTAGTAGGCGTTGCAATCGTCTCGGGCAATGCACATGGACTCTCCAAGAATGTCATCGCAAGCTGCGTCGGGGCAGGAACTGAGGGGAATACACTCGCCAGTCCAGCAACCGTTGGCGATGCCAGGAGTGGTGCCAGCTTCGCAAAGTGGAGGAAGCGCGTCACAGGAGACCTCACCGTCGCACTCGCCTGGATCGACATCGGGAATGCAGAAACCGTAGCAGACCTCTGGAGCATCAGCGCTACCGTTGCCTGGTGGTGGTAAGCACACTTCGGCAGCGTTGCACGACTCGCCCTCGTCACAGTCTTGATTTCCGTAGCAGCCGTCTTGTGGCTCTTCATTGTGACAGGAGAGGAAGTAGCCAGGCGCACAGACCGGTTCCCCTAAGCCACCGGGGGTGGGGTCGCCAAAACCATCGCAGGAATATTCATGAACAGCGACACACGCATCGCTTGTGGAGCAGCTGTAGGCATCTAGGCCTTCGCAATCGACAATCCCTGATGGGTTCTGGTCAGTTGACCAGCACTCGAGGAACTGGCCTGCAGCACCGTCTGCGCCTTGGTCGTAGATACCCCGGCAACCATCGGTTGCAAGGCAGATGTCTTCCTCAAGACCTGTGCAGTAGCTATCGCAGAAGCCCCAAGTCGCTTGTGGGGCGCGCTCTTCAAGTTCGGCTGAGTCTTCGTCGGGGCCTTCCCCGGCAGGCGTTGGGCTTGGAGGTGTTCCTGTTCCAGTATCCGTGCTACCCGCGCACGGCCCACAAGTGCTATCACATGGGAACGGTGGGTTGGTCCATCCGAAATCTTCGCAGACCCCAGTCTCCGGGTTGCGTAGGAAGATTGGCTCTTGAGGCGCCCGTGAGCCTCCGCCCCATTCGTCACAGGGTGGATCACCATCGCCACCATTGAAGTAGAGATTGCAGCCCATCGCGGGGAGAAGGGCTGAAGCCAGGAGTGCAGTAAGGAATACCGAGCGCATGCCCCAGGACAATACAAGTACTGGGCCAGGGGCGCAGTCGGGCAAGTAGCGAGAAATAGCTGCGGACTTTGAGAGTGAATTCAGAATTCTGAGGCTAGTGCGTGATTCATTGGAGTTGTTTCGAATCTCCTAAAGTGGTGAGCCATGAGCGGCGCAGAGATCCGGACCGAGGAACAACGAAGAAGACTGGCTGAGCCAGTCTCTCCAGCGGGCGAGAAGAGCGCGTTCTATGTTCATGAATCGCGCACTAGTGTGGGATCCAGAGGCATAGAACGCCCTGGCTCGGTTCTTCGCCCTTTGAACGCCTTCGGCTCATCGTTGCTCAGATCCTTCCTTGCCCCAGCAAGGTCGTCCTTCGCGCCTTGTCAAAGAACGAGCTCCCGTCGCCAGCACA
>JANTGM010000053.1 GCA_024762925.1 Kofleriaceae bacterium | reverse complement strand
GCGAATCCTCTGAATCTGCGACAGCGCACGCATCGCGCCGTCGCTCTCCGCGCGTCACGGCTCTCGCTGCCTTCTTAGTCCTCGGCGCGGCTCGCACCGAGGAGCGAGGTGGTTTTACGCATGACCCGCTCCGTCCGTGGATCGTGCAAAACCGTAGCAGGCTTGTAGCGGAGGGGCTCACAGCTCTCGCCGCCTACGCGCAGGCGGGACGGCCACCTCAAGGGCTTCGCCCATTTGGATCTTTTGAAGGGTGGTCCGACTTTGTGCGAAGCGCCATCGTGTGGGCAGGGTTTAACGACCCCGTCGAGCGCACCGTTGCCAACGAGTCGGGTGCAGATCCTGAACAGGAAGCCCATGTGCGAGCACTTGTGGCCTGGCGGGAGTTGTTTGGCTCGGATGCTATAACCGCTTCGGATGCGCTCAAGCTTCTTGGCGAGCGGCCCCAAGGTGATCGCATTCGAGATGCCGTCATCGAGCTTTGCGCGACCCAAGGGGGCGAGCTTCCGTCGGCAAGGCAGCTCGGGGTCAAGCTTGCATCACTTCAAGGGCGAATTAGATCCGCGACCATAGAGGGGGAAGATCGGTTGCTGGCCTTTTGCCGTGCAGTCGCCCGCCAACGAACAGGAGTCGCCCGGTGGCGCGTGACCGATAAGGGGAGGGTGTGATGGGTTTGCATGGTTTGCATGGTTCCTCCAGTACTGAGATGAAGAAGAGCGATGCACGAACGGAGATAGCGTCATCAGGGAGGCAGAGTGCTTCCGTGGAAATCGGTCCCTGCGAACCATGCGCTGCAGGCACCAAGGAGGAACTGCCCCCTGTACTCACGGTGGATGAACTCGCCAGATTGCTAAGAATCAATCGTGAAACGGCCTACAAAGCGGTCAAGGAGAACCAGATTCCAGGGGTTCGTCGCATCGGTCGAAGCATCCGAGTCAGCCGAGATGCCGTGCTAGATTGGCTTGGAGGCAAAGAACACGTCCTGCGCTCAAGGAGAAAACGATGAGCGTAAGACGAAGAAAGTATCGCGACTCCCGGACTGGCCGGGAGCGCGAAGTATGGATGATAGACGTTGACTACACACACCCGAACGGACGGCGGCAGCGCGTTCGCAAAGTCTCACCTGTGCAGTCTCGGCGTGGAGCTGAGAAGTACGAGCGTGACTTGCGGCTTGCACTGGCTGACGACTCATTTGGGAGGAAGGATATGACAGACGAGCGCGTCTGCCCCACCATTGAAGAATTCAGCGAAGAGTTCTTGCGCAACTACGCTGCGCCAAACAACAAACCAAGCGAGCTGGCATCAAAACGCTCGATTCTCACCAACCATTTGCTTCCTGCTTTTGCTGGGCAGAAGTTGGATCAGTTGTCCGTTCGCGACATAGAAGCCTACAAGGCTGCCAAGTTGGAGTCGGGGCTCGCAGCGAAGACGGTCAATAACCATCTTGCTGTGCTGCGACGTTTGCTCGGCATCGCGCATCAATGGGACCTACTTGACAACAAGCCCAAGCTGGCCCCCTTGAAGACTGCTGCCCCTGGCTTCAGGTTCCTCGACTTCGACGAGGCTATCAGGTTGGTTGATAGCGCAGATGGGGAGTGGAGGTGCATGGTACTTCTGGGGTTGCGCACCGGCCTTCGACTTGGCGAACTACGCGCCCTGCGCTGGGAGGATGTTGATCTCAAGGTGGGCAAGCTGGTCGTGCGCCGCGCAGTCTGGAAGAACACCGTGGGTACGCCAAAGAGTGGGAAATCACGCGAGGTCGAGCTGTCCAATGAGGCTCTCATTGCTTTGAAGTCACACCGCCACCTGCGTGGGGAACTGGTCTTTTGCCAGGACGACGGCACGATGTTGACTGAAGGGGCATGTCGATGGCCGCTATGGCGGGCAAGTAGAAGAGCAGGCATCCCAAAGTTGGGCTGGCACGTCTTGCGTCACACGTTCGCGTCCCACTTGGTCATGAGGGGCGTACCGCTTAAGGCTGTTCAGGAACTCCTTGGCCACGCCGACATCAAAATGACGATGCGCTACGCTCACCTCAGTCCCGATGTTCGGCGGGACGCCGTGAGCCTTCTTGATCGACCGAACGACACGATAGCGGCACTTTCCCGAGGGTTCGGGGAAAGCGGCTCATAGGTAGCCGAAACACATAACAAAAAGTTGTGGAGGCGGCGGGAGTCGAACCCGCGTCCGAAAATGCGTCTACAGCAGACGTCTACGTGTGTGTCCGATAATTTGATTGTCGGCTAGAGGGCGGCCGTCGGCAGCCTACCTTTTCGCTTAGTTCATCCTGAGTTTCGCCGTCACGCCGATGATCGTTGCGCTGTGGCTAGCCTGATTATTGACGGTGCATCTCAAGCTACAGGCGGAAGCCTGAGAACACCGAGCAACTTAATTAAGCTGCTAGAGCAACGCTCTGACTGTTGTCATTTGCAGTTGCGATTGTGCCCATTTTTACGTGGCCATGGGCGCCACGACACGCGATCTGAGCTTCTTCATCTCCGTCGAAGCCGTTTCGCCCCCAAATCCTAGTCTCTTTAGTTGTCACAGCATGTGGCGCTAGCCACCAGTCCAATATGAGGGCGGAGCAGGGCTTCGTCAACCCTCAGGGGCACTTGTGCCTGATTCATTGACGTTGCACTAGCTAGAGCGTGTCTCAACCACTGACCGAGTATGAGGGCCCGAGCTGAGGGTCCAGGAACGAGAGCGCAGGCATAGTGGCTCTACGGCAAGGTTTCGCGAAGCCAAGATGCGGTGCAGATCGGGACTCAGACGACTGAAGAGGTTGTGAGATGCGCTCTAGACTTCTTGCAGCTCGCGAATGGCGTTTTTGTCGAAGATGACGCGAACGCGCTTGAGAGCTGCACGGCCATTGCCCTTGCTACGCATCACCATGATGAGGTTGAGGTGGTAGACCTTGCGAAAGCTGCGACGCTCGACGAGGTCTTCTTCCTCGACGTAATAGGGAATGCTGCTGGTCGGGTCGTCGGCGCGGGCGAGAAACTGGGACAAGCAGAAACGCACGATGTCGTTTACGTTATTGTCCTCCAGGTGCATCCGCTCGATCATGTCCTTTCCTCGCAGGTTGACCTGTTTCGAGTAGTGCATGATGACCTCTGGTTTGGCCATGGCTTCAATGCTTGACTTTGCGTCGCGCATCCGCAGTCCTAAGACATTTTCTGGAATGTCGCTGGGGTCGACGAAGCTAAAGCTCTCTCGGCATCGGCCGATGCGTGCATTGGTGAGTGGGTCGCGAACTTGAATGCTGTAGTCCGCTAGAAAACGCGAAAATCGCATGCCAAGAAACGCCTTGAGCCAATCTTTGATTCGGTCCTTGAGAATGTATGTGGCAACGCCAGCCGCAATGAAGTTCCAGCTGTTAATGTCGTAGTACTCGCCTGCAACCAGTGTCGCCATCAGAGCAAAGAACATGGCAAATCCGGCGGCGATCGCTGCGCCCATGTTAGCGACCCGTCGGCCCTCTTTCTCCTTGCTCAGATCAAGCCAGAGCACAGACGTGAGAAACTTCTTAAGGAGCCCCTGCCGGTAGACGAAGTGATCGTCTTCGTCTTCCTTCGCAACGGTGGAGTAGCCGGCACTGTCGCGATAGCTTCGTTCCCGCAGCAGTAAGTCGCGCGCATCCGCTCTGGTCTGGTCGAGTGCATCTCCAATAGGGATTGTGATCGCGTCAATGCGACGGACGATCGATGCCATCTTCATCTCGATGACCAGACTCAAGTACTCATCGACATAGGCAAAGGTTTCGTTGGCGGCGCGTGGTAGACGACCATCGACAAAATCGGGGCGCAGCTCTCGCCACTCGCCGATGACTGCCGCAATATCGTTCACCAATGCATCGCTGATATGCCCCACATCGCTGAGCAAAACCTGGTTTGCTGACTCTTGTTCGTTGAGTTCGGAGAGCTTTTCACGCAGACCGCGGCTTCGGTCTCGAATGTTCACCCGCTTGATGCAGCCAAACATGCGCAGCTGGTAACTCATTTGCTGCAAGACTTCTCGATCTCGAGGCTTGGCTCGGAGCTTGGCTACGAGTTCGCGAATGTCCTGCAGATTCGAGGGGTTGCCCGCGAGACTGGCCATTGTTCGGCTTGGCGTCTTGAAACGAATGTACGCTTGCACATCACTAAAGAACTGCTGGTCGCGATAGGTGTGCTTGTTTACGCCAAGACTCGCAGGTACGAAAAAGTAGTAGTCAACGTTGTAGCGCGACCGCCCGTGGGAGCCAATGGCATAGTCGAGTTTGACTTCAAAGTGGTTGCTGTCGTGGACACCAATTCGACTCTCGATGAGGTCTTCTTCAAGAAGCTCGTTCTCTGTGAGGATTTCTTTTGGGCTCGACACTACTGGTGCGGTACTCGACGTTCTACCGACTCAATTCGGTGACGCTGCGGATTAAGAGAGCATTGTTACATGTTTTTCATGTACGTGTGCTACTGAGCGCACATGACTGTGCTAATCGCTGTCTTTCGAACACCTGAGATGCTGAAGGCATTGCTCTGTCAACGTCTGCCATTCGACGAAAACGAACAGACGAATTCGGAGAGTCTGTACGTAGAGCGCCTCGTTCCGCTCTCTAGCGTGCCCGATGAGATGTGCCCATGGCGCGATGCCGACATTCGCGCATGGCGCTCGCTCGGAAAAGTCCCAAACCTCAGCAAGAAGGCAGCAAGAGCAATCGTGCGATCACTGTTGAGCACAGTTGTTGATCCTGACTTCGTCCCAGCCGATACGAGTGAACTGCAGTTCGAAGGGGCGTCGCTCGATCTGCGGCCGCTTCTTTGCAATGCTGAAGGGGAGCGCCGCATACTGTTGGAGCTAGGTGATGCGATACCTCGCAACTCGGAAGACGCAGAGCTCCCTACATGGCACTGGAAGCGCCGGAGTGAGCTTGCCGCGCTGCCTCGGGGTTTTCGGCGCCACTTCTTGTGGGGACTCTCGTTGGCTCCTTGGTCGGAGGTGGAGTTGATGCTTGCTGTGCATCAGACTTTGAACCTTTCGAATGCGCAAGCTCTCTCTCTGGCTATTGCTCGACTTGCGACGGTTGGCAATCGGGATGCGACGCTCTGGTGGTGTGACATCCTTGCCGAGTTGCCTCCTGAGATCCGCGTGCTTGCCGTACGACATATCTTGGAAGCGGGTGCTCATTCTGCGATTCCGAATGACGAGAGCCGAGAAGCCCTGATTGCTCAGGACTGGCGTCGAGCAAGTGATTGTCTCTCACGCCTGGTTCGCTAGACAATCGGGCGACGACGCTAGTAACAGTTCTTAGAGCCCGCAAAGGGGGTCGATCGAGTTTGCGCATCGATCTAGGGTCTCCTCGGATTGTAGCTTGCGCAGCTCCGTTTCCACGTTCTTGAGCGCCGAAGGCTTGCCGGTACGTTGCTCTACTAGGGCCGAGTCAATTGACTCAGCCACAGCTTGGATGCCTCTGCCGAAGTTACTGGCGGTGCCAATCAAGGCACCCAAGATCGCGAGGCTCCCAGAGGGCTCGCGGCGTGCCGTCACCAGGAGACGGCCAAAGGTTTTGCTCGTTGCAACAAATCGTGTGTTGCGGATAACCGTCCGCTTGCGCCGCAATGCTTCCTCCTTCTTGGCCAGGGCTTCAAGTCTGGCCTTCTCGGCCGCGTTAGGCTCTGTGTTGTTCGCTCGGGGAAGGTGCTCGTCGTAGTAGTACGGGTCGGCGAACCACAGCCATTGCAGGAGCATTGGGTCAAACGCCATCAGAGCAAGGGTTTGTGGGCTTCCTGCTTGGCTTGCTTCGTGATCGCGCCAAGCTGGAGTGCTTGGTTTGGGGCCCACGCTGCGGGCATCTAGGAAGCCGTCGGCAAGCGTAATTCGAATGGGGCGCGCGTTGAAGCCTTCAATTTCGAGTGCCGCGTTCTTGCCGGTGCCAGAAGCGTAGCGACGCAGAGCGGGAGACTGTAGTGCCTTGTCAAAGAGCTTCTGTGCAGCCTCTTCGTTGCGCATTTCAGCCATGATGTGCACTCCAAATGCATTGAGAGTTTCATACGAGTTTTTCGCAGACAAAAGCATGTCGCGATTGAGCGTCAATGCCCCTGCGACCTCACCACCCACCTGGCCTAGCCACGCACTTAGGTCAATCTGTAGCTCGTTTCTAACTTCGCTCGTGAGTCCTGGTACTGTCTCGCCTTCCATGTTGAGAAGGGTCTTAAAGACCTCAAGAGCCGCCACGCGATCAACGTGGCCGGCCAACATCCACATCGGCTCTTCCACAAGATGCTTGGGCGAACGCAGTGGACCGCCACCAGAGAGAAATAGGCGGTCGGCTAGTGAGCCTGGAGTGGCTGTGATTCGTGCACGAACCCCAGTAGAAGGACCGCCAAAGTCCAGACCAAAGACGACGGTGCCCAAATCACCAAGAATGTTGTCGGTGAAGTGTGCCTCTGCCGATTCTCGTAGTGCGAAAGCGTTGTACTCCTCTAACACGTCTGCGAGCTTCTCTTCGAGTTGGTCAATCTCATTCTGCGGCTTGGCCTGCGACTTCGCCGCCTCGACGCGCTTCTCCATTTCGTCGAGTTGACCGAGCCAATAGTTGTCACCCGAATCTCGATTTCGATCTTCAGAAATTCGCGCTGCGAAGGTATCAAAGGCAACGAATCCAGCAACATCTTCGCCGTAGTCAAATTCCGTAAAACTCTTAGCGAGACGTCCGCTTTGCGCAAGAGTCTGCTGCCCAGAACTGCCAAGCAAGTCTGCCAGCACAGCGTCTAGGTCAGTAGAGCGATCAGCGAGTATGAGCACCACACTCCCTGCATTGACCAAGAGGGCGACTTCATCGTCCTTCTTGAAGCGAAATATGTGACGCTCTCCGACGCTCGATTGATGAACTGTGCCAAGACCCACCGCTTGCGCTGCAACGGGGACGCTCGACAGAAAGGCCTTGCTGTCAGTCAACGGGGCAAAGAACAATCCCACCGCCCGTTTCCTAACGAGGAAGGCCATGCCAAAGGGCGCATCGACATCAATCCCCAGGTTTGACCAAGTGGCGGGCTCTAGTAGCTTCGCGTCCTGGGGGGCACTGAGGGCAACGTTTGCTGATGAGAAAAACTCTGAGTATTCTCTTAGGATCTCGGCGAATTCGATTGTGTTTGCCAGGTGACGCAGGCTCTTGCCAACAACGGCAGCCATGGTTGTGTCTGGAAGCATCCCCAGCACCGACGAGTTCTGAAGAACGGGCACCTGCCCACGAAACTCGATAGGTAACTCAGCAACGGGTGCGCTGTGAACGCTCTGGGCACGCCCGATTTTTGGCCCTTTGCCAGCAGGAGTTCCTCCGCCGCATGCAAGAGCAAGGGACCAAAGCAAGAGAAGGGCAGGGCTACGCACCCACCAGAGGTATCACGTGCGTTGGCGCTTCGCTAGCGGCCTAGCGCGAGCTCTTAGCGAAGAAGTCGTCAAAACGCTTGTCGACCAGGGCCTTGGTCTCATGAGCCGTTTCAAGGGCTTCATCTGGCAGTCCAACCTTCTCCAAGGTCTTCAACGCATCGTCAAAGCCTGTACCCACGGCAGTTCGAATGGTCTTCTCAAATTTTGCCATTGCGTCACTCTCCGAGAGCGATGCGTGTTGTTCTCGAAAGACTCCGTAGAGACTAATGCTGAAGTCAACGATGCGATGGGATACCGCATCGGGGGAGTAGTCGAGGCCTTGGTGGTCGCTGAGATCAATGCCTTCTGCTTCGAGGGCTTCGGCGAGCTTCTCGCGCATCATGTCTTCGATTCTCGCTTGGCTAATCGAACCTTTCGCTTCAGGACTGAGTTCGACTACGTCGTTGCCAGCCGGCTTCTGCCGCACTCCACCATCTTCATCCGTGTGCGCAACTGCTTCCACTGGTGTGTGTTCGATTGGGCGGTGTAAGGGATCGAGGACACTCTCACTGCTGTTCACCGCGGTTACTGGTTTCACAGACGTCGAGTCCACCATGCGTAGGTAGTCTTGCGTGACTCCGGCAATCTTCATCGTTCTTCTCCTGCTCCTTCACTATGAGTAACGGATCGAGACGTTGGATCTTTAGGCCTGGGTCAGCAGTGACTTCGTGCCGGCTTTGGCTGGGAGGTGCAATTGCTTTATGATCTAGATTGGTTGCAGGTGAAGGTTGACCTTCACTTTCGATCCAGATCCTGTCAGATAGATCGGTATGTCTCGGCGCCAACCGGTCTCAAAACTCACATTCACGCTTTCATGGCCAAGGCTATCATCGGGATTGAGGAAGCCATCTTTGTCAAAGAGGTTGGCCTCTAAGGTGATGACTTCGCCAGCGTTGGGAGTGACATCTAGGACAAACTCGGAGATGGAACCGCTGGTTGGCCAGGTTTCGCCTTCAGACAAGCTAACGTGGTGTTCAGACGCCCGGTCGAAGAGCATGCCTTCATTGTTGGCGCTAGCGCTCACTGTTCCAAAGATCTCAATGTTGTCTCCTTGGTCGGCCGCCTCTTCGACTTCGAAGCTTGACAGCGTCACTAGGACTTTCTGCGTGACTCGCGAGCATTCGCGAACATCGAAATCTTCCGTGAGCGCAATCTTGGCAGGCTCGTTGTCGCGCATGTAGTTGAGCTTGTAGGCGATGGGACTGCCTGGGCTTTCGTTCGAGTAATCGCCACCGGAGTGGATGAATTCCATGAGTGCGTCGAAGCTATTGATCGCTTGTGCCGCCTCACCACCGGAACCACCAAGAATGTAGGCGTTGATCTTCGATCGAGAGAGCACTTCCTTATAGCTCACCGAGACGTTGCCACTCACGTCCACACCACCACGGTAGGCGAAGTCGAGCGCTGCACCAAGCTCAGTGGCGGAGTACTCAGACTCGAAGGTGAAGAGAATTGTTCGACCGTACGTGACAGAGGAAACGTACATCGGAGGATCGTCGCTGCGAATCGTATCGGAGACTGTATCGATGGTGACGCCCTCACTAAGAAAAGCACTAGGGGACCCGGGCTGGTCGACGTCAACCGTGTAATACGACTGAGTGAACTTGACGACGTAGCGGCTGCGGACCTCTTCGTTATCAAAGTTGAAGCTTGCACCGATGGTTGCAAGACCTCCCGTAAGAAAGGTGACCTCAACGCCCATCGCTAGGCTCAGCTGTTCCAGAGAGTGAACTTCTTCGACATCTGCGTAAATATTCGCTGGTGTCGCACCATGAAGTTGGCTATTCAAAATGCCTGCAAGAGAATCACGGTAGCTCGAGAGCTTTGGCTTCTCGATGAGCGCTGATTTGCTGCCAACAAGGTTGCTTAGCGACACGGAAATGCCCATGGGTGCGCGATCGAATGGCAGTTGGGTGAGTTGTCCTGTCTCGAGGGACTTGCCACCAACGATGGCGCCCGGCCAAAGGCTGTCGGAGTTCGCCGAATACGCAACAAGGCGATCGTAGTGTCGCGTCTCAACCAGGTTGGTGGTTGTACACGAGAAGTCACCTTGTTCTCGCTCGGTTGATGGGCTTCCTTCGGCGACACTTGCCTCGGCGATACCCAGCGGCGCTATGTTGCGCACATAGTCATCAATGAGCGTCTTGTGGTCGATACCGCCTTCGAGCGTTCCGCTGCTACATGCAGCACTGAACATGAGTGCACCAACAGCGATCGGTGCCAGGGAGTAGAAAGACGTTCTATGCGAAGAGGGCAAGGACATGCCCAACCTTTGAGCAACTTGCGAGCCATCATTGAAACTGCTGTGGCAATCACGGGCGCTAATGCATTCCAGGGCGTTGGACGATGGCCAGAACCAAGTTTCTCTGCCACACGAGCTGCCTGCAAACTCCCGTGTGCGTAGCGGATTGGGCGGTGGCTTCTCAAGTGGCCGCTTTGGGGAAAGAAAAGAGCCTGTCGCTAAACCAAAGATGCGCGCTAGGCGTTGAAAGAGGACCATGAAGATCCCCAAGCTCCGCACTACTCTCGCCCTTCTTCTCGCGCCCGCCATTGCTGCGGGAAGTCTCGCTGCTCCTCAACGCGCCGAGGCGGCGCCAAAGAGCCATCGCACGGTTGTCAATTCGGTGGCTGGCATGGTGAGCAACATGTCGGCTCGAACGCTCGTGACCAAAGAGGGGCTACAGATTCTCAATGTTATGTGGGAAGACACAGGGCGCTATCTTGGGAGCAGCGTAGGGCCGAACATTAGTGATGTCACCATCGAGGTGGAAATCGAGAACAAGGACTCCAAAAAAGAGACGCGCCTAATGCCGGTGATTCGATATCCGAATTTTACTGACAAGACGGGTGACATCGATATTGACAAGTTCTATGTGCGGGTTGGCAATGAGAAAGAGGGCCGCAGTTCGCGGAGCATCTCTTTGCGAGAGCTCCTTGGTGATCCGCTCAGCTTCATGAGCCTTCCAAACAAAGGCAAAATTAAGGGCAATAGCCTCTTGGCAAAACGCGATGAGAAGGTCTTGGTCTCCGCACAGTCGGCATTCTTGCCGATACGCGAAGGCGGCAAGACGCGCTTTTGGCCCGTGATCTTCAACTACCAAAGCCATGCAAAGAACCCGGCTGTACTCACGATCTTGGTGACGCGACAAGGCACGAGTATGAGCGTTGTTGACAACAGCCGTGACACGGTTGGCGGAGGACGCAGTTGGGGACAGCGGCTCTACTTCAACAAGGATGGACAACGGGCACCCTTGACCGCCGAGCGACTCAAGGATGTAAAGAGCAGCGGCGTGACGATGAATGGTGAGAGCGCCGATAGCCTTGGCAAGGACGCCAACTTGCTCATGATGATTCAGGTGCCTCTCAAACAGAAGCCGGGAACCCGAGGTGGACTCGGAGTTCTCGGTGGCGCCGACAAAGGCTACGGCGGGGCGATTAACTCTACGATGGTGGCTCCCGACCTGGCTCCGCCGAAAGGGGAAGCAGCCTCGAACATTGATGAAGCGGTTCTGGGACACGGTCCAACGATGGGGCCCTTCACGGAACTCGATGATCTCACCATCGAGCGCGATGATCGATTCCCCGTTCGAGTGACTGTGCAGTTCTATCAGGCCACCTCCAATGGCGTGGTTTCCAAAGCCGATGTGACTCGAATGGCAAAGCAAATCGAGAAGGTCTACTCACAGGCTGACTATGTTGGATCGCTTGTGGTACCTGAAGGGGAGCCGCGCCCAACGATGTGGGACGGTGTGACGACGCAGCCAAACTTGGATTGGCGTGATTTTGCCGGTCTCCGCGAGCGCTACGCAAAGTACGGCTGGGCGGGCATCGTCTACCGCAGCGACATGGTGACTGGCGTCTACGAGCGAGTCCCACACCCTGCTGCGGCGTTGGTAACCAAGGGCTGCCAGCACGTCATCGGTATGATTTTCAAGTAATCCAGGGGGTTGGCGCTCTTGTCATAGTCGTGTCACAGGCCGTCCTGAGCGTTGCCGGCCTTCGGGTGCTGCACTAAGCTGGGCGCAAGCCATGCTGTTTCGCCATCGGGAAGATAAGAAGATTGTCGCAATCGCCCTGTCTCTGACAGCCCTCGATGTACTGGTCTATTTTGCGCTTAGCAGCGTGTGGATGTTTGCGGTCTACTGGATTCTCATGTTCATTCCGAAGGGCCTGATTGCTCCTTGGAACCATCATCATCAGCACTGCATGACCTTTCGTTCGCCAGTGCTCAATCGGCTGCTCGAGGTGTCCTATGGGATGCACACAGGCATGACGACCAACCTTTGGGTCTTGCATCACAACCTTGGGCATCACGTGAACTATCGTGACCAAACCAAGGATGAGAGTCGTTGGCGTCGTAAGAGCGGCAAGAAGATGGGCGTTATCGAATACACGCTAAGTGTAACTCTTACTGCCTACTATCGCGCGTTTCAGGTTGGCAAGCGCTATCCAAAACACCAGCGCGTTTTCGTGATTTTCAGCGCTCTCACCTGGGCGCTGGTTGTGGCCAGCGTCATCTACAAGCCGTGGGCTGGAGTCTTTGTATTTGCACTGCCCATGGTTTGCACTGTTATGTACACCTCCTGGGTTACCTACGATCATCACGCTGGGCTCGACTCAGATGATCACATGTCTGCGAGCTACAACATTATGAACAAGTGGTTTAACCGGCTCACAGGCAACTTGGGGTACCACACAGCTCATCACTACAAGCAGGGCTTGCATTGGTCCAAGTTGCCAGCTCTCCATGAAGAGATCAAAGATCGCATCCCGGCCGAGCTTATGGTCAAGTCGACGTTTGATGCCTTCCTCCCGGATGACAAGGTTGTGGAACCCGTCGTCGAAGACGTTCCGGAACTCAAACACGCATCTTAGAACTTTTCTTACTTAGCCTCGAATGGCACTCTTTGCGGCCTGTAGCGTTTGTCCCAAGCTGGCCTGCGGCCCCACGGCAAGTTTCAGCGTTGGGCCAATCGTGACTTCGATCGGACCATCGGGCTTTTGGAGGATTTCCCCATCCACTGTGTAGATCGGCTCATCGGTTTCGATGAGAAGCCGTGAGGCCGGACGGTTCACGTAGCGTGCGTCGGTGTCCACCGGTTCGGAGATACGACCTTTGCTCCACTTCTTGAGCATGCCGCTCACATCAACAGGCAGGAGGCCCCGCACAATAAAGGGTAGGTTCAGCGCAAACTCGCGAGCAGTCACGGCATAGACGGCTGTGTGAAAGCTGTCGCGTGTGCGGTCAGAAGTGAAGGGCTCTACCCCTGGATTGATTTGCCCGGTCACGTTGGAGAAGATGGTTGCGAACTTTCCGAAGGGAAGCACCTCGTCATCTAAGGTGACCTTAGCTTCCATCTGCTCAAACATGTCCTGGGACCCAATGCCGAAGAATGCTCCGGCAACACACTGAGCACCCAACTTGAGTGCTGCAGGTTTCCCCTTTTTGCCGTGCTCGTAGGCGTCGAGAATTCGAACAATTGGGCCAATTCCAAATGTGAAGCCGTGGTGAAGCCTGTCTCCAACTCGAACTTGCATGAGAGGCACTTGTTTGAGCAGGAGGTCGCCCGAGCGAAAGCTGCTAACGACATAGCGAAAGTTGTTTCCCGGTGATGAGCCAAAGCCCAACCACCGAGAGGTGACATTCATCGTGCCACCACCGAGCAGCGCCAAGACGGTATCCTCGTTTAGATTGCCGTGAGCAAACATGTGGTCCAGGATGCGTTGAATGGTCCCATCGCCGCCGTACACGCAGATGAGGCGTGCATCTTCGCCCAGGCCTTGCACCGCGGGGGCAATGTCCTCAACTGAGTCGGTGACGATGCGGCGCGCGTGTTGTGCCTCGTCGGAATCAAAGATGCGAGCAAGTTCCTTCCATCGTCCGCCAGCGCGTGGGTTGCAGAGCAAGACAATCTCCGACTCCCTCTTGACCTGTCGATTCCATCGTCGGTCATTGGAGGCGTCATGCTTTCGAGAACTCATGGGCGAATTGTACCAAGGACAAAGACCGGGGAAGCCCGCCAATGGCATCCACGTGAGATGTAGTACAATTGCTGTCGCCTCGTGCGAACGAGAATAGTTGATCTATGGATGGCAGCAGAACCGACATCTTGCACAAGATCGCCTCGGCACGCCTAGCGCTCGAACGGCTCAACCCCTAGGGGACCGCCGCATCGGCAAGCTCATTGATGTACTCCTCAATGGCAGGGTATCCCGAGGACATGACATCTTGGTTGTCGGAAGGATTGTTCGAGTCGAGTCCGTGGCTCGCTTCCCAAGCATCGGCAATGCCATCACCATCAGCATCGGCAGGTGGCTCGGTGGCGGTGAGTCCTTCCATGGGATCGCTAACTGTGTAGGAACCCCAGCTGCCACTTCGCTCGCGCGTCTCTCGAATCGACTTTCGAGTCACAACATCTCGGGGAAAGGCGCCGGCACCCGCTAGCACCTGATCATATGCGCTCGACGAGTCATCTGTGGTGATGCTCGCGTGCCACTCGCCGTCAAACGAGAACTCTGTGGTCACTCGGCGATCTTCAGGAGCGTTGAGATCGCGAGAGCACTCAGCCCATGGATTGTTGACAACGCCTTCGCAGCTGCCACCTGGATCATCGATGTAGTTGTCGGCAAGAAAGTAGGTGAGCCCATCGTCAGCAAACCCCGCTTCGTCGTCAAAGTAGAATGGGATAAGTTCTGAGTTGCCGCCCTTTTTGAAGTAGTTGCCGACAATGTTGAACTGGCCTGATGCTGGATTGTGGTGGATAAAGCCGTGACGCACATTGAACATGACATTGTTCACTAGCTCGGCTGGTCCATTGGCAATTGCTGGCGCGCGATTTTTGTGGTGCGCAAAGAGATTGTGATGCAGGGAAACTCGTCTTCCATCTGGCCCGTTGATGAGCCCATAGTTGTGTTCGCCCTCAGGGTGGCCCTCAGTTGCGCTGCTTTCGATGGTTGACCATTGAACCGTAACATCTTGTGCTTCGTAGAGATCCACCGTTTCGTCGACACCAAACGATGCAGACACGTGATCAAATATCAGCCGCCCATTGCGCGAGAACTGGATCGCGTCGAACTGTTCTCCCGACGAGCCATCGTAAATGGGACGAACGCGGATATGGCGAATGATCATGTTGTCGATGCCTCGTTCGTAGGCCCCAGACAAGCGTCCAGCGATAGTGATGCCACCACCAGGAGCAGTTTGGCCCGCGATGGTTACGTTCCCGAAGGGAATCTCGAAATCTCCCGTGATGACTCCGCTCACGTCGAAGACAATGATTCGTGGCTCGTCCTGCTGGATTGCTTCGCCGAAGCTGCCGGGGCCAGTCGCGTCTAGAGTCGTGACCTTGATGACACGCCCACCACGCCCTCCTGTGGCCAGGGCTCCAAAACCCTGAGCTCCGGGAAACGCTCGAACTGCTTCTGTGCTGCCACCATCACCGGCGCTGTCCTCCTTGCTTCCGTCTTTTCCTCCTTCACTACCAGGGTTGCTGATTGTGCCAGCACAGCCGCAAAGTAGGAGGCATAGCGAAGATCGAAGAGTACTGCCCATACAGATATCGTAGCGGTAGTTGCTCGTAATTTCATTTGCCATTTTCCCTGTAGTGAGGACCACAGGAAGTTTGTCAATGTTTGCTGGAACTGGCCGATCCTCAGAGTCGGCAAGCTGTGCTCTAATTGCCAAACTGTCTTGAGGGCTTCACCGATGTATTTGGCACTGCTTGTGGTGCTCGCCTGTGGACATCCAAAGCCCGCTCAGGTGCCTGGCTCTACTCTTCGGGCCGTTGAGTCCGTGGTCATTCGCCCAATGAACGGGAGCAAGAGTGCGTTTGACTGGAACGTGCTGCTCGGAAAACTAGGCCATCGCCCTGGCAACTTCATTGTCCCGCCTCGTGACTACAACCCCTACAGGCTTGGAGAAGACAAGAGGCGAATCGCGACCTACGCAAGCAACTATGGCTACTTTGATGTCAAAGTATCCGATCCTGACGTTCGTGAATCGGCGGACAAGGTTACGATCGACTGGCAGGTTGATCTGGGGCCTCAGTATCACATTGGCAGCTTGAAGGTTGTTGGTGTTCCCGACGAAGCACGCGAGAAGGTAATGGATGCGATTCCGTTTCGCAAAGGCTCAAATCCTGCTGTCAATGAGCATCGAATCCTCCGCCACCAGCTCGCTAATGTGATTCGGTGGTATGGCTATGGGCATGCTCGAGTGTACAGCCGGGCATGGATCGATCGTAAGAAAAAGTCTGTGGAGTGGTTCTACTTCGTTGACCCCGGCCCCAAGACAACGATTGCTTCCATCACCGTTGAAGGCAATGTGCGGGTGTCCAAAGCGTCAATACTCGAGCGCAGCGGCTTGCGGGTTGGTGGCGCGTATGGCCCAAAACAACGCAACCGCGCTCAGCTCGCTCTGATGGACGCCGCCTCCATGGTCTCCGTGGTCATCGACGCCGATGAAGATGTTCACAAAGGTCCGCCACAGATTCCCGATTCTGGTGGAGCACCTGAGACAAATGCTGATGGAAGCATGGCCGAACGAGATCTTCAGACGGGTCTCAATGTGAAGATCGTTGTGGTAGAGGCTCCGAGACGCGCTCTGCGACTCGAGGTCGGAATGGAGGCAGACCCAACCCGGACCGATGCGTTTTTGGGGGCACGTCTAGTGTTTCGAGATGTGCTTACGAGCGCACTCCATGTGGTCACCGAAGGACGCCTCGGTTACGGCTACGAACTCGGGACTTCGAATGAGCCGCTTGGAACCTACGGGTTTGCCCTCGCCCAGGTCACGCGCGCTGGGGCCTTAGGAACCCGATTCGATGTGAGGGGCACAGCTCTCCTCACTCATCGGTTGCTACCCGACACTGCCGTTCGCGAGTATTCGGCTGGTCCGGGGGTAAGAAGAACTCTGATGGACGATCTGCACTTGGATGTCGAGCTTCTCGGCTATCGGGCGGAGGAGGTCGAGCCATTGGAACTCAGTCCAGAGCAACGCGCTAGCGTGAATCTATCGAGCGACCCAGACTCAAGCGGAGTAAAGATTCAAACTGGGATTGTGCACGATGCACGCGATAGCGGTGTTGAAGCGACGAAGGGCCATTTTGCCAGTGCACGAGCGGAGTATGCACCCGATGTTGCAGGTGCAAGCCATCGTTGGTTGCGCCTCTCGGGCGATGCACGCGTCTTCTTGCCAGTCGCTACGTTCTGGACGGTGGCCGCTCGAGTTTCTGGAAGCTGGGTCGGCCTCGCGAGCGACTCTGGAGTGCCATTGCAAAGCCGACTCTTTGGAGGAGGCTCATACGGCTTTCGGGGCACTGGGCGGCAGACGTTCGCGAGCCAGAGCGAAGGGCTCTATGTTGGTGGCACTAGCCTTACCGAGTCGTCGTTGGAGCTGCGTCATCTTCCCTTTCAACAGCTGTATGGGCTCATTGCATTCGTGGACGTGGGAGCAGTTGCAAGTGAGAACAATCCCTTTGCCGATGGGGTCTCTTCGGCCGTTGGAGTTGGCGGTCGCGCGAGGCCCTTCTATATTCCGATCGCTCTGGACCTTAGCTATCGCTACCTCGACCAGTCCGAGCTTCTTAGTCCGCTGCGGGGAAAAGCGTGGTCTCTCTTCCTTCGCCTAGGAGAGGCCTTCTAATGGCAGCGGCGTCCAAGCGCTCTGGTTGGAAGCGGTGGCGTCGTCGGCTGCTCTTCGCGATGGGGGGCTTCGTTCTCCTGTTGGCGCTGATTGTCCTCATTCTTCACACAGCATGGGGCAAGGACAAGGTTCGCGGACGCTTGGAAGCGGCACTCGGCAAGCAGGTGCGCGGTAGCGTTTCGATCCGAACGCTAGACTACGACTTCCCGTTTGGGGATCTTCGTGTTGGTGATATCGAAGTTCTCGATCAGAATAATTCGCCCGCCATCTACGTCGAGAACGTTGACCTCTCCATAGGTGTGTGGTCGACGATTACCGAGAAACTCTCAGTGCGGTCTCTGCACGTTCAGGGCGTGCGTGTGAATACGCACATCGCGGAAGACGGGCGCAACAGCCTGCGTGGGCTATTTGTCAAGCGCAAGGGTGCGAAGGGGCGTGGCTTCTCGGTTCAGTCTGTGCGTGTCGAGGGCCTTGACTGGAACGTCACGAAAGATGATGGCGATACAATATCTGTAAAGGATGGCTCACTGCAGGCTAGAATGGAGAGAGGTGGGGATACAGAAGTATTCTTAGACACGTTTGGGGCAACCTTCTCTGCCACCCGCGGAGATCTGTTCTCCGTTGAAGGAGTGGTGAGGCAAGATGGTGCTGTCCTGCAAACCAACCCAAGCCGAACTGTCTTGCAACTGCAGCCGTTGGAAACGACGCTTCAGATCAAGCGCGAAGGCAAACCAACAGCTGAGACGACCGTACACGTTGAGAGCGGAGAACTCACTTTGACCCCAACGTCGCTGCTCGCAAATGTAAAGGAACTCATGCTCGGTCCCTTGGCGATTGAAGAGGCCTCTGCGGCTCTCGGTTTTGAACGCGGAAATCCTGCCGGTCACCAAGACGTGCGGCTCAAGGGGGTAACGCTCGACACAAAGACCGTTGGAGACTTCTTGCAACGCGAGCTTCCTGTAGGAAGCGCAACGGGCGAGGTGAGCATTGTTGGTCCCTTAGAAAAACTCGTACTCCAGGGCTCGCTCCAGACCGTAGAGGGGCAAATCGATCTATCGGGAACCGTAGACGTGACGGGGCCAAACGCGCCGAGCTACTCGCTGGCGACAAAGACGGATATTGCGATCGTGGAGCTGCCCACGCTATCAAACACACCACTGCGGATTGGGCCGCTTCTGCCGAGCGAGTTACGCATTCGCCTAAGCGGCTCTGGGCTGCCTTCCAATGGCGGGTCTTTGAAGCTCGAGCTAGAGGGCCTAAAGACCGTTGATGGCGAGCAATCAGAAACGCTGAGCCTGCAAGCCCACAAGGATGGTCATTCGTTGCACCTAGATTCGTTGAAGCTGCATGCTCTCGGGGCAGAGCTCGAAGGAACAGGCTCTATGGATACGACACCAGAGGGTGGTGACATGATTGCCAAGCTCACGGTGAGCGGCAATGCGAAACGCGCGCTCGCAAAGCTTGAAAGTCTGGGGCTTCGGGTCTCGCCTCCGCTGCATCTGCCTTCCCAATTGTTCTTAGAACTTGCAGTGAGCGGACGCCCAGGAGAGCGCATTACCGTCACTGTCTTGCCTTCCAGGACCGCGATCGCAGGTGGACGAGTGCAGTTACAGGGCGAAGCTGTCTTTGAACCTCGAGGCGAGGTGATGGAGCTTTCGTCCGCGGACGGAACGATGGCCGTACAAGGTCTAAGCATTGCGGGATTGGCTCGTCTCGCCCGTAGGCCTGCAAAGGTTCACGGACGCATCAATGGCACGTTCAAACTCCACCAGCGCGGAGAGACGCGAAGCGTTTCACACAATCTCGAAGTTCGCTTGCCCAAGATGCAGCTAGACGTCGCAACTCATGGACAGATGCGTCGTGGACAATGGCGGGGCCGAATTGAAGTTCACGAACTTGGAAGTGAAGCCGAACTCGCTTGGATCGAGGGGCGTTTGCCACTGATTGTGCGACGTGGTGTTAGGTTGCGAAAGCGCGGCCAGATTCAACTGGACGCTGAGGTGGCACCCATGCTTCTAAGCGAGCATGAAGCACGTTTGCCTTCCACGCTCAGAGACGCTTTGGCGACCAGACTTAGCGAGGCAGAGGCAGGCCTGTCGTTACACCTTAAAGGCACTGTTCAGAGGCCTCACGGTACGCTTGCGCTGCAAACGCAGCTAGCACCCGCGAAACAACCAGACACGAGCATCGACATCGACCTGGGGCTAGACGTGCAAAGCGAGAAGGAGGGAGTGGTGTTGCTTCAGCCCGTGGCAACGGTGGCACACTCGAAACTCAGAGTTCCTCTGATCTCCCTTGGAGGCGCCCTCAAGCTACACCTAAATCGATCGCACCCAAGAGACTCGCAGGTTTCCCTCGATATCACCGCTGAAGTAGTAAAGCGGTCTCTGGCCTCTCTTGCACCGCTTTCGGTGAAGCACCAGGACAAGATTCGCGGGTTGGTTGGGGATGCCCAGGCGCACGTACACTTGCAGGGTAGTGTCAAGGATCCCGAGCTGCATGCGGAGGTCTCCGTTGGTGCGAGTAACCCGCTGAAGGTAGCACTCCAGGCCGAGAAAACCGGAGATCATGCTGTGGTCGATGTGCAGTCTGCTGTCTCGTCATTGGTGCTATCCGAGATATGGCCGAGCTTTCTTCCCGAGATTGTTGACGAGCCGCTATTGCTCGACTCCGATTTGGGGCTTGTTGCCAAGATCCGCTTTGGGAAGCGGCCTTACCTTGCAGACATGGAGGTGCGCGGTTCTACGAAAATTTCTGGGCCCGCCGTTGCAGTTCCGCGCAGCAAGCGAGTGTGGCGTGACCTCAGTCTCCAGGTGCAAGGGGAGGGAACACGACTCTCTCTTGCGGCGAAGGCATCGGAGAGTGATGAACAAGAAGAAAACCGACAGCTCAATCTGACAGCCAGCACAAACGTACGCGTAGGTGAGTCTGTTGGCGTCACCGTTGCCGAAGCAAGGCTGCAAACCGAGAAGTGGTTGCTATTTGGCGGCCCGCTGGGACTCCCAGACGGCCCGAAGGCAACATTGGATGCAGAGTTAGAGATTCGCGCCGACTTGAGTGCTCAGGTCCCGATCATTGATGTCACTGCGAGATCTCTAGAGTATTGGGAGCCCGACCGCGAAGTTTTCACGCACGGTTTTGTCGACATCTCTCCGAAAGGCGACTTGGTATTTCTCGGAGACGCACGCCGGCCACTTGGGGTACTTGGCCCAGTCCTCTCCGAGAAGCCTTCAGAGGGACCTGCTACAGATGACACCCCTCCCAAGGCTCGCATTCGCCTGCACTTGCCCGAGCCCATCAAGATTGCCAAGGGCCCTTTGCGGCTTCGTATGAGAGGGGAGGTTGAGCAAGTAGTTCCCAGCGAGGGACCCAGTGGCAAGGTTGAGATCTTGGATGGTTCGATTGTCTTCTTTGGGCAGGCCTTTCCGTTCACAGAGAGTCGAATCGTCCTTGATGCTGGCCCACCCAAAGTTGATCTCTTCTTTGCGGACGAAGTGGCTCCAGACATTCTGCGGCAGTTGTCGCTTGAGAGTGCGGGTTCCAACGTACAGGTTCATCTGCGTCCGGTTGGCAGCGGCCCACTGATTGCCTTTGGTGGTTCGGGAAACGCAAGCATGATGGAATCGCTCAGTCTGCTCCATACGGGACACGGCTACGTGCTCTCTCAGCCCGATGCACCTGCCTCAGTCACCGTCCGCGCTCCACAAGGGATGCATCCACTCATGATTGCGTTCATCAAGGCAAACATTCCCAAGCTCGATTTGCTGGATCGATTCGCAGTTTGGTCGAGCTCGTTCGATGCGAATACCACCTACGGGCAACTTCGCTACCTTGATGCCCAGCGGTATCTTGGGGATGGTTCCTCTCGATTGCGGTTGATGTCGCGCCCGCAGCAGATCGGAAGAAGTAGTAGCGAAGTCCATCTGGATCGACTCTTTGTCGACTCAACGTCAGTTCAGCTCGGTGTTGGGTTGCGAGCCGGATCTCGCCTTGGCGGTGGTGTTGCAGCGTTCTTTGAGTGGACCTCAGAGGATTAGGGGGCGCTTCCAAGTCCGGATAGCGAGAACGACCCCTGAAGATGCGCACGCGCACCGCAGTAGGTTTCACGACACCCATCAGAGGTGAGTGCAAAGCTGTCGTCCTCGAGTCTTAGCGCTATCTGGCAGGTTTGCGTTTCATCCGACCAGCCCCAGTGTCGAGGGGCGATTTCAGCGAGAATGCCCGAAAAACTGCAGCTGTGTCCATTGTCTTGCATCACCTCGATCTTCACATCCACGGCTCCGTCGCTCGCCTCAGCAATCGTCAGAGTATCCTCCACTTCCGTTTCGCACATCTCAGGGCTATCACATTGCTCGAATGCAACGTGGAGTTGCGTGTACTTGCCAAACGCGAAGCCAGGGGGGGCGTCTAAGAGTTGTTCGGATGGTGGAACCAGGGGCATTGGCTCAGCCGCTTTCGTAGGAGGTCTGTCCTTCTTCTCATCGTCGGCGCGAACGCTTGTCTCTGGGTGGACGATTGGCTCGCTTGTCGGCGTTGCTGCTGTGCCACAATTGAGATGTCCAAGGGCTAGCAAGGGAAGAAGATGATGGCGGATGGCGAGAAGACTCATGGCAGAACCTGGTTGTGGAGGCAATAACGAATGCTGCGCCTCACCCAATGCTAGCGCAAGTCGTATTGGCATGAGGTGAGGTCACTCCGTGGCAGAGGGCAAGGATCCTGCTCCCAGTATTCCACCAGCCTTGGTGCTGCGAGTTTGTCGAGACGTTCAAAGATGTCGTGCGATAGCGTCTTCACGTCCTTTTTTTGAAGAACCACTGGCACGGGCACCACCATTGCGAAGTCTTCTGGGGGCCCCTGGTAGTTGTTGCCCATCGAGAGCACGGTCGTTGTTCCATCGCGCAAGAGCGCGACCATCGTGGGGTTGTTGTAGAGCTTGGTGTCGGCGCCAGCTACGTAGAACCCACAGAAGGCGTGAGCGAGGCCAGGCGGGGCAATCGCTGTGACGATGAGCAAAGAAAGAGAGACTGGCTTCGGTTGCGTCAGCCCGACCATACCGTAGTCGAGGCAATCAGCGGGCGAAGAGCCAGCCGCCATGGCGAAATCGAAACGAAGTTGGGGCGGGACTCTGGCTTCTAACCAAAGAGCCTCTAGTCAAACAGCGCGCCAACAGCGATGACGCTGGCTATCACGAGGCCGCCAAGAACGTAGTGGCCTGCGTACATCAGAACTCCGCCACCTCCGAGAAAGAGCAGAGCAAGAAGCGTTGAGTCAAAGAGATCCGTGAGATCAAACCACCCACCCGAGCTAGCCCTGCTTGGATTTCCTGGCGTGTTCTTCGGATCGTTGACAATCTGATCGACGCTTGGCCCAGCAAGTCCGGTGGGTGCTTCGCCCTCAACGCTGCTCAGAGATGGGTTGCACCACCAGTTTTGGTTGGCTGGTATGAAGTTCATCGCCTGCTTGCACTTGGGGCAGTCCACGGTGGGACTCTGGAGAAGTGAGTGGCTGATGTCTAGGGCAATCCTCGTTGCTTGCTGTGAGATCTTGGTTCTGTGACGTTGCCACATTGGCGAGAGCGGAGGGATGCGCGCGCCAGCGTGACTTCGGCGAAGAGGCAGAGCGCTGGCAACTACTGAAGTTCTCAGCGTCGCAGGTGCGGAACGGCCTTTGCAATTCTCGTCGGTATGCCCAATTCTCAGAAAGCGTTCTCCATGCAAACAGTTCGGCCGACCAAGCTCCAAGCTTGGGTCTTTGTTGCCGGCTGCGGCCTCTCCTCGATGTTTGGTGCTGCCGCTACGGCCTTTTCGCAAGGGCCCACCACAGTGAATGTTGGAGTGATCGACTTGAACCCGCAGCAGTCCCTTGTATCAGAAAAACACCGAGCAGACGACTGTCACGATTTAACCATCCACACCGCAATGACGCGAGCCGAAGTCTACAATTGGCTCGCGTCACCACAGGCGCTCAACAATGGTGAGGCGACCTTTGTTGCGACGTCCGCGCGAGAAGACCGAGCAGCGGGCGTGCGGTTCGACGCCATCGCGCCTCGCTCGATGTTCGATCGGATCGGTCTTAAGAACGGCGACATTGTTCACGCGGTGCAGGGCGTGCCATTGCTCAGTCCGCAAAGCACAGATCGCGTGCTTGGCAAACTCCTGGCGCAAGACCCTGAAAGCGTTTCGATTTCGCTCACTCGCTACAACTGTCCCATCGGTTTGGAGCTATTTCTTTAATGCTCGACCGACTAGCCCCTTGCGCCTTTGAGAAAGAGACGCATTTTACGCAGATGGCAACCAACCCTCTGCTCCACATCCTTCGATTTCTGCCCTTGGCGGCATTGGGAGTCGCTCTTGCGGGAAGTTCTGCACAGGCCTCGAAGCAAGCGCCAAGAGTGGATGCACCATTTCTTTGGGAGGTCAAAGGTGAGGGCGCTCCAAGCCATCTCTTTGGAACGATCCACGCAGGGGTGAGTGCTCGCGAACTGCCAGGGCGTGTTGGAAGCGCGATTGCCGCATCGGACCTTTTCATCATGGAGACCACGCCCGCGAAAGCAATGCACAAAGTGTCGGAACCCCAGCCTATGGATCTGGCGTTAGCGCAACATGCACACCGCCACGGCTCGCGAATCCTCACACTCGAGACCCTGCAGTTTCAGCTAGACCTGCTTTCTAAGCTCGGAAGTAGGGACGAAATCGCAGCCATGCTCAGCGAGACATCTGACAGCTCTGAGCTTGCGCATGTTGCTGATGCCTATCGCACCGGCAACTTGGACGCTTTGGTATCAGCGACGGGCCCTGCTGAGCCTGCAATGCAGGAACTCTTGCTCGATGCCCGAAACCGCCGTTGGGCTAAGAAGCTGGGGCCGGTGCTGCGTCGAGGTGGGGCCTTTGTCGCGGTTGGCGCCGGGCATATGGCAGGTACAGATGGCCTTCTGTCACTACTCAAGGGCGGTGGATTCTTCGTCGAACGTGCGTAACGTTCTCGTTTCCGCGCGTAGAAGCACCGTTGCGATTGCCATGGGAGCGCTCTTCTTGTGGCTGCTAACCCAACGGAAGACTCCCATTGGCGATATCAAACTTGCGGTTGGGGATGAGATTCTTCCATTCTCTGTTGCAGGGGCAGACGGCTGGTTTGACTCTGAGTCGCTTTATGGACAGAGAACTCTTCTTAAATTCTTTCGAGGCAGTTGGTGACCTTACTGCTGTGCCGAGTTGCGGCGCTTCGAAGAGCTAAAGGACGAGTTGTCAAAGCACGGCGTTCGTGTCGTGGCGCTAAGCAAGGATGGTCTCGATGATGTGGCAATGCAGACCAAACGCGACAAGCTTTCGTTTCCGCTCCTTAGCGATCCAGAGCTCAAGGCGATTCGCCAGTATGGTCTTGAGCATCACAAAGCCGTGGAGTTTTCGACGGCCCGATTTTCGATTGCAGGGGTTCCGCTGGCCCTTTTTCCCTCGGTCAAGACCATGGCAATTCCCACAAGTCTCCTGATTGACGAAGAGGGTGTGGTTCGCTGGATTGATCAGGCCGATGACTATCGTCTCCGTAGCAATGAAGAGCGCATCATGCAGGCGGTGGGCAAGGCTTTTCCTTTATAGTTCAGGGTATGAGCCTTGCCGACGAATTCGAAGCATCCGTAGCGCGCATGAACGCATCCTCAAGTACTCCCAGCCCAACGGATCAGCTCAAGCTCTACGGTCTTTTCAAGCAGGCCAAGTTTGGCGATACGACTGAGAAGCGACCAGGTATGACAAAGGTCCGCGCTCGCGCAAAGCACGATGCATGGGTAGGCCATGCGGGCACGTCGACTGAAGACGCCATGCGCAAGTACATGGAGCTTGTGGATCAGCTGGCGAAGTAGGGCTGGCCCTAAAGCTCACGGCATCGCGGTCGAACCGCGACTGCATGACCCGCGAGCCAAAGATCACGACCTTCGAAATCTGCTGGGCCTTTGCCCAGCTCTTTCTGCTGATGGCAGTTGCTGCAACCGCCTAACAGCAGGTTGTTGGCCTCGAGCGGCCAGAGGGCAGCAGCTCTCGTCTCGTTGAGAATCTGATCGCTGGAAGGTCAATTCGCCACTTGTGCTTGCGAACCGATTCGGGCATAGGGCGGCGCAAGAGGTGACTCAATGGCCCACGAGCGACACAGCAACGACTTCATCTTGGAGCTGGGAACGGCATTGCATCGCTACGGTACGCCCGCGCATCGTCTAGAAGGTGCCCTTAGCTCAATGGCCGAATCCTTAGGGCTTCAGATTCAAGTCTTCTCGACACCAACGTCTATCATGGTTGGATTTGGCGAGCCCTCACAGCAGCGCACGGCGTTGCTGCGTATGGAGCCTGGGGCCCACAACCTTGAGAAGCTTTGGAAGGTTGATGCATTGGCAGAGCGGCTTGTGAGCGGAGAGGTTGAGACCGAACAAGCACTCGTCCAGCTGCGGGCCATACGCGCCGCACCTGATCGCATTGGGCCCGCGCTCTCAACCCTTTCATACACAGTGACAACGGCAGCTGCCACAACGCTCTTTGGTGGAAGCTGGGCTGACATGGGTGTTGCGGCTCTCAGTGGTTTTCTGATCGGAATCCTGGCTCTCTATGTACCTCGGACTCCATCGGGGGGCAGACTTTTTGAATTTGTCGCAGCGACTGTGGCTGGCGCTCTCGCTCACGTCGCATCGACACTCGGCATCGGTGCTACGTACGAGACCGTCATGCTTGCCGGGGTCATTGTGCTTGTTCCAGGCCTAACACTCACGATCGCAATGACCGAGATCGCCACTCGCAATCTTGTGAGCGGCACTGCGCGTCTCACCGCAACCATGGTGGTTTTTCTGCAAATCATCTTCGGAATTGCTCTGAGCCAAGAGGTGCTCAGCCACCTTGTTGGAGCGCCTATGGTTGCGCCCATGGCCGCCACGCCATCATGGGTTTCGGTGATTGCACTAGGAGTCGCGTGTGTTGCCATTGCCATCATGTTTCGCGCGCCACCGCGAGCCTTTCTCATCATTGTCATCACAGCACTCGGCGGTTTCTTCAGCGCCCGCTTTGGCAGTCAACACTTGGATCCGGAACTGGGGGCTTGTCTTGGCGGACTTGTGGCTGCCGGAATCGCCAACGCCTATGCACGAATCAAGAATCGAACCGCGCTGGTTGCTCTGGTGCCTGGACTCATCTTGCTCGTGCCCGGCAGCCTGGGCTTTCGAAGCCTCAGCTCGCTGTGGGAACAAGATGTTGTTACCGGCATTGATACCGCCTTCAAGATGGTGATCGTGGCGATCTCCCTTGTTGTGGGCATTCTCCTGGCCAACGCCATCATCTTGCCGAGACGTTCGCTCTAGGGGGCGTCTGGAAGCGGGGACGCGCCGCTCCCGCGGGCTTGGTTTGTGGTGAGCGGTGGTCAGTGTCTGCAATCCCGCGATTTCCGCGGCTCTCCCGCACATTATTATGTGGTCTTTTGGCGGACCGCTTTGGTGGTCACCAAGTCTCTTGTTTTCATATAGTTAGCCTCGCGATCCAGCTCCGCAGCGTTCGCGGATCGACGCAAATGAGCCAGCGTCAAGCGCATAGCGGCTTGACCCAGACCCGGAAACCGGTGGATGTATGGGCCATGAGCGCTGGGCAAAAGCTAGTCATCGTCGAGTCCCCGACGAAAGCGAAGACCATCCGGAAGTTCCTAGGTAGTGAATATCGCGTGGAGGCCTCTATGGGGCATGTTCGCGATTTGCCCGCCAAAGCCGCAGAGATTCCCGAGTCGGCCAAGGGCCATTCTTGGTCGAGGCTCGCTGTGGACGTCGAAAATGGCTTTGAGCCAATTTACGTGATTCCACCTGGCAAGAAGAAGATTGTCGCTGAGCTTCGCAAGGCCATGAAGGACGCAGATGAGCTTTACATCGCGACTGATGAGGATCGCGAAGGAGAGGCCATTGGCTGGCACCTCGTGCAGCTGCTCAAGCCCAAGATTCCCGTCTACCGCATGGTGTTCCATGAGATTACCGAGAAGGCAATCATGGCAGCTCTTGGCACTCCTCGTGATCTCGATACCAACTTGGTCAATGCCCAAGAAACTCGCCGTGTGCTCGATCGTTTGGTGGGCTACACGGTCTCGCCGCTGCTCTGGCGCAAGGTCGCTCCAAAACTCTCTGCTGGGCGTGTGCAGTCCGCGGCGGTTCGCGTGCTCGTCATGCGTGAGCGTGAGCGCATGGCGTTCAAGTCGGCCGTCTATTGGGACCTTAAGGCCACGCTCGAAAAAAGCGCCACCGAGTTTACCGCTGAACTCAAACAACTCGATGGCAAGCGTTTAGCAAGCGGCAAAGACTTCGATGAAAACACTGGAAAGCTCAAAGAGGGGCTCGATGTTCTCTTGGTTGATGAAGCTCGCGCGACTGCGCTTGCAGAGGGACTAAAGGGCAAGGCTCTACATGTCGCCGATCTCAAGAAACGCGATTTCACAAGCAAGCAGCCAACGCCGTTCACAACTTCCACACTGCAACAAGAGGCAAACAACCGGCTTGGCTTGAGTGCCAAGCGAACGATGCAGACAGCGCAACGCCTCTACGAGAATGGTCACATCACCTACATGCGTACCGACTCCGTGCATCTGGCTGAGGATGCTCTTGAGGGAATTCGCAAGATGGTTGAGGAGCGTTATGGCAAGGAGTACTTGCCGGCTGAGGCTCGTCGCTACAAGACAAAGAGCAAAGGCGCACAGGAAGCTCACGAAGCGATTCGACCAGCTGGCACGGCGATGCCAACTGCAACCGAACTCAAGCTCAGTGGTGAGCAAGCCAAGCTCTACGAACTTATCTGGAAGAGAACTGTTGCGAGCCAAATGGTCGAGGCCAAGAAGCAGAGTACGAGCGCCATCATCACCGCGAAGACGACTACTGGTGAAATTGCGGAGTTTCGCGCTTCGGGCACGGTTGTTGTGTTTCCAGGCTTTCTCGCCGCCTACGAAGAGACGTTCGAGGACGACGCCAAGACCGGCGGAGACCGAAAGCAGCCACTGCCTGCGCTCGAGGTTGGTGACGACCTGCCCTGCAAGGAAATGGATGCGCTCAAGCACGAGACCAAGCCTCCAGCACGGTATACGGAAGCTAAGCTCGTCAAGGAGCTGGAGGCTCAAGGCATAGGACGACCGTCCACCTACGCAACCATCATCGATACGATTCAGTATCGCGGCTACGTCATGGCAAAGGGCAAGCAGCTCGTTCCTACCTTTATCGCGATGGGGGTTACCCAGCTCCTCGAAGAAGCGCTTGGCGACGTTGTAGACCTCAAGTTCACAGCGGGCATGGAAGCGTCTCTTGACGAAATCGCCGAAGGCGCCGACGGCAAGAAGTTTTTGAAGGAGTTTTACGAAGGAAAACTTCTCAGTCGCGTCGAGAAGGCAATGGACATTGATGCCCGCGCCATTTGCACCATCATCAAGTGGGACGGCGGAGAAGTTCGTGTCGGCCGCTATGGTGCGTTCGTTGACATGAACCCCGAGCCAAAGAACGACAACGAGGAGCCCAAGCGTGTTTCGCTCCCCGCAGATGTTGCTCCTTCCGAGGTCGATATGCCGCTCATCGATCGCTTGGTCTTCTTGGCGGAGCGTTCAAAGACGCCACTTGGGCACGAGAAGGAGAGCGGGCTGCCGGTCTTCGTCAAGAGCGGACCCTTTGGCCCCTATGTTCAGCTTGGTGAGGCCGGAACAGAAAAGGATGACCCAAAGCCCAAGCGCGTCTCGATTCCAGACAGTTTTGACCCGGGAACACTTGAGTTTGACAAGGCGTGCAAGCTGCTTGAGTTGCCGCGAAAGCTCGGTCGTCATCCCGAAACAGAGAAACTCGTCAAGGCGGGAATTGGGCGCTATGGACCCTACGTCGTTCACGAGAGGGTTTACGCTTCACTGAAACCCACCGACGATATCCTCACCATTGAACTCGAGCGCGCTCTTGAACTCCTGAAAGACAAGAAACCTCGAAGGCGTGCGAGTGAGCCGCTCAAAGAGCTAGGTGAGCATCCTGATGGTGGTGCGGTCTCGGTTATGGAAGGTCCGTTTGGGCAGTACATCAAGTGGGAGAAGATCAACACGAGCTTGCCTGATGGCGTGACCGCCGAAGATGCAACTCTCGAGGAGGCGCTGATCTGGATCGAAGCTCGTCTCGAATACCTTGGAGCGAAGAAGGCTGCCAAGAAGAAGCCTGCCAAAAAGAAAGCTGCGGCCAAGAAGAAACCCGCTGCGAAGAAGAAGGCTCCCGCGAAGAAGAAGGCTCCCGCGAAGAAGAAGGCGGCAGCCAAGAAGCCTGCTGCGAAGAAAGAGGCTACAACCAAGAAAACTGCTGCGGCGAAGAAGAAGCCTGCTGCGAAGAAAGCCGCTAAGGAAAGTTCGGAGGCGTAGTTGATGCGCGCACTTCTCGCAGTCGCATTGTTGACCGCAGCCTGCGGTTCGGACTCCAAGCGGGAAGCCACCGCGGTCGCGCCAGCGCAGGTCGTCGAGTCCTTCGAAGCGCGGGCACAGAGACTGGCGCGAGAGACGATCATCGTTGATGGGCATGTCGATCTGCCCTATCGCCTGCATCACCTTGCCGAGGAGGGAAAGCCCATGCCCGACCTCTCCGTGTATGGGGAAGAGGGGGACTTTGACGCCGAGAAGGCAAAGGAGGGGGGACTCGATGCCCCCTTCATGTCGATCTACATCCCTGCGCGCTATCAGAAAGAGGGGGGTGCCAAGGCACTGGCCGATACACTCATCGATAGCGTCGAGGAGATCATCAAGAAGTGGCCCGAAGACTTTGCCAAGGCTCATACCCCGGCAGAGCTACAAGAGAACTTCGAAGCAGGACGAATCAGCCTTCTGATGGGAATTGAGAATGGGGCCGCGATTGAAGATGACTTGGCAAACCTCAAACACTTCTTTGATCGCGGTGTTCGCTACATCACGCTCACCCACGCCAAAGACAATCTGATTTGCGACTCTTCCTATGACGACGCAAATACTTGGGGCGGGATGTCTCCCTTTGGGCGCACGGTCGTTGCTGAGATGAATCGTCTCGGAATCCTCGTCGATATCTCACATGTTGATGATGAGACTTTTTATGAGGTCATGAAGATCAGCACGAAACCCGTGATTGCGTCTCACTCATCGATGCGCCACTTCACACCGGGATTCGAGCGCAACATGAATGACGACATGGTTCGCGCTCTCGGTGCCAACGGAGGCGTGGTCATGATCAACTTTGGCTCCACGTTTATTTCGCAAGAGGCCATCGAATGGCGCGGCCGCCTCAAAGCAGAAGAACATCGGTTCGCCGCCGCCAACAAAGACGCCAAGGACGCAGCAAAAGAGGCTCACAGCAAAGCTTGGGTCGAGCAGCACCCACTGCCATATGCCACAGCGGAAGATGTGGCAAATCACATCGATCATGTCGTTCAGCTTGTCGGCGTAGATCATGTGGGATTCGGCTCGGACTTCGATGGAGTCGGCGACAGTCTGCCTGTGGGGCTCAAGGATGCTTCGGGTTACCCGCGTCTCATTCAGATTCTCTTGGAGCGTGGCTATACCGATGAAGATATCGTCAAGATCAGCTCCGGAAATCTGCTGCGCGTCTGGCTCGCCCAAAACAATAGTCGGTAGCATGACGCTATGGCCGATCGGCGAACGCTCACTTCGATTCTCGGAAACTCGCAGCGTCTAGATGGTGGTGCGATGTTTGGAAACGCGCCCAAGGCTCTGTGGAGCCGCTGGTATGCGCCTGACGAGCAGAACCGCATCTCAATGGCGTGCCGCGCACTCTTGGTTCGAGATGGCGAGCGCAATACGCTTTTTGAGACCGGTATTGGGGCGTTTTTTGACCCCAAGATGAAGGAGCGCTTTGGAGTCGTGGAAGACGACCATGTCTTGCTTGCTTCGCTTGCCGAGGCAGGCCTTGCGCCGGAAGACATTGACGTCATCGTGCTGAGCCATTTGCACTTTGATCACGCGGGTGGACTGCTTACGCCGTTTGTGGAAGGCGAGCCCCCTGAGCTTGTGTTTAGCAATGCAACCTATATTGTCGGTGCCGAGGCATGGGAGCGATGCCAAGCTCCTCATATGCGTGATCGCGCATCGTTCATTCCCGGATTAGCAGAACTCTTAGAGGCAAGTGGCAGGCTAGAAATCGTCTCTGAGACCACAAGCGACATCTTGGGGGAAGGGTTTCGCTTTCATTACAGCTTTGGACACACGCCAGGCATGATGTTAACGGAGATATCCATGCCGAGTGGACCCGTGCTCTTTGCTGCAGATCTCATTCCTGGGACCGCTTGGGTGCACCTCCCACTATCGATGGGCTACGACCGATATCCAGAGTTGCTCATCGAGGAAAAGCGAGACCTTCTGACTCAGTGGCACAAGCGTTCTGGACGCCTGTTCTACACCCACGATCCCAAGTGCGCTCTCTCGGGAGTTGAAGTCGATGAGCGTGGGCGGTATCGCGCCTGCGAACTGCAGCCTCAAGTGGTCGAACTCGATACTTGAGAGGCGTATATTCACGCAATCCTTGCCTGTCGATTTGAAGCGCCCTAGCTGGTTGAACTACTCACACCTGGCCGATGCAATTCCCGGCGGTGTGCTTGCGTTCGATGAGAAGGGGCGAACGATCTACGCCAATGAGCGGAGCGCGCAGTTCTTGGGGGGCGTGGGGGATGAGCTTCTCGGGAAAACTCTGGTCGAGCTCACCACGAATGACTGGGCCGAGGAGGTAAGAGAGCATCTTCTCAAAGTGAGGAACGGAGACCGAGCCACCTTCGATTCTTGTTTTCAAGACATCACTGGTGGTGAATCGTGGGCGCGAGTAACCCTCACTCCGGCCTTCGAAGAAGAAGACTACGTCGGGGCGGTAGCAATTCTTGCCGACATCAGTGGCGAACGGCGCATGGAAGACAAACTGCGGGAGGCTGAGCTGCGGTTGCATGATGTCGCCGCGCACACACCGGGCATTATTTTCGAGCTTCGGTACTTTCCTGATCGCAGCGTGCACTTGGAGTATGTCAGCGAGTCGGCCGAGAGGTATATGGGGGTCTCTGCTGAGGAGCTGATGCTTCGAGAGACCGAAATCGGAGCACTCATTCACGAGGACGATACGAGCGAGGTCCTTCGAAGCATGGATGAGGCGATGAAGACTCTGGAGTCTAGCTCGATCGGCTTTCGAGTTGAGCATAAGGGCAAGACGAGTCATCTCTACGCCGCATTCTCTGTGGCATCGGCCGACGATGGCAGCGTTCTAATGTCGGGTGTTGCGATTGACGTGGGCGATCTCAAGAACACGGAGACCAAGCTTCGCGCGAGCCAGGCACAGCTACATGCGGTTTTTGACAACCTGCCATTTGCGTGCTGGACGCTCGATTTGCAGGGCTGCTTTGTGTTGCAGAATCCGCCAAGTGAGAAACGCTGGGGACAAGTGCTAGGTAAGAATATATCTGATGTCCAGGCAGATGAAGACCTAAAGCGTTCGTGGGCAGAGGACGTGCAGCGCGCCCTTGCAGGGCAGTCCCCGAGGCGCAATCTCGTGATGCAAGAGCGCGGCATGAGCATCCACTTTCGGCGGCTAATCGTGCCCATTCGCGATCGTGATGAGGTCATTGGCGTGCTGGGAGTGAGCGTCGACACGACGGAACAGCGCCGGCTTGAAAACCAATTGGCACAGTCGCAGAAACTCGACGCCATTGGGCGGCTCGCGGGGGGTATCGCTCATGACTTCAACAATCTTCTAACGGCAATCATGAGCTGCGTGCGGCTACTTGAGAGGCGTCTTGAGGGGCCTCCTCGGCGAGAGCTTCAGATCATCCGCGACGGTGCCCAGCGCGCAGCCGAACTCACAAGGCAGCTCTTGGCATTTGCCAAGCAGGAGATGGTGGAGCCTCGGCGTGCTGTTATCGACGAGATCGTGATCAAGAGCGATAGGCTCTTGCGCCGGCTGATTGGCGAAGACATTGAGCTTGTAACGCTTGCGAACTCTCGTCACGCTGAGGTGATCGTAGATCCTGTCCGCATAGAGCAAGCGATCATCAATCTTGTTGTCAATGCACGGGATGCGATGCCCAAGGGAGGCAAGATTTCGGTGCGGTGCAACGACGTTGACCTGAGTGAGTCTTCTCCCAGCGTTGACGGGTCGATTCCGCCCGGCAAGTACGCCTTGATCGTGGTGGAGGACACGGGTGTTGGAATGAGTGAGGAGACTCGTGTCCGCGCGTTTGAGCCCTTCTTCACCACCCGCCAGGACTCCGGTGGTACTGGCCTGGGCCTCTCATCGGTCTATGGATCCGTGCATCAGGCACAGGGCTTTGTCACGCTGGAAAGCGCACTGGGCGAGGGCACCAACGTGGGCTTGTACATTCCTCTCGCACCTCCAAGCGAACAGGAGTTAGGGACGGAGAACGGGGAACTCGACGACATTCCACAGGGCGGAACTGAGACGATCTTGGTGGTTGAAGATGAGCCGCTTGTGATGTCGGTTGCTTGCCAGAGCTTGCGAATGAGCGGCTACACGGTTCTTAAAGCCCGCAGCTCGCGCCTGGCACTCGAGGTCGCAAGCCGGCACGAGGGCCAGATTGACCTGCTGCTAACCGATGTCATCATGCCCCACGGAAGCGGTCCGGAACTCGCTGCGCAACTGCGCGAGGCAAGGCCTGACATTGCGGTCCTCTTCATGTCGGGCTACACCAGCGATCGCATCGACATCGACCCTGATAGCGACGATTTCTTGGCAAAGCCATTCACACCCGACGTGCTTGACGCCAAGGTGCGGAAAATTATCGACAGGAAAAAGTCTGAGTAGTCGCTAGAGACAGCTCGCCTTGCGTCCTAGTACACATGCTTGCTTGCGAAAGCTCTTGGCCGTCTCTGGCAGTGCCTTGCCACCTTTTGTGGTCTCGAACATCGTGGCAAGTTGGTGACAGCTGCGCGCATATCCTTGGCTACAGTGGATTCGGTGGTACCTGCGGGCATTGCGGTAGATTGCCGAAGCATCCTTGCCACTGTGCTCAACATGGAACGCTTGCCCCTCACAGCCAATTCCCGAACCGCCTTTGCAGGCCCGCTGGTATAGCGACAGTGCTCTTGCCGGGTCTTGCCCCTCGAGGAGCGCTGCCCAATTTGCGCAACTGTTGGAGTGGTTGAGGTTACACGCACGCTCACACGCTTCGATGCTTGGTATGCCTTCTTCCGGTTCGCAGAGCTTGGCGTTCTCGACCATCGCATTTGCATTTTTGTAGCCACGAGCCAACGCCTTCGCTTTCTTTTCGTGCGCTGACTCGTTGTTGGTGGGGCCCCCTTTGTCAGAAGAGCACGCAACGACCGTGGCCAGGACGAGAAAAATACCAAGTCTGGCGAAACCGGAGTGTGCGGTCATCTCAGAGTTGTTCGGAAGTGGGGGCTTCTGAGCTCACGGGGGCATCTGGGCTTGGCTGGGCATCTTCGCCATCGGCGAGACCCGCCTGCACTCCTCGCTTCACGCGATCCACAAGTGGAACACTGCTTTCTTTTACGCCATCGACAAGCTCTTGGGTTTCATCGGCTGACCAGATGTTGGAGACGTGCCCAAATAGCGTGCGCTGCCCCAACGGCACCGTGAAGCCAACGAATAGGAAGATGCCGAGAAAGCAGAGGGATATTAGGCTGCGAATCATGCCCATGGCCCTAACTCTAGCTCACGCTTTGGCGCTGGGCCACTTTGACTCAGGCCAGCTCAAACTCTTTGCACAGTGACATCTCGCTGGCATCCGAGAGCGGCCACTGGGCTTGCTGCTCCGATGGCCACTCATGAGCACAGCGCTTTTCGGCCTGGACATAGAAGAAGCAGTGCACACAGGACGAGCGCAGTTGGTAACGCTCCATCTCGTTTCGATCTTCGTCACTTAGAGGGAAGCGCATGGAGGACTGACTATGGCAGTCTCTTGGCGTGATTGTCATTGCACAAGAGGTCTTGAATGCCCAGGCGGAGGGGAGAGCGGTTGTCGCCCTAGAGTCGACGATTATTGCCCACGGTTTGCCCCATCCAGGGAATATCGCCCTGGCGCAGCAATTGGAGAACCAGGTGCGAGCGTGTGGAGCAGTTCCCGCCACGATTGCCATTCTCGAAGGCAAGGCATGTGTTGGGCTCAACGGGGCGCAGCTTGAGAGACTTGCCGCACCCGATTCCACCATAAAGAAGGCCGGAGCTGCAGATATCGGAGTGGCGATCGCCAAAGGCGACGATGCGGCTACCACCGTGAGTGGCACTTCCGCTTTGGCTGCTCGCGCCGGCATTCGATTCTTTGCCACCGGTGGCATTGGCGGTGTGCATCCAGGGGATGAGTTTGATGTTTCGGCGGATCTGCTCTCGCTCTCTCGTGAACCGGTGGCCGTTGTCTCAGCAGGTCCCAAGGCAATCCTTGATTTGCCTCGCACAATGGAGGCGCTTGAGAGTCTTTCGGTCCTGGTGCTTGGCTACCGGACCAACGAGTTGCCCGCGTTTTACTCACGTGAGTCTGGGCTGCAGCTTGAGCATCGCGTGGACTCTCCGCAGGTTGCGGCTGCCACACTTCACGCGCGCTGGCAGATCATGGGGCAGGGTGGTGCACTCATCGCAAATCCCGCTCCTGAGAATGTTGCCCTTGCGATGTCCACCGTCGAGGCATGGATCTCTGAAGCAACCGCTGCGGCCCAAAAGCAAAACATCTCGGGCAAGGCGCTAACCCCGTTTCTATTGCAGTTTCTCGCCAAGACCAGCGGAGGGCGAGCCGTCAAGACCAACTGTGCATTGGCGCTCCACAACGCCAAAGTCGCAGCCCAAATTGCCGTGGCCTACTGCGAATTGCCTACGAAGTGAACTAGGAGTATCTCACAAACTCTTCGGTCGTCTGCGTCCCGATCTGCGGCGCATCTCGGCATCGCGAAACCTTGCCGTAGAGCCACTATGCCTGGCAGAGCCAGTCTGTCCAGCAGGAGAGAAGACGAGTGAGCGTTCTATATTCATGAATCGCGCACTAGCGTACGAAAGCGGTGAATATTCGCAGGCTCGAGCATGTCTTGACTTCCCGGCAGGGAGGCCGTGAAATGACCGCCATGGGTAGAAATCGTGAGTTGCTGGCTGGGGTTTGCGTTGTTGTGCTTGGTGTGGCTTTGGGCCGGCAAGCCGCATGGGCTGGGGAGCCGGACTCCAATTCGTATGCGCCAGTTGAGCAAGCGACTCTCAGCCGAACATTTTCCCCCGAAGAAGGGTTCGTCGACGACCCATTTGCCTTTGACACATCGGGATCGCGGCTTGTCTACGTCGCTTCTGATGCCGGCACCTCGTCGCACCTGGTGGTCGTGGATACTCTGCAAAATACAGAACTATTCCGAGTTAACATTGGCAAGTTCACTCTCAAGCCAACCCGGGTCGAATTTGCGGTTGACGGCGAGCATTTTCTCGTCTGGAGCACCGATCAAGCAACGGGCAAGATGCGCGTTGGGCTCTTGAATAGCAAAGGTCGCGTGACTCGCAAGTACGGTCCGGCGGATGACATCGTACAGACGACCTACCAAGGACAAGAAGCGATTGTGGTCCACAGTGTATCGAGTCTCAAGAAGCGCAAGAAAAAGCACAAGGAAGGTGCTCCGTTGGTTCGGCACACCATCGCCGTTTCTGCGCTGCGCACGGGCAAGACTCTGGGCAAGAAAACCAACCTCGATTTGGATGAGAAGGACAAGAGCACAGCCCTCGACTTCACGCTCAAGTATTGGGCTAAGGATTTTACCGTGGCGGTTGGCATTAAGGGGGGTGTTTGGGATCGCAAGGAGAACCAGCGCAGTCCTGACTTTGAAGGTTGGTATGAGATGCCATCTGCAACATTCACCAAGCGACTACCAATCAAGCATCTGGTGAAACACCGGGAGCGCATGGCGCGTCTTGTAAAGCACCAAAAGCGCAGTCGCGACATCGTGGTTCGTCACAACATCTCGGGCGTTGATTTGGTGGAGGATGGCGACTTCACTGGCCTAACACTAGCGGAGCCATTTCATCACTACGATCACACAAGCCTAGTTACGCAGACATCGAGCACCGGTAGCATCTTCTTTACGCTAACGATTGATCCGGTGCACCCCGACGCTGCTGCCAAACGCCGAGCTGTAAAACCGTGGATGGATCTCTACGAATACGTGCCGGCAACCAAGAAGGTCATCCGGCGCGCGCGCCTGTTGCCTCCCAAAGGTCGCCGATATAGTTGGCGGGCGTCGAGCACCCACTGGGCTTTGGTGCCACGACACATCGGATTCGATCGTGGTGGCACGCAGCTGTTGCTCTACACACTGAAGTAGGCAGGTATATGGCGTGCGTGATTGTTGAGTTTGCTTGGTCAATGTCAGTGCATTAGTGCCTCCGTATTCATGACACGGAGGCACTATGGAGCTGCTAGCAGGTCACCGCTCTCGGAGTAGCCGGCTATGCCCTGATCTCTGAGCGTAGTGTGATTGTTAGACGGGCTTGGTTCCCTCGATCGTCGCAGAGACCACATAGTCTTGCACATTGCGTCCTGGCGCCCAGTCGCGAATAAACTCGCGAGACTCATCCTTGGGCTCAATTCGAACGTCAGTGAAACCAGCGGCTTTCATGATCGCTTCGAGCTCGCCAATCTCCATGGCCCCTGCCATACAGCCTGAGAACAGTTCTTTGTCGTTCCGCATTTCTTCTGGAAGCTCTGCGGTGGCAACAACGTCGGAGATTGCCAATCGGCCGGATGGCTTGAGAATGCGAAAGGCCTCCTCAAAGACAGCGGTCTTGTCGGGCGAGAGATTGATTACGCAGTTTGAAATGATGACGTCGGCTGTGTTGTCGGCAACTGGCATGTGCTCAATCTCGCCAAGGCGAAACTCCACGGTGCCAAAGTTACCCTTCGCCGCATTCGCCCGGGCTTTGCTGATCATCTCTGGTGTCATGTCGATGCCGATGACTGTGCCTGTTGGACCAACTTCCGGTGCCGCGAGGAAGCAGTCGAAACCACCGCCAGAACCCAGGTCCACGACCACCTCGCCCTCTTTAAGAGAAGCGATTGCTCTTGGGTTCCCGCATCCAAGGCCCATGTCTGCACCCTTCGGAACAGCTCCTAGGTCATCTTCGCTGTATCCAAGGCGCGTTGAGATGAGCGCGTTGATTTGGTTGTCATCGGAGACACCACAGCAACTTTGGGCGATTCCCTCTTCGGCATTGGCCGCTTCTGCTTTGGCGACCTTCTCGTAATCTGCGCGAACTCGCTGGCGAACAACATCGGCCTCCAGTTGCGCATTGGTTGAAGTCTCGGGAGTTGGGGGACAGCAGCTATTCTTGGACATGGTTCTTGTTACTTTCTGTGCTTGGGAGCTTCTGAGAAAAATACCCAGAGAGTTCCATGAGGATTTGTGGATCGACCCAACACATAACCTGTTTGCCCTTGCGTTCCATTTGGATGAGCCCAGCTTGGTTGAGTTCCTTAAGGTGATGAGAGAGTGTCGATTTTGCGATGTTCAAGTGCTCACCAAGCGCACCAACCGAGCGGGTCGCCGCTTCGACGGAGCACTTGGTGCCAGGTGCACAGCAGCTCGAGAGCCTCTGAAAGAGGGCCAGCCGGTGTGGATTGGAAAGCGCCTTGAAGTACGAGGCGAACCGTTGCTCATCTTTTCTAGTGTTCGAGATGTTTCGAACTATGAGGCCAAAGAGACTGTAACGCAAGCCAAAACCGACCTAGTGTGTGATTCAAAGAGATTGAGCGTGCTCACTCGTCTTCTCGCGCTCTGGACGCCTCCGGCTCTGCGGTGCTCTGAGCCTCACTTGCCCCAGCAAGCTCGTTGTTCGCGCCTTGCCAGTGAACGAACTCCCGTCGCGATCTTCCGGTCAATCATTTCGATCTGGGACCAGTGTGGGATCCAGAGGCATAGAACGCCCTGGCTCGGTTCTTCGGCCTTTGAACGCCTTCGGCTCATCGTTGCTCAGATCCTTGCTTGCCCCAGCAA
>JANTGM010000052.1 GCA_024762925.1 Kofleriaceae bacterium | reverse complement strand
GCAACGGCCAACACAGAGGTAAAATCTAAGAGTTTTACTGACCAAGCTGCTGAAGTGCTGGCACATTAGTCAAGCCACAGGCTATCGCCAGCGCGACTACAGCCGCACGACAGAACTACACAAGGCCGAGCAGGAGAGCCGGCACTCGGCATTTCAGCAAACCAAGAACAATCCCTAGCGCCGATGGTGCGCAGGGTTGCGATGGCCGATCACGGTTCGGCGGTGAAGCGGCGAATGGGTACTTTCTTCGTCGGTAAGTCGGGTCTTCTTCATGCCGTCTCCTGGTCTCCCGGGAGGTCATTTTCTCATGTGAAAGTGGTCCGAATTTCGCCAGGCAGGTCCATCGCAGCGGCCGCAGACGATCACACGGCTGCGCCGAGGAGAGCAGCCACCGCCGGCTGAACCGTGACGCCACGGAAGCCCCGTCACATTTGGAGGGAGGCAAGCGGCCAGTGCCACGTAACGCCTGACAGCGATTGTCCTATTGAGCAGTTGGCTTCGGGGTTGGGATTGCCTGCGTGTGGACCCGACATGGGATCGGTGAGCGGATTGTCGACGTCCACGCCTCCTGCATCACCACAGGCAGCCACTGTCACCGGGATGAGCACGAGAGGAAGCCAACGAAAACGAACCACCGATTGGCGCAAAGGCATAGCCACAATTCTATGCGATTAGGACGGTGGTTGGTGGCGCGAAGCTCTCTCCGCCCCCTTCGGACCTCGTCGAAAGATTCCATCGGCCAGAGCCTGATCTTTTGCGGCACGTTGTGCATCTCGGTATGACGCAGACCCAAGGTAGTCACGCAAGCGTGTACTCACAGGGACCACAAAGTCCTCTGCCTCCCACGCAAAAACGCGTCCATCTCGGCGCACCACCATTTGTCGTTCTATCAAGCTGGAGACCGAAGAGAGGTCGCTCGAATCAAGAGCCTCGGAAAGCGCCCGAAACCGCCCCTCGATTGCTGGGTCTAGGAATACGCCCTGCCCAGCAGCAACGGCAGCAATATGAAACCGCGATGGATGCAGAATGATTCCATCGAGCTTGATGCGAATACAGGCCTGGTAGAGCATCTCCATGAGCTCGCGCACAAGTCCCAAACCTGGGTATTCTTGCCCGGGGAGTCTCGGTCGCGACTCAGTAAAGTTCCGAGTTGGGTCTTGCAGCAAGAGCCACTCAATTGACAGCATGTCCAACGGCTCATCCGCCCCAACCGCAAAAAAATCCACGCTGCGGCGCGACACCAAGAGCTCCATCAAGAGGTGATACATCTTGTGATCCACGCTCCCATAGATCGATATTCGCTGCCGATCCGGGTTACGGGGATCAACCTGAAACCGCAAGTCGCGAAACCCGCGTTTCCTAAGGGCATCCAGAAATCCGTAGCGCTCGAATGCAAGCTCAACCCCGTGCACCGAGTAGTAGCCGAGGATTCGATTGGCCGTTGGAACGCCTTCAAGCTCACCCATCAAATCGGCCTCGGTGATTTGAAACGCCTCATCGTCTTCAAACTGCAGCTCATATGGATCGAGTCCGCTCGCTATGTGACCGAAGGCCTGTCGAATGTCGTCGTCGTTTTGGGGCAGTGGATTGTTGCTACCGGTGAGGGCCCAGTAGACCATGCGCGCTGCTGACCTCCACGAGTCCTGGGAGTAGCCGCCTGCGAGGGTAATCACCGTAGACGCCTCAAGTGCGTCGGCAAGTTCCAGCACAAACTTGTCTCGCTCGAAGACGCCTTGCTGGCTCAGGGAGAAGTCTCCCAAGGCATCTGTGGCGAGTACATCGGTACCCGCAACGTAGTAGATGAGTTGAGGACGATGTGCCCTAAGAAGCGGTGGAAGCGTGCGCCGGAGTTCGGTCAGATAGGCTTCGTCCAGTGTGCCGGTAGGAAGTGTGATCGAGACATCTGCCACTGCCTCAAGATGGCTCCAAACAGCGCCGTGCAGCGAGTAGGTCAACACGGTGGCGTCCTCGGCGAATGCGATGCTGTTGCCGTTTCCCTGGTGAAAGTCCAGATCGACGATTGCGCAGGGCTCTCGAAATCCACTCGCACGGAGGCTCAAGATGCTTGCGGCGATGTCGTTGTAAACGCAAAACCCCGCTCCGCGCTCAGGCTCGGCATGATGAAATCCACCACCGAGATTAAATGCGCGACGCCCTCTTCTCGCATGGGCCCAACGACTCGCCTGCAAGGTGCCTCCTGCAGCCCTGCGCTGCGACTTCAGAAGCACATCGACATGCACGTCTTGCGGCTCGAGCCCAAAAATCGGCGCAAGCTTCTCTGCCTCGGTAACCGACTCCAAATACTCGTAGCTATGCGCTTTGAGCAGGGCCTGCAGTGATATGGGAGCGCCCTTGCGAACATCACGCTCCCACAAGAGCCCCAGGGCTTCCAGCGCATGAACGACTTTGTGACCGCGCTCCAGATCGACATTCGGCATGCGGGCCGACTGAGCCAAGCCAGGTGCCGCATAGTCCGCGTGATACCAAATCGCCACCTCACTCAGCAGCCTGCGGCGAGCAACCACCCAACGCTCAGCCTTTGCTTTGCGCTCGGCCAGATGTAAGGCCTCGGCCGCTCCACCGATCCGCGATGCGATCGCCTTGGCGCTCCTGGAGAAAAGGGACATGGGGCCAGGATACCGTGGTCCATGGCGAAACGCGATGCGTCAATCTGCCCACAAAACCACTGGCTGCAGCCTCAGCCGCAAGGAACTGAACTAAGAATACTTCTAGGCGATCATCTCAGGAATGACACCGGCCTCCAGCTCCGCATCCCCAAAGCTATCGTATGGGCTCTGGTCCGCCTTGCACACGCCGGCAGCGCTGATCAGCGTATTGAGGAACTTGTTGTGAGTGACGTCTCCCGCGTCAATGTATTGGCCGGTCTTGAGAAAACCGCCAGCTTTCCCCGCCACGATCTGGGGAAGATTGCGATACGAATGAGGTGGCCCGCTCGCAAGGTCATTCGTCCAAAGAGCCATCGTGTCGTCTAAGAGCGGAGCACCACTGGCACTGGTGTAGAGCGAGAGTCGGTCGAGCAGATGTTTGAACATGCGTGCGTAGATGCGATCGATTTCGTGGTGCAGAAGGTCGGCGTTGGGAATCGGAGCGCCCTCACTGCCGTCTCCATCAATGCGGTGGGAAATGCGGTGGAAGGTATTCTGAAGCTCGCCATTCACCGTGTAGCGGGTACCGTCGTTGCCAGTGCCGATCTGCAGTGTCGCAACTCGATTGGCATCGCATGAGAACGCCATCGCAATGAGATCCATCATCATCTCAGCAACAGCGATTCGATTGCCGTTGTCTTCGGCAGCACCCGAGATGTCTTCGAGTGCCATGACTTCGCTGTCGGTGAGTTGGCAGCTCATATTCACCTCGATGTCACGAATCACATCAAAGTGCGTTTGCAGCCGTTCCCTGTCGGCCGCCGATAGATAGCTCTTGCCAAGAAGGTCTTGCATCTCGTCGCGCACTAAGTCGTTGACGCTGCGTCGTCGAAGTGCAATCGCTTCTAAGAGTTCTTGGGACGCGCCAGCAAGCCCAACCAGATCTTGATAGACCGCAAAGGGATTGTTGGATGCGCCCCTCAACTGCTGCGGACCACTGTAGGAGAGTCCATGAGCAATGTACGCACTTTGGGGGCCACTCATGAGATTGAGAGGCTCAATTCCCGCGGGGTTCACTTGCTGGGATAGAAACCAATCGATGCTCTCTCCATCGGCGAGAGAGTCCTTTCCCTCGCCGGTTACTTTGGCGGCAGTGAGACACTGATTGAGCCCACCGGTGTGGCCGCACCCATTGCCTGGAAAAGCATATCGCGTGCCACTAACCATCAAGAGGGAGTCGGCATACTCAGCCAATTCAGATACCGCCCGATCCGAGTCGCTGTTTGCAAGTGAGTCTTGTGTGAGAGCTCCAAGCGCGCTTGGCCAGAATCTGTCGGGCTCATCGCGCCCAGAGATTGCTTGTTGGCAGCCGTTGCCTTGGCGAACAAATACCGAGAACACGGGATTCTCTTTGCCGGCAGCTTTCGCACTGCCTCCAAGAAATTTCACGCTCTCCAATGCTGGCAGCGCGACCATGGCGCCACCAAGTCCTGCAAGGAATCGACGTCGACTAATCATAGTGCACCTCCTTGTGCAACTCGGTATCGGAAGGCGCGGCTCTCAACCACTCGTAAGATGATTTCTCGAACGCTGATCCCAGTTTCCACCGATTCAACGGCATACGCTTCCACCAGTGCCATGTCCTCGGCGCCAAGGTCTCGTCCAAGAAGGTACTCAAGAAGTTGCTGGATGTAGCAAGCGTGCACTTCGGTGGACTCGGCAAGCTGTTCGCTCAGCTCAAGGGCGTCATTGAACACGAGCTGCTCCCCCGAGGCGAATGTGTAGACATCTGCCGCATCAACAGGGAAACCGCTCTCCTCCTCGCGGTACTGGCCAAGTGCATCGTAGTGCTCCAAGGAAAATCCAATCGGGTTGATAAGAGTTGCATGACAGCCCTCTCCACAAGTTCCAACTCCAGTGACAGAGTCAACCCGCTCGCGATTGGTATCTCCAACCATGTCGAGCACATCCGGCAGCTCGGGTGGCGCAGACAAGGGCCGGCACAAGAGGTTGAGGTTTACAAAGACGCCACGATGAATCGGGTCACTTTGGCTGAGCGTTGCGTTTCGAGTTAGGAAGCCTAGCCGAGTGAGGATACCAGAGCGCTCGGAGCGGTTGAGGTCAACGGGAACGAACTCTTCGTTGTAGTCACCCTCGAGGCCGTAGAGGGCAGCCAAGTCGGCATTCACGTACGTTCGATTTGAGGTAAGAATTTCTCGTATTCCTCCCCCGCCGAAAACCTCACCTTCTAAGAAGCGTGCAGATTCGTCGAGCATGGCAGAGCCGACTTCACGATTCCACTGCGGGAAGAGTTCCTCGTTCTTGTCCAGGTCGGTGTACTCAGCCATCTCAAATGCCTGCACGTGAAAGCTGCGAAACTGCTTGCTGGTGCGGTCGTCATCAAACAGGGTTTCGGCCCACTCGCGAACGCCTGCCTCATTGTCGAGTTCCCCGGACTTGGCAGCAGCGAAGAGTTCATCGCTCGGCATGGTGTTCCAGAATGCAAACGAGAGGCGATTGGCGACTTCGTAGCCATCGAGCTTAACCGCGCCACTGTCAGACGTGCTGTCCTCGACGCGATATAGAAAGTGTGGGGATTGCAGCATGGTCTCGAGAACGAGCCGAAGTCCAGCCTCATACGGAGGTTGGTCTGGATAGTGGTTCGCACCATCGGTGAATACAGCTTGGTACGCCTCAACCTCTGATGCGCTGAGCGGTCGCCGGTACGCGCGAGGCCCAAGAGTCTCAACCAAGGCTTCTCCCTGAGCCGCAAGCTCCGAGGGGAGGTCTGCCGGCGAAAGCGCTTGCACGATGGCTTCATCCTGCGAAGCCAACGAGGCGACCTCTTCCGCTGCTCGTTGAAAGCTGCGCCAGTGAGCCGCACTAAACGCCAGCCGAGCGATGTTGTTGTCGAAGCGTCCCAAAGGTGGGTCGGCTTGTAGCGCAACCGTTAAGGCGAGTGGCTCATCGAGGTACAGAAGATCGGTTACCGTCTGCTGCCACTGATCGTTGGTGAGGCGAGGGAACCTTGGTGCTTCCGCCAAGTCCTCTCCATCACCCTGGTTGTTGATGATGCCGTCACAGCCAGCTGTAAACGCAATGCTACCCGCCAACAGCGAGAGCTGCATGGCTCTTGAGATTCCCCGCATGCGAGGAATATAGGCAAGTGTGATGCCAGAAGGCGATTGCAAAGCTTGTGTGCTTCGCACTATTTGGGCCTTGCGATCTATGTGCTTGGAGAAATTCGGGGATTTCCCCCCCATGCATGTGGTCCCTCACCCACAAATGCTTCACCACCAAGGCGCACATCGCCTAACTCATCACACATCGAACTTCCAGCTGGATCTAGGCGATTGTGGCACCACAGATCTATTGCGATGAATTGTAGTCCCCGCAACCTTGGTTGCGGATGGCTACAATTAGCTTGATCTCTTGAACATCGACGTTGCTACAAGCGCCCGGGCCTGCACCTGCATCACGCCTCTCAGAACATCTCGCAGCCCCTGCTGTGAAGAGAGGTGCTTTTAGGAACACGGAATAAACCGATTGCCGCCGAGGAAAAGCCGACCCCGCACGAGTCGAATCGCATACGATGATGAATCGCCTTTATCACTCTCTAAGAATAGTTCGCTGCCATAGACCGCGAAGGTTCCCTCTGCCGAGCTCTGGTCTGAAACTCCAGACCCTCCGGGAATTGAGGCACTCATGAAGTAGCGGTAGGAGTACCTACCTTGGCCGTCAAACCGATAGGTTGAGGATGTCGAGCTTGACCCCGTGCCACTGGTCTCGCCGAAGTAGCCTTCCCAACAGCCAACGATCTTCGATGTGAGGGCGCGGTTCGCCTTTGGCGCCTTGCCCCGAAATGTCGCTAGCACGGTTTCAAACACAGGAGCTAGCTGGGCATCGAGCTTGGCATCGTAGAACGCGACGAACCCCACGCCCCACGTTCCAACTTTGATTCCGCCAAATCGCCCGCGCAGCGTTTGAGCTCCATCGCTTCCCTCGAGCACAAGCTGGCCCGCGTTCTTTCCGTCGATGCGAAACTGCTCCGGTCCGCTTATGACTTGCACAGGTGTGTTGCCAAGAACTTCTCGGGCGGCGCTTTGCAGCAGAGTGGGAACTGAAGCGGAGGCGTCCTCTCCAGAGAGCATGTTCGCAGTGACAATAAAGAGGACACCGGGAAACTTCACACTACTCAGCGCGATTCCGCTTTGGCCCTCATGCTCGCCGTAAGCAGCCTTCCAGCCCTTCGGAACCACAAAGCTCGCGTTCACCCCTGAGACCTTGAAACGCTTACCTTTGAGCAGTCGTTTCGGCACGAAGGCCTTGCCAGCAACACTGCGAACTGGCCTAGCGTCGCGACTCTTTGCTTGCTTCTGGAGAGAAAACCGCACGCCCTCGACTACAAAGGCGATGGCACCATTGCTGAGTTGAGCGTGCACGCTCTCCCCTTCGCTCGAGAGCACAATGCCGCCCTTGCTGCTCCTCCAGGTACCGTGCTGCCCCATCAGCGAAGCGCTTCCGTCTGCCTCCAAACGCAGCTCGATTCGCTGCCCTTCGATTTGCCCGACGTATACACCTGCGGGAGAGTCCGCTCGGGTTGTGCCAGGGAAGAAAGAGAGGCCGAGCAAGAATACGGCTGCCAGGGCAAGTCGACGAGTTGCGAGCACCATGGCTTGAGTGTACTAGAAGAAAGGTCACTTCCACAGTCAGACTCAAGAACGCTACTCGTTCGATGTGACAAAGCCCTCAGTTATCGGAGGACCACTCCTGTGGACTAAAGATTGGGTTTAGGAAGCTTCGTCCAATCCGTGGCTAGTGATAGGTCTCTCTCGAAGAGCCGCTTCCATTGAGGGTACACGCGATCATAGGCCTTCATAAGTTTTCCGAAGCGACCAGATTTGCGCTCCTCCCAACCGGGGTCTTGGCTGTAGGCGGGCCATAGCATGATGTCGCCACACTCAAAGCAAACACTTACCGAGCCAACCGGCGTCTCTCCTTGAAAGAAGACAATGCCATGACGCGGAAATGGGCATTTCGAGACAATCATCTGTCCTTGGGTCTTTGCAATCAGCCGCAGTGCTTGCTTTGCCTGAGACTTCGTTAGTGTTGGGCCCTTCGTTGGACTCTCGGTCCACCCTTGTTGCTCGTTGTAGACTCGGAGTTTGGCCCCAGGCCCAGGTCGTCGCAGATTGAAGGTATAGGCCTCTGCTCGATCCCAGGCATGGAACGGCCAAGACTTGCTTGGGGTCAGTGTGACAGGCGGACTTGCGTCTAGAGGCGGACTTGCGTCTGGTGGCAGACTCGCGTCGGGGGGTGGCAGTGAGGGCCCAGTCGGCGGTGGGGGGTGGCCAACGTCCTTGGGAGCGGTTGGAGATTGCGTTTGACCGCACCCAGTAATGCTCACCGCAGCCACGACACCAAGCCAGATCTTGCACATGATGGTCGTTACGATAGCAGAATTTCTCTGAACCGATGTGCTACAGGACTTTGAGAGACCGCAACATCATAACATCCCGACTCAGTGTTCTCGGTCTGCCCGAACACGAGTGCAAACAGTCCGGGCATCCAGTGAATTCCGTTACGATGACGATTCAGCGATCGTCTTGTGAAATCTGTCGTAGTCGACCATTAGACGACCATCCTCAAGAGTGGAGAGCACGTCCTCAAAGCGATGATTAAAACGGAAGGCTTCGGGATAGTAGATCGTGCGTCCGTGGACCGTCTGCCCATAGGTGGCGTCGTGCCCCGTCATGCTCACGATCATGAGACTCAAGCGCTCTTCTAGGGTTTCTTCGGAGAGGCCAAAGAGCGGTGACGTTTCGTCAAGCACGTGCAGTACCTGCCAGGTCAGTACAAAAAGCGGTGAGGTCGCTCGCTTGAGCTTGATGTCTCGCAATCGCCTGAGGCTGTGCCCCTCTGGGCTCACTTCGTCTATTAGTGCTGACACGCTAATGCTCGCCTCAACGATCTCGTTGCCCCGCGCGTTGCCCACACGAAACATGAGCGTGGGCTTGCCGTGAAACGTGGTAACAATCACCGGTTTCGAGAAGAGTGTACTGGTTCTAGGTCTGGACGCCTTTGCGAACATGAGACCTGTCGCAACCGCCGTTCCAAGAATGCCAACGATGGCCTCACATGTGACCAGCACGTGACCGTAGTCGGTCCCGGGGCTGAGCGTCCCATAGCCAATTGTTGTCATGGTCTGCACGCTGAACGCGAATGCGCTGGATAGCGAACCAGAATCGCCACCCGTAATGGAGTTGGGCTCAAGCAGATACAGCCCCGCGAAGATGCCGTTGAACAAGAAGAAAAGGAAAAGCAGCGTCCCGAAGATCAGCCACCAGGAACCATCCATCAGATGAAAATAGAGGTCCCGCCGAAGTTCTGATGGTGTGCCTTTGCGAACCGCTGCCCGCAACTCATGACGTTTGGGTGGTTGGCTTGCTTCTTCGCTAGTGTCCTCCATGTCCTCCCCCACGCCAAACGCATCTTGCATGCCTTCATGAAGCATTTCGTGATCCGCGGCCAGAGGAGCCATCAACAAGTCGAGGAGAACCTGCACGAGGCAACACAAGGCGACCAGGCCAAAGAACGCCCATGCAGGCAAAGCGCCCCCCGCCGCGGCGAGCAAGAGCACAAAAAGCGCCGAGGCAAAGCGTGTGGCGGTTCGATAGCGATCGCCGAACTCTGACTGCCGCCTTTCGGTGACAGCATCGATGGCGGCCACCGAAAAGAGCACCAGGGCGAGACTTGAACAGAGCAGCCAGCGGTACCCTTCTGGAGCAATTTCCGTCAGCTCAAAGAACACAGCCTTCTTGATTGAGACTCCAGTTGCGACAATGGCAATCGTTAGAGGCAGGTGTGCGTAGACCCAAGCTACTGCCGAGAGGTAGCTGCCCTTGATTCGAGATCCGGCCACATCGTCAAAATAGATCCACCACAGCGAGCACACGATGCACAGCCCCATCGCTCCGGTAACCGCGTGTTCCATCGTGCCGCCAACTTCGGAGACGCTGGTCAAGACCTTCACGAACGACTCCCCCAAAACGATGAGTGTAAGCAAGCCGTAGCGCTCCGACAGATGGGCGGCATCTGGTGGATAGCGGCCCGTCAAACTTCGAGTTGCGCGTCCCAGAGGAAGACCTAGGTCAATTGCTACTGCCAGCCCCCAGCACACGTAGACCCACGGCGCGTCCAGAAACGCAGAGAAGCCCCAGAGAGCCGCTCCAAGCGCAAAGCCCACTGCAAAGCGGCCTGTCATGTCCCTGGCCTTTGTTTGCTGCCAGTAGGTGCGCGCATAGAGCAAGACGATGACAAGACGCACCGCCGCATAGACGAGAGCAAATCGCATGGTCTCGCCTCGGAAAACGTCTTTAACCAAGACCGCCAAGCCGCCGATGGCAAACATCTGAACAAAGGTGAGCGCCCGATGCGTTAGGTCGTCGACATCGAATCGATTGGCGTAGAAGGTAAACGCTGTCCATGTGAGCCACAGAGGGACCAACAGACCTGCAAACGCTAGAGTGCCCTGGATACTCAGGTTGTAGCTCAGCGCATTCCCAAGCTGGATGAAGGTGGCTACGTAGATAAGGTCGTAGAACAGCTCAAGCCATCCAACCTTCTTCTCCTGCCCATGCCCTGGGCTATGAATTCGGGGTACGTGGTACCAGCGGCTTTGCACCTTCTGACGCTAACGTAGAACCACGCCTGCTACAAACTCCGAGCTGTAACGCAGCCTGCTAACTACAGGCTCCAGCTGTGGCGCCGAATTTGAAGTTCTCTAGGACGTGTTCCATGAAGGCGCGGACCCTTGCAGTGTGGCGAAGATCGGGATGTGTCAGTAGCCAAATGTCGACACCAAAATCTGGCAGTGGCTCGGCTAGACGCACAACCTCTGCAAGCTCATCCGCCCAAAGACAAGGAGCAAAGGCGATGCCCACACCAGCGCGCAAGAAACACAGATTGGTTACCCCTGAGTCGAGCCGTGCCGCAACATGAGCCTTCGGTACGTTCTTTTTCATCCAGGCTTCAGTCACTCGAGCACCGAGCTTCTCGTCCCAGGCAAGCCATGGATAGCTCTCGAGATCTTGCGGATCCTCGCGACTCTCCACCAAGCGCTTGGCTCCGTAGAGCGCAAACTCCAAGCGCCCCAACTTCTTGCCAACGAGGTTTGGCGGTGGCGCATTGGTAGCGCGAAGCGCGATGTCCGCCTCGCGTTTGGTGAGACTTTGGGGCGTGTTGCTCAAGACCGTCTCCAGTGTGACTTCAGGGTAGCGCTCACAAAAACTCGAGAACATGGAGCTGTGCTGGATGGCAAAGACGTCGAGCGTGGTGACTCGAAGACTTCCGCGGAGGCTGGCATCGCGACCAAAGACCTGCCGATCAAGGTTGAGTAGCTCATTCTCCACCTTGGCAGCGACCAATAGAATGTCCTCCCCCTCCTGTGTAGGAACGTAGCCTGTGGGCGTCTTGTCGAAGAGGCGGGTGCCGAGTCCTTCCTCAAGTGCCTCGATTCGGCGAGCGACGGTGGTGTGGTTGACGCCAAGCGATTTCGCGGCGGAGCTAAGTGTCTTATTGCGCTCAAGAGCTAAAGCGAACCGAAGGTCATCCCATTGCACGGTGCATTATTGCACAGCCAGAGTGCAAAACCAGTCATAGACAGGCGATTTGCGCACATCTACAATCAGTGCCATGACCATGGGGAGGCATCACAAAGGCCAAGCTCAGGAGCCTTCAGTAGCTCCCAGAGGCGTTGATGTGATTGACATTGTGGGTCGCAAAGCGACCATGCCCTTGCTTGCACTTTTGATGATCTTTGTAGCCTTGGGCTGTGAGCCGCCTCCGGTGGAGATTCTGCAGCACCCCGAGGACTCCGCCTTGTTGGTTGCACAGGACAATCACATTCAGACCGCGCGAGATGCCCTGGCGGACGGTGACTTTGCGGCTTGTGCCTCTGCATTCGCGCTGGCTGCGCAAAATGGCTCCGACAAAGACGCTGCGTTTTCCCTCTTTGAAGCATCACGCTGCTCAGCGCGGGCCGGCGACTTCCGCACCAGCCTCTTTCAACTCTCGGGAGCCGCGTCGGCGGGTTACTACAATCTGGCAGACCTACAGTCCGATTCCCTGTTGCGCCCACTACACGGCAATGGTCGCTGGCAAATGGTTGTCGATATGGTGACATTGAACCAACGCAACCGCCCCGCTACTGAGAATACGTCCAGGGCCTGCGCTCTGTTGCGGCGCCTTAGGTCTGCGTCCAAGGTTGCGTCTCCCCGTCGCGATCGTCGATCAACCATTCTGGACCCGACACTAACAGGGCAATAGAGCTCTCGGAATTTTTCCTAACGTCGCCTGTTCTTCACGTTAAAACCGGGTCAAAATGCTGCATGCCGATCACTGTTCGCGCAATCACAGGCGCTGAGTTTGAGCGATATGAAGCGGTCGCCATGCAGACGTTTGGCGGCGACGTGAGCGATGGAGAGTCGAGACTTGCCAAGGTCTTGCGGGTGAAACGGGCCTATGGCGCGTTTGACGACCAAGCGCTTGTCGGAACCGCCGGTGCCTTTGAGCAGAAGCTCACTCTTCCGGGTGGCAGTACGGTCCCGATGGCGGGCCTAACCTTTGTGAGTGTTCTTCCTAGTCATCGACGTACAGGCGTCTTGCGTGCGCTCATGACCAAGCACGAAGAGGACATGATTGTGCACAGCGAAGCCATAAGTGGTTTGTGGGCTTCGGAGAGTTCGATCTACGGGCGCTTTGGCTACGGCGTCGCTGCTGAATCGGACTATCTGGAGACCGATGCGAGAACACTGCGTTTTGCAGCTGACTTCGAGCCTGACAGCATTCGCTTCCTCGACAAGGAGCGTGCCCTTGAGAAGTTGCCGACTCTCTACAATTCTGTGCCACGCCCAGGGCACTTCACTCGCAGCGCAGTTTGGTGGCAACACCGCACACTCTATGATGGTCCAGGCCGGCGCGGCTCAGGTTCTACTTTGCGAATCGCCACAGCCGTTCGTGATGGCGCGATGGTTGGCTATGTTCTGTACCGCCAAACTGCCGCAAACGATCGCGGGCTCCTCGATGGTTCGGTGTCGATTGTCGAACTCCTTGGTGCAGATCTTAAGGCGGAGCAGACCTTGTGGCGTTTCATCTCACACCTCGACCTCTATCCACACCTCACGTACTGGAACGCTCCGCTCGACTGTGCCCTGCCCTGGCTCGTCGAAGACAGGCGACGTGTGCGAAGACAGCGAACGGATACGCTCTGGCTGCGGCTGCGTGATATTCCGACAGCCTTGGAGTCGCGCTCGTATGCAAAGGATGGAGAGCTTCCGATCTCGCTCCAAGGAGAAGATCAGTCCTACAATTTGCAGGTCGCCAACGGTCGCGCGTCATGCGAGGAAGACCACGGCCAGGTAGGGATTTTACTGGCAAGGCAGGACCTAGCCTCCTTGTACCTTGGCGCATTCCTCCCATCAGAACTGGCTGCAGTTGGAAGGATTGCGGGCTCGCGCGAAATGATCGAGCGCGCTGATGGACTCTTTGGCAGCGCTCGTGTTCCGTGGTGCCCCGAGATTTTCTAACTGGAATAGCCAAGCCGGGAGCCGGTGGGAGCAATAGCCTATGGTACCGTACCAAGATGAAGACAAGTTTTTGGGCCAGCTTTGTTTTGGTCGCCATTCTCTGCATGAGCGCAGGTACCGCGCACGCTAAGCGCGGCGTGGCGATTTACAACACCGGCGAGGACATCGTTCACCTCTCTGACATCAAGGAGGAGGTGCGAGCGGAAGTTGAGGCTGAGACTGAACCTGGTGTGAAGATCGGCATGGTGTACAGCCGCTTTGGTTTGTTCTGGATGGATATCTGGCGGTGGGACAAGCGCTACGTCTTGTACACCGATGATGCTTACGTCGAGGTTGAAGAGGAGAAGCTCAAGGAAATCGCAGCAGGCAGCATGGACGCGCCGTTCACGATGACCATTCCTCCGGGGCTCATTGTGCTCGTCGTACTAGCAGTTGGCTTTGTGCTTCTGATGATCTTCGGAAAAGACGACGAAGATGAAGCGGCAGAAGGACAACAATCTGGAGCGGAGGGCGGATATCAGCAGGGCTATCCGCAGCAAGGACAGCAAGGCTATCCGCAGCAAGGACAGCAAGGCTATCCGCAGCAAGGACAGCAGGGCTATCCGCAGCAAGGACAGCAAGGCTATCCGCAGCAGGGACAGCAGGGCTATCCGCAGCAAGGACAGCAGGGCTATCCGCCGCAAGGACAGCAGGGCTATCCGCAGCAGGGACAGCAAGGCTATCCGCAGCAGGGACAGCAAGGCTATCCGCAGCAAGGACAGCAGGGCTATCCGCAGCAGGGACAGCAGGGCTATCCGCAGCAAGGACAGCAGGGCTATCCGCAGCAAGGTGGCTACGACCCCAATCAGGGCGGCGGACACCAACAGTAATAACGTTTCTAGCCACCCAAGAAGTCAAGGAGCAGCCCATTTGGGAGCTGCTCTTTTTTTCTGCCACTACCTGGTTCTTAAAGCACGCCATAAGCGCCTTCCAGTACATCATTCCAACCCCTCTTGATGTGGGCCGCTGCATTCTCTGGAACCAGAGCGTGCACCATGGGGAGTTCACAGGCTTGCCTTCGAACTTGGTATCGTTGCTGGTGTGCAACGCCAAACGATCTGTATCGCACTGCTAGCAGTACTCGTCTTTCCCAATACCGCTTCGGCAAAAGACTGCGAAAGAGACAACCTTGAAACGTGTGAGAGCGAGTGTTCTGGCGGAAGCGCAATTGCTTGTCACCTCCTAGGCGAAGATCTTGCGCGCAAAGCAACGTCGTTTGAAGTAAAGGCAGGCAAGGCTACGAGCGTCATCGATGACACCCTTATGGCGAGCGCCAAGCGATTCTTTGCCAAGGGCTGTGAAGGAGAATTCACCTGGAGTTGCTACAAGCTTGCGATTCTTGAACACAAAAAACGCGGGATGTGGCGCAACAAGGGCCTGCGTGTTGATCGGCGACTCTGCATGCAAGAGAAGCAAGCTTGGGCCTGCTCGCGCATGGCGCTCGTGTACAACGAGGGCAAGGTGGTCAAGCGATCCCCCAGGCGAGCGGCCAGGTTGTTTGACCGAGCTTGCAACGGTGGCGAAAAGGCCGCCTGTGCGCATTTGGGCGTCATGCTCCTCGATGGCGACGGCAGGCCCCGCAACATCTCGGCGGGCGTTGAGAGACTTGAAACCGGATGTAGCGAGGGGATCGATTGGAGTTGTCTACGGCTTGGGACCGACTATCAAAAGGGCAACGTATTAGAAAAAAACTTAGACTCCGCCGAGCGTCTGCTGCGTTCTGCTTGTGAGCGTGACCATCAAGAGAGCTGTGTTGTCCTTGGCGTTTTTCTGGACAGGGAAAGCCGTGGCGGAGGCTCAAAAGAGGCATCAGAACTTTTCTCGTCGACATGCGCAAACGACGTGCAGAGTGGCTGCGTGAACCTTGGGGACCTGTACGAGAGCGGCCGGGGCCTTCGAAAGGATGAGAAACGAGCCGCTGCGCTTTTCGAAACCGCATGTAACCGTTTTGTCGGCGGCTGCGTCCGCATTGGACGCATGTATCAGGACGGTCGTGGTGTGAGCAAGAGCCCGACCAAGGCGCGGAGTTACTTTCAGCTAGGCTGCAGCAACCAGGACCCAAACGCCTGTTTCCACTTGGCCCTGGCACAAAAGAACGGCATGGGTGGTAGTGCGAGCCCTAAAGAAGCCGCACGCCGATTTCGCTCGCAATGCCAAGGTGGTCGCGCCCTCAGCTGCCAAATTTTGGCAGACCTGCATCGCGATGGCAGTGGCGTGGCCAAGAACCTTCATGAGCGCAGGCGGCTCTTGCGCAGAGCTTGTTCTCTCGGCCGAAACCAAGCCTGCGACCTCAAGTAGCGATGAGAGAGCTTCGCAAACATGGCGAGCCAATTCGCGTTTTGAGAACGGCTTGATCAACAACGCACTTGCAAAGAGAGATGGCTTGCTGGGGACAGCATCCTCGCTGTAGCTAGGCATCCTTCTGCAATGGGATTTGGATCCACAAAGAGCCAATCTCGCCGCAGGGACAATTCGCCAGGTACTTAGCTGGTCTGAAGCGGAACTCGATGTCTTACCGGTGCTTCGCGCTTCTGCCAACACAGCGTGTGCACAGCGCACACATCTTGCTCATTGGTCTCAAAGCTGAGTCTGCCGATATTGTTGCGGGAAAAGTACTCATAACGCTTGCCATTCGTGGGCTCACTCACGAGGTAGCGCATCTTCATTGTTGGCGTCGACGTTGTTGGTTGTCCAGGCCAAGGCCAAGGGTAGCGAAAGCCAATCCTCTGACGCATCAGGCGCATGGTGGTTTCGCGTTGCATTCCACTAGAGCAAAAAATTGCACCGACCCCTTGCTCCGCATGGACCGTTGCAGCATAGGCCAAATGTGTATCTCCGCCCAAGCATACCCAGCGCTCTCCAAGGGCATCTAGGACCCGTGCGAAAAACTCTGAGGTCGGCTGCCAATCATCTCCGCGGTCTGGCCCATAGACTTCGCGGATCAAGCGAGACTTACCCTGAAAGAGCGCGAGATTTCGCACAAAGAACCGCTCCGTTCGAGTGCGCGGCGGAGGTGCAAAGGGAGACGGCGCGACAATCACCGGAATCCCTTCAAACGCTGAAAGTTGTTCTGCCAACGCATCGTCGCTGAGAAGGTCCGGCATCGCGTGTTCGTCGGCATGCGGAAATGCCCGCATGGTTCGCGTATCTAGGGTGCGCAGATCGACTGCCGGAGTCTTTATTCGCAGGTACCAGCGCAACGCGCCAGTGGGCGGCTGCATCTTCGAACTAACGGTCCGAGGAATCCCCAACTCCGCCTCGATTGACGAACTCGGTGGGTGCCCGCCTCGGAGCTGCGAGAGTACCCGTGCTCCTGGTTGCCCCTCTTCAAATTGTGCGGGCGTGTTGCCCCATGCATGAACAACGGCAAAGGCAGCGAGTCCGTTTGCCACCATGCGCCTTCCGAGCGGAGCCCCGAGCACCCGTTCACACCACGCTCGAGTCATGAACCAATCATCGGTGATCTCATGATCGTCAAAAACGGCGTAGAAGGCACAGTTCGCGAGTGCGCGCTGAATTCGGGGAAGCGACCTGCTGTAGCGCAGAAGGTCTTCTGGTGGGGGGTTCGGCCATGCGCTTTGCGATAGGGCCAACAGGTGCAGGGCCAGATACTCTCCAAAGCCCCACAGCTGACGCGGAGGGCCAGCGTAGATTTTCGCAACATCGCTTGCAACCGCTGCCCGCTCGCCTAGGGGAATTTCTGATGCACTACAATTGAGATCCGGCAAAATCTCACGGTACCCTAAGAGCCGATCGCCAACCTCGCCCAAGAGCGCCAACAGTGAAGGACTCGGGCTATCTGCGTACACCAGGTCGCCAGAGCAAACGAAGAGTTGTGGTCGTGCCTCCTGCCCTGCAAACGATGCGGCAATCATATCGTCGAGTAGGGTCATCGCATCATCTCCGCGGTTGGTCGGGTGACGACAAGAACCGTGAACGACGTGGGTATCTGTGAGCGTCGCCCCCGGCAGCGTGAAACTGAGCTTGTCAGGGCCGCCCTTGTAGACGAGCGTTTCGATGTTGAGCGGCTCGCCCCCAATTGTGAGTTCGTAGCAGTAGCTCTCCCCCCACGAAAGCTCCTTTGTGCCCTGCGCCGTTACCAGAACTAGGTGCAGTTGCTCGCCAATGCTCACGGTCTCGGCACTGCCTTCAAGACAGAGCTGGCCATCGGCATCCTCAACACGAATCGCTACACGAGCGGGCGCAAGCAGTGCAAGCCAGACAGAAACCGATCTAGGCTCAACCCGGCGCACGATGGGGCCAGCAACAACGGACGACAGCTCGACCATGAGGTGAGTCTAGCCTCCCCAACAAGTCTGAGTCGATGGCTAGCACGCGCCTACAAGCACGCTACTTGCGGCGCTTGATGCGTCCGAGGTTGTGGTGATCGAGGTACTCAGCGATTCCGTAGATGCCGTCACGAACGTCGGAACGTGCATCCCATCGCGCGAAGGTGGCTCTGTCCCCATCAGCCCAGCGCAGGATGTCGTGGTCGTAGTCCACGGTTCGAAAGCTCGCACCACTGCAACTATCTGGCAGCTGGGTTTCATCAATCTCAACCGCTGGCAGTGTTATTGGTGCCGCTGGCTCGCCGGCTTCTAGTCTCTCCAAATCGATACAATCGACGAGGTCATTCGCATGGTCGGTGCGCGTGTTGAGTGGCGGCAAGTCATATCGATTGGCGATGTGTTTGAGCGCTGAGGTGTGATCGTATTCGACGCTCGACACGTAGCCCTGTTTCGCATACGGACCAATCACCATAGCCGGGACGCGAAATCCCAGTTGGTCGAAACCCAGATTGGCGCGGTCATCGGGTGCGGTTGGAGGAGCCACGTGATCGTAAAACCCGCCATTCTCATCGTATGTGATGACGAGCAGACAGGTTTCCCACTGTGGAGAGGTCGCCAGGGCCTGGTAGGTTGCGGCGATCAACTGCTGTCCAAGGAGTGGATGATGCGGTGGATGATCATCGTTGGCACTAAACGCCGGGTCGATGTAGCAAACTGGAGGCAGAGTTCCAGCTGCTGCATCGGCAAGAAACTCGTTGTTGAAGCGACGCAGCCGGCCATCTTTGGGAATGTCTTCGATTACCGCGATGACGGGAACATCACCAAAGTAATACGCCCACTCTACTTCGGCCTGTTCGAGTTGATGATAGATCGTGGTTACGCCTTCGAACGCGCCCTCCAAGACTTGGTCGTTGTTGGTGGCACCGTTCGAGGTGCCAGCGTGCCAGTACATTCGGTTGGGCAACGTTGGGCCGAGCAGCGAGCCGAACCATCGGTCACATGATGTGTAGGAATCCGCGAGTGCATGGGTGACGGGCACGTGTTCCCGAAGCATATAGGCCATGGGATCAATCGAGCCCACGCCATGATGCCCCTCATGTGCGCGAATGAAGCCCGAGTTTGCGCCACCAGCGAACTGAATGCGCGAGTCACTCCAACCGTGTGGCGGATCGTTGGCAACGCATTGAGCCACATCATCATTTCCTGAGACAAATACCGGAACGTTGGCTCCAGTGCCATCAACATTGGACATGCTTGCCAGCAAGCCATCGCCCGGCAACCCTTCAACGAGGCTTCGGGAGCCGAGATAGTGATCGTAGCTTCGGTTTTCCATCATCATGAAGACGATGGTCTCAATGCGCCCTGCTCCGCCATTCCCTCCACAAGCAGAGAGAAGCTTGCTCGCGTAGGCCGACCCCGCCAGGGCACCAAGAGTCTTGAGTGCGTCTCTACGTCTCATCGCCTTGAGGATACGTACAATTGTCAGGTTTGACGCGTGCAAAGTTCGCAGGCATCCAACATCACTACCTGAGCGTGGCATTTCGCCGCACGGTGGCGCTTACTGCAACCGGCAACCACAGTGTCCGGCCAGATCTGGCCAAGAACTCCCCCCCGTAAGCGCCTTTGGTTTCTAACACTTAAGAGTACCGATCTCACCAAGGAGACTGGTTCGGGCTTTGCTTGAAAGCTCACCACACTACCCCAAGCAGGAGCACCAAATGAAAGCCCCATACCTCGCATCGATTCTTTTTGCTGCCGCAATACTGCCAAGCTGCGCGCTGGAAGAAGGCAAAGGCGAAGAAGAAAACGCGATAGATCTCTACGAGAGCAAAGACGATAGCTTTCGCAAGCCCACTGAACATGGCGAACTTCTCTTTGGCGTACCGCAGACTGGCACCCTAACACAAGACGAGGGGTTTCACGTTTGGGACTTCGAACTCAGTGATGACGCCAAGGTGAGTTTGGAGACGATTCTTATCACGGCGAACTTGGACACCGTCATGTATCTCTACAAGTTCGATGAGGCCCGCGGCACCTATGGTGCCTACAAGTTTAAGAACGACGATGCCAACGCTGACACGGTCGGATCCGCCCTAAGTACAACTCTGAGAGCAGGATCCTACCGAGTACTAATAAAGGGCTTCAAGAGCAAGCTTCGCGGCAGCTTCCAGATTGCCGCCGGCTGTGATGGCGCCGGTTGCTCAACGTCAAGCTGCGACATCGCGACCTTTGCGGGCCTTAAGGCAGACGATAGTGACTCCTGCGGCGAACTCTTCTCAGCCGCACTGACTGCCGAAAGCACGGGCAGAAACGGATCTACGATTATCCTCGACGAGCGCTGCTCCCTCCCCGAAGAAGTCGCAAGCGCGGTTGAAGAGTATGTGAGCTACTGGGGTGGTCTTGACGACTTCAACGATGCATTCAACTTTGGCCTCCCCGGTGATCCCGTTGACGTAGAAGTCACTTGGGAGACCTATGACAATGGTACGCGCTACGTACAAGTTGACGGGGGCGGAGATGAAGCTGCCATGGACTACCTCATTAATGGCGATGGCCAAGTTATCGCGCACTTCCAGCACAACCAGTCGCCCGATCACACGCTCTACTGCGACGGTGGCATCGAATTTCTAGAAGATGGTGAGTGCTTCTTCGAATACACTGCCAACTTTCCTCACGCCCGCTCCGAAGAGCGCAATGTCAACACCACAATAACGCTGGCCACCATCGATAGTCTTCAAGAGCCAGCCGCAGCAGTTGCCGTGCAAACCTATGCAGCCGAGCACGGACTCTTGGACGACGATGACATCTTGGTTGGTGGAGTGGTTTGGGACCTTGGTGGTCGAAGCTCTGCTGGACGCATCACGGTTGAGACTGCGGGCAAAGACGCCTTTGTCTATGAGCTTGAAGCCCTCGCGAACACGCAATTTCAGTTCACAGTGAAGCGAGGCAATGCTGACGCGGAATACGACTGCATCGAGATCTAGACCGTTGTAGTGCGTGATTCAAAGAGATTGAGCGTGCTCACTTGTCTTCTCGCCGCTGGACGCGTTGATGAGCCAACGCTGATCGTTGCTTGATCGGTCACTCGCGCGCCTTGTCAGCGAACAAGCGTACCTCGCGATCCCATCTCAATCTCTCTGGATCACCCACGAATCCAAATCCCGGTGTATTCCAATACTCGCCGCCACAGCTCAGAGCTCGCAGATTCGCTGTGCAGCTCTCATCGTTGCGCGGCGAAATCGTTTCCGAAGAAGGCTCGAGGAGATGCGCTATGCTTTGTCAGCGAGAATTGAATCGCTAGTCCGCTAAAAATTGAAGTGCGTGAGAACCTGTGCTCATTTTCAAGCCAAGTGTACTCTGGCAGTGCAGCAACATCGCCCATGCTACGAAGAATCCGAATTTCTCTTATTTCCTGTATCGCCATCGCATGGCTTGCTCCGAATGTTGCGGGAGCACAGTCCGCACGGGACGCTGTCAAAGCTCATGTCGACAAGAACCTCGATTCAAAAGACAAGAAGCCAGGCAGGAGCAACCGCTCAAACAGAGCACGCTCGCAAAGCAGCGGGCCTACCCAAAACGGGCAAGCCGGAGAAGCCGTCACACTGGAGTTCACAGATTCGGAACTCGTAAACCCAACAGGGCCAAAACTGCCACGCAGACTCTTGCCAGGCATCGCGAGCTATCTGCGACTCAACCTCAAATTCGACACCGCATACCGAGGTTGGCTCCCTCAGCAATACGATTCCACTGAGGTTGATATTGCAAGCTACCTCACCTGGAGCGTTGCGGCGAAGGGCAAATTCTTTAAGTACATCACGCTTCGCAGAGGCTCCTATGAATCTAATGGCCTTAGCTCACCTCGTTCGAGGAATGCAGCTGTGGCGGCAACCGCTGGCAAGCATGTGCCCAAGGCTGCCAAGGCTCTGGCCTACATTGGGTTTCCCTTCCTCAAGACCTGGCAGCCCATAATTCGCTATGAGGCAAGAGCATTCAACACCACAGCCACACCGAAGATTCCCGTTTGCATTGTGAACTACGAAGACTCCGCGGACTTGATGGATTGCCCCCGGCAGCAACGACAGCTGCAAATGATCTCATCCTACGAGACCTTTGTAGCGGGAATTCGCTACGCCTCCCCTGCTCCCTCGACCTCCATTTTTGCGACAAGGAAGGGCAAAATGCCGCCGGGCTATCTGGGCCTTGGTCTTCTCTCCTATCGCAAGCCATACCAGGTCACGATTGACGGAGACACCTTAGAAGAATACCTATTCGACGGACACTTTCGCGGCGCGGGCCTAGCCTTTGGTGGCAAACTGGGCGGTGGCGCTCGCCGGTTCTTTGCCAACATCGATTTTCAAGTGGGTCTTGGCGAAGTCGCGCTCACCCGCGACTTCCGGCTCAATGACGTCGCACCCGACGACTGGCTGATTGGCTATCTCCAAGGCAACGCACATGCTGGCTTTCGCTTTGTCCTCTATGATGGTCCACCAACCATCTACTTCCGCCCCAGCATTAGTGTGGGCGGAGCAAGCTTTCACTTCGTGAACACCCGTTCTGACGAGGAAGGCAGCGACAGTGCGCCGACCGTCAACTGGGACTTGCTCTGGTCAACGCGGGCCGCACTTGAGTTCGCGCTATAGACAAAGTGGCGGTGGTGGGCGTGTTAATGCCAGAGAATACGCCATGCACTCGCACCCCCGTGGGGTACTGAGGGGTGATGCGCTCTTCGCAACCTTTGCAACTTCGTAGTGGTGGATTCACAACCGTCCTTGTCTTGCCCGGCATCCTCATTGCTCAGAGATCGAGCAGCAAAGCCCCCATCCAACCCGTTAAACTGCCAAAGGCACTTGCACGCTTGACTCCACCGCAGAGACAGGTGAGTGTTTTCATAGACTTAGAACACGCCTCGCTCGCTCGTAAAATACGAACGTTCGTGCTATTTTAGGCATGTGAAGGGAGCCCAGACCAAGTCACTGATTCTGGAATCTGCGCTTAAACTTGTCAGTGTTGAAGGGCTTGGAGCCATCAGCATCGGGAGGCTAGCGAAAAGTGTTGGCCTCTCCAAGAGCGGCCTCTTTGCGCACTTTGACTCAAAGAACGCCCTGCAAGAAGAAGTCTTAGAGCGCGCCTCTAACGAGTTCGTCGCAAGCGTCGTTCGCCCAGCCTTAAAAAAGCCCCGTGGCATTCCCAGGCTGCAAGCGATGTTTGACAATTGGCTTCGATGGGCCAGCTCTGGACGCCTGCCTGGTGGTTGCATATTTGTCGGTGCAGCAGTGGAACTCGATGACAAGCCGGGCCCGCTTCGCGACACCCTTGTGAAGACGCAAAAGGACTGGATTGCAACCCTGGCGACTGCCGCTCGCATAGCGATCGAGGAAGGCCACTTGCCTGAGGCGCCCTCGCCAGAGCAGATAGCCTTCGAACTCTACGGCATCATGATGTCCTACCACCTCTACAAGAGGCTCTTGGGTGACCGCCACGCACGTTCCAAAGCCCGGGATGCGTGTCATCGCATCCTCGGCGGGGACTGAGCGCTTCCACGCCAAGCCCCACGTATCTCGCACCGCCAGATTAGCACGAACGTTCGTATTATCTACAGCAAGGAGAAAACCATGACAGACGCATTTGACAAAGCCTTCGAGAAGCTCGCCGAAGCCCTTGAACTCGTACCCCACTTCGAAATCGAACTCAGCGAGCAAGAGGTATTCGATGACTTGACCTACGGAAGAGATGGGCGGGCAGTCACCTGGGCGACTCCACAAGCGAAATCCCATCTGTCATGACAACGCAGCTTTCCACACTTCTCGCCAACGCCAGCGTCGCCCAAGGCACACTCACTACCCCGCTGCCTTCAGATTGGATGCAGGGACGAAGCATTTACGGGGGCCTTCAAGCCGCATTGGCCTTGCGTGCGATGCGTACGCTAGTGCCATCAATTCCAATCCGCAGCCTTCAAACCAACTTCATCGCCCCGCTCTCTGGCATCGTGCGGGTAGAATCGCAGATTCTTCGCGAGGGCAAGAATACCGTGCAGGTCGAGGCCAAGCTCTTTCGCGAAGGAGAACTCACCACCCAGGTACTGGGTGTCTTTGGGAAGTCACGCACCTCCGAGATTCAAGTCAAAGTGCCATCAGAACAACTCGGAGATTCCCCATCAACGACCTTTCCTTTCTTACCTGGAGTCACTCCCAATTTCACGCAGCACTTCTCGATGCGCCTCCACAAGGGTGGCATGCCGTTTAGCGGTGTGGAGACCCTCGCTTCCATCTACGAGCTCGACTTGCGCGACACGGGCCCGGTTACGGAAGAGCACTTGATTGTATTCGCCGATGTCGTTCCGCCTCTTGCAATGTCACAGCTTCGAACCCCAACATTTGGTAGCACGCTCAGTTGGATGATGGAGTTCCTTGCCATGCCCGAGCCAGCTACTGGCATGCAGCACTGGCATCTACACACTAAGCTCATCTCCGCCGAAGGCGGCTACAACAATCAGTCGAGCGTGCTGCGTTCGCCCACAGGTCAAGCCCTCGCCCTAAGTCGTCAGTGCATGCTCGTATTTGGCTAGGCCTCACACCACAGCCCCGGAACCGAACGTAGCGATGGCCAGGCATCACAACAGGATCGTGCGGGTATCGTGCTAGACCTGGCCCGCGTAGATGAAGCGCTGAACGTAGTCGTCTTGCGCGTTGCGAACTTCATCCGGAGAACCATACGCAGCAATCTCGCCGTTGTGAAGTAGCGCAACGGTATCCGCGACGCGAAATGTTGAAGCCATATCGTGACTGATGACGATGCTCGTGATGTCGAACTCCTCCTGCACCTGGTGAATCATGTCATCCACATCCCGAGTTCGAAGTGGGTCCTGGCCGGTCGTCGGCTCATCATAGATCATGATCTCGGGCCTCATAATCAGGGCACGTGCCAGTCCTGCGCGTTTCTTCTGCCCCTCAGAAATTTCCCCAGGCATGCGGTCCCGCAACTCAGCAATATGCAGACGTTGCAGCATGTCATCAACCCGATCACGAATCTCCTTCCTGGGCATTTGGGTGCGTTCCACGAGGGGAAAAGCGACATTTCCTGCAACTGTGAGCCAATCGAGCAAGGCTGCGTGCTGGAACAGCATTCCAAATCGGCCACGAATCTCATCCAGCGCTCGATCGCCTAGCGGGACGATGTCTTGTCCAAACACGCGCACCTCACCCGAGGTTGGCTTGAAGAGCCCCATGATGTGCTTCACGATTACCGACTTGCCCGAGCCACTCCCTCCAATGAGCACGGTAATCTTTCCAGGATAGATCTTAAGATCGACTCCCTTGAGCACTTGATGGGTGCCAAAGGTCTTGTGCAGGTCAACCAACTCAACGATGGCGGTTTCTTGCGGTGTCACATCTTCTTCCGGTTGGGTGTCAACGTCCCCGGCAGAATCTCGGGTGAGACGCGAGGTCCGTGCTCCCTCGTGGAATGCCACAATGGGCGGCAACTGGCTGGTGACAAACTCCTGATATGTGCCCTCAGAAATAATCGTACCGTCGTGCAAGAAGGCAACTCGATCGGCAAGTCGCTTTGTGCTTGCCATGTCGTGGCTGACAATGGCCGATGTGATTTGGTAGCTCTTCTTTGCGAGCAGTATCATCTCGTCGACCTTCTCGATCATGATTGGATCCAGACCAGTTGTGGGCTCGTCGAAGAGCACAACCTCGGGGTTTGCAATGAGCGCTCTTGCCAAGCTCACTCGCTTGCGCATGCCACCGGAGAGTTCTGCCGGCAATGCAGCTCCAAAGCCCGCAAGCCCTAAAAGCTCGAGAAGCTCCTCCACCAGCCCCATGACCTCCTTGCGAGGCATCCGCGTATTCTCAAGCAGCGTGAAGCCAATGTTGTCTTCCACCGAGAGCGAATCGAGGAGTGCGTAGTTTTGGAAGAGCATGCTCATGCGCTTCCGTAGCGTGATTAGCTCCATGGCCGAGACTTCGGTGACGTCTCGGCCAAACATGATGACCTGTCCCGAATCTGGACGCAATAGGCCCATCATCAGCTTCAACAACACCGACTTCCCGGAACCACTTCGCCCGACGATGACGGTTGTCTTGCCTGGCACGATCCGCAAGCTCAGCCCATTGAGCACTTTGTTCGCCCCGAAAGCCTTGTGCACATCGATGAGTTCAATGACGGGTTTGCCCTCGTCAAGTGGCCACCGTTCAGAGTCGGGCAGAAGTCGATTCTGTCGCTCAGATGGCTGGGGTTGACTTGGCATAGCTTGACGCATTCTCTCATGAAATCGACCGGCAAAAGCCGAATCGTCTCAAACCCCACTCTTGATAGCATTGCTCATGGTCAGGCACGACACGATCTACCATCTTGTGGAAAACGGTCCGTGGATTCACGACGCGCCCTACGCCCCAGCGAGCTTGGAGCGCGAGGGATTCATCCATTTGAGCACCAGGGAGCAAGTCCTGGGAACCGTGAAGCGTTTCTTCCATCACACACACAACCTGATTCTCATCGAGGTTGCTGCTGCGCGATTGCAGGCAGAAATCCGCTATGAAGAGGCAGATGGTCAGCGTTTTCCCCATCTATACGGGCCGCTCAACCCTGAAGCAGTTGTTGCCGTGCACATGATGGCACGCGACGAAAACGGCAACTACCAGCTGCCAGTGTCCCTGTAGCTGCTTTTCGCTCCTCGTTACAGGCGACGTCTTGGAATTGTGGCATCGTTACGCTGGTGACCAAGCTCCAAGAAATCTCCACACTCTTGCAGGGGCGCCGGGTCGCAGTGTTGTCAGGCGCAGGCATCAGCACCGACTCGGGCATTCCCGATTATCGAGGCCCGGGCAGCCGAGCCCGCACTCGAAGTCCCGTGCAGTTTCGACAGTTCATTGACAGCCCGAGTCATCGCCAACGCTATTGGGCCCGAAGCACAATTGGCTGGCCAACGTTTCGCGCCAAGCAACCCAATGCGGCACATCACGCCCTAGTGCAACTCGAGACTGCTGGTGCGCTGCTAGGCCTTATCACACAGAATGTCGACCGCCTGCATAGTACTGCTGGCTCACAGCGGGTTGTAGAGCTTCACGGGGCACTTGCAGAGGTTCGCTGTCTTAGGTGTGAAGCCATTCTCCCGCGCGACACCATGCAGGAGCACTTGCTCGAAGCCAATCCCCACTGGGACACGAGCCACGCGCCACTTGCACCCGACGGTGATGCAGACGTCGAAGACCCGCGCATTTCCTCATTCCAAGTTCCACAGTGCCGTGCCTGTGATGGTGTGCTCAAGCCCAACGTTGTTTTCTTTGGCGAGAGCGTTCCTGGTGACGTCGTAGCCGACGCTTGGGCCCTCTACGAGGACTGCGAAGTACTCTTAGTAGTTGGCAGTTCCCTTGCAGTCTACTCAGGCTATCGCTTTGTTCGGCGAGCGACACACGACGGAAAGCCCGTCGTGCTAATCAACATGGGTGAGTCGCGTGGAGCCAACGAGGCCACGATCGTGTGGAGTGCTCCCCTTGGCGAGTCGCTGCCCAAGCTGGCAACCATCCTGGCAACGTAGCGCCCAGCGTATCTCGCCCGGCCAAGCCCGATGCGCTTCTAAGCGATGGGGGAAGCAGTTGCTAGGGCCAGAGTTTGTCGAGTATCGAATCCAGCGATTCCTGCGTTTTTGCCCGCGGAAGCTTGGCAATCATATCGTCGAGAGGACCAAAGGTCTCCATGCGAAGTGGCAGGGCATCTTCGGCATCGCTCGCCTCGGCATCGCTTGCCTCATCCAAATCCATGCTCGGCTCATCGTCCAAGAGGGTCGATGCGCGTTCGTCTTCACTCACAAGCTCGATCGCATCTTTCGATCCCTCAACGTCTATTTCAAACATGGGAATTTCGGCGATGATATGCTCAAGAGCGTCCACAGTTGGAAGCCGCTGAACGCCTCTTGGCATCGCAACACAAGTTGTTCGTGGCGCCGCGTGAACAGGTTCGCGCTCTGACGGCATGGGAGCTACTCGTGGGGCGTGAACAACGTCTGGCCTTGGTTCAGGCGAAGGAATCGCTGGTGGCTCCAGTTGAGCCGCCAGCGAGTCGAGCAGCTTTGAAATCACCGAGGGGGACTCTGGCGACGGGTACTGCTGAATTCTCACTTCATACTGGTCGCGGAGTAGCTGCTCAAACCGTGGCTTTTCACTTGCAGTGATTTCACTCGACTCCAACACCTCAAAGCCGCTCTCGGCCAGACATTGCACCAGTTCTCGTTGGCGGTCCCGGCCTAGGTGTAACTCTGAGAAGCAAAGACGAAGCAGCAAGGCATCCCGCTCTTCGCTATAGTGTAGCTCAACGCAGTCCAATGTCTTGTGATGTAGGCGATACAGCGGACTCACCATCTTGCGAAGCCGTGACATTACGTTGCGGACTGGTGAGGTGAGTAGACACACTTCATAGCTCGCTGGCATCATATGCTTCGAAGCAGAGCACGACTTGTGCCATTGGCCGAAGTACCCCAAAACGCACTCACCTACATTGTTTCGCGCTGGCATCTCTGAGACCTGCCCCCTCATAGCAGGGGGAAATCGCCCCCAACCCTGTGAGAGACAGCTACACTACTGCTGGCAACATGCCTCATGCGCAAGCTCAGCCTACTCGCCCTCCTCCTACCTCTTGCTACACAAAAGACGACCAAGACACCGCTCTACCCAAGACGCCCAAGCCCCAGCCCAAGATTAGCAAGGTCTCCATGGAAGCGGCCATCGCCTCAGTCCAACTGCCAGAAGCTCTGGCACGTCCTTTGTCATCGAGCTTGATGGCAAGACGATCACGATCCAATCAAATCCATTTGCGCGAGAGCCCCATGCAAAGAGTTCTTGGATGAAGAAAACTGCAACAACGAACTACCCAGGCCACGAAGACCTCTATGTTCGGCGACGCGAACGCGGGGCAAGTGGCTGGGATACCGATGCGGTCACTCATGAGAACATCGAGGCTATCAAACACCTACTCTCGAAGTGCGACCCGCAGCCAGCTGGTGCCATGCTCGAACTTGGGTGCGGAGCGGGCAACCTAACCAGCTACTTCGCGCAAACGGGTTGGAAAGCGCATGGCTTGGACATATCGGGCACCGCCATAACATGGGCGAGAGAGCGAGCCGCCGCCCTTGGGCTTGCCATGGACTTTCGAATCGGAAATGTTCTGAATCTGGACATCTGGCCGGAAGACACCTTCGACCTGGTCCTCGATGGTCACTGTCTTCACTGCATCATTGGGCAAGACCGCGTGCGATTCTTTCAGGAGGCGAGACGCGTATTGAGGCCAGCGGGCAAGATGCTCATCCTCACCATGGCCGGAGACGCAAGCCGTGTTCCCATGGGCGGATGCTACGACCCAGAGACGCGATGCCAGCTCGTCGATGGAATTAGCACACGCTACTTTGGTGAAGCGGGCGCGATTTCTCACGAAGTCGAGAATGCGGGTTTTGTTGTGGACTACCAGGAGCTCGTCGCAAGACGCCACGAAACCGAAACTGACCATCTGCTGATCGTGGCAAGCCCTCAGACTGGCTAGCACTTTTGATGTCCTAGTTCTGCAGCAACCAATCGAGGGAAGCCGTCGTGAACTCTCGTCCATCCTCAACGACATCGCCGTGGCACATAATGACCCGTTGATAGTCGAGAGCAAGCACGGCACGAGCACTGTTAGCCATTGCTTCTCGGTCTTTCGTCACCCTGCGCCATAACGTGCTTTGGGTAGCCTTCTTGTGGGTCCCGGTCATCTTCAAGATCAGTGGAGAGAGCAGCCCCTTGGTGTCATGAATGTTGAAGAAATAGTCAGCAACGATCAACGTTCTCGACGCACGATGAAAGAGCACCAACTCATCAAACTTAGGAGCGCCTCCGATCATGACATGTTCAAAGTCATCGCTTAGAGCTCCGGGCAGCCGCTCTCCAAAGGTCTCATCAATTCTCAGAGACGCTCGCTTGCTCGCCATGCTAGCCCCACAGACCGTCTTCGCATCCGGGAATTGCTCCTGTGCCTTTCCCAGGTACAGATGGTGAAAGAGATTTGGCCCCAGCAACGTGCTGACTTCGCCGAGCTCTCCAATTGCTGCGGCTGTCTCGTCACAAAACGAGAGCGGACTGTGCACCATAAGACCTCCATCAGAGAGACGAACAATCGTCGCCCGTGCCGGCAACTTAACCCCCGGCATGAGACTGACCTGCCCTTCCACCGCCCAGATGTCTTCTGCAATCTTCGTGATATGCCTGCTCATACTTTTAGTCAAGCACAGTTGACCAATATAGTCAAGCAAGCTTTACTATGTGCATGAACGACTTCAAGACGACTCTCGAAGAGCGCAAGGCGAAGAGCACACTGCAAGTACTCTTCAAGGTTGCTCGGCTCCTCAACGCACAGGCCATTGAGAGAAGCAATCAAGAGCAACGCTGGGGACAGAAGCTGCGTCCATCGCACATGGCGATCTTTCCCCATCTATCGCTCAAGGGAAGTCGAATCACGTCTCTCGCCGAGGAGATGCAAATCTCCAAACAGGCGGTAGCTCAACTCGTTGAGGATTTGGAGCAGCTCAAAATTGTGCGACGAGTTCCTGACCCAACAGATGGCCGCGCAAAGCTGGTGCAGTTCACCAAGTCTGGGCGCACCGGCATGCTGAGAGGGCTTGACCTGCTAACGACCATGGAGCAAGAACTGGCTGACATTGTGGGTGTTCGGCGAATGGCCGACTTAAGAACAACACTTAGTCGAATACTCGAGCATGTTGCCCCTCAGCACGAGAAGCGATTCCTAAAAAAGTGAAAGAATCGCGAGTGACGTCGCCAGGGTTGGCAGCGTCACAATGATGCCGATCTTGACGAACAGTCCTAGACCTATCTCGATATCCTGGCGACGAAGCATTTCTAGCCACAGAAGGCCGGCCAAGGAGCCCATAGGTAGAAGCCGAGGGCCAAGGTCGCCGCCAATGAGGGCCGCCAAGACACTTCGGGTGTCCGCTGATGTCTCGGCCAAGGCCATCATGTTGATGTGCGACATGGGATGATTGTTGAGAATAGCCGAGCCGAGCGCTGAAGTGCCTCCCACGACCGCAATCCCCGCATCCGCATAGAGGCCTGTGAGACGGTCAACCAGGCCGACCTCGAAGAGGCCCATGGAGAGAATCAAGACACCCATTAGGAAGGCCAAGGTCTCCCATGACACCCCCTGCGAAGCGATCTGCAACGGACTGTACTGAGTGTGGCCTCGAGCCAAGATAAGCGCGAGAAGCGCACCACAGCACGCGACCGCCCACACTGGCCCGCCAATGTATCCGATGACCGAGTAGGCAATCAGAACTCCACCAAGAAGCAGCATCATCAGTCGCTGTCCAGGTGTGGCAGGTCGGGCGCTCTCCTCGGTGGCAGTGAGCTCCGTCTTGAGCTCCTTGCGAAAGAGACGTCGCAGAATCACAAAGCCGAGAATCCAGCCAGCAAGTGCAATCGGGACCATGTGAAACGCATATTCGTTGAAGCCAACTCCAGTGAACTCAGCGACAACCATGTTCATGGGGTTTGAGACGGGAAATGCGGCAACTCCAGCAGAGATGAAAACAGCGAACGCAAACGGCACAACCATCTGGGGGTGGCCGGGAAAACGTCGTCGAACAAGCCCAACGACAAGGGGAGTGAGCAACAGGATCGCAGCATCGTTGTTCAGAATTGCCGAGGTGAGCACACCGAGCACAAAGACCAACGAGAACATGTGGCTGGCTGTGTGCGCGCGAGCTTCCACTTGGGACGCCCACCAGTCGAGCAACCCCACTCGCATTGCCACATCGGTCATCACCATGATTGCTGCGATGGCGACAAACGGGCTCCACAGATTGCTGGCGGCACGTTCCCAATGCTCCAGCCGAACGATGCCCAGCAAGAGCATCCCGAAAACGCCAGCAAAGGCAGCCATCGCTGGAGTGATACGAAAGCTCGATGTGACTTGTGGGCGAGTCACCACCAAACCGAGGGTAGTTGCAACGATGGAGTAGGCTACGACCTCCATAGAGTATGAGTATAGGCTACATTCGCCGGTTTTGTTTGAAAGAGACTGGATATCTCCATCAACCACAGAGTGGATCGCCGGAGACACAAAAAAACCACCGAGAAATTCCCGGTGGTTCTTTGCATGTTGGGCAGCCCAGTATCAGTTGGCGCGGGTGCCGCTAAAGGGATTCGCCCCCTCAGCGAGCGGTCCTGCGGTCCCGAGGTAGTCCATGGTGCCGGCCCAGTTGCCACGAGTCATTTCGTCGGCAAGGCCATCGCCACTTGGGTCACGCATGCGCGCTTTGCCGTCAATGACCAGCTTCACTTGGCCAACCTGGTCGATATCTCGGAGTTCTTCGATAATGATGCTCGCAACCCCCTCAACAGCAACCTCACAGGCGTTCTTCCAGTTGTCTGGGTCGAAGATATCCACCTGGTCGAAGATTGCCTGCCCAACAGCTGTGCAATCGACAAGTCCAAAAAGGTACTGGTTGAGGCTACGAGCGTCAGGGTCGAGGCGAGGAATGATGATTTCTTCTAGTGCAAGGACAAGGAAGGCTCCATAGCGAAGCGGTACTTCATGAGATTCGAAGAGAACAACACCAGTCATGTTGTCGTACGTGACTCCAATGTCAGAGACAACCTCTTCGTCAACGTTGAGATCATCCATGGTGAAAATGTGGGTCTCACCATCAAGATTAAATTGGTAGGCAGTAACCGTGTGCACGGCCTTCATGCCACTTCCATCAATGCTGTCACCAGAGATTTCGATGGTTGAGACAACACCAAAGTTCTTAACAACATCACCAAAGTCGGTTCCCAGTTGTATCAAGTCGTTGATGAACCCAGGAGCGTTGTCATCGATGAGATCAAAGACAACTTGGTCAACGAGTGGGCGGAAGCTGCTGATGTTTCCACCATTGTCGAAGGTGTCGATTAGGTATGTAGCAGGGTCAAACGGATCATCCGTCATGTCGACGATGATGTTGACAACCTCACCAACCGTGCCAGGGAGACCATTGGCAACATCGAACGTACTCTCAACGTTGTAGGTGCCCCGAATATCCATGTCTTCGTCAACTTGGCCTTCTTCAATGGTGATGTTCCATTCGACGGGTGCAGCATCCGCGGCGCTTGCCACGATTTTGAATGTTGCAACGTCCTGGCCTGCGAACAATGTGAAGCCCGCGTTGCCCTGAGCGTCGGTTGCTCCAAGGTCGAGACTGATGCTCGCACCCCCTGTCGAGCCTTCAATGTCAAATGTCACTTCGCCAGCAAGCGGAGCTCCCGTAGCATCGTGATACTTGACCACCAGGTCGCGTTGAAAGCCGGGCTCCATTGACTCTGAGCTGCTTCCTTGAATGCTCAAGAATGCGTTGTCGCCACTAGCGCCAATTTCAGAGCCGCAAGCCGCGCCTCCGAGAGAAAGCCCGATCAAGAGGAGGAGTGGGTTTAGAATCGTCTTGGTGTTCATCATAGTCTTTTGAAGCTCTTTCATCGTCCGCGTCGGTGGACAGGGAAACGTAGGTGCCCTCTCTCAATGCAGCACACGTGCCAGTCAGCAAGCTACATTAATTCAAGGATCTAGGAGGAGAACGCTTGCTAGCTAGTGTCCCTAGGCCCCTTTCAAGGCCCCTCGAGAACACAGTGGGGACACCCAGGGCACCAACGATGGCCCCGGCGCACAGCCGCCGATCTCCTTTCGCAAATGGGAGATCACAGCGACAACAGACCCTCTCAGCGCTGTTAGAGATCGCATTGTCTTTGGGAGGACTCTTCTAAGAGTTCTACTGAAACTCCTTCGAACGTTGCCTTACTCTTGATGCAACAACAATCGCGTACACTCTTCCCATGCCCTATCGCCAACGAGGTGGCTGTCCAAAGTGTGGCGGCTCGTTCACCAACCTACGTACCGATGAGTACTCCTACCAGCGCTGCAGCAAGTGCATTGGAATCTGGATGGAGTGGGATGTACTCGCGAGATTCATTGAGGACATCGCCCCTGGGTTTGTTTGGGCGCCCAAGGGCTCGCATACGGGGCGAACCATCATCTGTCCCAATTGTCGGGGTTCGATGGAACGCACCCAACTGCTGGGTATTCCTGTCGACTATTGTGAGCCCCACAACCACGGTGTCTGGTTCGACAAGGACGAACTCCGACAAGTACTAGAGAGAGTTGCGAGCCCAAGTGATGCCGCCCCAGAGCCACCTACGAGTTTTACCACCTTGCTCAATGACTTCTTCAACAAGAGAACTCAGTAGTACCGAAGCAAACAGGGGAAGCTCGGCTCGACCAGTGTGCCTTACGACGGTGCCCGAGGCTTAGTCACCGAATCGCTTCACTCGACCGTGGCAGTAGGGTTCTTTGCCACTTCTTGCGTAGTAGTCCTGGTGGTAGTCCTCAGCTGGCCAAAATTTTTCAAAGCGTCGCAGCTCGGTAGCCACCTTGTAGCCGCGGCTGGAGAGCTGCGCAATGAGTGACTCGGCATCGGCCTTCTGCTTCGCATTGGTGTAGAAGATCGCCGAGAGATACTGCGCCCCGATGTCGGGTCCCTGCCCGTCGGTCTGCGTTGGATCGTGAATTTCGAAGAAGCGCTTGGCAATTGCCTTGAAGCGAATCTGTTTTGAATCGAACCGCACGCGGACAACCTCGAGGTGTCCCGTTCCCTTCGTGATCACATCTTGGTACGTGGGAGATTCTATTGTGCCCCCCGCATAGCCCGATTCAACCGAAGCTACACCGGGCATCTCTTCTAAGAAATATTCCACTCCCCAAAAGCAACCTCCCGCGAAATAGGCAACGTCGTCTGGAATGACATTCGCGCGTTTCTTTTGCGGTGACGAGCACCCTACTACAGCAAGTAGGAATGTAACTCCCAAGAGGACCTGGCTTCGCATTGCCACAATCCTACGCCCGACCCATGCCGAAGTTACATGCGACACTGCGGCGAAATTCGCGTTTTGGGGCGCTACTGCGTTGGCAGGCCATCTCGAGGCAAGCCTGTGAATCCCTGCTCTCGTCCCATACCCAACCAAGGGTCACTCGCTGGTGTCACGAAGATGTCCGAGTAGATTAGACTGTTTAGCGTTTCAAAGTTGCGACTTGCGTCTTGGATGAAAAGCGCGTGGATCAGGGAATACAATCCGTGCCGATTGATGAGCGTATCCCCTGCGACCTGACGTTCGAGTTCGGCGAACATCATGGCAAGTGCGCTGCCTTTGAGCTTTGCAGGTTCAGTGCCCCAATCGGTCGGCCCCATCGCGATGATGAGCTCACGGCTGTTTTCGTCCAGAGGCTCAGTGCTCGTCACCGCTCGAAGCACTGCGCTCGCATCCAACACCTCGGTGTCCCCTGCCGAGAGTGACTTCGCTATTGGCATCTCAATCATACTCTTGGTGACGGTCAGCATTTCTGCACCAAGCAATTCCCTGCCCACGGCTCGTACTCGATACGGAGTGAGCGCCGAGCGCTGCGCCACTGGAAGACGCTCAAACTCCTTGGCTCCCCTGCGCGAAAGAGTTTCGTGGTGCTCTCGAATGCGCCGCGCCATAGAATCGCCACGCTTCAATGAGTTTGCGAAGCGACGACTCGGCTCAAGCGTGTCGACAAACGCTTTAGGTGAGAACAGCCCCGGGAGCACATCCACAGGTGTACCGTCGTTTGTGAGTAAGTAATGTGCGGAGTTGCCTGCAATGGTGCTCTTGAGAACGCGACCGCCACCAAAGGCCACTGTGACCTTGGGAACGGGCCGCTCGCTACTCCAATGCAATGTGAAGTTCTCCCGCAAGTAGCTACTCACAGCGGCGTTCGAATACAGCACCGTTCGGAAAAGGCGGCTATTGGCACACGAGAAGTCCTCGTCGAGCCGACCGAGCATGCGAAGCGAGAGAATTGGTGTGTTGGTCTTCTTTGCGGCGGCCTTAGCTCGTTCAAGATCGGTGTACCAATACAATCGCGAGCTGGTTGCATAGCGCTGTCCTGCCACCGAATCGACGATTCGAGCTTGCTCTTCTTTGGCGGGGCCAGTGGGAAGTTGATCGTATTTGGCAAGAGCAGTCTTGAGGCCTTGGGGGCCGAGGGCACGCAACTGGGGTGCCGTGAGTTCGACGCTCGCTGGAGCTTGTGCCTCAACCTTGCTATCAGCCGTTGCGGAACTGCAGCCCAGGGCGGCCAGACACAGAAGGGCGAGGGTTTGGGGGCGGGTGATTGTCTTGTTGGCGATTCGCATATTCTAGTAATACGCGTGATCCGTAAAACCGCGTGTAAGGGTAAGGTAAGGCCTTGCGTAGGGAATCCGCTGTGTAAAGAGTGTGTAAGAAATCTCCTTACGGATTGGGGCACCGGCCACGACAAGCTGCGCCACGACAAGCTTCTCAAGTCGCAGCAGGCAATTCGAGCACGAAGCAAATGCCTCCAAGCAGGCTATCTTCGAGACGAAGGTCGCCATCCTGCTGTCGGGCAAGCGCCCGTGCTAGCGCCAGACCGAGCCCGAGACCAGCGGGACCGTCCTCGTCAACGTGCCGCCGAAACGGCTTGAACACCTGTTGCCGCATTGGGCGACTCAAGCCAGGGCCGCTGTCGGCGACTCGCACCAAGGCCAAACCAGAGCCCTTCTCGACGGCAACGCGCACCTGCCGTTCGTCCTGTTCCCGAGAATACTTCTCGGCGTTGTCGAGCAAGTTCTGGAGGATTCGAGAAAGCGCATCCTCATCGAAGACCGCGTCTACGTCACGCTCGATTGCGAGCTCCAGCGTCATTCCCGCAGTTTCAAGCGGCGGGCGAATCCTCTCGACGATTTGCCGAGTGGCATCGGAGAGACTGGCTTCTTTGCAGTGCAAGCTGATGCCACTGCGCTCCATCTGGCTAAGCCCGAGCACGTTGGAAACCACCCGCCCCAGTCGCTGTGCCTCGTCTGAGATGTGGCGAGCATATTTTTCCTTGGCAGATTGATCTCCAAGCCCATCGGCCAACATATCACCGTAGAGCTGCAGCCCGGCGAGCGGCGTGCGCAACTCATGAGCCGCGGCAGCTGCAAACTGTGAGCGCTCTCGCGCCAATCGTTCCGCTCGCGCAACCGTCATGATCAGCATGCCCAAGAGCAGAGCAGAGATTGCTGTGGTTGGCCCAAAACGCCAGAGAAACGCCGCCTGTAAACTCGCCGCTTTCGCATCGGCTGCAGCTTGCGCGGTCCCAATGTCCATCACCAAGAACCAACTGTCGAGGGCTGGCACCGGGACCCGCTGAACACTCTCATTCGAGACCTCGCTCGGCTGCGACCGGCTTGAATCTTGAAGGAGCGAGAGGTTCGAGGACACTGCACTGCGCTGAGCGAGCCATGCGCGAACTTCCTTGGCTCCAATGAGAAATCCCTGTCGAAGATTTCCGACTGGTGTCTCCACCCTGCGAATCGCAACGAGTTCGGTTTCTTCGTCGATCGTAGCGGCCTTCCAGATGAAGCCGTGAGTCAAGACCTCGATGGGTTGTTCTGCTGCCTGCAGTCCGCCCTTCTTGGTAGGCTTGGGCCTCTTTCCTGACTTACTCTCGAGTTCCATGAACACCGCATTCGGGGCTGCGTTCTGTGCAAAGGCTTGATTGCTAAACTGCGCTTGCTGCGTTGGTGCCTGCATCTGCGACTGCATCGGTACGGCTTGCTGCACTTGTGGTTCATTGTTTTGTCGTGGCTCGGCGACTGCGACCAGTTTTCCCGGACCGAGCAGCTCACCTTTGGCGGAACGCAATTGGCGCAGAAGCTTCGTATTCTCCACCAGCTTCGATGCATCAGAAAACTGCTGAAGTTCTTCATTGATGGGCGGAATACTCAGCCGACCAGCGCCATCGACTTGGAAGTGCACCGCGATCAGCGGGTCGCCCGTCTCACGAGCAAGTGGTGACGGATTGATCGATTCACCAGCAGACAGCCCGCGAGGATCGTGAAAGAGATTCTGATAGTGGTAGTAGGGGCGCGAGTCCTCCTTGCTCCGGAGGCGGTCCAGGGTGCTCGTTAGATCCATGGCCACCTCACTCAGTTCCCGTTGCGCTTCCCGTGCCGGTGTTTTTCTTAGTCGCTCGGCCTCGGATGACGCGCTCTCCCAACCCAACGAGAACCAACTCCCGAGCAGCATCGCGAGCGTGACTGAGGCCAGCAAAGCGACGAGTTTTGTGCGACTCACGAGTCCCGCCAACAGTATCCAGCACCTTTGATAGTGAGCAGCATCTGTGGGCGCGACGCAAGCGTTTCGATCTTCTTGCGCAGCGTTGCGATCGCCATGTCGACAGCACGCGTCTCCAGATCACCCCGAGAGCCCCAAACAGCCTCGAGTAATTCCGCCCGCGAAACCGGGTTGGGCCGACTGCGGTAGAGCAGGCGGATGATGCCAGCCTCCCGAGCGGTGAGTCGAAAGGTCTCCCCTTCCCGGTCACCTTGCAACTGCGCGAGATCGAGAGTGAGAGCTCCGATGCGAATCACTTCGGCCCCCTCATTCCCCAGATGTCGTCGTCCTAGTGCTCGCACCCGCGCCAGAAGCTCTCGCGCTGCGAATGGCTTGGTTACATAGTCATCAGCACCTTCGCCCAGGCCAGCAACCTTGTCATCCTCCTCTCCGCGTGCGGTCAACATCAGGATGGACATGCTGGGACGCGCTGCTCGAAGCCGCCGACACACTTCGATGCCATTGAGTTTGGGCAACATCAAATCGAGAAGAACGACGTCAAAAGGCTCTCGAATTCCCAGCTCCAGCGCGGCAGCTCCATCCCCAACGCTCTTGACCTGATGGCCATCTCCTACCATCAAATCGCGCAGCCCTTCTCGGAGGGCCACCTCGTCCTCGACGATCAAGATCCGCACAGCTCAAGTGTGCCACCAAATCTCGCTGCCTGTGTAAGGGTCCTGTAAGAGCTTCGAAGCTATTGAACGATAACGGGAATACTCACTTTCGGTGCTGCTGCTTGTGGCTGAACCAGCTCTCGAATGGGAGGTACAGTCGAGTTATGGAGCTTACGAATCTGGTCGCCTTTCGCGCGGAAATCGCTACTCGCATGCAGAGAGAATCCGACGCGGCGAGCGACCCACTGGCGCTCCTAGCGGACCTCAACCAGGCACTTGGTGACATTGTCGATGAGTACAAGCAGAGGGCTGGCAGTTGGAACGACGGCGAATTCGAGTCAATCCAAGGCATCGTTAGCCAGGCGCTGGTGGATGCTGAGAGCGCGGCGATTGAAGCGGCCCGCACGAACGACGCACTCCGCAAGGATCTGCGTGACTACTTTTGCCTCGAAGGAGTTGAGCGTTTGCGACCAGGGCAAGATTCGCTTCGATCAGATCGCGCGACTTGGCGATGCCCAATCAGCAGAGCTGGTGTTGCAAGCTGCGGCCGACATGATTCCTGAGTACGAAGAGGACTTCAACCCGTGCCCATTCTACGGAGTTGCACATCTCGCGCAACAGGATCAACACAGCCAGCGAGCCAGAGCTTTTCTTAGGGGAGCATTTGACGTGGCGATCGAGGCTGGCGCTGAGGACTTGGTGAGCGATCGAACCTTTCGGGCTTTGAGTCGAGCGATCGGTGCACTTGGTGACCAGAGTTTTTCCGACGTTCTCTACAGCGCGTTGGAGTTTGCGGCGGACTCCAAGCAAGACTTCGAGCTAAACGTGGCCGCCTCAGAAATCGCTGTGCAGCTGGTTGCGCTCGAGTACCCAGGTCCACTCAACGCCCTCGAAGAGTTCTGCGGTTATCTCTGTCAGACCTACGCTGGTGAGGAGTTTGCCCTTCGAGCGCACTACGCCTTGTGGCTTCTCAAGGAGGACGCCAAGGGCGCACAAGCCTATCTTGAAAACTCAACGCAGGTTCGAAGTCTGGGACTCGCCGCCACCGCTTGCGCCGATCTCGACCACAAGGCCGCCCTGCCCTGCCTAGAGAAGCGACTAGTGTGCGGCTCAGAGGAATAGAAATGTCCTGGCGACGGGAGCTCGTTCTTTGACAAGGCGCGAAGGACGACCTTGCTGGGGCAAGGAAGGA